>NZ_CVRU01000161.1 GCF_001261715.1 Dysgonomonas sp. HGC4 | reverse complement strand
TTATAATAATGAATAATTAAATAATTTTAAATAAATAATTAGAATCCAATAAATCTAAAAATTGGAAATAATAAAATTGAAAATTGAAATATTATTGACTAAAACGATAAACTATATAGAAAATATAAATTTATAGTTTTACAAAAAAAGAAATAAATAGAAAATAGTTAATTCGAAAATATAGAATGAAAATTGAAAATATAGAAACAAAAAAAGGAGCAAGAAAAGGAAAGAAATCCCCTCACTTACTCCTACAATATATTCATTTTTCGAATTTACTTTTAGTACAGAAAAAAGTTAGATCGAAAGAGAAAAAATAATTACAAATTAGCAGACTTTACAATTTCTTTTATTCTGTCTGAATCCGAAACAAGAAAAGAATATTCTGAATAACCTGAATTATTATAATTATCGGGGAAATTAGGATTGCTATATTTCATCCCCCCTTTTCTCAATGTTTGGAATGTACCATGCACTTCTTTTACACCCGTAGTATGAACTAATTCTCTAACATTCGATTCTTTTACACCAGCACCAGCCATTATAGCAATCCTATCTCCGGCTAAATCAACGAGCTCTTTCAAGACATTTCGCCCGTCAAAAGCAGTTTGTTTACCTCCTGAAGTAAGAATTCTATCGCATCCAAGACCAATAACATCCTCTAAAGCTGATTGAATATTACAAACTCGATCAAAAGCTCGGTGGAAAGTTGTAGACATTCCGTATTTCTTAGCCAGTTCTACTAAAATACCATTCCTATTTATATCGACATTTCCATTTTCATCAAGGATACCGATAACAACACCATTACAATGAAGCTCTCCACAGGTTATAATATCACTTTTCATCGACTCAAAATCGAGATCATCATATAAAAAATCACCACCACGAGGACGAATAATCACATTCAAATCAATCTCAATATGATTACGCGTAAGTTCAATTTGCGATTGCGCAGGAGTCGTTCCTCCATCACAAAGATTTCCGCAAAGTTCTACTCTTACCGCCCCACCCTTTTGAGCTTCAATTGCTGACTGAACAGAGTTAGCACACACTTCAACAGTTACCATATTTCAAAAACAATTAGAGTTACATTTATATTTTAAGTAAAAATAAGACAAAAAAGAAGAAATCAGAAAGCTTACACCGAAAGAAACAAGTTATGAACTGATATAAAAATAGTAACTTTGCGCTGTAATTAAGTAACAGTAAGTAATTAATACAACATACCCAATTAAAACAGGCAGTTGTACTTATCAAAACAATAAATAGATCTGAGACTTTTAAATAAATAACAATGAATTTCAAATATGACGTTATAGTCGTAGGTGCAGGACATGCCGGCTGTGAAGCCGCAACAGCAGCAGCCAATATGGGCTCAAAGACACTGTTGATCACGATGGATATGAATAAAATTGCTCAAATGAGCTGTAATCCGGCAGTGGGTGGTATAGCAAAAGGGCAAATTGTAAGAGAGATCGATGCTCTTGGCGGACAAATGGGGATAGTTACAGACATGACAGCTATCCAATTTAGAATGCTGAATAAATCAAAAGGTCCTGCAATGTGGAGTCCACGTGCACAAAGCGACCGCACTCAGTTCATCATAAAATGGAGAGAAATCATCGAGAATACCGATAATCTTTTCATGTGGCAAGATGCAGTAACATCCCTTATTATCGAGAATAAAGAAGTAAAAGGAGTAAAAACTGCTCTTGGTGTCTCCTTTTCTGCTGAAGCAGTAATCCTGACAAACGGTACTTTTTTGAACGGATTAATGCACATTGGAGCAACTCAACTCACAGGAGGTAGAACTTCTGAACCTGCATCATACGGAATCACCGAACAATTGAGAGAAGCAGGTTTCACTACCGACAGGATGAAAACGGGAACTCCTGCCAGAATAGACGGTAGAAGCGTAGACTTTTCACTGATGGAAGAACAAGAAGGAGAAAACGATTTTCATAAGTTTTCTTACCTTGATTTTGAACCAAGACCTCTAAAACAACTTAGTTGTTGGATATCAAACACCAACATGGAGGTGCACGATAAACTAAGAGAAGGTCTCGAATTCTCACCCCTTTACAACGGACAAATCAAGAGTATAGGACCTAGATATTGCCCCAGTATCGAAACTAAAATAGTAACATTTGCAGAGAAAACATCTCATCAATTGTTCTTGGAGCCCGAAGGAGAAAACACTCAAGAATATTATTTGAATGGATTTTCTTCGTCTCTCCCACTCCACAATCAAATAGAAGCACTTCAAAAAATTCCTGCTTTTAGAAACATACATATATTCAGACCAGGATATGCTATTGAGTACGATTTCTTCGATCCTACTCAATTGAAACATACGTTGGAAACGAAACTGCTTAAAAACTTATTCTTCGCAGGTCAAATAAATGGAACTACGGGATACGAAGAAGCTGGTGGACAAGGATTGATTGCAGGTATAAACGCTCACCTAAAATGCCACAGTGATAAAGAATTTATATTAAGACGTGACCAAGCATACATTGGTGTTTTAATCGACGACTTGGTAACAAAAGGTGTTGATGAACCATATAGAATGTTTACATCTCGCGCAGAATATCGTATTCTCCTAAGACAAGATGATGCAGATGCACGCCTAACTAAAATAGGATATGAACTAGGACTAGCCAAACAAGAACGTGTAGACTTATTAAATCAGAAACAATCAGAAATAAATAGATTGATCGAATTCACCTCGAATTACTCTCTAAAACCAGATTATATAAACCCTGCTTTGGAGAAGTTAGGCACAAGCCCTCTTAAACAAGGAACCAAATTAAAAGACCTTTTGATGCGTCCGCAAATAAATATAGAGAACATCAAAGAAGCTATTCCTGCGTTTAAATCTGAAATAGATAAACTAGCCAACAGAAAAGATGAAATTCTAGAAGCAACAGAAATAATAATCAAATACGATGGTTACATTAAACGTGAACAGCTAATCGCTGAAAAAATAACGAGACTTGAAAACATTCTCATTAAAGACAAAATAGATTATGAGAGTATTCTTTCATTATCGACAGAGGCTCGCCAAAAGCTCGCCAAGATAAATCCGGAGACAATCGGACAAGCAAGTCGAATTCCTGGAGTTTCACCTAACGACATTTCGATTCTCCTTGTACTTTTAGGACGATAAAAAAAATGAAGTTCCACGTGAAACAAAAATCGGTTTCACGTGGAACAATTTCAAAAATACGCATCAGAACTCTTTAAAACAGTTATTTATAAAATCATGCCACACAAAAAAATTGAAAATTTAAAAGCATCTGTAAGAAACATTCCTGATTTTCCGATACCGGGAATCCAATTTAAAGATGTTACAACATTATTTCAATCTCCTCAAAATTTAAAAGACTTAACGGAAGTTCTAACGGACTTATACAAAGAAAAAGGAATAACCAAAGTTGTAGGAATAGAATCCAGAGGTTTTATAATGGGTCCTATCCTAGCCTTAAATTTGGATGCCGGATTTATACCAATTAGAAAACCCGGTAAACTTCCTGCAGATACTATCGAAGAAAGTTACGAAAAGGAATACGGTATAGATACTATTCAAATTCATAAAGATTCGCTAGAACCAGATGATGTAGTTCTTATACACGACGATTTACTTGCAACGGGAGGAACAATGCTTGCTGCTTATAAATTAATCAAAAGAATGGGAGTGAAAAAGATATATGTAAACTTTATTATCGAACTAGAGCAACTTGAAGGAAGGAAACTATTTCCTAAAGACGTAGAAGTAGAGGCTATCATTAAATATGATATTTAAAACAGAAGAAAACTAACAGAAACTAAAACCTACATATATAATGAACGAGAGCTTAAGAAACATAATACAGAATATACCCGACAAACCGGGATGTTATCAATATTTTGATGATAAGGGAAGTATTATATATGTAGGAAAAGCCAAAAATTTAAAAAAGAGAGTATCCTCCTATTTTACCAAGACTCATCACGACAGCCCAAAGACACGAATATTGGTCAGTAAAATAAAGGATATTAAATACATTGTTGTAGACACAGAGGAGGATACTTTTTTATTAGAGAACAATCTTATAAAAGAATATCAACCTCGCTACAATGTGATGCTTAAGGACGATAAAACTTATGCATCAATCGTCATAAGAAATGAATTCTTTCCTCGAATATTACAAACCCGTAATATTGTAAAAGACGGATCGCAATATTTTGGTCCATATGCAAGCGGTGGCAGTATAAAAGCATTACTGGAAACAATACATAAACTCTACCCTATCCGTACATGCAGCTTAGCTCTTACACCAGAAAATATCCGAAGTGGCAAATTTAAGGTTTGTCTAGAGTATCATATCAAACGATGTCTAGGTCCATGCGAAGGGTTGCAATCTCTGGAAGATTATAACAATAACGTAGAAAGTGTACGCGAAATATTAAAAGGAAATATAAATATTGCCAGCAAAGCTATATATGAAGAGATGCAAAAACTGGCTGAAGATTTTAAATTTGAAGAAGCTCAGAAATTAAAAGAGAAATATATTTTGATTGAGAACTTCAAACAAAGATCAACTGTTGTATCGAGCATTATGTATAATATTGATATTTTCGGCTACGACGAAGATAGCTCCGCAGCATATATAAACTTCCTTAGTGTACATAACGGATCAGTAATTAGAGCATATACTTTCGAATACAAGAAGAAATTAGATGAGCAAAAAGAAGAGCTATTAGGGCTTGCTATTCTTGAAATGAAAAATCGTTTTCAAAAATTGGCAAGAGAAATAGTAGTGCCTTTTTATCCCGATCTGATTCTTCAAGATACAGAATTCACGATACCACAACGAGGCGATAAATTGAAACTTCTGAAACTTTCTATTCAGAACGTAAAACAGTATAAAGTAGACAAACTAAAAAAGGCAGAAAGCCTAAATCCAGAGCAACGATCGATCAGAATTGTGAAAGGAATTCAAAACGATCTTCATCTAAAAGAATTACCTATACATATCGAATGTTTTGATAACTCGAACATCCAAGGAACAAACCCTGTTTCGGCATGCGTAGTATTTAAGATGGCCAAACCATCTAAAAAAGATTACCGTCACTTTATAGTTAAAACAGTAGAAGGCCCTGATGACTTTTCGACCATGACAGAAGTGGTATATAGACGTTATAGCAGGCTAAAGGAAGAAAAGGCTCCCCTACCCCAACTTATTATTATTGATGGAGGTAAAGGACAATTGAGTGCAGCTTGCGAATCGCTAAAGGAACTTGACTTATACGGAAAAATAGCTATCGTAGGTATCGCCAAAAGATTAGAGGAAATCTATTATCCGGAGGACTCTATCCCTCTGTATCTTGACAAAAACTCGGAAACATTAAAGGTAATTCAACACTTACGCGACGAAGCTCACCGCTTTGGAATTACTTTTCACAGAAACAGGAGAAGTAAAGGTCAAATAGTATCGGAGCTTGATAGTATTAAAGGCATTGGCGAAGAGACAAAAAAGATGCTATTGAAGCACTTCAAGAGTATAAAGCGTATAAAATCAGCCACTAACCAAGAAATAGAAGAAGTAGTAGGTAAACATAAAGCGAAACTTATTACAGAACATTTCAATACAGAGAAAAAGGATACAGATGCCTAAATAAAACTATATTCTCTAAGATAAAACATACAGAATATAAACATCCCCTCTTAAACAACACAGTATCAATCAGTTTAGCTAAAATAATTATTTCAGTCCATCAGAGCAGCACTTTAAAGTATCAAATTGACACAAAAAGGAGTGAAAAAACCATTAAATAGGAAATCTAAAAACAAATAGAAGTTATTAGAACATAATTAACTATTCATTTGTTATAATTAGAAGAAAACATAAAATTATATCATTATGGAAAATCATTTACTTTCAACATTCAAAAGAGCAGTTAAAAACTGGTGGATATCTCTATTAGTAGGTATCATAGCAGTTGTAGTTGGCTTCATCTGTATGTTTACACCCTTTGCTACATTTGCGGCTATCACTCTACTATTTGTTTTTTCATTTTTCGTTGGAGGAATTTCAGAAATCATATTCGCAATCTCCAACAAGAATATAATAAACAATTGGGGATGGACTTTAGCAATGGGGATTATCGATTTATTGTTTGCAATATTCTTACTAGCTAATCTAGATATTGCACCTCTAATGTTATGTTACTTTATCGCCTTCTGGATACTTATCCAATCTATTTGGGGAATTGGTATGGCATTAGACCTTCAATCCGTAAGAAACAGCGGTTGGGGATGGGTACTAGCACTATCTATACTTAGTGTATTTGCATCTATCATCCTATTATTTCAACCCGCAATTGCAGGATTATTTGCAGCATACATCATATCCTTTGGATTCATATTTTATGGGGTTCTGAGAATATTCCTAGCATTTAAACTTAAAACACTAGTAAAATATTTACCCGAAGACAAGCACGAACATTAACTGATTTGAGGTATCTTAAATTAAAGAAATCAACTAACTGCACATTGACCAATGTGCAGTTTTTTATTGCCCACTTACACAAATTTATTGCTACTTTTGTATTCAAAATAATGTCTTAGAAAAGCAATTTTATTGAATTAAAACCAGAGATACTTTCAATAATTTGTCACTCCTTTATCTATAAGAATATTAATTAGTTAGAGATGAAGTAACTGAAAAAAAGAGAAAAAAGACATCTTGTAAAATATTACTTTTTACCTTTATATTCATTACTTACTGAATTACTAGATATTGAATAAGGAACAAAAATCTGCAAAGTAAATTTACTTATAACCTGAAAATATATTTTTCGGGAAAATTATTTCGATTCACTATTTGCATAAATAATAATATAGTAGCTAAAGTACCCATGCGTGTATTAATACAGAGAGTAAAACGGGCATCCGTAACAATAGAAGGAAAGATAAAGTCCGAAATAAGTAAAGGGCTTCTTGTTCTTTTAGGAATAGAAGATTCCGACACTAAAGAAGATATCCAATGGCTATGTAATAAGGTTGTCAATCTTCGTATTTTTGATGATGAAAATGGTGTAATGAATCTCTCTCTTAAAGAGACAAATTCTGAGATACTGGTTGTATCGCAATTCACGCTTCTTGCATCTACAAAGAAAGGAAATAGACCCTCCTATATCAGAGCATCAAAACCCGATATTGCAGTACCTCTGTATGAAGAGTTTTGCAAAGAACTAGAAACATTAATAAAGAAGGAAGTTCAAACAGGCTCTTTTGGAGCCCATATGAACGTCGAACTAATCAACGATGGGCCAGTTACCATCTGGATCGATTCGAAAGAAAAAGAATAGCTTAAAATACGAAATATGACTATACAGGAAGCACAGAACAAAGTTGATGAATGGATAAAAACATATGGTGTCAGATATTTTAGCGAACTGACCAATATGACCATCCTCACAGAAGAGGTAGGAGAATTAGCTAGAATAATGGCCAGAACTTATGGAGACCAATCATTTAAGAAAACAGATTTAGAAAAAAATCTGGCAGATGAAATGGCAGATATTATGTGGGTGCTTATGTGTTTGGCAAATCAAACAGGAGTAGATCTTACCAAGGCATTCAATAAGAACATGGAGAAGAAAACAAACAGGGATAAAAACCGACATATAAATAACGATAAATTGACTCAATCATGACTAGTACAAACAAGTACATTGACATCCTGAAACAGTACAAAACTGCTTTAAAAGATGAAGATATTGCAGAAAAAGTAAAAGAAATAATAGCTGATAAATTTGCGGAAAATAACAACGTTGAAGTATATAAAACGCTATATTCTTGTATCGATTTAACTACACTCAATACCACAGATACCAAAGAAGAAGTCTGGAAATTTACTGAAAAAGTAAATGACTTTGAAGGAACATATCCTGACGTAAATAATGTTGCGGCTATATGCGTATATCCAAACTTTGCCGAAGTCGTAAAAGAGGCTCTAACAGCTCAAGGAGTAAAAATAGCCTGTGTATCAGGAGGCTTTCCATCATCACAAACATTCACAGAAGTAAAAATAGCAGAAACAGCACTAGCCGTAGCTAATGGTGCAGATGAGATAGATATCGTTCTAAACTTAGGCTTATTCTTAGATGAAAACTATGAAGAGCTATGCGAAGAAATTGACGAAATTAAACACTCTTGTCGCGATGCACATTTAAAAGTTATACTAGAAAGCGGAGCTTTGAAAACAGCTTCAAACATCATGAAAGCATCTGTATTATCACTATACTCAGGCGCAGATTTCTTGAAAACATCAACCGGAAAAGTATATGAAGGTGCGAGCCTAGAGGCTACTTATGTAATGTGTACTGCGATTAAAGAATACGCAAAGAAAACAGGCCGTAAAGTAGGTTTTAAAGCTTCTGGAGGCATTGTTACCACCGAAGATGCCGTGAAGTACTACACAGTAGTAAAAGAGGTATTAGGAGACGAATGGTGCAATAACGAATATTTCAGAGTTGGAGCCAGCCGATTAGCTAATAATTTATTAGATACCATAAAAGACTAATTAGGATTAAACCCCTACTCCATTATTATATAAAAAAGAAAGGTTATAA
>NZ_CVRU01000160.1 GCF_001261715.1 Dysgonomonas sp. HGC4 | reverse complement strand
TTTGAAAGCAAATCACAACAGCATGGCTTTAATGACCGATTGGCATTAGATGTATTTCAATGAACTAAGATACAATTTTGAAAGCAAATCACAACCGTTTCCTGCGCTCTCTGTTGTGCGAATTTGATGTATTTCAATGAACTAAGATACAATTTTGAAAGCAAATCACAACTCATTCTTCTAAGTCGTCACCTGAGGACTAGATGTATTTCAATGAACTAAGATACAATTTTGAAAGCAAATCACAACCGCTTTTCAGCAAGGTATACGGCTTGCAGGGATGTATTTCAATGAACTAAGATACAATTTTGAAAGCAAATCACAACAATTCAACTGCTATTCTGTCTTCTGAGATGATGTATTTCAATGAACTAAGATACAATTTTGAAAGCAAATCACAACTATTCTTCTCCGACTCTAGATGCTAAGAAGATGTATTTCAATGAACTAAGATACAATTTTGAAAGCAAATCACAACGTATTGATGTCTCAAAAAACACACTTGATGGATGTATTTCAATGAACTAAGATACAATTTTGAAAGCAAATCACAACTCGCTGGGGTTCTTCCCAGGGTCTTGTT
>NZ_CVRU01000159.1 GCF_001261715.1 Dysgonomonas sp. HGC4 | reverse complement strand
TAGCTGATAAATAACTATTATTAACACAATTACATTTTATTTTTTGATAGTAATCCTTTGTTTTGGCATAAACCCTCAAACAATATATAGGGAGTTAGCTATTTCGTAATATTCTTTCTACTAATAACATCCGATAGAGAATACTTATATTTAGTTCCCAACAGATTGAGATATTCTTTGCAGAAATTATCATAGATACCTTTAGCAATACCTTTTTTCCCCGAATTAAAGAAAATAGAACACTTTAAATAAAGAGCCTCTTCATTTATATAATCATGTAAAAAAAGAATATCAGCAATTTTCAATTTAAGTTCGTCGCTTAATTTCTCATATCCATCGCTAGAAAGGCTTGTTAATGTATCAATCGTTAAATTCGAAAAATCACTCTTAAAATTATCAATCCAATCAGCTTCAGTGTTAGGAAGAAATACCCCTTTGAGCAAAAGTTCTACTAATTTATTTATTTCTGAGGGAGCCAAAGATTTATTCTCTTTGATTAAAGAGAATAATTTCATGGTTTCTATGTAATCACACTTAATATTCTCTCCAAGCGAGATAGACCAAAAACCATTCTGATTTGTTATTGTACACTCGCCAACATTCTCCAATACTGTTCTAAGCTTACTTAAATAAACATTTCTGTTATTTTTGGCAGATTCATCGTTCTTGTCGAACCACAGTAGTTGAATAAGCTTGTTGCCCGATATTCCTTTACTCTCTTTTACTGTATGTAAAATGAGAAGAATGAGCAAATATTTTAGCATTGGTGTAAATTGTCCGGTTATATTATGTCCATCTTTATCGGTAACAGAAAAACCACCGAGAAAGCAGATTGATTGCTTCGAGAAGTCATAATAGCTTGTTTCAATCTCTCTTTTTATATTATCGGTTTTATTAGCTTCGAGTGTATTCGGTAATTTAGTGTTGTTTATTTTGCTGCAAGGTCTTTTTCTATATTGAAAATATATTAATAGTATTAATAGTATTAATCCCACTAATCCTAATACGATTAAAATAATAAGTTTAAAAGAAAAAGAAAATGTATGATCAGAAGACTGTTCATTTACTACCGAGTCAGTTATAGCTGCTGGGGGATAACTTAGAGAGTATATACTTACTTCTGCCGATCCATCTGTCTTTATTTTATTTACTAACGCATAAAATTTCTTCAGCTTTGGAGAGAAATATAAGTTAGTGTATAAATAATGAGCGTTAAGGTCTTCTTGTATAGGATGAGAAACAGAGGTATATCCTATTTTGTCTTTCTCTATTCTTAATAAAGTACCTCCGTCTTTAGTGGCAAAAATATAGAAACAGTTCTCTTTTTCATCGAAAATCATATTTTCGCTAGGTAAAAAATCTATATTTTCAGACTTATTTTCCCATAGCTTATTTGTTTGCTCTGTTAATAGGTTTACAGAATAGAAGTCGTAATAATTCTTAGGAGATAATTCTTGTCTACCCGATTTATTTCCTCTTCCTCCAAATATATACAATGTATTACCTATAATAGCAGTCGATGCCGAATGCCGTGGTGGAATGTCTAATAAGTTACTTTTTGTGATTGAACCATGATTTAAATGTAAACGAATTAATTCGTTGTTATACTTGTAAAAACCGTATCCGCCAAAAGATACAATAGTAGAGTCTGTCTTTGAATAGGATGTTGAATTATTCCAATATCCATGGTCTAATTTGGATTCTATATGGCTGTCCCATGATGAATTTGCAAATGAAAAGCGAGAGATCGTATTTTCATCTAAATTATAAGAAAACAATAAATCTTGTTCAGGATTATAAAACACTTGGTTGGGAGCATTAGCGGCAATCACTCCGCTTTTTACAGCAGTTGTGGTTTCGTTTCTTCGTTCAGGATCAAAAGTTATAATATCCTTAGAATCGGGATCTATAATATATATCAAGTTTTCATTAGGGTTAAAGCAAAACAATGAGTTTGCTTTTATCTGTTTCGAATATATTTTTTCCCATGAGGCATACATATCGGTAATCCAGCGAGGATTGGTTGTTATGGCTGGTACATTAGCCACCGAATCGAAGCTTTTTAAGCCATCATGTTCGCGAAGCTTCCAATTACGAATTAATTCTTTTTTATCAAAAATATTTATGTCTCGTATGTTCACAGATGCAATATCATAAAGAGAATATCCTGTAAGAGGACAGAGACCAAATGAGATTAAAGCATTTTTGGTTTCCGTCAGAGAATGTGGTACAGCTAATTTTGTATTATTATATACTATTGAAATCTCATTCTTTTCGGATGATAATGTTATACTACAAGGAATCCATTGATCACAGACTATTTCTTCCGAAATCATAAAGACCGATTCATTGATAACGAGCATAGGATATCGTTTGTCTTTATCCCCCACAGTAAACATAAGGTCTATATTCTCCTTTTTGTCAGTAATAATTCTGAATACAACACCAAAGGCATTGTCTTTACGAATATTGATAAAGAAAGACATCGTTGTTTCCTTACCTAATTTCAATGGTTGATTATTCTCTAAAACTAGAGATGTCTTATCCTGGTCATTATAGGGGAAAGCCTTAATGAATAAGCCATAATCAATATTGTCAGAAGAGATTATATTACATAATCCTGAAATGAAAATAAGAGATACAATAAAAAACAGTTTTTTCATCAGATTATATGTGGTCTTACAGAGATTTTTGAACGAGTGTAATTAAGGTGTAACAAAAGCTAACAAATGTAAAGATAGAGTATTTCTTTTCTTCAGCACAATAAAAGAATATTCGAATTGGTTATTCTGAGGCAATTTTAAGGAAAATAGATGGGATTTTTCACTATTAATGGAATTTTAATATGTTTATTAATTGCAGATCTTATGAGTTTTTAATGTGTTGATCTTTATTTTGTGTTAATATTTTATTTAAATCTATTTACATGAAAATTACGAAATTCACGTTATTAATTGTCGCTCTATTTATTGTCCACTTTGTTAAAGGGCAAGACTATTCTTTTCGAGATACTACGTTGCCGATGGAGGATAGAGTAACCGACCTTATTTCACGTCTTACCTTGGAAGAGAAAGTATATCAGATGCTAAATGATGCTCCTGCAATTGAGAGATTGGGTATACCATCTTATAATTGGTGGAACGAATGTTTACATGGAATAGGACGTACAGAATACAAAGTTACAGTTTTTCCTCAGGCTATAGGTTTAGCTGCGACTTGGGATCCAGTATTGTTACAACTAGTATCGTCCGCAATATCTGATGAGGGACGTGCTATTTACAACGATGCTTCATCAAAGGGTAATTATACTATCTATCATGGTTTAACCTATTGGACACCTAATATTAATATTTTTCGTGATCCTCGCTGGGGTAGAGGACAAGAAACATACGGAGAAGACCCTTATCTGACTGGGGTTATGGGTAAGTCTTTTGTGAGAGGCTTGCAAGGAGATGATAATAAATATCTAAAGGCAGCCGCTTGTGCTAAGCATTATGCTGTACATAGTGGACCCGAAAATAATCGGCATACTTTTAATACTTTTGTCACCCCATACGATTTGTGGGATACTTATTTACCTGCTTTTAGAGATTTGATTGTAGATGCAAAAGTTGCAGGAGTTATGTGTGCATATAATGCTTTTGGTGGACAACCTTGTTGTGGAAACGATTTACTTATGCAGCAAATATTAAGAAATACATGGGAATTTGATGGATATGTAACTTCGGACTGTGGTGCTATTGATGATTTTTATCGTCATCATAAAACACATCCCGATTCGAAGTTTGCGGCAGCTGATGCCGTGTTTCACGGAACTGATATAGACTGTGGAGAGCAGGCGTACAGGGGTTTGATAGAAGCTGTGAAGATGGGACTAATTAGCGAAGATCAGATTGATATATCATTGAAACGTTTATTTACAATAAGATTCAGATTAGGTTTGTTTGATTCTGTTGAGGATGTGAAGTATTCACAAATACCCCTATCTGTTCTGGAATCTCAGGAGCACAAAAAAATAGCTTTGGATATAACCCGAAAATCTATTGTCTTATTAAAAAACGAGAAAAACTTCCTGCCTTTAGATAAAGGACTCAAGAAAGTAGCTGTTATAGGACCTAATGCCGATAATGAAGAATCTGTTTTAGGAAACTATAATGGATTTCCCTCTGAAATAAGTACCCCATTTAAAGCAATCAAGAAAAAACTGAAAAATGCAGAGGTGATTTATCAAAAAGGGATTGATTTTGTTATGCCATCCGTAGACAGTAAAAAAGAGATTAGTGATTTAGTGCAGCTCTTAAAAAAAATGGATGTTGTAATCTTTGTAGGGGGTATATCTCCACAATTGGAAGGAGAGGAAATGCCAGTAGATGTTCCTGGGTTTACAGGAGGAGATAGAACCAGTATAAAGCTTCCTCAAATACAGACCGATTTGATGCAAGCCTTACATGAGGCAGATATTCCTACCGTATTTGTAATGATGACAGGAAGTGCTATTGCTACTGAATGGGAATCAGAACATGTGCCTGCTATACTAAACGCTTGGTATGGAGGACAGGATTCGGGAACAGCAATTGCAGATGTTCTTTTTGGAGATTATAATCCTTCGGGAAAACTACCCGTTACTTTCTATGCTAAGGATAGTGATCTTCCTCCTTTTGGATCATACGAAATGAAAAATCGTACTTATAGATATTTTGATGGACAAGTTTTATATCCTTTTGGTTACGGTCTTAGCTATACCTCCTTTGAATACTCTCCAATACAAATGCCTCAGAGAATTAAAGCAGGCGAAGAAGTAGAGGTAACTGTTAGTGTGAAAAATACGGGTAAAAGAGATGGCGATGAGGTTGTACAACTTTATATGTCTTATCCTGAAGCAAAAGAGGTAAAGCCGTTATATGCACTGAAGGGATTTGTGAGAATTTCGCTGAAAGCTGGAGAGAGTCAAAATGTAGTATTTAAATTAAACCCTCGGGAGATAGCGCTGACTAATGCTGAAGGTATATTAAAGATTGAAACAGGTAAAAGAAAGCTATATATTGGAGCTTCGTCCCCTGCGAAAACAACAGCAGAGCAACTGCCTTTGGTTCAAAAAGAATTCGAAATTATAGGCAATGAATACATTGTTCAATAATTAATATTGCCGAATAAATTAATACAATCAGAAATTCCCATAATCTTCAAATTATGGGAATTTTAATGCTCTGGTTAATGGCTTTTTTATATTTCTGTTAATACCTCTGATCTACATTTGCCATCGTTAACTAAAAATAAAATCATGCAAAACAACAAAGAACACCCCCTTGCCAATTATGATTAATTGGAACATTCTTTCAACAGGAATTAATTAAAAACAATACTCATGAAAATTTAATGAAGTTTTAACCATGAAAATCACAGAAAAAGATTTCAATTTAAGAAAAGAAAAATGTTACCTGCATACTATTAAGCGGTACAGCATTCTTCTACTTATGTCTTTACTTATACCTGCCTTGGCATTTTCGCAAACGAAGATGTTTCAAGGTGTAGTGAAAGATTCGCAAGATGAACCTATAATAGGGGCATCAGTAATTGTTGTTGGTTCTAAAACAGGTACGGTTACTGATCTTGATGGGAAATTTAGTATTCAGGTTTCACCTCAAAGTCGGATTTCTATATCCTATATTGGCTATTTGAGGCAAGAAATTAGTGTCGGGAATAATTTCAATCAGACTATTGTTCTGAAAGAAGATAATACCCAATTGGATGATGTTGTCGTTGTAGGTTATGGAACACAAAAGAAAGCCACCCTAACAGGAGCAGTTTCGTCCATTGATAGTAGGGAGCTAACCTTAACCCGAAATGAGAATGTGGTTAATATGCTTGCCGGAAAGATACCCGGTGTACGTATTTCACAACTTAGTGCTCAGCCCGGAGAATTTGATACAAAAATAGATATTCGGGGTATGGGAGAGCCACTTATTGTTGTGGATGGAATCCCTCGAGACAAGGACTATTTCTCACGTATGGATCCTTCCGAAATAGCAAGTGTGTCGGTATTAAAAGATGCTTCCGCTTCTATTTATGGGGTACGTTCTTCTAACGGAGTTTTACTTATCACAACCAAAATGGGAACATCTAATCCTGACGGTAAGTTTGACATTTCTTATTCGATAAACCGAGGATGGCAACAATTTTTATATGTTCCTAATACGGTAAATGCTATTGACTATATGAGGTTGAAGAACGAACAAATTCGTCGTAATTTTGATTCGAACTATATGAATCAACAACCTCTTCAGTTTTCAGATGCAGATATTCAACCCTATCTGGATGGTACAAAAAAGACATCAAATTATGTAGATGCAGCATTCAACAAAACGTCACCACAAGTTCAACATAATTTGAATGTCAACGGGGGAAATGGAAAAATCAATTATTTCCTGAATCTAGGATATATGGATATAGAAGGAGCTTACAAAAGTGGCGATTTGAACTACAACCGTTGGAATTTTAGATCTAATGTAGATGCAAAAATCTCAGACCGATTGAAAGTTCAAGTAAACCTGAGCGGTTTTATGGACGAAAAAAATCAACCTCGTACTGATATCTGGGCTATTTATAAACAAGCATGGAGACAAAAACCTACCGTGCCGATCTATGTAAATGAGAATCCTCTCTATCCGAATTTCGATATGATTGATAATGAGAATCCAGTGGCAGTAATAGACGCTAATCTTACGGGATATAGAAAAGATGTAGGGAGAACATTTAATGGTATAATGGCTTTAACTTACGATGTGCCCGGAGTTAAAGGACTTACTGCAAAAGGTCTTTATAGTTATGACTTTAAGCACACCGATAAAACTGATTACAAAAAAGCTTATTATTTGTATAGCTATACTCCTGCTGAATATGGACAGAATGGTGAGATTATAAAGGCAGAATCATATAATCCTCATTTGAGAAATTCACCCACTACAGTTCGTAGAGAGTCATTTCCTGATTATAAAACTTTGATGCAATTATCGTTAAATTATAGTCGCAGTTTTAATGATGCCCATAATGTTAGCGGCTTATTTTTATACGAAGAAGAATACGCTAGTTGGGATAGTTTCTATGCCCAAAGAGAAATTTTAGTTGCATCTCAATACCTGTCTGCCGGAGAAGACCTTAGACAATTAGCAGGTATGTATGGAATTGGAGAACGTGCGTCTCGTGCATGGGTTGGTAAATTTAATTACGATTATAAAGGAAAATATTTAGCTGAATTCAGTTTCCGTAACGATGCTTCTTCAAAGTTCCCGAAAGATTCCCGTTGGGGATTCTTCCCTGCTGGATCTCTTGGATGGAGACTTAGCGAGGAGAATTTTATCAAAGAGAATAGTTCATTATCCTTTATAAATAACATTAAACTGAGAGCTTCTTATGGCAAATTGGGAGACGACCGCTCGGCGGGAGATTATCCACCTATTTATGTAGGATATAACTTAGAACCCAACGATCGAGGATGGATATATAATGGTGTATTGGTAGGAGGTGTTATACCAACTGCAATACCTAATATAAATTTGACATGGTATACATCTAAGACTCGTAATTTTGGTTTAGACTTCGATTTATGGAATGGCTTGCTAGGTGGTACTGCCGAATACTTTCAACGTGATCGTGAAGGATTATTGGATAATGCAGGTACTGTAATTCCGGGAACAGTAGGAGCTGTTTTACCTCAGGAAAATTTAAAAACAGACCGCACATTTGGAGTAGAGCTTGCACTTACGCACCGAAACAAAATAAGAGACTTTTCTTATTTTGTAAATGGACAAATATCTACTACACGCAATCAATACAGATTTAATAATGAATCTAAAGCCGGCAACTCTTACGATAACTGGAGAAATAGAAACACCAATCGTTATGCAGACATATGGTGGGGTAAAGGTTATGGAGGACAATTTACTAATTACAATCAAATCTATAATCACTCAACATTAACGAGTAGCGGTACTGTTCCCGGAGACTATTATTATGAAGATTGGAATGGTGACGGTGTAATAAATGGAAATGACGATTATCCTATAGCAACTTACAATTTGCCATTGATTAACTATGGTATAATATTGGGAGGAGAATGGAAAGGCATAGAATTAAGTTTTATTTTTCAGGGAACTGCTAACGTATATACCCAATATACAGAAGTACTTGCATCTCCCCTTCAATTTGATGGAGGAGCGCTAACTCAATTCCTTGACAGATGGCATCCCGAAGACCGCAATGCCGATATATTTGATCCATCGACCAAATGGGTTTCAGGATATTATCCAACAACAGGCTCTTCAACAGGCGAAGGTAAAGTTACTATACGCGATGCTTCTTATTTAAGACTTAAGACTGTTGAAGTTGGATATAGTTTTCCTCAAAAAACAATAGGAAGATTTGGCATCAAAGGACTTCGTGTTTATTTCAACGGCTATAACCTACTTACATTCACAGGTCTTAAATATACTGATCCTGAGCATCCAGGCTCGGCAGGAGGAGCCTCTTCTAGCGAAATTGATGTTTATAAATATCCGGTTAATAAAACCTATAATATAGGAGCATCTATTAAATTCTAAAATACTAGGAAAATGAAAAAAATTAAATATATATTCTTATCTGCTCTAACGCTATTTGTTGCCATATCGTGCAACGACATGGATTTGGAACCTAAAGGATTATTAGATAAAAATGCCTTATTTGGAACTGAAGCTGGGCTTCAAAAATATTTAACAGGTATTTATAGTTATCTGCCTATTGAGGATTTTGTATATCATCCTGAAAAAGGATTCCGATGGGATAACTATTGGGAAAATTCGATGACGTTAGCTACGATGAGTGGTGAAATGACAGGTCAATTTTGGGGTATCGCAGGAGCACAAGGTTTTGGTTACTGGCCTTATGATCGTATACGCGAAATTAATGAGTTGATCAGAGACTTTCCGGCTTTTGAATCTCAATATACAGCCGAAACATACAATGCTATACTTGGTGAAGCTCGTTGTTTAAGAGCATTTTATTATTTTGCATTGGTGAAACGTTATGGTGGTATACCCATTATAAAGGAAGTTCAAGACCCTCTTGCAAACGTCGAAACATTACAAGTACCTCGTGATAAAGAGGAGGATGTCTATAAATTTATTCAAGAAGATTTAGATTTTGCAATAAAAAATCTACCCGCTAAAAGCGATAGAGGAAGAGTTAATAAGTACGTAGCCGCCGCCCTTATGTCAAGATCTATGTTATATGCAGGTTCAATAGCTAAATATGGATCAGATGTGGGATTTACCGGTGAAGCGGTTGACAAAGGATTAGTAGGCATACCGAAAACTGATGCCGAATGGTTTTTCCAACAATCGTATGATGCATCTAAAATTATTGAAGAGGGAGGATACGATTTATATAAAATGAATTCCGACAAAGTTCAGAACTATGTTGACTTGTTTCTTGACTTGAATAGCAAAGAGGACATTTTTGTTAAGGAATATAGTACCACAGCTCCTCACAATAACAGATTGAAACATAGTTATGATGCAACTCATCTTCCAAATCCAGACTTTTCGAGTGATAACGAAGCTGCAGCTTATCCTATTCTTGATATTGTTGAATTATTTGAAAAACTGCCTATTGTAAATGAAGATAATACTCCGCGACGTTTCAAAAGTTTTCAGGAACTATATGAAAACCTAGAGCCAAGAATGCAAGCAACATTCTATTTTCCTGGAATGGAACTTAGAGGAAAGAAGTTTGATATTCAACGTGGATTATACTTAAACTATGATGGAACAGTATCTGATGCACAAGAAGGTTCGACAGGAGCTCCCATCAACAGTGAATCAAACAGAATACTAGGAGGTCCTAAAAATTCGCAGTATGACTATGCCGGAACTAAATTTAACATTACAGGTCAACATGGTATGTGGAAAGATGGACACGCTAATAATACCCGTACAGGCTTCTTTATTCGCAAGTATATTAATTATAAAATGCAAACCTCGGAAGTGAAACTATATAACAGCTCACAACCCTGGAAGGTATTCCGTTATGCTGAAATATTACTCAACCGTGCCGAGGCAGCCTATGAATTGGGTTTAATAAAAGGTAATAATGCATTAAAACAAGAAGCATTCACATATATAGCAGCAATACGAGATCGTGCAGGGGCTAAACCATATCCTTACAATCCTGCTCCGACAGATTTAAGTTCTAAATATGGGTATTCACTTGATTCAAATTTGCAATTTATTCGTGAAGAACGCGAGCGTGAGCTTTGCTACGAAAATCACCACTGGTGGGATATCCGCCGTTGGAGAGTTGCCGATGTTGAACTACGTCAATTTGTGCCTAAATCTTTAATGCCCTATTTGGTATTAGATGAAATTAAATATGAAGGTGGAAAAAGGATCAATTCTTACATATTCCTACGTGAAAGAGAACCTTGGAATAAGACATTCAACTTCGAGAAAAAATGGTATTACGAACCAATACCGGGAGGTGAGTTCAATAAGAATCCAAATCTTTATCCACAAAATCCTATTTACTAACAGACTAAAATTTTCACAATGAAAAAGATATTATATGGATTAACCGGATGTCTATTATTATTTGGTGCTGCATGTACCGATATTGATAATTACGACGGGCCTAATGCTAGCTTAAGTGGCAAAATTATAGACTCAACTACAGGCGAACCTTTTATTACGGGTCAGGGAGAAATGTCTATAAGACTTTGGGAAACAAGTTGGGGTGAGAAGCCATCACCTCAGGATCTCGTTGTTAAGCAAGATGGCACATATGTAAACACAAAACTGTTTAAGGCAACATATAGTGTTCTGCCCTACAGCGGACCCTTTTGGCCGGTAGCTGATACCATTAAGAGTTTCAAATTGAATGGATCTAATACTTTAGACTTTGAACTTACTCCTTACCTTAAGATTATTGATGTGAAATGGAATCTGGATAAGGATAACAAGTTGCAAATGTCTTGTAAATTACAAGCTCCTATAACAGAGAGCTTACCAACCGTTCTGGAAGTGAGACCTTTTCTTAGCTTAACACAATACTGTGGAGCAGGCAACCGGATTCAAGAATATTTTAAAGACGAGTACCGCGTAAATATTAATAAGAATTGGTGGGACGGTGTTGGGGATATGAAAACCGGAATCAGTAACGAGACCTATACAGTATCGCGACTACAACTAAAACCAGGTAGAACATATTATGTTAGAATGGGTGCTAAAGTAAAAGACAACTTCGAACAGTTTAATTATTCTGAAGTAATTAAGGTAGAAGTGCCTTAACCAGTTCAGATACGGATGTTCAAAAAATAGAGATAATTATCATCCTGAATACAACCAAAGGATATTTTATTCAAACAACATTTTGTTTGTTATTCAGGATGATGATTTTACACCCATAATGATTTATTTCTAATGATGCTTAATTTGAGCATCACAGAACTCTCTACGTAATTTTTAATCTATCTAAACCAATCAGTATGAAAATTAATAGAGTCTATTTTCTATTACTTATTTTGATTTTTTCAGCTTGTTCAGCTAATAATAAAGGAATCGTAGGACAATTACAACCTGTTGATTATGTTAACCCCTATATAGGCAACATTAGTCATTTGTTAGTACCTACTTATCCAACAATACATCTGCCTAACAGTATGCTCAGAGTTTATCCTGAGCGTGCCGACTATACAGGAGATGTTCTTAATGGGCTACCCCTTATTATAACCAGTCACAGAGGTAGTTCAGCTTTTAATCTGAGTCCTTATCAAGGCGATAAGAAAAACATATCACCAGTTATCTCGTACAGTTACGATAACGAGAAGTTGACTCCCTATTTTTATGAAGTAGATTTAGACGATCAACAAACGCATATCCAATATGCACCCTCACATCAATCGGCAATATATAAAATTGATTATAAGCAAGATAATTCTCCTGTTTATCTGATCTTGAACTCAAAAAATGGAGCTATAAAAGCAGAAGGAAATATTGTACAAGGATATCAGAATCTAGAAAATAATACAAAAGTATATCTATATCTTGAAATAGAGCAAACTCCGCTTCAATCCGGATTATGGGTAAATAATGCTATTAATGAAAGTCAGAAGCAAGCAAAAGGTAACAATGCCAATGTTATACTCTATTTTGGAGACAAGGCTCAAACGTTAAACCTGCGTTATGGAATCTCTTTTATTAGCGAAGAGCAAGCTAGAAAGAATCTGGAGAGAGAACAAAAGGACTATGATGTAAAACAATTGGCAGACAAAGGTCGTGCTATTTGGAATGACATGTTAGGCAAGATTGAGGTTGAAGGAGATAAGAAAACAGATAAGGAAGTATTCTATACTTCGCTCTATCGGTGTTACGAACGTCCCGTTTGCATTAGCGAAGATGGCAGGTATTATAGTGCATTTGATAATAGTGTGCATGAAGATGGAGGTAATCCCTTTTATACAGATGATTGGATATGGGATACTTACCGTGCAACACACCCCTTGCGTGTACTAATCAATGCAAAAGAAGAAGTAGACATTATCAACTCATATCTAGCTATGGCCAAACAAATGGGTACTAACTGGATGCCTACTTTCCCTGAAATAACAGGAGACTCAAGACGAATGAATTCAAACCATGCTGTAGCTACCGTTATTGACGCATATGCAAAAGGACTCCGAGGTTTCGATCTGGAACAAGCATACGAAGCATGCAAAAAAGGAATAGAAGAAAAAACACTGATTCCCTGGTCGGGAGCACCCTCTGGATGGATTGACGATTTCTACAAAAAGAACGGCTACATACCTGCTTTAGCAGTAGGCGAAAAGGAAACCGTTGCCAATGTAAACCCATTCGAAAAACGACAACCAATAGCCGTAACCTTAGGCACATCTTATGATCAGTGGTGTCTGTCGCAAATAACGAGGGAACTGGGTAAAACAGAGGAGGCTGATTATTATTTAAAATGTTCGTATAACTATCGAAACGTATACAATGCCGAAACGGGTTTCTTTCACCCGAAAGACAAAAACGGAAAATTTATAGAACCGTTCGATTATCGTTATTCGGGAGGAATGGGAGCACGCGAATATTATGGTGAAAATAATGGTTGGGTATATCGTTGGGATGTACCTCACAACATAGCAGATTTAATAAGTTTGATGGGAGGTAACGAGCAATTTATAAATAATTTGAATCAAACATTTGTAGAGCCACTTGGCAAAAGCAAATTTGAATTTTATGCTCAATTGCCAGATCATACAGGTAATGTTGGACAATTTTCGATGGCAAATGAGCCCAGTCTTCATATACCATACCTATACAACTATGCAGGACAACCATGGAAAACTCAAAAACGTATCCGTACTTTACTTAAACAATGGTTTCGTAGCGATTTGATGGGAGTTCCCGGAGATGAGGATGGCGGCGGTATGTCGGCATTTGTATGTTTTTCGATGTTGGGCTTCTATCCGGTTACACCCGGTATACCTGTGTATAACATTGGTAGTCCACTATTTAAATCGGCTAAAATGACCATGAGTAATGGAAAGGTATTCGAAGTCGAAGCTATAAACTGTTCTGACGACAATAAATATATTCAGTCGGCAACATTAAATGGTAAAGAGTGGAACAAACCTTGGTTTAGCCATTCGGATATAGAAAATGGAGCTAAACTAGTTCTGGTAATGGGCAATACTGCAAATAGAGCATGGGGAGCAAACGATGTTCCACCATCGGCAAAGTAATAGTATGGATTGAATAATTTATTAATAATGAAGAAGATAATTGCATTTTTGCTTTGTGCTCTAAATATAGTAGCAATAGCTGCCTTTCCTGCTGGCAAGACAGACAAGATATTGAATAATGAGCTGCCGAAAGATGTTCTCAGCCAGTTGAATAAATACAATCTGATATGGAATACAACAAGTATTAATGGTTCTATGAAATCTATGCCATTAGGTAATGGAGATATAACAGCTAATGTATGGGTCGAAAAAGATGGAGATTTAATGCTATATATTGGGAAATCTGATACATGGAGTGAGGCAACTCGTCTATTGAAAGTAGGTAGAGTCAGAATAAATTTTTCTCCTAATCCATTTATCGGCAATACCAGTTTTCAGCAAACTCTTAATTTACATAAAGGTGAGATTAATATTAAAGTTGGAGAAAAAGGAAATACTACAGATATTAAGCTCTGGATAGATGCCAATCAATCTGTAGTACGAATTGAGACAAAATCGGATAAAAATATCTTGATTAACTGCACTACCGAATTGATGCGTCCTCAACCTTTTACCCTCACTTCGGGAGATCATCCTTTAGCATCCAGTTTCAGAGGTGTTATAGATGGAGATATAAGACCATCTGAATCGGCTGATGTATTAGTCAAAAAATCAGATAGGATACAATGGTATCATCGTAATGAGAGTTCTTTTTTTGAAACAATCTTGACAAAACAAAATGTAGCCGAACTTATAGGTAAATATCCCGACCCATATCTGCATAGAACCTTTGGGGCTACAATTATGGGGACTGATATGACTGCAATGAATGATAGTACTTTGGCTTCTATTAAAGAAGGAAGAAAGTTCGATATTTCGATCTATCCTTATACAGCACAAACCTCCACAGTAGAGCAGTGGGATCAGCAATTAGGGCAACTAATTATCGAAGCCAATAAAGAACCCTTAAATGTAAGCCATAACAAGCATTACGCATGGTGGGATCAGTTTTGGAATCGGAGCTGGATATTTTTGTCAGGAGATGAGGATGCTGAGAAAGTTACAAGAGCTTATCTCTTACAACGCTTTATGATGGCTTGCCAAAGTCGTGGAGCATATCCTGCTAAGTTTAATGGGGGGAATTTTACTTTCGATTATAAAGGAAATAATGGAGACTATCGTAATTGGGGATCTGGTTATTGGTATCAAAACTGTCGATTATACTATTGGCCATTAACCGCTTCGGGTGATTTTGATTTGAAGAAACCATGGTTCGATATGTATATGAATATGCTTAATCTCCAAACCGATATCACTCGTATATATTATGGGCATGGAGGTGCTTTTTATCCCGAAACGCTCAATTTTTTTGGAATGTATATTCAAGATGACTGGGGTTGGAACAATCAAGGTAAAGCAGCTCAAACCAGATGGATACGTCATCACTACTCGGGTACACTCGAAATGTTATCCGAAATGCTGGACTATTATGATTATACGAAAGACGAAGTATTTGCCCGAAACTATATTGTTCCATTTGCTACACAAATTATTCGATTCTTCGATCAGCATTGGTCACGTGTTAATCAGGAAATTCGATTTATTCCCGCAGGAGCATTGGAGCAATTCTGGGATTGTCTTAATCCGGTAGATTATATTTCGGGTTTAAGATATACAATTGGTAAATTAAATACTTTGCCTCCAAGCATTGTAGATAAACTTTTGCTTGATGAATGGAATAATTGTGCTAATTCTTTGACGCCTCTTCCAATGACAGCAGATAAACAAAAGATATTACCGGCAGAAGAATATGGTGTAGGTCGTAATTTCGAAAACCCTGAATGTTATCCAATATTTCCATTTAAACTTTATGGATTGGAGCGTCCGGATCTGAATATTGCACTGAATACTTTTAACGATCGGATTTTCAAACAGACTACATGTTGGTCGCAAGATGTGATACAAGCACCTTTATTGGGTTTAGCCGATCAGACAAAAGAGTACTTGATGAAAAATGTAAATGCACTTGATCCGGATATCGCGTTTCCTGCTTTTTGGAAACCGGGAAGCGATTATGTTCCCGATTTAGATAATGGAGGAGCTATGGCTATGGGATTACAAAATATGATGCTACAAAATGTAGATAATAAAATATTGGTATTACCTGCATTACCCGCATCATGGAGTGTTGATTTTAAGCTACATGCTTTTGGAAACACAACTGTACGAGTGATAAGCAAAGGAACTGATATTTCAACGATGGAAGTTTTTCCTTCGAAGCGTAAGCAAGATATTATATATAAGAAATAATAATTATAAACTAATTACATCATGAAAAAAACATTCTTAGTATCTCTTCTACTAGCAGCAATAAGTTTGTCTGCTCAACAAAAGAATACAGATATAGAACCCTGCCCCGAGTCGGTGGATGTGGTATCTGTTTACAGTTTTGGCGCAAAAGGCGATGGAAAAACAGATGATAGCCAAGCCTTTCAAAAAGCAATGGACTCTTTCGGTAGCAGAGGGGGAACGGTGTATGCACCTAATGGAACCTATCTGTTGGCAGGATCACTAAATGTTCCTCAAGCCGTAACCTTAAAAGGTTCAATCGAATCGGTAACCTCTCATAATGGAATAAGACAACCTGAGTTACCTAAACCGGGTGATGATGGAACTACATTTCTCATTACCGGAAATAAGGGTAACGAAAAAGCTAGTCCTGCTATAACTCTCAATACCAACAGTACACTGAGAGGTGTAGTAATGTTCTGGCCTGCACAAGAGCCCGATAAGGTGCCGGATGCTTATCCATGGGGAATTGCCATGCGAGGCAAAAATCCGGCTGTGTTAGATGTAGAAATGCTCAATCCTTACAATGGAATTGATGCTTCTCATAACGAACGGGCTTTGATTCGTAACATTAGTGGACAACCCTTACGTAGAGGTATTTATGTAGATGCAATCTATGATATAGGACGAATTGAGAATGTACATTTCAATCCTTGGTGGAGTATGAAACCTGCACTCTATAACTGGCAAAGAGAACATGGGGAAGCATTTATATTCGAACGTACCGATTGGCATTATGTTATCAATACATTTTGTTTCGGATACAATGTGGGATATAAGTTTGGTGCGAGTTCGGGCAGCGAAGGTGCTTGTAATGGAAACTTTTTGGGAATAGGAGCCGATGCTTGTCATACTTCTGTAAAAGTAGATCAAAGTGCAGCTTACGGAATACTTATTACCAATGGCGAATTTGTAGCTATGCAAGGAAATGATCCTACAATGGTTGAAATAACATCTGCTAATAAAGGAAATGTACGCTTTGTTAATAGTGCTTTCTGGGGACCTTGTAATCAAATAGCTAAGATTGACGGGCAAGGAACTATTGGTTTTTCGGATTGTATTTTTGTAGAGTGGGATCGAAAGGGCGAAGGACGTAGTGCCATCCAAGTACATAGCGGATCGGTTTTAGTAAGAGGCTGCGACTTTAGGCATGATAGTCCTCAAATATCAATTGACAAAGGTGTTACACGTGCCATTATATCCGAAAATACGATGAAAGGAAAAGTACGTATCAACAATAAATCTACAAATAGTTATGTAAATGGAAATTTAGGAACCGAATAATCGATTTTCCTATTTACGATAATTAACTCAGAAATAAGACATGAAAAAAATAAGCATAGTATTTCTTGTTACGATTTTTGCAGGAATGTTGAATGCCCAAAATTATCAACGAATAACTAATGGTATAAAGGCAGAAGTAGAGTCAGTAGGCATTGAAGTACACTTCTACAGTCCTACGATAGTTCGTATTCTGAAATATCCTAGAAATGAGGTTCCTGAAGCGAATAGCTTTTCGGTGATAAAAAAAGAGGGAAATACACCCTTTCAAATTAAGCAATATAACAATGTCGTAAATCTTTCATCCTCAGATGTAGTTGTTTCTCTAAATCTAACAACAGGCGATGTCTCGTTCAGTAACATTGATGCAAGTCCATTAATTTCGGAGAAGAGTGCAACAACTATATTCACTCCACAGAAATACGGTAAAGAGAGGACTTACGAAATACGTCAAACTTTCTTGTTAGATAAGCAAGAGGCTATATATGGGCTTGGTCAGCATCAGCAAGGGCATCTGAACCAGCGAGGGCAAGAAGTTCTTCTTCAACAAGCAAATACAGAGATAGCTATTCCTATTATTCATTCAGTAAAAGGATATGCTGTACTTTGGGACAATAACTCTTCTACTACCTACAAAGATTCGTATGAGGGTCTGTCGTTTACTTCCGTCTCAGGAAAGTGTGTTGATTACTATTTTATGTATGGTAAAAATGCAGATGGTACAATTGCTCAAATACGTGATCTTACAGGACAAGCTCCTATGTTTCCTTTATGGACATACGGTTTTTGGCAAAGTCGCGAACGTTATGTTTCACAAGACGAGCTTGTGGGTACGGTGAAGAAATACCGAAGCTTATCTATTCCTCTTGATGGAATTATACAAGATTGGCAATATTGGAGCACTGATAATAAACTTTGGAACTCTGTTGAATTTGGTAATCCTGAATTTCCAAATCCACGAAAAATGGTTGATGATGTACACAAATTAAATGCTCATATTGCAATATCAGTATGGCCGTCTTTCGGCCCAAATACCAATATACATAAGGAGCTAAAAAGTAAAAACTTACTATTTAATTTCGATGTATATCCACATAACATCGGGGTAAGAGCGTATGATGCTTTCAATCCCGAGGCTCGCCAAATATATTGGAAATATATGAATGACAATCTTCTGTCAATAGGTATAGACGGATGGTGGCTCGATTCTACTGAACCGGAGGATAATATTAATGAAGAGGGTTTGAGTGAGCCTACAAACATGGGAACATTTAGAGATGTACGTAATGCTTTTCCGCTTGTATCAGTAAAGGGAGTTTATGAACATCAACGTGAGACAACATCCGATAAACGTGTGTATATTTTTACTCGTTCGGCTTTTGCAGGACAACAACGCTACGGAGCTAATTCGTGGTCGGGCGATATTGATTCTCGTTGGAGCACACTCCATAAACAGATTTCAGCAGGATTAAATTTCTCTTTAACAGGAATTCCTTTTTGGAATACCGATATAGGTGGTTTTTGGGCTGGACGTGTATATCCGGAAGGTATAAAAGACAAGGCTTTTCATGAATTGTATGTACGATGGATGCAGTTTGCAACATTTACCCCAATGATGCGTTCGCACGGAACTAATACACCTCGCGAAATATATCAATTTGGAGAAAAAGGTGATTGGGCATTTGATGTACAAGAGAAATTTATTAATCTACGTTATAGCCTTCTTCCTTATATGTATTCAATCGGTCACGAAATTACAGTCAACTCGGGTACAATGATGCGCGCATTAAGTATGGATTTCGCAGAAGATATCAAAGTTCATAATATAGATAATCAGTTTATGTTTGGAAAATCTATCCTTGTTGTACCCGTTACCGATTCTATGTATGTAGATCGTATTGATGGAAAAGCAATAGAGAATTTCAATACAGTAAAACCGCAGAAAGTTTATCTTCCGAAAGGAGCAGATTGGTATGACTTCTGGACAGGTGAGAAGTTTAAAGGTGGACAAGAGATAGACAAAGCTACGCCAATAGACATTATTCCTCTGTATATAAAAGCAGGTAGCATCCTTCCTTGGGGACCAAAGGTAGAATATGCTACCGAGAAGAAATGGGATAATTTAGAGGTGTTCATTTATCCGGGAGCTGATGCAGAATTCCTGTTGTATGAAGATGAAAACGATAATTACAACTACGAAAAGGGAGTTTTCTCTACAGTGAAAATGAAGTGGAACGACAAATCTCAAACATTGGTAATCGAAGCACGTCAAGGTGAATTTCCGGGTATGTTGAAAAAACGAAACTTCAATATAACTATCATCCATGAAGGATATAGTATTGATAAGCTGTCAGGTAAAATAGATAAAAGCATTGTTTATCAAGGAAAACAAGTCGCTGTTAAATTTTAACTGATTCAAATTTAAAGCATGAAAAAGGTAGGTTATAGGTACACAATATTACTATTATTGATACTAATACACACTTATATGTTTTGAACATAAAATCAAATAACAAGGAGGAGATATTACAGTTATTACCAAACGTGGTTTAAAGCGTCATCCTCATAGTTTACCTAACCCTACTTTAATTGTCTATTTCATTCTTAATTCGATATATAATTATTAATATAAATAATAAAATGACAAAAAAACGCAAGAACAAAAAGTCTGTAATTCTAACTACATGTCTTTCCCTATTCACTTTATTTTCAGTAAATGTATGCAGTCAACAAAATCCATTCATTCAGCATATGTATACTGCTGACCCATCAGCTCGGGTATGGAATGATGGACGATTGTATGTATATGCTTCACATGATATTGCACCGCCTAAAGGGTGTGATTTGATGGACCAATATCATGTCTTTTCTACAGATGATATGGTGACTTGGGTCGATCATGGCGAAATACTTCGTTCGAGTCAAGTACCTTGGGGCAGACCCGAAGGCGGATTTATGTGGGCTCCCGATTGTGTCTATAAAGATGGAATATATTATTTCTATTTTCCTCATCCCAGCGAGTCTAATTGGAATAATAGCTGGAAAATAGGAGTAGCTACCAGTAAATATCCAGCCAAGGATTTTGTTGTGCAAGGTTATGTGCAAGGTTTAGAATCGCATATTGATCCTCATGTATTTATTGATGATGATGGACAAACCTATATTTATCAAGGAGGTGGAGGAGTCTGCAAAGCAGGCAAGTTAAAGGATAACATGATGGAAGTTGATGGTGCGTTGTTAACCATGGAAGGTCTTACTGATTTTCATGAAGCAGCATGGGTGCACAAGCGTAATGGAATTTACTACCTTTCATACTCAGATAATCACGATGATAATCTGAATGATGGAGTAGAAGGTGATAATAGAATGCGCTATGCAACAAGTAATAGCCCTTTAGGTCCTTGGAAATATGAAGGTATTTATATGAATCCAACAAATAGTTATACAAATCATGGCTCGATAGTAGAATACAAAGGTCAGTGGTATGCATTTTATCACAATAGTGAACTATCTGCTAAAAATGGAGTGTTTAATGATTGGCTACGTTCTATTTGTGTAGATAAGTTATATTATAACGAAGATGGTACTATCAGGATGGTAAAGCAAACTACTAATTTAGAATAGCTAGACCATTCTTCTAAAAAAACTCTCTGAAAAAATCAGAGAGTTTTTTTTAGTTCTATTAATAATCTTAATAAATAATGGTGATTATTCGTTCTTTTGAGTAAAGAACCTAATTCTAAATTGTTTTGTAATCAGCTAGATTGAGCCTATTTCTTTTTTATTTCACTAATTTTTCAACAACCCAACTAATCCATGACCACTTACAAATATACATTCTGATGCACTTAAAGGGTATATCGTACCAATCAACGAATTACCAACTTTATGCTTCCACAAAAGCTTACCAGTAAGACCATCTAAGGCAAAGATTACTCCATTTTTGGTACTGCCAAAAACAATGCCATCTTTTTCGACGGGCATTGAAGCAGCATGGTCATAGCCATAACCAATATTTGTAATCCAAAGTCTCTTCGGCTCACTTTCTAACGTCGAATAGCAGACTACACTGTCTTGCATGGTCTTGCTATATACTCTGGTCGCATCTTCCGATAGACCTATCGTTTCTCTTACCATTGGCTCTTTTGTACGCCAGACAGTATTACCTGTTTCTGCATCTATAGCTGTCATCACCCTATCAGGAGCAGTAAAGAATATTTTCCCATGTGCTGCCACCGGCCATACTGCTGCGGGTGAAAAATGCATACGACTAAGTCCTCCATCCCAAGTCCAGATTAGTCTACCTGTTACTTTATCCAACGCATACATAGTATTGTCCCATGCACCGAAAATAACTTTACCCTGATATATAAGCGGACGAGTTTCTATATAGCCTTTTACTTCAGTGTATTCCCAAATCAACTTTCCAGTTTTAAGATTTAGAGCTCGAAAAGTATGATCACTCGCTCCAATATAAACAGTACCATTATCAATAATTGCACTTCCCAGAACAGGTTCTTTTGCCGAATATTTCCAAATGAGCTTACCATTCGTAGTATTTAAAGCATAAATAGTTGCATCTGCTGAACCAAAAACCACAATATCATTGGAGACAGCGGCAGTTCCTACGATGCGATTACCTGACTGAAAAGTCCAGTTTACATTTCCACTTTTGGCTGATATAGAATAGAAAGCTCCCGTATCGTCACCAATAAACACATTGTTATCCGATACTACGGGTGATGCGTAGATAGTTTTACCAATATTTGTTACCCAGACTTCCTTTATCTTACTATACTCTTTATTTATAGAAAAGTCAGGACGCTCATAAATCGAATTATCTTCAGTATAATATGTCTCAGTAAGAGAATATCCTCCCCATTGATGAAGATCCTGGCCTATTTTTTGTTCTGAAACTATAATAGAATCTTTTGTAACATCATAGATAGAATATCCACCTAAACCATCCATTTTATCACGCAGATTGGAACGATTTATAAATGCGGGTATTCCATCATAAAAAAACAATCGGTTGCTATGATAATGCCCTCCCAAAAATGCTTTTACATTATATTTCCGAACAGCATCTGTTACTTCATACCAATTATCAACATCAGTAGGTAACAGAGGATAATGTGTTACTAAAATTGTTGGCTGCTTAGGGTTTAGACTTAGTTCTTCTTCTAGCCAAACGATATCTTGTGGAGCCACATGCCCGTCCATCATACGAATAATAGGTCCTGTAGCAAATCCTAAGAATTTAAACCCATTGTATTCGAATTGAAAACGTTCCGAACCAAACACATGGGCAAAATCAGTAGAACCCGATTCGCTCCATTTCGTTTCGTGGTTTCCCGATATTATATAATACTTTACATTCAACTGATCCAACAATCCTTTTGCTTTCAGTAACGAAGCTCTGTCTCCTTCTTCTGTTATATCTCCTGTCACTAATATAAAACTGATATCTGGCGTTTTATTCAATTGATTGACAGTACGTCTCAAATCATTATATGCCAACGAATCGTTGCTTCTCACATGTAAATCTGTTATCAGAGCAAAACGAAAATCTTGAGCTGAAACAACAACAGAAAGCAATAACAAGATTAATAGTAAACATTGCTTTTTCATAGTATTAGGCTATTTAAAATTGGCTATAATAAAATTGTAAAAGAATTCAATAAAAGGTCTGAAACCTCAATCTTCTGCCCGATAAGCATCAGTAGCTTTCTTTACAGAACCATGTAATAACAGAAGACGATTAGCTTCTTCATAATCTAAGCCCAACTCGTCTATAAGCATACGTGTCCCTCTATCAACTAACTTTTCATTAGACAATTGCATATTTACCATGCGATTACCTTTTACTCTTCCTAATTGAATCATAGTGGCAGTTGTAATCATATTAAGAATCATCTTTTGCCCTGTTCCCGATTTCATACGAGAGCTACCTGTTACAAACTCAGGACCAACAATCATTTCAATAGCTATTTCGGCTTCCTGAGCAATAGGCGAATCGGGATTACTAGAGATTGACGCTGTTAATATTCCATGTTTACGGGACTCACGTAAAGCACCTACTACATAAGGTGTTGTACCTGATGCAGCAATACCTATAACCGTATCTTTTTCGTTGATATTATATGCTTTTAGTTCTTCCCATCCTCGCTCCATATTGTCTTCGGCTTTCTCTACAGGATTGCGAAGCGCAGTATCACCTCCAGCAATAAGCCCTATTACAAGTGTATTAGGCATTCCAAAAGTCGGAGGGATTTCCGAGGCATCCAATACCCCCAAACGTCCGCTTGTACCTGCTCCCATATAAAAAATTCGACCTCCTTGTTCCATCCTTGGAACAATCTGTGATACTAATTTTTCAATGGCAGGAATAGCTTTCTCTACTGCCAATGCAACTTTCTGGTCTTCTTTATTTATATCAACCAAAAGTTCATGCACCGATTTCTTTTCTAAATCGTCATATAAAGACGGTTGTTCTGTTATTTTTATAAAAGTCATAGCTATTTTATTTTGTATCAATAAAGCGACACTTGTTTCCCTTTAATATTCTTTCCTTTCTATACACCCACATAATCTGTTATACCAATGATATGCCTGTGCGTATTATACTCTAACATAATATTCAGAATGATATTTGATAAGCCCTTCCATGGGCAACTGAACAATAGTTCCAATTTTTAGACCTAGGTCAGCCCCTACTCTATTTATCACATCTTGATAGTAATAAGATAACGAACCTGTAAGATGTACTACATTATTCTTATAATCATACTGCATCACATTCTTCACAAAAAAATCTTTGAAGGCATTATATACCAGTGCATATACCGTCTCGTCATTGATATTCTCTTTCAAGAAAGGTGACAAGCTTGCTAAGAAACGATTGGGCATAGGCTCTTTATACACCTTTTCTAAGATGAGAGCCGGAGTAAGTTTAAACTGTTCCAGAAACTTTTCCTTCAATCCGGGAGTTAATTGGTTTTTCAGGCATGCTCCCAAAAATAACCGTCCTAAAACAGCACCACTACCCTCGTCTCCAAGTATATATCCTAAGGGAGATACATTTTCGACTATCTTTTGACCATCATAGAAACACGAATTCGACCCTGTGCCAATAATACAGGCGATACCCTTATTTTTACCACATAAACCTTTAGCTGCTGCTAATAGATCGCTACCAACTTCTATATTCGAAGCCTTGATATGATCAGCTATTGCGGCTCTCACTATTTCATTTTTATCGGGAAATGCACATCCTGCTCCATAGAAATAGACCTTATCAATAGTATAGCCAGTAAGCTGGGGTAATAATGCCGTTCTTATCTCATCACTGATATCTTCACGCGATCTGAAGAACGGATTTATGCCTTTAGTAAAAACCTGTTTTACCAGCTGTCCCTTATCAACTAAACACCAATCAACTTTAGTTGACCCTCCATCTGCCAATAATATCATATCTTTATATAAATTTGTTTTTTATACAACACATTACCTATCATCCAATTAAATACAAGGAAGAGTAATGCAAAAATTAATGAACCTAAATAATCACCTAAGTAAGGTTGTAGGAAAATCTTATATATAAACGTTTTTATAGTTATGTCTGCTCCATCATATACAAATGAAATATTGCCCATTAAAATAGCAAACACACCTGCTGCTACAAAAATAAAAAGTGGATTAACACCAAATGTCTGAAAAAAGACACTCCACTTCTTATATCCTTTAATATCAATAATCCAGATAAGAAGAGCTAATAATAAAGAAGCCAGTCCACAGGTAGTTATAACATATGTTGGAGACCATATTTTTTTATTTATGGGACAACCGTAGCTTAATAGAAAACCTGCAAACATTAGTATAGTACCAATAATAAAAAGCTGTTGTATCTTTTCATTATTGTCTTTCTTATTTAAGAGTATTTTACCGCAATAAAAACCAATCAATACATGAGCCACTGAAGGTATGGTACTCAATAATCCTTCTGGATCGAGCACTACCCCACTGTCTACATACATATGATTTACTCCTAGAATAGCTCTATCGACCACCGATACTATATTATTCTCGCTAAACTCAAATCCATTGCCAAATAATAGAATCAAGAAATATCCAATCAATGTAATCACAATAATGTGAGGGATATATTTATGTTTTACGAAAATAGCGATCAATGATGTTATACCATAAGTGAGTGCCAAACGTTGCATCACACCCAAGATACGGAGATGCTCAAAATTAGTTACCGATTGTATGAGTCTATCTATAAAACTTAATTCCTCAACCGATAGTTTATTAAATGTCCTCAACGAAAGAGAAAACCAACCAAGCCCTAACCCAATAAGGAATATAACTGCTGTTCTTTTCAATATTTTGAATAAAGTAGGCATGCTAAATTCAAAATTGAATTTGCGAAGCGATATATAGGTTGATATTCCCATAATAAACATAAAGAACGGGAAAACCAGATCGGTAGGTGTAAGTCCATTCCATGAGGCATGTCCCAGAGGAGCATAAATACTTCCCCACGAGCCTGGATTATTTACCATTATCATTCCGGCAATCGTAATCCCCCTCATCACATCCAATGCTAAAAGTCTATGGCTAGATTGATCAGTCATACTTCACTCTATTTCTGCACATTAGTATTCATTTAAAGATTAACACAACAGGTCTGTAACCTCTTACTTATATAGATAGTACTTTTTCGATAATTGCTTAAAAGGAGCTACTTCTTTATACCAGAAATCAGAAATATCTGCAAACTTGTTATTCTTAGCAAAATTTAATCGGACATAATCACTACCTGATACCTGATCGAACATTCTGAAACGCTTATCATTAGCATTGTCAAATACAGCCTTATCGGGATAGAGATTTGCAATTTCCTGCATCACATAAAATTGTATTTCCGATAACCGAGCTTTTTCATAATTCATTATATGAACCTGTACACCTTCTAGTTGCTTACCTTGTCCAAACGAATAAAACGGTTTCAAGTACATAGGTCTGAAATAAAGACCGGGTAGGTACAGATTATTAAGATTGGCAGCCAAATCTTCAGCTTTAATCCACTCAGCAGCAAACATCTGAAACGGAATAGTATATCCAACGCCGATAGACATATAACCCAATTCGCCCAAGATACCCGATACGGGATAAAAAATAGCAGAAATAGGTTGTGGAATATGAGGTGAAGAAGGAATCCACTGTAAGCCGGTTTCTTCATATCTCATTTTTCTTTTCCACGATTTCATCTTTACCACTTGTAGCTTGCATTGTTTTTTCAACATATTCTCTCCATTCAGTAACAAAGCCAATTCGCCACAAGTAAGTCCATAGACATACGGTATCTTAAACTGACTGACAAATGAAATGAACTCATCGTCTACCAACCCACCTTCAACTTTTAATCCCCCCAAAGGGTTAGGTCTATCCAAAACAACAAATTCTATCCCTTTCTCCGCAGCGCCCTGCATAGCCAGCCCCATTGTACTGATATAAGTAAACGAACGGCATCCTATATCTTGAATATCGTACACTAAAACGTCAATACCTTCAAGCATTTCGGGTGTAGGTACTCTTGTTTTTCCATGCAAAGAATAAACGGGTAAACCGGTCTTTGGGTCAGTTGCATTATCCACATGATCTCCTGCATGAGCATCGCCACGTACACCATGTTCGGGTGCAAACAAGGCTACTAACTTTACATTAGGTGCTTCGTGCAAAATATCGATGGTCGATTTCATATGATTGTCAACACCCGTCGGATTAGTAATTAAGCCGACACGTTTTCCTTCTAACACTTTGAATTTTTGTTCTTTCAGAACCTCTATTCCTGTTTTTATCGTTATTTTCTGAGCATAAGTATTTGCAATCACAGCCCAGAGAACAAGTAATATCGCTAATCCTCTTTTCATATTCTATATTATGATTGTTATTTTTTTTCTTCTTTTGCTTTACCGTAGTTAGGATCTATTTTCAACAATGATACTGCTATGATCGGGATGATACTACAAATCATAACCCATACAAAGAAATGGTTATACCCTAGTAATTCTTGTAACCAACCAGCAAACATTCCCGGAATCATCATACCCAATGCCATAAATCCTGTACAGATTGCGTAGTGAGCAGTTTTTTGCTCTCCATCAGCATAGTACATCAGATATAGCATATAAGCAGTGAAACCAAAACCATAGCCAAACTGTTCAATAAATACACAGATATTAATTAGTATTAAACTTTCAGTTTGTGCAAAACTTAAGTAAACAAATGTAAGTATTGTAAGCAGCATGCTTAAGGTCATAGGCCAAAGCCATCTTTTTAGTCCACCACGTGCCGCAGCAAAACCTCCGATAATACCACCAATTGTAAGCCCGATAATACCAACAGTACCATATACCAAGCCAACTTCGCCCGTAGTAAGCCCTAAACCTCCAATTTCTCGGGAATCGAGCAAAAACGGATTTATCAATTTTAGCAATTGAGCTTCTGAAAAACGATAGGTCAACATAAAGAAAATTGCAGCCAATGCTTGTGGTTTCTTAAAGAAAGACACGAAAGTTTTAGAGAACTCCTTGAATATGGAACTTGCCGTAACATGTGTATGTGCTACATCGGAAGCTGGTCGGGGTAAAAATACCCGATGATAAAAGCTGAAAAATACAAATAAGCCTGCTAATACGAAGAATGTGATAGACCACGCAAATGGAATATTCCCTGACAAACCTTTATACTCTGCTCTACTGGTTTCAGAAAGCTTTGGATCGACCTGAAAAACTACGTATGCCGGTTTATTCCAGTTTTTTTCGTTAAAGGAAAGTCTATCTCCCGATATAAGAGAAATACTTCTATCCCCTTTATTCATTGTTGTATTCAGTACCATTTCTTTGCCCAACTCGGGTTGCTTCGAAAGTCGTACTGCTACCACCGCCACATTACCTGCCAGATTAGAAGTAGATTCATCAACCTCTCTTTTTTCACCAAACGAATCTCGAATCCAATTACCTAACGGCTGAGATACATATAATGTCCACCAACTAGCTTTATTCTTTTCAACCTCAGCTTTATGTGCTTCTGTTTCTTTAATTACAAATCCATTGTTTTCATTAGATACTGTAATTGACTTCATAAATACACTAAGGCTATCTTTGTCAACACCCTGCGTACCCATTTTCACAGTCTCTTTATCTACAATAAAAGTGATCTTACCTTCTTGCTCCTGAGAAATGGTATTCTGAGGAATATACATTGTTGACTGTGTATATTGTGGAGATACATCAATATCTATTTTAACAGGTTCACTACCCGATGTACTTTCCAGAAAACCAGCCAATATAATAAGAATACCTTGGCCCATAATGGTTGCCACACGGTAAAAAGTACTTCTGATACCCACGTACATTGCCTGCTGATTGGTATCTAGTGCCAGCATATAAAAGCCATCTGCCGCAATATCGTGTGTTGCCGAACTGAATGCCAAGAGCCAGAAAAATGCTAATGTAGCCTGAAAGAAGAATGGCAAAGGAATAGTAAAAGCAATTCCCGCAAAGCCCGCTCCTATAAGTAACTGCATGATAACAATCCACCAACGTTTAGTTTTCAGCAAATCAACAAAAGGACTCCAGAAAGGCTTGATAACCCATGGCAAATACAACCAACTGGTATATAATGCAATATCGGTATTAGATATTCCCATACGTTTGTACATAATGACGGCAATAGTCATTACAGCAACATAGGGAAGACCTTCGGCGAAATAAAGAGTAGGAATCCACGCCCAAGGCGATTTTTGTTTCTTTTCTTGCATAGTTTTATCTCTTAAGGTTTCAGACCTTACTTTGGTAAGTCCTTTATTTTTTTTATTAAGATCATCATATCGACATCACTTATGCATACTTCTTTTAATATCGTTTCTATATCTTTAGAAGTAATCTTATTAAAATCTTTTTCGAGTGGAGTGATTAGTACACCTCCCAAATCGACTGATGCAGGGCTGATTAAGATATTATAGTCACCTTCAGCAAAGAAGCAAGCCGGACGGTGTTTCGCACGAGGAAAAATACAACTGAACCATTTCCCATCTTCATACCAGGAAATAATATTCATCATTGGCTCTTTTTCGCCTTCTTTTATCTCCTGTAAAGAATATAGTTCCTTGAAGAAGTCAACAGCTCTATCTTTATCTTCGGCTTCAATTAAGAAACCATTTCTCAGATATTTTTTAAATGCAGAAACAGTTAAACCTTCGGTCTCTAATACTATTTCTTTATCTATTTGTTTAACATCTTCTTCGATAGGCATAAATCCTTTGCTCCCTGCCTGAAAATGAGCATGGTCGGGTGCAGAAGCTCCACATTTGGGTCCATTATAAAAAAAGGTATACTCATTCAAGTCCTTCGCCAGAGCCAGCATCTCTTTATACCTGTTTAAAACTAATTGATCTACATGCTCATAAGTAGGTATTGTAAAATGTTGTGGAAATATTGGAAATGGATTGACTAATATCTGATAAGTATTCTCAAACGGTATACCCTTCTGTACCAATGGCAAGTTTGCCGGACACAAGAAACATTTTCTCTCCTGAATGGATTTTGTATCTACCTTTGCTGCTGACGATTGAATTCGTCCCGGATTAAATTGCACTTTAATTACAAACCCATCAAAAGATTTCTCTTTTGATTCGACATTTGCTAAAGCCTCATAGTTTAATCGGGCTTGCTCCCACTCTTGTAATTGTTCCAAAAGTAGACTTTTAGCATCATCGGATGTTACATGTGTTTTCATTCAATTATTATTTTATTGTATGGGCTAACTTATTTATACGACCACCTTAGAAGGCAGACACATAAGCCTGCCCCTACGGTAACCTTATTATTTTTTATTGAAACTGATACGTGCCTCTACTTCCCATGTACGTATTCTGTCTTTATAAGTATTGTGTGCATTCATTTTCACAATATCCAACGAAGCATCCGAGTTATCATCCCAACGGCGACACAAATACAGGACATCATATATACGTCCGATCTGATATTCGCGAGAGAAATATAAACCAAGTGCATAATCTTCGCCATAGCTTGTATTAGGGACTTTAATATCTCTCAACAGAGGAGTATAAAAAGCACGCGGAGCACCAAGCCCGTTGATGCGAAGTGCATTATTACGACCATTATCGGGAGTCCACTCTTTATGATCGATAATACCAGGAGGAATCATCTTCATCTCGAAATCGGTCAACATATATGTACCAACAACCATAGCACAGTTTTGCTCATAGAAAGCATCTACAATCTTTTGTAACGTATTTTCATCCGAATATACATCGTCGCTATCCAATTGCACGGCAAACTTTCCACACTTCGGATGGTGTACTCCTGCATTCCAGCAACCACCAATACCCAATTCTTTGTTTTCGGGGATAACATGAATCAAACGCTCATCAGAAGCAAATTTTTCAATAGCCTCGCTTGTTCCATCTGTAGAATAATTATCTACAATGATAAGGTTAAACTTGAAGTTAGTTTTCTGACTCAATACCGATTTCACTGCATCTGTAATAGTACGAATACGATTACGAACGGGAATTATAACTGATGCTTCGAATTCAAAATCAGCTTTATTAAACTCAATCTTCTTGAATTGAGGTTTAAGGTAAGCGCCTATTTTCTTTAGATGATCGGTACAAGCTTTCTCCATTTCTATCTGTACTTCCCTGTTTTTAGGATCTACATAATCGAAAATCTTTTCGCCACTTTTACGCGTATCGTTTTCTATTTCGGTATATAGATATTCGTTGATGTGTACCAATTCTGCTATTTGCGAAACCTTTAATCTTAGGTCATACAATCCTGCAAATTTATAAGCTGTGTCCATTTGAGAAACAGCATTCTTTAAATCATCCGACTTGTAAATAAGAACAGACCCGAAGTTAAAATCATCTCTTAAACTTCCTTTTTGGTAAGCTATCACTGGACAATTCTTTTTATCGTCACCTACAACTTGATAATGGTCTGCATAAATAAGTCCTGCATCAGAATCTTGTGCCAATTGAATCATACGATCCAAAGCAAAATAGCCTAATCTAAGATCTGCCGATTTAGTATAGATCAATGTATATGCTGTATCTGCTTTTGCAGCTATTTTTTTGATTGTATCTGTCGATTTTAATGAGTTGATCGAAATAACCTCGCAACCCTCTACTTTATCTTTACAATCGTTATCGGTCAGTAAATAGATTTTATTTACCAGCTGTGATGCTTTCAAAGTTTCAACAGTCTCTTTTACTTGATTTGCACTTTGAAATGGAATAAAGCAATTAATATTTACTTTCATATTTTTTTGAAATTATGTAATACAAAATTTATTATTTCTTAGTTGTAGAAGTATATATTATACACCTCTACTTATATCATA
>NZ_CVRU01000158.1 GCF_001261715.1 Dysgonomonas sp. HGC4 | reverse complement strand
CCTCACTTTCTCTTTATTTATATTTCACTCTTAAAAAGTGAGTTGCTCTTTTATCTTTTGGTGGAATTTTCATATAATCACCATACTGTTTTGTAAGATAGGCTTCGGTGCTACCCGGAGCAGAGAATGTTTTTCCTTCAAACTCGATTGTGCTTAATGGAAACATGTAGCTCGCATTATGATTGGTTGTATTACCAATGCCATAACTATGCAGGATATTATTAGGGTGGGTGATGGCACATAATCCTCTGGCAAACCAGGTCAATAAAATGCCAATAGGGTAGAGAAGGAGAGATAATGTATATTCGTAAAAATATTTTAGAGAATGAAATGGCTTTCCTCGTTTGAGTCGGCGAAAAGATCTACCATAAAAAAAATCAACTACATTCTTTAAAGGCTTATAACTTCTCTCTTCCGGAAATATATCTATGTATATTCCTTTTTCAAAATAATTATCCATTAAATCATCTTCTTCAACTACAACCGAGTGCTTGTCTCTTACTTTGGAGAATAGCAGACGATAGCCTTTGTCTTTGGGCGTTTGTAAATAAAGATCCGATGGCAATTCCTTTTCCAGAATTTTAAGTAGTTTCTTATAATCGGGTAGAAGCAGTTCAATATCAATATCATCATCCCAAGGTATAAAGCCTCCATGTCGGGCAGCGCCTAGCAGAGTACCTCCGCTTAACCAATAGGGGATGCTGTGTTTGCCTGCAATTGAGGTTACTACTTGGAGTATTTCAAACATTTTGAGTTGTAGCTTTCTCAAGTCTGAACCTTCAGGGTTATATTCTCTTAAATCTTCTTCCATATCTGCTATTAACATCAAGTAGACAAATGTAAGCATTTAAGCCTTTATGAAAGGAAAGCATGTTGTAATAAAAAATAGAATAATGTTTTCCATTACTTCATTTTACTGCTTTAAAAGCTTTTTCCTTACCCTTTATAAAGTGTAGTAGGGGTACATCATTATCTTAAAGTGTAGCATTTGTTTCAGAAGAGAACAAAAAAATGTATTTTTGTTTATCTGAACCGAAAAACTATATTAGAATAAGATGAAGGGTATTCTTTCTTTCTTGTACCAATGGCTTATTTTTATTCCTATTCTTGTTGTGACTAGTATAGTTACAGCAATTCTTGTGATGCTAGGCTGTTCGATCGGAAATCGTAAATTCTGGGGATATACTCCTCCAGAGTATTGGTCGAAAATAGTTTGTAAAGCTGCTTTATGTAAAATTAGGGTGAAACAGAATGATAAGTTGGATCCCAATGGGTCTTATATCTTTATAGCAAACCATCAAGGAGCATTCGATATTTTCTTGACCTATGGTTATCTGGGGCATAATATTAAATGGGTGCAAAAGCATGAGTTGCGTAAAATTCCATTTGTAGGTAAAGCATCCGAAATTGCTGGTCATGTATTTGTAGACAGTTCAAATACAAGAGCATTGGCACAAACAATAGAGAAGGCTGAGGATGAACTCGAAAAAGGAGTTTCTATGGCTATATTTCCTGAAGGTCAACGTACTTATACCGGAAAAATGGGGCGATTCAAAAAAGGTGCATATATAATTGCAACCCAGATGAAGTTGCCTATTGTGCCGATAACATTGAATGGACCTTATGATATATTGAAAATACATTCGAGAGTAATGAGTTTTGGTAAAGAGATGGAAATAATAGTGCATGATCCTATATCTACTGAGGGGCTTACCGAGCTTGATATCCCTGATTTGATAAAGAGAACACATGAAGTCATAGAATCGCAACTTTGGGATAAATACAAATAGTGTTTTGAGGAACAAACCTCGATATTTATAAAAAATACCACTAATTTTTATACCTTTGTTTAGAATAATAAATACACACTCAAATGAATTTTAAATACGTTAAATCCATTCTTGCAGGTTGTTATCTCGCTTTAGCAACTACTCTTTCTTTGTCGGCGACAGAAGGAGTATCTGCATCGGCTCTCAAAGTCGAAATTTTGCAAGGCAATGGTAAATTTACAACACATACAGTTGCAAAAGGAGAAACTGCTTATTCGATAGCTCGCTTATATAATATTTCGGTTAGTGATATTTATGCTCTGAATCCAAAGGCCGAAAAAGGCTTGAAGTTGGGTGAGCAGATCAAAATACCTACGAGTAATACTTCACTAAATCAAACCGCAAACTCAAATGTACGGTCTTATATAGTAAAAGCAAAGGAAACATTATATTCGATAGCGAAACAATTTGATCTGAAAGTAGACGATTTGATAAACGCTAATCCCGAATTAAAGTTAAAGCCTTTAAGTGAAGGGCAATCATTGTTAATACCATCATCAGGAGGTCGTTCTTCTAATAATGTTTCAAATACTCCAGTCCCACAATCCATTGCTCAGGCAAAGAGTCGTTTCATAGAACATCAGGTGGTTCCAAAAGAAACTCTTTATGGAATTGCCAGACAATATAACACTACTCCTGAAGCTTTGATTGACTTTAATCCTATATTAAAGGATGGGTTAAAGCAAGGTATGACTATTCTAATACCTTCGCTTCAAAGTGCTGGTTCTTCTTACCCAAGTGGGCAAGTTCCGGTGAGTACTTTACAGGACATAGATGCTATAAAAGTAGGAGTTGTGCTTCCCTTCCTCAATAAATCACAAGGGAAAAGTGCTCGTTTTATAGAGTATTACGAGGGCTTCTTATTAGCATTAGAAGAGATGAAAGCAAAAGGTCTTTCGGCTAATGTATATGTTTTCGATATGGGTTCTGAAACGGGAATAGCCAAATTGAAAAGTTTATTGGAAACGTCTGAAATGAAAAGCTTAGATCTTATTATCGGAGGTTTCTCGTCAGATCAAGTAGACATGCTTTCTAATTTTGCAAAGAAGCAGGGGATAAAATATGCAATACCTTTTCCGACTAAAACAAATGAGACTCAAAAAAACAATGAGGTGTTTCAGTTAAATGCTCCTCATGAAATATTGTACGATAATACAACAAGAACTCTTTCTACCCTATTTGGTAATGCCAATGTGATCTATATTACTGAAAACGGGAATAATGACAAAAAAGAATTTATTACAGCTTTAAACGCTCAGTTAAGTCAAAGAGGAATGCGTGCAACGAGTGTTGCTGCAAATCAGAATTTATCTGCTAATCTGGCATTGGCTTTAGATGCAAATCGCAGAAATGTGATAGTTGCAGCTTCGGGTTCTGCTCAGTTATTGCAGAGTCTGTTGCCTGTTTTAAGTTCGATAAGAGAGAAACAACCTAATACTAATATGTCTCTATTCGGACATACTGAATGGCAAACCTATCCTCAGTTCTTTACTGATTTTTACAAAAACGACACTTATATATATACGCCATTTTATATGTCGGATGACGATTATAAGACCAAACAATTCCTCTCGAATTATAAAAAATGGTATAATAATAAATCATTGATAAATACTTACCCCAAATATGGAGCTTTAGGTTATGATACAGGTATTTATTTTCTGACTGGATTATTTAAACACGGAAAGAATTTCGAATCTAGTATAAATTCAATATCAGTACCAGCTTTGCAAACACCAATCTCTTTTAATAGAGTAAGTGGATCAGGTGGATATATGAATAATGGATTTTATATAGTGCATTATAAAACAAATGGTAGTGTCGATAAAATAGAATACGGCAAATGATAAAAAGAACCTTGGCTTTCTTGATGCTTGCTGTGGCTTGCATTAATGGGTATTCTCAAACGGAGTCTGCTCCCGAATGGAATTTGCAGGATGTAGATGCAATAAAAGTAGGTGTAGTGCTTCCTTTTGTAAATAAATCAGAGGGGAAAAGTGCACGTTTTATAGAGTATTACGAAGGCTTTTTATTGGCATTGGAGGAGATGAAGGCTAAAGGTCTTTCAGCCAATGTATATGTTTTTGATATGGGTTCCGAAGAAGGAACTACTAAATTAGAGAGCTTATTAGAAACCACTGAAATGAGGGATCTGGATCTGATTATTGGTGGCTTTTCTCCCGAACAAGTAGATGTGCTTTCTAATTTTGCGAAGAAAGAAGGGATAAAGTATGCAATACCTTTTCCTACAAAAACAAATGAAGCACAGAAAAATACACAGGTATTGCAATTGAATGCTCCTTCTGATGTTTTGTATGATAACACTGCCCAAGTTCTTGCTGATTTCTTTGGGAATGATAACATTATCTACATAATGGAGAATGGAAATAATAGCAAGAAAGAGTTTGTTACAACTTTGAATGGTCAGTTAAATCAAAGAGGAATGCGTGCCAGTAGTATTGCTCTGAATGATAACTTGGCTACTAATTTGGCTTCGGTATTAGACCTGAATCGAAAAAATATAATAGTTGCAGCTTCGGGTTCTGCTCAGTTGCTAGAGACTCTGCTACCGGTATTAAATTTGATCAAAGAAGAAGAGCCTAATATTGACTTGGCTTTATTTGGACATCCAGAGTGGCAAACCTATCCTCAGTTCTTTGCCAATTTTCATAAAAATGATACGTATATATATACTCCATTCTATATGTCGGATGATGACTATAAGACTAAGCAATTTATCTCCAATTATCAGAGATGGTATAACGATAAGTCTTTGATTAATACTTATCCTAAATACGGAGCTTTAGGTTATGATACAGGTATCTATTTTCTGACAGGATTATTAAAATATGGAAAGAACTTCGAATCTAATATAAATTCAATATCAGTATCGACTTTGCAAACCCCCATTTCCTTTAGTAAGGTAAATTCGGCAGGTGGTTATATGAATAATGGATTTTATATAGTTCATTATAAGATAGATGGTAGTGTCGATAAAATAGAATATGGCAAATGATAAAAAAAGCTCTCACCGTTTTATTGCTTGCTTTGGCTTGCATCAAAGGATATTCTCAATCCGAATTTACTCCCGAATGGAATTTTGGGGTAAACTTCGGTCCTACATTCTCAACAATGAGCTTTGTTACGACAGCCCCAGGATTTGAGTTAAACACAAAAATGTTGCAACAATATAAGGGGGGGGTATCTGTTCGATATATCAGTGAGAAGAACCTAGGGTTTATAGCTGAATTGAATTACAGTCAACAAGGATATGAGCAAAAATTTGGGGAGGATCTACCAAAACTTAAATATAGCAGGACACTTAGTTATATTCAAATCCCCTTTTTGACGCACATCTACTTTGGAAAGAAGGGACGTGCTTTTGTAAATTTAGGACCCCAAATAAGTTTCCTTGTAGGTGATTCTGAAAAAAAGAATGAAGCTTTTTCGGAGTGGATTGCCACTTCTCCTCCCGACTCGGTTTATGTTGTTGCTCATTATGGAAGCAAAGCCCAACATAAATTAGACTATGGTTTAGTTGTCGGAATGGGGTTTGAACTTCGTACAGGTGCAGGTAATTTTACAATAGAAGGACGTTATTATATGGGCTTTTCTGATATTTACAAAAGCCATAAAACAGATCCATTTTCGAGATCTGCCAACCGAGTTATGTCGGCCGCTATAACTTATTATATGAAACCTTTCTAAATGCAGATATCATAGAATATTTGCATAAGTACCATGTCCGTTTAACTATTAAATATATTACTATTCTTAAATATAAAAACAGACTCTAGACTATTATGACTAAATTCTCTAAAGCCTTTTGGGTTGCCAATTCCGTCGAATTATTGGAAAGGTTGGCATATTATGCCGTCTTTATCGTTCTTACTATTTATTTATCCAATGTATGGGGCTTTTCTGATGTTGAATCGGGATTGATCTCGGGTACATTCTCTGCATTACTTTATCTTCTGCCTACTTTGGTTGGTGCTTATGCTGATAAAATAGGTTTCAGAACATCTATTATTATAGCTTTTGCACTTCTTACAATCGGATACTTTGGTTTGGGTATATTCCCAACTATGTTCGAAAATGCAGGACTGGTTAGTTATGGTGCTGGAACGGGAGAAGGGATGTTTTCTTCATTTTTTCAAGAGAGAGGGCTTGTTACTTTCGGACATGATACCGAATTTACTGGGCTTTTAGATAGTTCTCAACGTTGGTCTATTGTTCCTATTCTCTTATTGATTGTTATAGGTGGAGCATTTATTAAATCTGTAATATCGGGAACGGTAGCACGTGAGACAACAGAGAGTACACGCGCACGTGGATTTGCTATATTCTATATGATGGTGAATATTGGAGCTTTCACGGGTAAAACTGTGGTAGATCCACTTCGTAAAAGTTTAGGCGATATAGGTTTAGTATATCTAAATTACTTTTCTGCATCTATGACGTTACTAGCTTTAGTAGCTGTTTATTTCTTCTATCAATCGTCGAATGTTTCGGGACAAGGAAAAACCTTTTCAGATATATTTAAAGCTTTAGTGAAAGTTTGTAAGAACGGACGTTTAATTGCTCTTATCCTTATCGTAAGTGGTTTCTGGATGGTACAACAACAGATGTATGCTACTATGCCTAAATACGTTATTCGTTTGGTAGGACAAGAAGCATCTCCTGGATGGATTGCAAACGTAAATCCGTTGGTTGTATTTCTTCTGGTTAACCTAGTGACTACAGTGATGCAAAAACGTTCGGCTTTGGCATCTATGACTGTTGGTATGTTTATTATCCCAATATCGGCATGTATCATGGCTGGAGGTTCTCTTATGGGAAATGACTTGCTCTTTGGTACTATTCATCCTGTGACTTTCATGATGATTGTGGGTATTGCATTTCAAGCATTGGCTGAATGTTTTATATCTCCTCGTTTCTTGGAATATTTTTCTCTTCAAGCTCCTAAGGGTGAAGAAGGGCTTTATCTTGGCTTTAGTCACTTGCATTCGTTCGTATCTTCGTTGCTTGCATTTGGTATTTCAGGATTCCTTTTGCAAAAATATTGTCCCGATCCAAAAGGATTCTCAACGCCCGAAGCCTATGCTGCGGCTACTGAGAATGCGCACTATATCTGGGTATTCTTCTTTGGTATAGGATTGGTTTCGGCTATTGCCCTTGTTATTTATGGAAAGATAACTCGGAAGATGGATGCAAAGAAAGCTGAATTAGAAGCAGAGAAAGCAGAAATGGCATAAAGAACTATATTTAATATAAGAAAAGTCCTCAAGTAAAAAACTTGGGGACTTTTTTGTGATAAGGAAGTCGAGAAATAATAATAACTTATTTTTTAGAATAATTAGCCCATTGAATCAATATTGATTTATGGGCTTAATTTTTTATATTACTTTTGCAGCACAAGTATATACAAGATAACAGTCTGTTGCTATATTGTTTATTTGGTAAGGCTTGTTAATGTCAACTACAAAAATAATAAAGAGGTCTGCGACCTAAATAGAAATGAGAAAAGATAGAAAACCACAACCGATATATCCTTCGGTCGAAATAGTAGATATTGCAGCCGAAGGTAAGGCTATTGCAAAGATCGATAATATGATCGTGTTTATCCCTTTCGTAGTTCCCGGTGATATTGTAGACCTACAATTAAGCCGTAAGAAAAAGAATTATGCCGAAGGTAAACCTATTCGCTTCGAAAAGTATTCGGATATACGTACCGAAGCTTTTTGTGAACACTTTGGGGTATGTGGTGGTTGCAAATGGCAAATCTTACCTTACGAGGAACAATTAAGATATAAGCAAAAACAAGTAGAGGATAACCTTACTCGTATCGGTAAAATAGATTTACCCGAGATAAAACCGATTCTAGGTTCAGAAAAGACTACATTCTACAGAAATAAACTAGAATATACTTTCTCCAATAAAAAATGGCTGACTTGGGATCAGGTTAAATCAGGCGAGACATTCGATAATATGAATGCACTTGGTTTTCATATTCCTGGTTGTTTTGACAAGGTATTAGAAATCAATAAATGTTGGTTGCAGGAAGATGTGTCGAATCAGCTTCGAAATTTCATCCGTGATTATTGTTATGAAAAAGAATATACATTTTTCGATCTGAGAAATAGAGGAGGATTGATGCGTACCTTAATTATTCGTACATCAAGTACAGGAGAGTTAATGGTAATCGTGGTATTTTATGACGATGACAAAGAAAAGCATGAGGATGTATTGAATGCTATTGCCGAAAAATTCCCTCAGATTACATCTTTATTGTATATCATCAATCAGAAAGCCAATGATACGATAACTGATCAAGAGGTCTTAACTTGGAAAGGCAATGACTATATATATGAAGAAATGGAAGGTCTTAAATTTAAGATCGGACCGAAATCATTTTATCAAACCAATAGCGAGCAAGCTTACAACTTGTATAAAATAACCCGTGATTTTGCCGGATTGACAGGAGATGAACTGGTATATGATTTATATACAGGAACGGGAACTATTGCCAATTTTGTGGCTCGCAATGCTCGTAAGGTAGTAGGTATAGAATATGTAGAAGATGCAATTGAAGATGCAAAATTCAATTCTCAAAACAATAAAATAGAAAATACCTTGTTTTATGCAGGTGATATGAAGGATATTTTAACTCAAGACTTTATCAATGAACATGGTAAGCCCGATGTTATTATAACCGATCCTCCCCGTGCAGGTATGCACGACAATGTAATCGAAGCAATATTGTTTGCTGAGCCCGAAAAAGTGGTTTATGTGAGCTGTAATCCTGCTACACAAGCTAGAGATTTGAATCTGCTTGATGCTAAATATAAGGTGGAGAAAGTTCAGCCAGTGGATATGTTTCCTCATACACATCATGTTGAGAATGTAGTTTTATTGATTAAGAAATAACAATTTCGTATTTTCGGTGTTATTTATGTACAGTAAAGAGGTCGATGACCTTTAAATATATGAATCAGTAAAAATTTGATTCTGCATTGATAAACAAACACAACCGATTATGATTATAAAACATTTTACGGACAACGATCTATATAAGTTTTCTGTAATGCTTGCTATACAGAAGTTATATCCACGTTCGTATGTAAGATATGAATTCATAAACAGAGGTCATACCGAATTTCCTGAAGGGTTTGCTGAACGCCTTAAACAAGAGGTGCAAGCCATGACTCAATTGAAAATGACCAAAGAGGAAAAGAAGTATATAGAAAGACGTTGTTATTTCTTCGATCCTGCATTTATAGATTTTCTTGAAGGTTATCAATATAATCCAGAAGAAGTTCAGATAACACAACAAGGTGGCGACCTTAAGGTGGTGATAGAAGGTCATTGGTATCGTACAGTACTTTGGGAAGTGCCACTTATGGCAATAATCTCTGAGTTGTATTTTGTTATGGTTGGAGAATCGCCTCAAGGAGTAAAGAAAAAGACATTACAAAAGGCGAAAGCTCTAGTTGAGATGGAAGCCGATTATTCGGACTTTGGCACTCGTCGCCGTTTCTCATTCGATGTACATGACGAAGTAGTAGGTACTCTTCGTGATAGTTCAGGCGATCATTTCAAAGGTACAAGTAATGTGTATCTGGCAATGAAACACAATACTACGCCTATCGGGACTATGCCGCACGAGTGGTTTATGTATCATGGGGCATTATTTGGCTATCGTGCTGCAAATATTAAAGCTCTCGAAGCTTGGGTAGAGGTGTTTCAAGGAAGTCTAGGTATTACTCTTACTGATACATATACAACAGACTCTTTCTTCAAGTCATTTAGTCTGAAACAGGCTAAATTGTTTGATGGAGTGCGTTGTGATAGTGGTGATGTTATTGAGTTTACTGAAAAAGCTATCCAGTTTTACAAAGAAAATCGCATTGACCCTGCATCTAAAACAATAGTTTACAGTGATTCGTTGAATCTTGGAGAAGTAAAACGTATAAAGGATTTCGTAGGTAATCGCGTTCATGATACTTATGGAATTGGAACTTATTTTACAAATGATGTAGGTGTAAAGCCTCTGAATATTGTAATTAAATTATCAGCAATAAAAGCTAATCCGAAGGGTGAGTTTCTTCAAGCAGTTAAGCTTTCGGATGTAATGGGTAAGAATACGGGTAATGAGCGTGAGATCGAAATCTGCAAACTAACACTTGGTATAGATTAAGGTCTTAGACTTTTGTTGCTTTGGTAAACATAACAACTTCAGTTTGTAAGGTTGCGTATGCCATTAAATGCTATTATTTATTTAAGATGAAAACAATAAGTTTTATTCTATTACTAATTTTCTCATTAACGATGAATGCACAACAAAAAGCATTAGTTATAATTGATATACAAAATGATTACTTTGCAGGAGGAAATATGCCTCTTGTGCGTAGTGATGAAGCCGTTTTAAATGCCAAGCTGGTTTTAGAACAATTCAGGAACGAAGGTCTTCCGGTTATACATATACAACATATATCAGATCGTCCGGGTGCTACATTTTTTGTGCCAGGAACACCAGGAGTAGAGATTCATTCGGAGGTAGCTCCTCTAAATAACGAGAAGATAATTGTAAAGCATTTTCCTAATAGTTTTAGAGAAACAGAACTTCTGGATTATCTAAAAGAGTTAGGTATATCTGATCTTGTTATTTGTGGAATGATGACAAGTATGTGTGTAGATGCAACTACTCGTGCAGCTAAAGATTTTGGCTATAATTGTACAGTTATAGGAGATGCTTGTGCCGCTCCTAACTTAGAGATTAATGGAAAAACGGTTAGTGGAGAAAATGTACATAATGCATTTCTTGCTGCGTTAAATTATTTCTATGCTACGGTGGTCAATGCAAAAGATTTTAATAGCGCCAATAATTAGTTAGGTATAATAAAAAAAGTGGGGTTATTCGCTATTAGTGAATAACCCCACTTTTTTATAAGTGAGTACTTAAGAGATTTTTATAATAGTTGGTCTATTATTTCGTTAGTATTGTTTCCCCATTCGTGATCAACAGTAATGTCAAAGCCTTGATTATTTTTAAATAACAGTCCTTTTATTGTTATTTGTTCATTTGGATTTATAACAATGCCTTCCTTGATACGGATCATAAAAACTACATCCGTATTTTTCACATCTTCTCCTGGTCTGGTAGGATTTATAAGATATTGTCTTTCTATTTTATTCGTTCTCGATCCTTGGAGATACAAATCATAGCTTAAAGGAGCACTTGGATACATTCCAACAACACTATAATTAATATTAATATTTTGCAGCATATAAAAACTGAAAGGATTCTCTTCATTTATTGAGCTGAATTTACTTCGGTCAATATAAATACTAGAGTATAGATGTGAATGATCTGGATCGACCCCAGAAAAAACACTAGCACCATTATACATCAGATTATAAGAAGGTTGGAAATACATAGCATATGGTTGTGGAGCATTCTTATCTGTAACACACAAGATGGGTATGATTGTTTGTACATCGCTTGGAGCTTTATCTAAATCAGATATTGCTAGTGTAATTTTGCCTACAGACCTTTTTAGTTTGACAGTCTCTTGTATATCAGTATTGCTTACTTCAAAATCTATTGATCCATGAAATTTATTAGGATTTGTAATATCCTCAATAATAGTTGCTTCAATAGGCTCAGAAGATCCCAGTGATCCTCCGTTTGGATTGACTTTCTCGGATCTTATTGGTAACTCAGAAGCAAAAATAGCAATTCTGTAACTACCTTTCTTTATTTTAAGTTTAAAGACTGAACCAAGATCAGAACCCTCTAGTGTATTGCTTTCAACGACTTCACCTTCTATCTCTGGGTGAGCTGGATCTCTATTAAATACTACATAGCGGAGGTATTTTATCTTATTATCGGCTAAACTCGATCTAGTGGATATTTCTGAGGTCTCAGAAGAAAAGTTGCTAATGTTAAATGAGACTTCCCTCAATTCATTTTCGGACTGAGTGCCTACAACGTTGTTGTCATCGCTACTACAAGAATATCCAAGAAGAATAAAGCAGCTTAATAGAATAAAAAAGAATGATTTTTTCATAAATTGTTAGTTGTGTATGTATTGGAATACAAAAGTACCTAAAAGAAACAAATATTTACGTTTTTTTAGTTAAAATAAACCCTTTGTACTTCTATAAGTGGAAGTGTAAAGGGTTTTATGTAAGGCTATTGTTTTATATGAGAAAGGCTGAGTTATTTAAATCTTCTATCAATCTCCGAATCATCAAAGATTGAAATTATGAGTTTGCCATCAGGTGTGTATTTGTGCGATGGTGAAGCCAATAAACGATTTACGATATCACTAGTCTCGTCATTAGTTAATCTGTGTCCGTATGGTATGGCAGCAGCATAGGCTAGTGATAATGCTAAAGCTTCTTGTATTTCGTCTTTCACATCACTACCAGTTTCAATACTTTTGGTGACCATATTGTGAATCAATTCTACTGAGTTGATCTTATCAATCTCTGAAGGAACACCATTTATGGCGTATGAGTTATTCCCCAGATTACTAAGATCGAAACCTACGGCTTCTATATCATCTAACAAATAAGGAATCATGGCAGCCTCCGAAGCTGAAAATTCTACTATTTCAGGAAATAGAGTTCGTTGTGAGATACCTCTTTTAAGTTTTATATTTTGTAGAAACTGATCGAAGAGTATGCGTACATGAGCCTTACGCTGATCTATCATCATCAATCCCGACTTAACAGATGTAAGTATATATCTGTTTTTGTATTGATAATGTAGGGAGTTTGAGCTTTCTTCAAACAAATCAGATTCAGATGATCTTATTTCGATCGCTTCTCCTGCTTCCGAACTATCTATATTGGTGTCTGTTTCGAAACCTTTATATAAGCTTTCCCAATCAAAATTAGGGCGTTGATAGCTACTTCCTCCTCCTTGGTTGTTACCACCCGATGAGGCTGATTTAAAAGGATTATAGGCAGGATTTACGTTAACCTGTGGTCGTGCAGCATTCGTAACTCCCGGTGTATGTATTGGTATATCAATAGCATCCAGTGTGTCAAAATCAATAGTAGGCACTTCGTTGAATTTGCCTAATGCCTCTTTAACTGTTGCTGCTAGTATTTGCCAGATTGGTTGTTCGTTTTCGAACTTAATCTCTGTTTTCGTTGGATGTATGTTTACATCAATAGTATCAGGACTAACTTCTATATAAATAAAAAAGTTAGGATTCTCTCCAACGGGTATTAGTGGTGCAAATGCTGATGTTATAGCTTTTGCAAAATATGGATGACGCATGTATCTGCCATTCACAAAGAAGTATTGTTGAGCACGGGCTTTGCGAGCCGATTCGGGCTTGCCTACAAAACCATATATTTTAGCAATGGTGGTTTCTATCTCAATCGAGATTAATTGTTGATTGAAGTTTTTACCAATTACATTGATAATGCGTTGTTTGAGATTAGAGGCAGGATATTTTATAACTTCAATATCATTTTCGATAAACGAAAATTCAATCTCGGAGTTTACCATAGCAACCCTTTCGAGTTCGGTAAGTATATTTTTACGTTCGGTTTCGTTCGATTTTAAGAACTTACGGCGTGCAGGAACATTGAAGAAAATATTCTTGATAGCAAAGTTACTTCCGTCTGCACAAACAATTTCGTCTTGTTTCTCTACGGTAGATCCTGCAATAACAAGATGTGTACCTACTTGATCTTCTTTACGTTTTGTTTTTAGCTCAACATGTGCCACAGCAGCAATAGATGGCAAAGCTTCTCCACGGAATCCCATGGTGCGTAAGGCGAATAAGTCTTCTGCAGTACGGATTTTAGAGGTTGCATGTCTCTCGAAAGCCAATCGTGCATCGGTACTCGACATACCTTTGCCATTGTCTATGACTTGTATTAATGTACGTCCTGCATCCTTTATTATAAGTTGTATGCTTGTAGCTCCTGCATCAATCGAATTTTCGAGAAGCTCTTTGACTATAGATGCCGGGCGTTGTACAACTTCACCGGCAGCTATTTGGTTGGCTATTGAATCGGGAAGTAAATGTATAATATCATTCATTGCTTTAGTCGTTGAGTTTGCTTTTATCTAAGATTCTGCAAAAAAACTGTAAGAGTCTTTCTGTAATTGTGTATTCTGCTTACCTAGTGCAAATATAGGTATTCTTCTAGTTCGCAGGTGGAGCGGGTACGTTTGATCTTGGCTTACGAGGATCGAAACCGCCTTTTCGCTTCACTTTTCTGAATACATCATCCCTATCAAGAGGGCGTAAATAATCGAGCCATTCGAAGTCCGGTAATCTGCCCTGGTCAGGTTTTAAGTCTGAGAGAGGAATCATCTTTCCCGTTGCTTTAGGCCAAAGTTTGAGCTTTTCTATCTTTTTATCTTTAAAGTCAATAGACAAGTAACTGCTCTCGGTCTGATTCATTCCCATCATAGATTGATCTTTTTCTTCGGGATAGAATATCGACTCGGCATTTCCTTCTACTAGAATATGCTTAATTTGTTTATTGTCAAAGAATGCTTTCAGACTCCGCCCCTTCAACTGATTGAAGTGTATAGAATCTTTCTGTTCTATTGAAAAAGCGTTAGGTCTTACGTGAGCCCTGTCAATAGTACTGTCATTGAAGAATATACTGATGGAGTCTCCTAATATCTGATTATTTTCATTCCATAGAACAGGATTCTTATACATGTAGAGAATCGAATCTTTTGTTTTGAATAACAATGAGTCGCATACTCCTTGCAAGTCGGTACGAAAGAACCTTACATTATGATAGGCTTTTATTTCCCTAAATATCGAATCTGTTATAAGTTTAAGGGTATCCCCATGAAGAAACAAACTATCAGGTTGTGAGTATTCAATGGCTCGAGCTGAGTCGGTTGCCATTGCGTAATTCGTGATTTCGTTATAGTAACCATAATTGCCTGTAAGTATTATCTTCTTGATGGTATCTTGCAGGAACATATTACCGAAAACTTCTCCGTATCCGTCCTTTTTATGATAAGAGATAGAGTCGCCTATTAATATTCGGTTTCCTTCTTTGTTGATAATACGTGATTGATCCAAAAGTAGAGAAAGCTCATTGGTGGTGTCATACCAACCTCTGGTTGAATATATGGTTGCACTATCCGATTCTATTCGTGTAGGACCCAGTATGGTAGCAACTTTACTGTTTGTATTATACAACAAAGTATCGGTAAACATCACAAACTTATCATTTGTAAGCTTCACACTGTCTCTAAATAATGCAAGCTGTTTAGTCGGTTCATATTGTCCCCAAAATGAAGTCAGTTCATTTAAAGAATCTACTAGCATACCTCCATCAAAGTAATAGCCAATATTGCTTAGTCTGTCATAATCTAGACTATCAGTAAATAATGTTATATCTCTGTTTACCAGACGCACATTGTTTCTTACTCGTAACAATTGGGTGTTTCCATCATATTGAAGATAACTGCCATAAAGAAAGAGTGTATCTCCTTGTTCGACACGTACTGTCCCGAATGCTTCAAATTGGTTAGTGGCCTCATCCAGATAAGCACTGTCACAATACATAAAAGCTCCATCGTGATACAGAACTACATTGTCTATTAAGATTTGAGGGTCGAAGCCAATTCTTTTATTCAGAGTTTCTGCTTGAATTAGCTGTATAACCTTCTTGTTAGCTGCCGATGCTGCCGTTTGAGGGGTTATAGGATGTTGAGGCTTCTGCTGTTGTACCCAAGCTTGAGCCGAGGTATATAGAACAAGCAGGCACAAAATAGCTGCTATGTGCATTTTGCGCCTGTTTCTTGGAGAATTCTTTATATCGTTGTTCATCTTTTTTGTACTTGCTATCAAGAAGTTTATTCTTATGTAGCAAAGATGTAAATTGTTTAAGTCCTACAAAATAAATCTCAGGGTTTCTATTACTCGCAAGTAATAAGTTGTGGTACTGATTTATTTAATCCAACCCGAGTATTGGAAGTCACAGTTTTTCCAATCATCGTTAATTCTTACGTAGGTTGTCTTAATTTTATCTTGTACCCATTTCTTAAGAACATCATCTCTTTTTCTGCCTTCAACAATCGATTTCATTACCTGATAGTCATCCGAAAGGTTGGCTTTGTGAGCATCAATTCTTCCTTTTAGTCTTACAATTGCAACAACTTCTTTTCCATTGTTGTTAAGCATAGTGAAGGGTTTAGACATTTCTCCTACTGCCATTTTATCTACAACTTTAGATACTTGTAATGGTAGATCTTGCATCTCGAAGTGTGATGTTCCTCCATAATTACTGTAGTCGTTCTTATTTACCATAAGACCCTTGTTGTTACGTGAGTCTTTGTCTGCCGAAATGTGTGTAGCGGCTTCTTCGAACGTAAATTTCTTAGCCTGAAGATCCATAAGAAGGGAGTCCATACGAGTTGTAGTCTTTTTTAATTCTTCAGCAGGAACTTTAGGACTTAATAAAATATGACGTGTATTTATACGGTCACCTCTTTTATCGATAAGCTGTATGATGTGAAAACCGTACTCAGACTCTACAATATTTGATACTTTCTGAGGGTCATTTAGCATAAATGCAGCATTGGCATATTCGGGAACAAGTTGTGCACGTCCCATATATCCAAGTTCACCACCTCTTTTAGCCGATTCCACATCTTCAGAATATAATAAAGCTAATGTTGAAAAGCTCGATTCTTTTTTATTTACTCTATCGGTAAACTCTCTCAATCGATTTTTTACAGCATCTATTTCAGCAACAGGTATAGTCGGAAGCATCGTGATGATTTCAACTTGTACTGTTGTTGGAATAAATGGTAAACTATCTTGTGGTAATTCTGTATAATAATTTCTAATCTCAGATGGAGTTAGTTTTATATTACCAACTATTTTTTGCTTAACTTCCTGTATGATTTGATTATCGCGCATTGGCTCTCTTAGCTCTTCGCGCAATTCGCTTATCGTTTTATGCGAATACTCTTCGAGTTTTTCTTGTGAGCCAACAATTGCTATCCTTCTGTTTACTTCTCTTTCTACCATTCTTGAAACATCGCCTGCGCTAATTTCAATACTGTCTAATTTGGCTTGATGCAGAAATAGTTTTTGAACTGCCAATTGCTCGGGTATTATACAATATGGATCACCATCAAAATGCTCTTTTTCAAGTTGCATTTGCAATTTTACTCCTTCGATATCGGATTTGAGAAGGGCCTCGTCTCCAATTACCCAAACCACCTGATCAATAACATTGTCTTGGGCTTTCAAATTAAATGAAATAGAGCTTATTAAGCTAAAAAACAGTAATGCTTTCTTTAAAACGGTCATCCTTGTATATTATTAAAAGAGGCGTAAATATAGCAATAATAGGTTGAAGTTATATTTGGAATATATTAAAAGAAGTTATAAGCCTTTGTCAGCCTACTATTTCTTGGTGTTATTCTCCTTTTTTTGATAGAATTTTATCTCATCTGCATCCGTAGCCTTCTTATACAAATCTGTTTCGATCTGTTTCAGGAAAGATTCTCTATGTTTATTGATCAAAATATCGGTTATTTGAGGTTTGGCATATTCATAAGGAGCTGTTGTTCCCGATGGGGCAAATTCTTCGATATGGAGAAGATAAACATATAGAGAGTCTTGTGTCTCGAAATTCTTATTTGTTTTCACAAACTGATCTACATTACTTATCGGAGTAGGAATGTTGGTTGCAATATCATCAAAATTGACCCAACGATCGTAAAAATAATCATAGATAACAGCATTCTGGAATGAAGCTTTCTCTATTTTTTCTTTAGCACTTTCTGATTTCGACTGATACCATTGTCTGAAATTGTTCACCTCATTAGATGAGCGGGGAATTTTCAGGAATAATCCTTTAACAAGACTCGATTCTAATTCGAAGCTTTCAGGATGTTTGTCATAATAATCCTTCAATTCGCTTTCCGATATTTTTTTCGATAGTTCCTCTTTCAGTAATTGTTCAAGATATGTAAAGACAGTCAGCGATTGACGGTAATTCTCCACAAGTTCGTTTATTCTGTCCTGATCGGTCACATTCTGCTTAGCCTTTTCGTAAATCAACTCATCATTAATCCACATTTTTATATAAGCATCAGCAGCAGTAGTACTATCGGCAGCACTTAGCCCCTCAGGTATAGCAGTTTCTATATCAGCTTGATACAACGTTTTTTGATTAACGGAAACTATCGGATGGTTTGCCTTGTCTGGGTTTGCCTCCGATTTAGAGGAGCAGGCAGCAAATACTGATGTTATGACTGATATTATCAGTATAACATAAACTTCTGATTTTCTTTTCTGTTTAATCATTTTGCCGTTTTTTATGGTATGATACATATTTCTGATGTAAGAAATATACCTTATTTTATACTTTGTAGCACATCTTTGTTAATCTCTACTTTATATTTATTGTGGAGATTCTTTATCCATTCTTTCTCGATCATAGATTGATAATCTGCAACAACTTGCCCTCTGGCATCATCTAAAGTTTCAGGAGCATTTATTAATCTTCCTTCTACTATAAATTTAGGATAGCCTATTATCTCTCTATTGTTCTTTGTTTTGAAAATAGTCCTGTCAATAAACCCGTTGTCGCCCTTGCCCCATAACCCTTTTTCAATATAAACAGATGGCTCTTTATTTATATTCAGGTTCTTGGTTAAGATTTGTTGTAAATCGGGAGAACCTTTATGCTCTTTTATCAAGTTTTCAGCCTTTTGTATGGTGGCTTTATCTCTTGCATGAATTACATATCCTTTATACTTTGGCGAATCCCATTTGTATTTCATCGGGTCTTTATCGAATAACTCTTGTAATGCCTCTGTATCATTTTGAGCTTTCTCCCATACTTCCTGATTCATTACATTAAATAGCAAAATCCCCTCATAATACTCTTGGGTAAGATGGCGAAATTCAGGGTATCTATCCGCAAGCGTTGATTTTTGAACTTCTTGCTGTTTAGCCAGAATAAAATCGTTCACTTTGTATGATAAAATATCTGTTGACAATGTAAAATTGGTCTCTGGGTCTTCTACCAAAAAGTCGATAAAGTCAACTACTGTGTAGTTTTGAGATCCAATTGATAATAAAACCTGATTATCCAGATAGGCAATCTTTTCAAAATAAGCAGAATCGGCAATGTGAAAGTTGTTTGCTATTGATTGAAGTTGATTATATACAAGCGAATTTACGATATACGGATATTCTTCTGATAATCTTTCTCTCTGTAATTTCTTTACAAATTCGTTTCTATCGCTTTGCGTGACAGATTTTGTAATGTCTTTTTTCATCTCTTCCCAAGGTAGTAAAGCTACTTTGTTTAGATTTTTGAAAATATGGAAGCCATAATCCATTTCCAAAGGAGGTGATACCTCGCCTATATTGAGGTTGAAAAGAGGAGCTTCAAAAACTGTGGGTATTGGGTTGCTTACACCAAACCATCCTAATACACCACCCCGATCGGCGGTCTGTTTATCAGCAGAGTATCTAAAAACCGTCTGGTCAAAATCAGCTCCGGATATTAATTTATTATATACTTCGAGGGCTTGATTACGAACACTGTCTTTCTGATTTTGATCCGAATCCTCATAAGGATAAGGTAAAAATATATGAGCAAGGTGTAACTGTCCTAAATCTTTTCTCTTGTTGAATACCTTTATTAGGTAATATCCATCATTAGTTCTTATGGGTTGCGATATTGTATTTAGGTCTGCATTGTATATAGCTTCTTCTATATCTTGTTGTAACATTAAGGCTGTCTTCCACCCTAGATATCCCGGTATGCTAGAGTTTGTGCTAACGCTGTCGTTCGAAAATTGGAGAACTAACTCTTCAAATTTTTCATCACCTCCATCGATCGCTGATTCTCTTATAGATACAATCTTATTGTATGCTTCAAGAGTATCTTTTGGTAAGATATTTCCTTTTGGAAAAGCTATAAATAACTGACTTATCTGAATATTTTGACCTAATCTGTCATAGATTTTTCGGGCAATTGTATTCGTAGATATTGTATCTGTTGTGTATAGTTTTTGGGTTTGATCTAGGTATGTGGAATACTCCTTTTTGAACGATTGATCTTCGTTTAATCGCAAATTTTTGGCCTCTGCGACTTTTAGCTTGAAGTTAATAAACGATTCTAAAAACTGATCGATTGATTGTCCTTTCGTAGAGTTACTATTATCGGCTTTGTTGTAAGCATATTTAAAATCAGATACAGTAATTTGTTCTCCGTTGATTCGCATCAATACAGGATCAGTTGCTGACTGTCCGTAAGCTGTATAACAAGACAAAATAATAATAAGTGTGGAAACGAATTTAATTATATTCATAAAATTTAGGGTAGATAACAATTAAACAGGTTTATCTAACTGCAAAGATATTAAGATTTTCTGAAATCTTTTCAGTATTAAGATATAAGCTATTTGAACGAATCTTAATTTTTAACAAATCGAAAGATCATTTCTAAATATTAGGGTTAGCGTTTTTTTTACCTTAGTAAGAATGGAGGTAATAGTAGGTGAGTGATGAAGTATATGTCAAAAAACTATTTTATATTGTTTACTTTTGCAGAACTTACTTTTATAGAAATGAATAAGAATATACTGAGACTTGCAATACCCAATATTATATCGAATATAACAGTACCTCTGTTGAGTATGGTAGATATGTCTATTGTAGGTCATTTAAGCCTTGATGTATATATTGGAGCTATTGCAACAGTTAGTATAATCTTCAATTTTATGTATTGGAGTTTTTCTTTTCTCAGAATGGGCACTAGTGGCTTTACGGCTCAGGCATATGGTGCAGAGAATAATAAAGAGATGGCTACTATATTGTTACGCTCGTTGTTGATAGCTTTTGTAGCAGGATTATTAATCATACTCTTCCAGAATATTATTTTTGATGTAGCCTTTAAGGTTATCAAAGCAAGTAGCGATGTTCGATTGTATGCAGGTAATTATTTTCATATTTATGTGTGGGCTGCACCTGCTGTATTGGGTATGTATGCTTTTTCGGGTTGGTTTGTGGGGATGCAAGATGCCCGAACTCCCATGTATATTGCAATAGCTGTTAATATAATCAACATAAGTCTGAGTTTGGTATTTGTATATGTGTTGAATATGAATATCGAAGGTGTTGCTTTAGGGTCAACTATTGCGCAAATTATGGGCTTTCTTATTGCATTTATTATCTGGTACTTCAAATACAAAGTTGTAAGAATTAATATCGATTTTCATCGATTGAAGAATGTTGCGGCGTTTATACCCTTCTTTCGGGTAAATACAGATATTTTTCTGCGTACCATGTTGCTTATTATTGTAACTACATTCTTTACTTCTTCGTCGGCTAAGATGGGTAATATCACTTTGGCTGCCAATGCTTTATTAATGCAAATGTTTACTCTATTCTCGTATATTATGGATGGCTTTGCGTATTCGGCAGAGGCTCTGACAGGGAGATATATAGGTGCAAAAAGGCACGATGTATTGAAGACGTTAGTCAAAAGACTTTTTGCTTGGGGTGCATTACTGGCTGTGTTCTTTACCGTTATGTATGGATTGTTTACGGACGAAATATTACAGCTACTGACAAATAAGACCGATGTGATTGCAGCTTGTAAAGAATATCAGATATGGGTATTGCTAATACCTATTGCAGGATTTTCGGCATTCCTTTGGGATGGTATCTTTATTGGAGCAACGGCTTCCAAGCAAATGCGAAACTCTATGTTTGTAGCTGCTGCTTGCTTTTTTGCAATTTATTATTCGTTGTACGATAATTGGGGAAACAATGCTCTATGGTTTGCCTTTATTGTTTATTTAGGGATGCGGGGTATAATGCAAGCTTTCCTATATAGAAAGATTAGCGCATCATTCAATCAAAATTTACAGGAGGAACCTTGCTCATAAGGCTTAGTATCTTTGCTTTTCTCTTTTGGATATAATTGGATGGCTTTGCAGAGTTAAATTTCTTCGGATTGGGTAATGTGGCTGCTATAAGAGCACATTCTCCTGCTGTAAGTTTACTTGCCGATTTGTTGAAATGTTTTTGGGCAACGGCTTCTGCTCCATATATGTTTTCTCCCATCTCTATGGAATTAAGATACACCTCCATTATTCGTTTCTTACCCCATATAAATTCTATCAAGACTGTGTAATAGGCTTCGAGTCCTTTTCTTATATACGATTTCCCATGCCAAAGGAAAGCATTCTTAGCAGTCTGTTGAGTGATGGTACTGGCTCCACGTACACGTTTCCCTTTTTCGGCTTCGTCCTGAGCTTTTTCTATTTGCTTAAAATCGAACCCCGAATGATCCATAAACAGATTATCCTCTGAGGCTACAACCGCCAAGGGTAGCTTTTGTGAGATCTTATCGAGAGGAACCCATGTGTGCTCGCATTCTATCTTTCCTTCTGTAAATAGCTGGCTTATATTATTAGAGACCATATATGGAGTGTAGTATACGGGCACAAACTTAAATACTACAACTTGTAGTATGCTGAGTATAAAAAGATTGATAATAATATTGCGAACCCATTTCCAGAATCTCTTCATTGCTGGCTTAAACTATTAAGTAACCAAAAGTATTTAATGATCTGTTTTCGAGCTGTTACAACCTATTGTTATATACCTACCCGAAGATTAAAAGGTCTGAAACCTTAACAGAAAATAAATGATATAATTGAATGCAAAAGTAGCAAATTATCCCTGATTTTAATGTGATTTTGCTATTTGAATAAAAGGAGAAAAAGAGAAATCTGTATCTCCAGTTTATAGGGGTACAGGTTTCTCTTTATATTAAATTTTAGATTCTTTTCTTCTTAGAATAAGAATTGTAGCTGAGAATATACAACGTTAGAATTGCGTGCTCCCCATTGGCAAGAATAGTCAGAGTATGTATAATTTAATTGTACTCTACATTGTGGGAAGAAATAGTAATTAGCACCTACTGTATAATCAATAACCTCTGCGTTGGTATCTTTATTTTTGTTGTAATAATCAACCTTGCATGTTACATTCACTTTATTGGGAACAACATTATAAAGTACTGTTCCATATAAGCCTTCTTTTTTGATGCCTCCGTCGTTTCCATGTAACCATTCTGCTCGACCATAAAATCTGTTTCCACGATATTCGGTACTCAACGCCCAGCGGTCTCTTGTATGGGTAGCCGCAGGTGCTATCTTTTCATCCAGCGTATAAGTTGCAGATCCGAAATAAACACTACCTCCAAAGCGGAATCCCTTTATAGGTTGTAAAATTACTTGTGCCGAAAAGTCTTTCTTGTTGTCTTTTTCAGGAGAAGATATACCCGAACCCTGAAATACTCCGATACCGTATTCCAGCAGGTCATAGCCCTTCATGTTGATTAAACTACCCGACGCATTGATACCTATATCACGACCTCCGTTGTTTCTTCCGTTTTGTAGTTTCATAACATCGTCTGCCATACTGGCAAGACTCGAAATAGATCTTGTGTTATAAACTGTTTCAAGTTGAGTTAATGAAAATTGATTCTCTATAGTGAAAGGAACCTTCATCTGTCCTATTTTAAGGTTGAATGCATTAGATGGAGACCAGATACCATAAAGCTCGTGTACTAAAGGGTTAACGAAATCGGCTAAAACAGTATATCCAATATTGTTATATAATTTACCATTCATACTGATAAAAACAAGTCTTGGATTTAAGTCATGTTTTATGTGCGAAACATCACTATACTTATACATTAAAAGGGCATAACCTCCAAAATTCAAATAAGGAGTATTAAAAGCCTCTCTTATCTTTTGGGGAATTAATCCTGTTTCACTTTTTACTTCTTTGGGCTGATTTTTTAGTATAATCTCATCAGCCTCCTGCTGAGTAAGTACTTGCTTTTCTACTAGTTTTCGAAGTAAGGTTGTGTCTGCATCCTGAGCATATATAGTCGTAAATGCCAGAAGTAGGAATGAGATGATGAATAGTTTTTTCATGATCGTATGGTATGAGATGAATAAGTGTGCGAACGTACAAAAGTACTATTATCTTTTTTTATTGTCTATGATATATAGGAAGTATCTATTATCTTTTTTTTAGATTTTTAATGTTTTATCTGATTTTCTTACAATTTTCTCCATTTGCAGATCAATTGATCAGCAATGTCTAGGAGGATAAAGAGAATTAACCCCATAAAGGAAAGTGTAAGTATTCCGAAAAACATCTGGATATAATCAATTCTCATCCACGAATCGGTAATGTAGAAACCCAGACCTTTATCTGTGCCGAATGTTTCAGTAAAAAATAATGCTGACAGAGCAATGCCTAAAGCGACCCGTAGAGATGAAAATATTTCGGGTAATATGGCAGGTAGTGTGATATGTATTATTTTTTGTAGGCTAGTAGAATGTAATGACGTTAGTATGTCATAATCTTCCTTGGGAATATTGCGCACTGCATCACGAATGTTGATAGTAAGCTGAAAAACGATGATTAGTACTATGATAATGATTTTGGAAGTATCTTCTATTCCGAATAATATCATAATAACGGGTAGAATAGCAAGCTTAGGCAGTGGATACGAAAAGTAAACCAAAGGGCTTAGTATCTTATTAATTGTTCGGTTGTATCCCATAACAATACCAATTGTAAGAGCAATGAGTAAAGAAACTCCCAATGCTATTGCTATACGTCGCAGGCTTGCCAGAATATGATCTAAGATTCCATTTTCCAAAGCAATTTCGTACGACTTATATACTTCGAAAGGAGAGGGGAGAGCTTTTAAGTCTAAATATATAGATGCTATATACCATATTGTATGGAACAATATAAAGCCAAGTGCCAAGAACCCCATATAACGGAGAATGTTTTTTGTTTGTTGTTTCATTCTATCACTCTTTCTTCAAAAAGGTTTAATATGTGGCTAGCCAATTGCATTTGTTGGATATTATCTGTTTCACCTAGCGTATTATTTTCTATTTGTTCCACTATCGTTCCCGATTGTTTATCCATCAATAATATGTGTTTACAAGTGGCTGTGGCTTCAAATATATTGTGGGTAATAAACAAGGTTGTAATATTATACTTCCTCCATAACTCTAAATATAGCTTTTGTGAACGCATGGAGGTAAAGGAATCTAAAGATGAAAAAGGTTCATCCATCAAAAGGAGATCGGGTTTGTATATAAAAGCACGAGCCAAAGCAACCCTTTGTCGTTGCCCTCCACTTAGCTGAATAGGATACCTGTTCAGTAAATCTTCAATTTCTAAAGTTTCAATAATATCTTCTGCCTCTGTCTTATTATAGCTTTTAGACTTATTGAGTTTTATGGGTAAGAGAATATTTTCCTTTACTGTTTTCCAATCAAGCAAACCATAAGATTGAGGTACATATCCGATGGAAATTTTTTGAGAAAAGAATGGTTGATCATTGTAAGTGATATCTCCGGAGAACTCTTTATGTATTCGGCTTAATATCTTCAAAAGGGTAGATTTCCCACAACCTGATGGTCCTATGAGGGCATAACTTTCTCCATCATCTAAATTCAAATAAAAGTTATCCAATACTTTTGTTTTTCCATACGATGCGGAAAGGTTATTTATTGAAATCATGGAGAGTGATTAGTTGTCTTACTTCTTTATAAATTGTGCATCTAATAAAGATGTTTGATCAAAGTCTGATTTAATCAAACCTTTATTCTTTAGCCAGTCAATAGTTGCTACTATATCTTTATCTGCCGGAAGTTGAGTAGGCGAATAATCAGGAAGTTGAGTTTCTTTGATAATCTCCTCAGGAAAGCCGAGTTCTTTACTAAGTATGTCTTTAATATTTTCAGCTGAATGATTTTTAAGATATTCAACCCCCATGTTATATGCTTCGTACATTTTTGTAATTAAAGCCGATTTGTCTGTTATTGCTTTCTTATGAAATACAATACCTGTGATGCTGAATCCTAAGCTGTCATTTGATGTTAGGATTTTATCACCTGCATTTTGAGCCATCAAAGCAAAGGGATTGGGTAAGCCTGTTGCATCAATCTTGTTATTGCGTAACATCTCGAATCGTACAGGAATTTTATTTATTTCAACTTTCTTTACATCCGAATCGTTAAGACCTACTGATTTTAGAGCCATGTCTGTAATAAAATCAATGACAGTGTTCTTTGATACGGCAATTTGTTTGTTCTTTAGATCGCTGAGAGTATTGATGTTACTTTTATTTGATGCAACAATATAGAAAGGTGCATCGCATTTTGAGGTTAGCTTTAGATCGATACCTCCCGCTTTTTGCAGAATAGCTCCCGTATAATCTATAATACAACCATCTATGTTTTCGCTTTGAAAAGCAGCATCGCGATCATTCGCCGAATAAAACTTGTGCAATTTAATATCCAGGCCTACTTTTTCGAAGTATCCTTCTCTTTGTGCAACAGCCAATGGTAAATAGTCCATCGATGACATTACTCCTAAATTGAGAGTTTGAGGGCTGCTGCTATTTTTTGCAGAGTTAGAGCAGGAAATAAAAAACAAGGATATAGCAAATACTGCAAGAATTGGCAGTAACGTAATTTTTTTCATGTCTTACTTATAAATGAAGAACGATACAATCTCGATATATATAAATAGAGCAGGTATCGAGAAGATAACGCTATCGAAACGATCGAGAATGCCTCCATGTCCGGGAAGAATATTTCCCGAATCTTTAACATTTAGAGTTCTCTTGAAAAGAGATTCTATTAAATCGCCTAATGTACCAAAGGTGATCATAACAAGAGCGAATCCAATCCATCCCCATAGAGGGAGTTGTGTGAAATAGTTTGCAAATATAACAGACGCACCAATAGAGAATATTGCACCTCCGAAAAAGCCTTCCCATGATTTCTTGGGAGATATGCGTTCGAACATATGATGCTTGCCAAACAACGAACCCGTAAGATATGCAAACGAATCGTTTACCCATATGAATACAAGCAAAGCCAATAAGAATGCATAGTGATAGCCTCCGTTATCCATGTCGTAGCCAAAAGCGAGATAGCTTAGTAACGAAAGAGGAATGGCTAAATATATCTGCCCCAACACAGCATATGCCAGTGATTGAATAGGGTTGGTACGTTTTAAGTATAGTTCTGAAATGAATAATGATAGAACATAAATTCCATAAGGAACTAATGTTATGAGAGATTTTTCAGTAGATGAAAAGAAAAAGTATCCACCAATAAATAGGAATAAACCACCTAAAGTATTTAGAATTCTGCTTAACTCTGCATTTTGGGTTTTACAAAGCAATCCGTAGAATTCATATAAAGCAAGTGCTGTGATTAGAGAAAATACTATCAAAAAGGAGTATTGATTATATAAGATGCCTCCCATTAGGACGGCTATAAATACGATGCCTGTGGCAATACGGACTCCAAGATTCTTTATATTCAACACTTATTTGATAGTTTTTGTGATATGTAATTAGATTACAAAATAATATTATGCTATGCTTTTATCTCTCTTAGTCCTGTATATTATGCTTTTGAGCAATATAAGATTCAAGATTTGAGCATTATGAGTGCAAATATAATAAAAAAGGTATAGCTCGTGAAAACTATACCTTCTTTGTTTATTTTAAAAAGTTACTCGGACTGGTTCTCTTCAGCAATTATTCCCGGAGGAGAGCTGACTTCTGTTTCGGTCTGTGTTTCTTTTTCTTGTTTCTCTTTTTCTTCTGCTTTAGCAGTATTATGTTCTACTTCCTTTTGGATTTCTTCTGAACGAGATATCCATGGACGTGTACCAAATATGTCTTTTAAGTCGGTCGCAAAAATAACTTCTTTCTCGAGTAACAAATCAGCCAATTTATTATGACCTTCAGTATGTTCTCTCAAAAGCTGTTTTGCTCTTTCGTATTGACTGTTGATCATCGCTTGTACTTCTTTGTCAATCAATAACGATGTTTCTTCGCTATATGGTTTTGTAAAGCCATAACCTTGACCCGAAGAATCGTAGTAGCAAATGTTAGGAAGTGCATCACTCATACCCATGTATGAAATCATGGCATAAGCTTGTTTTGTAACACGTTCCAAATCGTTCATTGCACCCGAAGATATGTGTCCGATGAAAACCTCTTCTGCAGCACGTCCCCCAAGTAATGCACACAATTCGTCAAGCATTTGCTCTTTGGTTGTGATTTGTCTTTCCTCAGGAAGATACCAAGCAGCACCCAAGGCTTTACCTCGTGGTACGATTGTTACTTTCACTAAAGGATCGGCATGTTCAAGGAACCAACTTAATGTGGCATGACCTGCTTCGTGAATAGCAATAGTTCTTCTCTCGTTGAGAGTTGTTATTTTGCTTTTCTTCTCAAGTCCTCCAACTATACGGTCAATAGCACTTGTAAAGTCCCCTTCTGTAACCACTTTCTTCCCGTTACGAGCAGCTATCAAGGCGGCTTCGTTACAAACGTTGGCTATGTCAGCTCCCGAAAAACCGGGTGTTTGACGAGAAAGGAATTCCAAATCAACCGAATCGTCTATTTTGATAGGACGAAGGTGAACTTTGAATATTTGTTTTCTATCATTAATATCTGGTAGATCAACATAAATCTGACGATCGAAACGTCCTGCACGAAGTAGAGCTTTATCGAGAATGTCGGCACGGTTAGTTGCAGCAAGTACGATAACTCCACTGTTTGTTCCGAAACCATCCATTTCTGTCAATAACTGATTCAATGTGTTTTCGCGTTCGTCGTTAGAACCCATATTAGGGTTTTTACCTCTGGCACGACCTATGGCATCTATCTCATCAATAAAGATGATACAAGGTGCTTTTTCTTTGGCTTGTTTAAATAGATCTCTCACACGAGAAGCTCCTACTCCCACAAACATTTCAACAAAGTCAGATCCCGACATAGAGAAGAAAGGTACATCAGCTTCGCCGGCTACGGCTTTCGCTAGTAATGTTTTACCTGTTCCCGGAGGGCCTACAAGTAGTGCACCTTTAGGTATCTTTGCACCAATTTCGGTATATTTTGTTGGGTTTCTAAGGAATTCTACCATTTCTTCGAGTTCTTCCTTAGCTCCTGCCAATCCAGCTACATCTTTAAATGTAGTTTTGGCATCGGGCGAACCTTTATCGTATAGCTGAGCTTTTGATTTTCCTACACTGAATACTCCACCACTACCTCCGGAACCTCCTCCCGACATACGACGCATAATATAAATCCAAAGACCTATAAGTAATACAAAGGGGAGTAATCCGACTAGAATATCGGTGAAATCGCTTCCTGTTTCGTAACTTACATCAATTTTATTAGAACTGTTTGCAATTACTTTGTCATAGAAATCAGAAAATTTGTCAGCCGAAGGAATACTAACTATTATAGAAGGGTTTTTCCCCATCTTTGCAGCACCTTCCTGAAAAATATGTTGTGCAGAATCAGGGCGTATATATGCCTGAAGTTCATTTTTCTTGTTGAATACAACAATCTTTTCTACATAGTTTTGTTCAGTGTATTTTTGAAAGTCAGACCAACCAACTTTTTTCACTACAGCATCTTGTGAGAAGAAGTATATTCCTATGATAGACGCTAATGCAATAATATATATCCAGTAGCTTGATACAGGAATTTTAGGTCCTTTTCCGCCCTTCTGAAGTAAATTTTTGTTATCTTTCTTTTCCATATAGTATAATCAGGAACTAACTAATTGTTTATGTTTTTTAGATGTTCTGTTCCGTGTATGAATAACATCTAAAAAAAATGATTGTTCATTCGTCGAGATTAATCTATGTCCGGAATTCTTTCAAGCTTTGCGTCAGCCCATAGATGTTCCAAGTCATAAAAATCTCTCAATTCTGGTATAAATACATGAACAATAACTGTGCCATAATCAATTCCTACCCATCTTGCTTCACGCAAGCCGTCTGTAGTAATAGGTCTGTCCTGTACTTTCTTTTTAACACTGCTAATAATTTCGTCCGAAATAGCTGAAACCTGCATCGGAGTATTTCCGTCACAGATTACAAAATATTTACAGATAGCACCCGGAAGTTCGGATAAGTCGATAGTTACAATGTTTTTAGCTTTTTTTTCCTGACAAGCAGCAATTATGTGATTAACTAAATTTTTTACGTCATTCATTATTTGAGGATCAATTGTTTTAATTTTAATGCTGTAATTTTCAAGTATAACAATTTGAATATGTTATACTCGAAATAGCAATTTATAGATCGGAGACCTAATAGGATACAAATATAACTGTTTTTTTTATTAATGCGAGTCAAGGCTTCATTTATCTATATACTATGGATGCAATCAGTTACAAGTTTACAAAAGGCGATAGATGAGGGGTATTTATCAGTTTGGTATATCGGAGCGATTTAAGGGTGTGGTCAGTTTCTGTGTTTTAGTGAAAAAGACACTGATTAAATTAATGGAGAGAGTTGAGCCTCTTTTTTGTTACTTTTGCAGCCTTTCTTTCTATTGTTATTTAGTAATTAGTGATTTATGTGGATTCTATTGAGTGTGTAATTTATAATTTTTTCGTTGCTATTTGTTGCTTTGTCGAATCTTTTGTGTTTGTTTTTTGTAGTACTTTTATGATCTGGGGTAAAATAGATACCTTTGATTTATCAAAATATAGTTTAGTTAAGTATGAGTTCATTCGATTTAATAACAATAGTGGGCCCGACTGCATCGGGAAAAACCTCTTTTGCCTGTAAACTAGCTGATGATTTGAATGCAGAAATCATTAGTGGCGATTCGCGTCAGGTGTATAGAGGAATGGATATTGGAACAGGGAAAGACCTCTCGGACTATATTGTTGATGGTAAGCCAATACCATATCATTTGATAGATATTCGTGGTGCAGGATATAAATACAATATCTTCGAATATCAACATGACTTTTATCAAGCATATACTTCTATAAAAGAACGTAATAAGATTCCCGTTTTGTGTGGGGGATCGGGTCTGTATATTGAATCAGTGCTGAAAGGCTATAACTTAATTAATGTACCTGAAAATAAAGACCTGCGTCAACAATTGGAAGGTAAATCGTTGACAGAATTGACAGACATATTAGCTTCTTATAAGTCTTTGCATAATAATACAGATGTAGATACGGCTCAGCGAGCAATAAGAGCAATTGAAATAGAAGAGTATAAGAAAATAAACAATGCCGATTGTAATGAATATCCTCCATTAAACAGTCTGATTGTAGGTGTTGATATTGATAGGGAACTCAGACGACAACGGATTTCGATACGACTAAAAGCGAGACTCGAAGAGGGGATGATCGAAGAAGTGCAATCGCTGCTTGATGCAGGTATTGCCCCCGATGATATTTTGTATTATGGCTTAGAATATAAATTTGTGACTCAATATCTTCTAAAAGAAATCTCTTATAATCAGATGTATTCAGAACTCGAAATTGCCATACATCAGTTTGCCAAGCGACAGATGACTTGGTTTAGGGGTATGGAAAAACGAGGACTTCATATACATTGGATAGATGCCACTTTGTCCGATGACGATAAGGTTGCGAAAGTTAAATCACTCCTCTTGTTTCAATGAATTAGGCAGTACCACTGGTATACTGTCTCTTTTAGCATCCAGATATTTTATACGCATCTGAGCTTTGTCTTTTGCTGTGGCTAAACTATCGCGTTGCAGCATTAGTCTGGAAAGCTGATAAGAATCTTTGATAGCTTTCTTCTGAATATTGGGCAGAGAGAACGTTGTTGTATTCTTCCCTTTCAAGGTAACAGTAAGCGGCGCATCTATATTTGTGGAAATAAAATTGGCCAGACCATTGTCATGAATAGAGGTTGCCTGTATTATTTCATATTGCTTACCCATATGGCTAAATCTGAATACAAAACCGTCTCCTTCTATTGATAAGCTTTCTGCAAAGTTACCATCTTTGGTGCTCACTCTTATTGTGTTATGTAGTTGTCCTCCTATATATACACTTTCTATGTACATGGAACCATTGTCGTTAACTCCTGATCGTAACATCATTGATGTTGGAGTGTTGCTCGAAACTGTTTTAGGTATATAGACTCCATAGTCATCGTCTTTTTCTTTTCTGTAAATAAACAATTTCTTTATAGAATCAATCTTAGGCTGATATATAACGATTAATGAATCGCAGCTGGTTATTTGTCTTTCGTCCGAAGCTCTTCGTACTTCCTGCTTTAAAGCCAAGGCGTCCTTTATTTCCTTAAAAGCTTTCGGAAATAAAACTTGAATACTATCTATTTGTTGAAGAGCAGTATTGTATTCTCCTTGTTCATACAAGGCACGTATATTATCAAGATACTGAATTGCTTGTGGATCTTTTTTATCTCCACATGAAACTACTGTTAGAATCATTGCAGATAGTATAAAGGCATATATAGACTTTTTCATAACCGATGTGTTTTTTACAAAAATAATATTATTTTGCGGCAAGTACGCCTTATTGTTGTAATTTTGCAGCGAAGGTCGCAGACCTTTTTATTATTTTAGTATAGGGAACAGTTCATCTTACCCCAAATTAAAGTATAGAGAACTAAATATTTAACGTTACTTGATGCATTTAGATAAAGAATATATAGATAAGCATTTTTCGGGGAAAATATTTGATATAATAAGCGAATGTGCCGATGAGATGGGATTAGAGTGTTACGCTATCGGAGGATACGTAAGAGATATATTCCTGCATCGAAAATCGAAAGATATAGATATTGTAACAGTAGGTAAAGGTATCGATTTGGCAACTGCTGTTGCTAAACGATTGGGAAGACCTACAAAACTGTCCGTTTTTCAGAGCTTTGGAACTGCACAGGTTAAGCACAAAGATATTGAAGTAGAATTTGTAGGTGCCCGAAAAGAATCGTACGAAAGAGGATCGCGTAAACCTTTTGTAGAAGATGGTACTTTGGAAGACGATCAGAATCGACGCGATTTTACAATTAATGCTTTAGCTATCTGTTTGAACAAAAATAGATATGGTGAGCTTCTCGATCCTTTTGGAGGATTGGAAGATATGGAAAATTGTATCATCCGTACACCTCTTGATCCGGATATAACTTTCAGTGACGATCCTTTGAGAATGATGCGTGGCATTCGTTTTTCTAGTCAATTGGGTTTTGATATCGAAAGTAAAACATTTGATGCGATAAGTAAAAATAGAGAACGAATCAGTATTGTTTCGCAAGAGCGTATTATTGATGAACTGAATAAGATTGTGCTATCACCTAAGCCCTCAATCGGTTTTATTCAATTGGATAAAACAGGGTTGCTCGAATTGATATTTCCCGAATTAGTTGCGCTAAAAGGTGCTGAAACTAAGGATGGGATAGGGCACAAAGATAACTTCTATCATACACTTGCCGTACTTGATAATATATCGAGAAAGACAGACGATTTATGGTTACGTTGGGCGGCTATTCTACATGATATTGCTAAGCCTGCAACAAAACGTTGGGATCCTAAATTGGGATGGACTTTCCACAATCACAACTTTGTAGGAGCGAAAATGACACATGGTATATTTCGCCAAATGAAGTTGCCGTTGAATGAGAAAATGAAGTATGTACAAAAGCTTGTAGGATTGCATATGCGTCCAATTGCATTGGTGGAAGATGTAGTTTCAGATTCGGCTGTCAGAAGACTATTGTTTGAGGCAGGAGATGATATTGAAGATCTTATGACTTTGTGTGAGGCTGATATAACTTCAAAAAATCCTGATAGAGTACGTCGTTTCTTGAAAAACTTCGAGATTGTACGTCAGAAAATGAAAGATATTGAGGAGAAAGATCATGTTCGTAATTTTCAGCCGCCTATATCGGGTGAGGAGATTATGCAGATATTCAATATTCCTCAAGGGGCAACAGTTGGTCGCTTAAAATCATCCATAAAAGATGCTATCCTCGATGGGGTAATACCTAACGAATACGATGCAGCTTATAAATACTTGGTTGATAAGGCGGAGGCTCTGAGCCTAAAACCCGTAAATTAAAGATATGCTGATAAAAATAAAAGGCGATAATAGAATTCTATTATCGCCTTTTATTTTTATGTTGTTGAATTTCTTCTGTCTAGTATTTTGCGAACAACTTCTTTGTCTACGTCAATGTCAAATTTACGAGCAAAAAAATGTGGACTGTTTATTATGGCATCGTAGTCATCTATTCTGAGAGTTCGGGGATATTCAGGTCCCGTAAACCAATCAAGATAGGTGATGTGCTCATTTTTAGTTTTACAATCAGACGTTCCCAATATTGTTTGCAACCACAGTTCATCAGCACAATACGAGTATTTGAATGTCTTCAGATATTTCGGGTTCTTATCTATGAAGTTCAGAAGATATTCCATTGCATCATATCGCAAGATAACCCAAGTTGAACCTCCGTAATATTCTACATCTTTATATAAAGGTCTGCGAAAATTATACTTTCGTTGATTCTTTTTTATGTTGCATATAACCTTACGTTTCAGTTTGTCCCAAAGGCTATTTCCTATTATATCAGATTCCCAAAAGAGTTGAACTCTGTCGAACCCTCCATTGAATTTCCATTGAGGAAGAGGGAGCTTATCTGAAACAACATAGCTTGTATCTTCTTCCTTTAATCTGCGTTTGATGGCCTCGTTCGAAATTAGAGGTATGTCTTGTGCACTGATTAATATGTAATACTGGTATTTGCTTTTAGATGCTTCTCTAAATAGAAAAAGAGGACAAAGTATCTGTGTATAGCCGCTCCAAATAATATTGTATTTAGAGTAGAACTTTACATTCGGATATTTAGAGATAAGTTCCTCTTTGTTTATTGTCGATTTAGTATCAATATGAATGTAGAGATCAAAATCACTAACCAGATTATTTATCAATAATTCTAATTGTTCCTGATTCTTATGAGCTATAATTAAAATAGCGATCTCATTCATCAAAGCAATACCTTATCTTAATTGAATATATCGTCAATACCTCCACTTCCTTGCTGAATGTCTGCTGCATTCATCAGAGCTTCTTCTGTTGTTGCTCCGGCACATGGATTAGGGTTTCCTGATACTTTGCTGAATTGGTCATCCGCAGAGTAGCCCAATGTTGGATCAGCATATACTTTTTGCATAAACAATCCGAAAATAGGAAGTGCCATACTTGCGCCTTGTCCTTGAGCAGTTCTATCGAAGTGTATTGAACGGTCTTCGCCACCTACCCATGTTGCTGTGACTAATTTGGGGGTGAATGCCATAAACCAACCATCGGAGTTGTTTTGAGTAGTACCCGTTTTTCCTCCCATCGGAGCTCGTAGGTTGTATCTCCATCTTATTCTACCACCGGTACCTCCATCCATTACTGCACGTAGCATATCAAGCATCTTGACAGAAGTTAATTCGTTGAATACTTCCCTCATTCGAGGTTCGAAATTAGCAATAATATTTCCGTGAGTATCTTCGATACGAGTTACATATGTAGGTAGAGATCTTATTCCTTTGTTAACGAATGCAGTGTAAGCTCCTGCCATTTCAGCAACAGATACATCGGGTGTACCTAATGCTAGCGATACCACAGGGTCTATTTTTCCGGTAATACCGAAAGAGTGCAGTGTGCGTACAAAAGAGTAGGGTGATGTTTGCTTCATTAGATAAGCTGTTACCCAGTTATCAGAATTCTGCAATCCCCATTTGATAGATACCATCTCTCCTATTTTAGCAGAGTTGGCATTACGGGGAATCCATTCTTTTCCATCCTCAGTAATAAGTACTTGCTGTACGTGTAGCATTTGGTCGCAAGGAGTCATACCTTCTTCCATAGCCAAAGTATATAGGAATGGTTTTATGGTAGAACCGATTTGTCTGCGTCCGATATTCACCATGTCGTATTGGAAGAATTTGAAATCTATTCCTCCCACATAAGCTTTAACCTGTCCGTTACTTGGCTCCATAGCCATAAAGCCGGCGCGAAGATAGCTTTTGTGGTAGCGTATCGAATCCCAAGGGGTCATCGTTGTATCTACATCTCCCGACCATGAGAATACTTTCATGTCAGTAGGTTGTTTAAAGGCTCTGAGTATTTCACTCTCAGAATATCCTTCCTTCTTCATGTTGCGGTAACGATCCGATACTTTCATCGATTTGTAAATCAAAGAATCGGCTTGTTTTGCAACACTCGAAGAGAATGGTGCATAAGATCGTCCTTTCTTTTCTTTGTCAAATAAAGGTTGTAAATCTTTGCTTAAATGCTCCTTCATAGCTTCTTCAGCATAGGTTTGCATTTTAGAGTCTATGGTTGCATATATTTTCAGACCATCAGTATATAAACTGTAAGGTTTTCCGTCTGCTTTTTTGTTTTTGTTACACCATCCGTAGAGAGGATCTGTTTCCCATGAAAGAGAATCCTGGCTAAATTGATTTTTTTGCCATGCAGCATAATTATCCGGATCGGGTTTTTTTGCAGTCATTACCTGACGTAAGTATTCGCGGAAATAAGGTGCTAATCCATCTTTATGATCTACTCTTACATAATCAAGCGTGAGTGGTAATTGTTTTAACGAATCTAACTCGGCTTTAGTAATGTAGTTCGATTTGTACATTTGCTCCAATACCACATTTCTACGCCCTTTTGTAGCATCAGGTCTTCTTTTAGGGTTGAAATGCGAAGGATTCTTACACATTCCTATAAGTGTTGCAGCCTCCTCTATTGTAAGATCTTTAGGCTTTTTATTAAAGTAGACTTTTGCTGCCGATTGAATACCTACTGCATTATTTAGGAAGTCAAATTTGTTAAGATACAAATTGATAATTTCTTCTTTAGTATAGTTTCTCTCCAATTGTACAGCAATAACCCATTCTATTGGTTTTTGCAGAACTCTGTCAATAACATCATCAACGGGTGGAGAGTATAGTTGTTTTGCTAGTTGTTGAGAGATGGTACTACCTCCACCTCCACTTTCTTGTTGGAAAATAACACGTTTAACAACAGCACGTCCTACAGCATATACGTCTATTCCCGAGTGTCCGTAGAAACGGGCATCTTCGGTTGCAACTAAAGCCTCCACTAAATAAGGAGATAGTTCATCGTAGCTCGAATAGATTCTGTTTTCTTTACTTTGAGAGTATGTTCCCAATAATTCACCATCGGTAGAGTATACCTGAGAGGCGTATTTGTCGATAGGGTTTTCCAGATCTTCGATGGGTGGTGTGTAACCTATGGTGCCTGTGGCAATAAGGGTGAAGATTGAAGCAGTAAATAGTATTATTGCTATGAATATTATCCACAGTAATTTAACAATCTTATTGGACTTATTACTTGTATTTTTCCCTTTTTTCTTTTCCTGTTTACTCATATAGTCTTAAAAACATAAATAAAAATCGATTTGTCGATTGATGTTTTAACCGTGCGAAAGTAATCAAAAACAATCAAATATCACAAAAGATTGATTCACTTTTATAAAAGCTTAGGATAAGGAGAGTGTACCTTATTCTTTTTTTATTTGGTCTTAATACCTTTTCCTTGAAATTGTATAGAGAGTTGGAATCGTTATCTCGTAGACTTTAGTGGTTTATCTTTAAGATAGACTGAGCCAAATGAATAAGAAAAACAGCAATTGTTGCTGTTCTTTTTATGGTAATGATTCTTTTTATAGCACTGTTAAAATAGGGTGCGCTGTTTAGAGTTACTTATTCCACAAAAGAAATGAATTTATCTCCTAGTTCCTGATATTTTTTTGTGTCAGCATCAGAGAGTTTATACATTATAGTACCTTCTTCTCGTAGAAATGTTGTTATTTCCAGACCTATTCTAGTTCTTTCTGCAATTGCATCTTTATCTCCTGCTTTTGCTTTTTCAACGAAAGGAGCCATTTTGTCTAATTGTTCTTCAAATTTCACTAATACTGCCAGCGCTTCCTTATCGGATGATTGTCCTGAATCTTCGGTCGAGACTTTCTCTGCACTTTCAGTTTCGGTCTTTTCAGCTTTTTTTGTGTCTCCGCACGATGTAAGTATAAATGATGTTGCTACGAATAACAAAATAAATAATTTCTTCATTTCGATTGCTGTTAATTAGTGTTTGTTTCGAAGTTCGCTGCAAATGTAAATATTCCCTCTAGGATATAGAAGGAATATTTACAAATAGTCTAATATCTTTTTGGGATATTACTGTATCTGCCAGATATATTTTTTATCGTTGTTTACGATGCAGAAGGGATGGGTCTCTTCTTTTTTGATTTCTTCAGGCTTTTTCTATAAAACATATAATATCCAGTAAGAGGTAATGTCCCACCTATAATACAAGCTATGCAAGTAAGGATACGGACAATAATACCTCCGAATGCGCCTACATGGAGTGCATATGCCCATGACATTATTTTAGATACCGATTTTTGATCGGCAAAAAGCTCAGCTTTCAAGACTTCACCAGAGGTATTGTCCAGAGAGTATTTATCTGTAGCTCTTAGATGCGGTGCCGACTTATCTAGAATCGTTGCCGACCCGTCTGATATTGTAATGTATTCGTTATTTGGTACTTGTTTCGTTAAGTTATCCAAGGCAGCTTGCCACGATTGGTAGTTTATTTCTTTAGGCCCTTTGCCTTCTTTATTACCCTTGCCTCCTCCACCTTTACCTTCTTTCTCGGCAGGAACTTCTACTCCAAAGAGTTTACATACTCCATTTCTGTACCATTCAAAAGACCACATTAGTCCCGTTAGTGCCGATATTAAGAGGAATATACATACATATATACCGAGGCTCACATGAATATCGTGTAGGAATCGTTTTAGTCCCGATTTGGTTTTGATCTTAAATCTGCTTTTCAGTTTCTTTTTATCCGTCGGAAACCACCAGACAAGACCACTTATAAGTATGAATACAAATAATATGGTTGTAATGCCAACAGTGTATTTGCCCCATGTACGTGATCCATCCATAAGCCATCTATGTAATGACATCATGGTAAAGAAAAAGCTGTCTCTGAAACTATATGTTCCCTTCAAGTCGCCTGTGTATGGATCTACAAAAGCTGAGATGCGGAATCCTTCGGATAGTGATGCTATGTAAGTTCTTCCAGGGTTTGAGCTTACTTTTATGCTTGCCACTGTATTGTCTTTGAGTTGTGCGTTGACAATTGGTATAAGTTGGTCTACGGGTATTTTTGTCTCTTTTATTTCTTTTACGAAATAGCGTTCAGGATAATATGATTCGAGTATTTCTGTTTCAAATGAAAGGATAGCTCCTGTTATACAGATTATTGTAATAATTAAACCTACGGGCAAAGAAAGCCATAAGTGTACTTTTTTGAAGAATTTTCTGGTTGTCATTGGGTTTAAGTAAAAATTAAAATTGGATATATGAGCTTTAATTGGGCTCATAGCCAGAGTTATAAAATGGTATGTGACCGTAAAAAAAATGAACCGATGTTATGAATGGTTATTCAAAACATCGGATACACTTTGTCATTAAGTCAGTAAGTTATATTTAAAGTCGTATATTTATATTATAACATTGACAAAGTTAGGTCTAAACGCATTATGGAGCAATCGCAAGAAATGATGAATTTCTATCATCTTAATCACTATTAATAGTGATAGAAATAAAAAAGAGTCCGCTAATTACAGCGGACTCTTTTTGTTTATTAATTTAGCTTATCTCTCTTTCTTTTAGAATTGATAAGATACGATAGCTGAAAAGTTGCGAGGGTCAACCTGATTTATGTATCCACCACGGTAATATGAATTGTAACCTAATTCATCAAATACATTGTTGAAGAATACACGAGTGGTTACAGGTCCATAAGTATAAGATAGCTGTACATCTACTGTTGTAAAAGCAGGCATATCGAATGGTCTAGCTCCAATTAGAGATCCATGTCCATCAGGACTTAAAGAGAAATCATTTACAGGACGTTCTCCTACATAATACGCTCCGGCTCCTATTGCGAATCCTTTTAGGACTCCTCTGTTAACTGTATATTGTGCCCACGCATTAGCTGTATGCTTAGGAGTATTCATTGGTGCCGAACCATTTTTGTAAGAAGGGCTGTCTTGATATCTAGCGTTTAAGTACGCATATCCTAACATTACTTGTAAATTTTCTAGCACACGGCCGTTTAATTCTACCTCAACCCCGTCTCTTCTTAGGTTTCCAGCTTTACGGTAGAAATCTGTAGGTACAGTTGCTCCTTCTAGGTAATAAGCATTTACTAAGTTGTCAGTAAGGATGTTGAAGTAAGTGAAATTAAAGCGTAATCTATTATTTAACCAATCTGATTTAATACCAACTTCAAATTGTTTAGTTTTAGATGCTCCAGCTCTGGTAACACTATCTGTTAATATATACCCTGCATTTCTCAAACTTGTACTAGTAGTATATGAACCGAAAACATTTACATTCTTAATAGGGGTAATCATAACTCCTAACATTGGATCCCATGCATCTTCAATAGTTGGTCCTGCATCAGAAGTTCCTGCTGCTACAGCGTTTATAGTAGATATACTGCTGTAACGTGCCCCCAAAATAGCTTTAAGGTATTTGTTGATGGTCATTACTTCTTGTGCCATAAACCCGTATGTGGTATATTTGTTGATGGCAGGAGTTACACTTTCTGGGTTTTTAAACGAAATGTTTTTTCTTGAATTGTCGATGCGATTTGCTGTTACATCTATTGTATCGATTACAGCAGAACCAAGATTTCTGGTAGTAGCTTCTGCTATTCTATAGTCAAATCCTAGTTGGAATGTATGCTTAATAGTTCCGGTATAAACATCTTTTCCGATGAAATCTAACTGGAATGTAGAGTTGTTATCGTCACGAAGATTACGAGTAAGAGTTCTTTTTCTTTTGTTGTAATCTGTTTTACTTGCATTCGCAAGTCCTGTACTTGTATTATCTACATTGTATGAAGATCCGAAATAAGCAGCTCTGATGCTTAGATTGTCGGTTAATTGACGATTTAGTCGAGCTGAATATGTAGTTACTTCTGTATTTACATTGTCATTTTTTAAGCCTAGGAACTTGTCGTGAGGCATATCATATAGAGCCTCAATGCTATCTGGTGCTAAGTTGACAGTACTAGTAACAGGAGTTCTGTTTTCGTTTAAGTAGTCAAGTTCAAGGTTGATTACTGTCTTGCTGTCAGGGCGCCATTCGAAAGAAGGGTTTATATAAACTCTGCTCATAGATACTACAGGTCTGTAGTTGTCCGCTCTCTCGTATGCTCCGTTTATACGGAATGCTGCTGTTTTGCTTTTGTTTAGCACAGATTGTACATCAAATGTTGGACGGAATTGTCCCCAGCTGCCTGCTCTTAAGTCAACTTGACCGGCATTGATGAACTTAGGTGTTTTAGTTACTACATTGATAACACCCCCAGCATTACCTAGATCCGAAATAACACCTTGTGTAACGGCTGCAGAACCTTTTATCATCTGTATGCTTTCTACACCTTGCATGTCTGCCACGCCGGCTGCTGTTTGAAACTGAGAGTCTATACGTACTCCATTCTTTAGAACAGGAATACCACGGAATCCACGAGCCGACATACTTTCTTTCACACCACCGTATGATCCGAAAAGGGTTACCCCCGGTACGTTTCTTAATGCATCAGTAATGGTTAAAGCTCCTTGTTCAGCTATTACTTTTTCTGAAATTACAGATATGGTTTGTATTTGCTCACTTGGACGCAATGGCATACGAGTGATCAATTCCAGTTTTTCGGGTTGTTTAAAACGCTCACCAAAAACTTCCACTTCGTTAAGAGTATTACTTACTTTCAGGTCATAGCGAAGCGTTTGTTGAGAATGTTCTGTTACTGCAATTTCTTGTCTTTGTGAATTGTATCCAATAAAACTTGCGGCTATTGTAAATGTACCCTTAGGTAGATTTCTGAATTTGAATTCGCCTTCGTCGTTTGTAAGAGTCGAATAATTAGTTCCTTCAATCACGATTGTTGCTGAGACGAGCGGCGCTCCGTTCTCGTCATAAACATTTCCTCTCACCCTTTGTGCTGAAGCATATGTTGTACATATGAAAAGCAACAGGAGTGAAAAATAGACTTTTTTGAACATGGTTTTATTTATTGTTTAGTTAAAATTGATATAAATTAGAAAAGAGTTGCAAAGTTCAAGATTCGAGACCTTAGAGTCAATCACCATAAATAATGATATTCTATCTAAATTATAGCTTAATCTAGGTATTGGCGATAAATAATTTCTATTAATGGGTAAGTTTGGTTGTTTGAAAAGTATGCTGATATGCATAATTGTAACTTCCCTAATGTTATTCTAGGTAGTTTATTATTGAAAATATTTATCTTTGTAAAAAAGAAAATATAAAAATGAACGGATCTAGGTTAATTTTAGTGTTTAGTCTCTTTTTTAGTTTGTTCTTTCTGGCTTGTTCAGAACCAAGCATACAGGACGACGCACATAAAGCTGCTGAGTTGTCAAGATTGTCAAATGCTTCAGCTATGGATAATGATTTGAGTAATGCCGGAAAACTGTATAATGAAGTCCAGACCATAATGAATAAATACAGAGAGAATGGTAAATTTGAAGAGTTTTATCAACTATATAATAGCTATCTGGAAGAAAGTGCAGTGATGGATGATCAAAAGTCTATGTCTTCCGGATCGGAATCAACTCCTCAATAATTAAAAACAGAATATAATCAACATAAGCAATGTCAGAAATAACGCCAGCAGAAGACAAAAAAAGTCTAAACTTTATAGAAGTAATAGTTGAGAAAGACTTAAAAGAGGGAAAAGATGGAGGACGCATTCAGACACGTTTCCCACCAGAGCCAAATGGGTATTTGCATATAGGACATGCAAAAGCAATTTGTTTAGATTTTGGTTTGGCGCAGAAATACAATGGCATTTGTAACCTACGCTTTGATGACACTAATCCTGTGAAAGAGGATGTAGAGTATGTTGATGCTATAATGGAAGATATTAAATGGCTAGGTTTCGATTGGGCAAATGTATATTATGCATCCGATTATTTTCCTAAGCTATGGGATTTTGCCGTTCAATTGATTAAAGAAGGTAAAGCCTATATTGATGAGCAATCTGCAGAGGAAATTGCAAAACAAAAAGGTACACCTACTCAAGCCGGAATCGAAAGTCCATATAGGAATCGTCCGATAGAGGAAAATCTGGATTTGTTTGAAAAGATGAATCAAGGAGTTTTCGAAGAAGGAAGCATGGTGTTAAGAGCCAAAATAGATATGGCTTCATCTAATATGCACTTTAGAGACCCTATTATATATAGAATAATTAAACAAGCTCATCATCGTACAGGAAACCAATGGTATGCCTATCCGATGTATGATTTTGCACACGGGCAATGTGACTATTTTGAGGGAGTAACTCACTCTATTTGTACATTAGAGTTTGTAGTTCACCGTCCATTGTATGATTGGTTTATAGATCAATTGGCTACAAACGAGTACAGACCAGCTCAATACGAATTTAATCGTTTGAACCTTACTTATACAATGATGAGTAAGCGAAAACTATTACAATTGGTAAAAGAAGGTTTTGTAAATGGATGGGACGATCCTCGTATGCCTACTATTAGTGGATTTAGAAGAAGAGGATATACACCAGAGGCAATACATAATTTTATCGATCGTATTGGATATACCAAATATGATGGTATGATAGATTTTGCCCTGTTGGAATATGCAATTCGTGAAGATCTTAATAAAAGAGCAACGCGTGTTTCGGCTGTTATTGATCCTATAAAATTGATCCTGACAAATTATCCCGAAGGACAAACAGAAGTTCTTACTGCTCAAAATAATCCGGAAGATGAAAATTCAGGAAGTCACTCTGTTATTTTCTCTCGCGAGTTATATATTGAAAGAGACGATTTCATGGAAGATGCTCCTAAAAAATATTTCCGTTTAACTCCTGGACAAGAAGTTCGTTTGAAGCATGGTTATATAATAAAATGTACAGGTTGTAAGCATGACGAAGCAGGAAATGTTATAGAGGTATATGCTGAGTACGATCCTTTGACCAAAAGTGGTATGGCAGAAAGTAACCGAAAAGTAAAGGGAACAATCCATTGGGTATCTACAAGTGATGCTATTGATGTAGAAGTTCGTTTATATGATCGCCTTTTTGTGTCGGAAAATCCAGCGGACGAAAAAGAAGGGGATTTTAGAGATTTACTGAATCCGGAATCTTTGATAGTGAAAACAGGTTGTAAAGCTGAATCGTACTTGAAAGAGGCTAAAGCGTATGATCATTTTCAATTTCAACGTATCGGTTATTTTAATCTTGATCCCGATTCTACGCCAGATCATTTAGTGTTTAACCGAACAGTTACATTAAAAGATTCATGGAGTAAAATGAAAGATAAATAAGGTTTACACCTTATTATATATAGCAGGTATGATAAAACCTGTTGTTTTGTAAAATGTAGCACAATATTTGTTTGTATTTATATAAATAATAACAAATTGTCTTATGGAAGAACGAAATATCTCTGATTTACTTTCCCGTTACGAGCAAATGCTCTTGACAGGAAAGAGTGTGTACTTTGATGCCGACGAATATGACGACTTGGCGGAGTACTATGATAAATTGGATGATATTGAAATAGCCAGAGAAATAGTTGATCTTGGGCTAAGTATTCATCCTGATAACGAATCGTTAATGTTGAGATATGGCAAATATCTCGTATATGATGCTAAATATACCACAGCGTTACATTACTTGAATTCTCGTTTCTCGTCGTATGACTTTGAGCTTTATCTGCTAAAGATAGAATGTCTACTGAATCTTGATTTGTATGCGGAAGCATATGAGTTGACTGCTGAAATTCTTAGGGATGAAGATACCGATTTAGATGTGATTTTATCAGAGTTAGGTTTTCTTTACGTAGAAGCCGAATATTATGATGAGGCGATCCTTTATTTTGAAAAAAGTCTTGAGTACGATCCTAGTAATATGGAGGTCTTGAATGATCTTGCATACGCTTATGAAGTGAGATCTGATTTTGCCTCTGCCATAATAGTTTGTAATCAGATTTTGGATCTTGATCCTTATTCAGTAGATAGCTGGATTATGCTTGGTAAATTATATTCATTAGAAGAGGATTTTGAGAAAGCAATCGATGCTTTTGATTTTGCTCTAGCTCTAGATGAAACGAATATCAATATATTAAAGTTAAAGGCTCATTGTTTGTTATTGTCAGAGCGATCGGAAGAAGCTGTTGAGATGTTGCAAGAATGTCTTTTGATGTCTCCGGACGAAAGCCTTTTGTATCTTTCTTTAGCAGAATGTTATATGAGTTTAGAGAAGTATGGAGATGTGCTGAAAGCAATATTATCATATGAAGAGCATGCAGGGGAAACCCCTGAGTCTATGGCGAAAAAAGCACATGTTTATTTACTTCAAGGTAAGATTGATGAATCCGTGGAGTTTATAGATAAAGCTCTAAATGCAGATTCAGACTCTTTCGATGTCAATATGATTGCTGGTGAGGTGTATTTAAAGCTGAATATTCCATCCGGTGCTGAAATTTTCTATAAAAAGGCTCTTTCTCTAAGAGAAGATGAGGCTGAGGAGGTTTTAGAGAAGTTGGTATCTGTATATCTTCGTAAAGACGAGTTGCTAAATGCTATTGAATGCCAACAGCGATTGTTTGAAATGACAGAATCAGCTGGTGCTCATGAAAAATTAGCGTTATTGTATATGGAAAATGGGGATAAAGAAAAATTTCAGACTAGTATTGAATCTTTCGATGATGAATCGCTGTTTTCTATTTTCTCTGTTTTTTATCCAAATGACATCTCAGATACACCAAATCGAGAATCATTGTTACTCCGATTAAATGAGGCATATGAATGTCGGTTGTTGTATAAAAATATTAAGTATTAGAACTGTATATTGTCTTATATTAACATCTAGAAGCGTTTATTATAGCTACTTTCCGGATAAGCACTTATTATATAAACCGTTGGTCTTTTGACTGGCGGTTTTTTCTTTGCATAAATATACAAATGAGATTTTATTGACAAATTGATGTTCATTTTTAATTTTTTAACCTTAAAAGATGTTTAATAGTTCTATCTTTATATCTAATATCTTTTTTAAATAAAGAAAAACTAACATTTAACGTCCCATGTTTTGTGTATTTTGTGAAAAAAACATACATTTGCCTCTCCCATTGTGAAAGAATGTAAACAACTTCCCTTGGATTGTTAGGTAATTGATTGATATTAATATAATTGAGTAATTTAAAGTAGTGTTTATGAAAAAATTGATAATGATTTTGGCTTGCGTGGTGGCAAGTGTCGGGTTATCAGTAGCTCAAACTACACATGTTTCAGGTACTATCTTGGATGATACTGGTGAAACTGTGATTGGAGCTTCGGTCGTAGCTAAAGGTACAACTGTGGGAACAGTAACCGATGTGGATGGAAATTTCTCTTTGAATATTCCATCAGATAGAAAAACGTTAGTAATTTCTCTTATTGGGATGAAAGCCAAAGAGGTTGCTGCCGGAACAAATTTGAGAATAGTAATGGAGAATGATTCCAGATTAATGGATGAAGTGGTTGTAGTTGCTTATGGGACACAATCTTCTCGTACTGTAGCTTCTTCAATTTCTTCTATCAAAGCAAGCGCGATTAAGGATGTTCCTAGTGTGAGTTTCGATCAGATGTTGCAAGGACGTGCTGCCGGGGTTAGTGTAACAACTCCATCTGCGGGTGTTGGACAACCTCCAGTTGTTCGTGTTCGTGGTGTTAACTCAATAACCTCGGGGACTTCTCCTTTATATGTCGTTGATGGAGTACCTATTCAGTCTGGAGATATTGCTAATATGGGTAATGCAAATGCTTTAGCTGACATAAATCCTGCTGATATTGTATCTATGGAGGTCCTGAAAGACGCAGCTGCTGCATCAATGTATGGATCAAGAGCAGCAAATGGTGTTATATTGATAACTACAAAACAAGGTTCGTCTGGAAAAGCAAAAGTTTCGTATGATGCATTTGTTGGATTTTCTGCGAAGACAGGTTTTTATGATATGATGAATGCCCAGGAGTATGTAGACTTCAAAAATATGGCAGTAAAGAACATGTATGGTACAGATGAAAAATCTTTGACTAATGGCTATGTCTCTCCATATGGCAATAAAGCATTTAATTTAATGCCAAATAGTAGTGGTGGACATTATGATACGGATTGGAGTGAAACAGTTTTTCAAAATGGATTTACTCAAAACCAAACTTTAGGAGTTAGTGGAGGTAGTGATAAAGTTCAATATTACATGTCTGCAAATTATGTAACTCAAGAAGGTATTGTTAAAGGAGATAAATATGATAGATTAGGATTGAAGGCTAATGTGAACGCGCAAGCAACCAGCTGGCTTAAGGTTGGACTTAATGCGAATGCAACAACAGGAACAACTTCTTTTGTTGATGCTGCTCGAAATGGTTCTAATTTTGCTATTGGAGGATTTCCTCGTTTGGCACTAGTGAACGCTCCTAATATTCCTGCATTTAATGAGGATGGATCTCCTTATTTTGAAACAAAAGGGTTGGGTTATGGACCTAACACTATATTTAGTACTTTTTCAAATCCTGCAAAAATATTAGAATTAGGAAATGGTATAGAAACAGATGTAAATCGTTTAATGGCTACTTTTTATGGTGAGGTTACTCCTACTAAAGGGCTAGTCTTAAGAACCCAATATGGTTTGGATTATGCAAGAACCGAAGATAGACGTTTTTGGTCTCCCATACATGGAGATGGTGTAAATAGTAATGGTTTAGCTAATAACTATGCCGGGACTAATAATAAATGGACATGGACTAATACTGCTACATATGCATTTAATATAAATGAGAATCACCATTTTAATGTTTTAGGTGGGACTGAGGCCTCTAAGAGACAAATTACATATTGGACTGCTCAACGTAAAAACTTGTCTGATGATATGTTTGTTGACTTTGGTGGACCATTTTTAGATGCAACAGCAGGAGGTAATACCCTTAATAATTCATTACTTTCGTTTTTTGGACGTGTTAATTATGACTATGCATATAAATATATTCTTTCTCTGAACTTTAGACGAGATGGTTTTTCTGCATTAGGACCAAATAATAGATGGGGTGATTTTGGTGGATTTTCTGCTGCATGGAGAGTCTCGGAAGAATCATTCTTCAAACCGTTAAAGACAATAGTTGAAGATTTTAAAGTTAAAGGTAGCTACGGAGTTGTTGGTAATACTAATATCGCCGACTATGCTGCGCGCTCTTTTTATAGAAGTTATTATTATGGAAATTCAGGTACGTATAGTTTGAGACAGATCGGTGATCCTAACTTGAAATGGGAGTCTTCTGTTAAGTATGATCTTGGATTTAATGCAACATTCTTAGATAGATTTACTTTGGATTTTGATTATTACTTAACTAAATCTAATGATCTAATATTAAATGTGCCTCAGGCACCTTCTAAAGGTATTCCGGAAAATGAGTTAACTACAAATGCTGGTAAAATGCAAAATAGTGGAGTTGAATTGACTCTGTCTGTTGATATTCTTAGAAATCAAGATTTTAAATGGACGTCAAGCTTTAATATAACAACCAATAAAAATAAAGTAATTGCATTGGCAGATGGGGTTAATGAGATTTTGAGTGGAGACGCCTCTGGACTTGAAAGAACTAATATTACAGTTGTTGGAAAATCGATAGGCCACCTATATTTGTTCCCTACTGCTGGTATAGATCCTGCAACAGGACGAAGAGTTTTTATTGGGGAAAATGGAGAACGCACTATCTATAAGTATGAAGAGCGTAATTGGTTCACTGAAGATGGGAAACCTTATGATGGAGATTTTACCCAAGTAGATTGTGGAGGAACACTGCCAACTTGGTTTGGAGGTTGGAACAATAATTTCTCTTACAAACAATTTGATATGTCTGTGTTTTTTCAGTTCTCAGGGGGTAATAAAATTTACAATGGGACACGAGCAACTACTAGTGATATGCGTTATTGGAATAATAGTAAAGATGTTTTGGCTAAATATTGGACACCTGAAAGAAGAAACGCAGAATATGCGCTTCCTATTTATGGTGATAATGTGTCAAATGGTTCTGCAATGCCTATTAGTGATTGGGTTGAAAAAGGAGATTATTTGAGATTGAAAAATATATCGATTGGTTATACTTTTGATACAAAGAAATGGTCTTCTAAAATAGGAATTTCGGCTTTACGTCTTTATGGTCAAGCTCAAAACCTATTTGTTATAACTGGTTATTCAGGGTTAGATCCTGAAACATTAACGAATGTTTCTGAGCCTAATCTAGCGGGAGGTGTTGATAAAAATACTTTACCACAAGAAAGGACTTATACTTTTGGCGTTAATGTAACATTTTAATAACAATAAAATATAGCACAATGAAAAAAATATTATATGCATACGCTATCTTTTCAGGACTACTTTTCTTTGGAAGTTGTAGTGATTTTCTGGAAGAAAAGCCTCCGTTATATGTAAATGAAGGAGATATTTACTCTTCACCAAAGAGAATAGAAAGTACATTACTAGGGTTGTATGGAACGATTAAGAATTTTAATACAAATACTAGATCTTTATCATTATTAGGAGGAAAAGGTTATTTAGTTTTTGATAACAGAGGTGATGATGTAATTAATATATCGAATAATTTAAGTTCATTATTTGATACCTACAATATGAGAATTCTGTCTGTATCTGGAGAGAATGAAGACTATTGGACAGCATCGTATTTGGCTATAAATAGGGTGAATACTTTTCTGCAGTCAATAGAAGGTGCTAAAGAGGTGTTAGGTGATGAGAAATACAGTCAATTCAGATCAGAGGCTTTGTTTGTAAGAGCAGTTAGTTATTATTATCTAAATAATTTATATGCTACTCCTTATATCTTAAATAAAGATGCAAAATCAGTTCCTTTAAGATTACAGGCAGAGTCAACCAATGCTAATAATAATTTGGCTGCTTCTACTGTAAAAGAAGTATATGATCAAGTGTTAGCTGATTTGGATAATGCAAATATTGCAGTATTACCCGATGGTGTAAATACTTACGATGGAGCAACTCGAGCAACTAAAGCTGCAGCTCATATGTTGAGAATGAGGGTTTATATGTCTACAGGAGAATGGAATAAAGCTATTGAAGAAGGAAAAGCCGTTAGCGGGTATTCTTTAGTTACGAATGTAACTTCTTTGTATAAAACTCCTTTCTATTCAACAGAGTCTATCTTTTCTCTGCCTATGGCGACAACTAACGTGCCTAATACGCAACAAAGTTTAGCTGAGTATTATACTGATGGCAAGATTTTACTTGTTGATAATGAGAATGGTATTATGTCTAAGCCTAATTATTCATTAGCAAATGATGCACGTGTTAAGAATTTTTTCTCTCCTTCGGATAGAAAGCTTCTTAAATATGTTGATGTTACGAATAAACTAGAGTGGGTACCAATATTCAGATATGCAGAAACTTTATTGGGTTTAGCTGAAAGTTATGCCAATTTGGGTGGAGCAGCAAATGAAACTTTAGCAAAAGGTTATTTAAAGCAAGTAAGATCAAGATCAATTCCTACGGGTGATCCTCTGGTTATAGATGCATTGTCTGGGGAGCAGTTAAAAGAAGCGATATCTAATGAACGACGCTTAGAATTGATAGGAGAAGGTATACGAGGAGTAGATATACTAAGAAAAGGAGAATCTCTGAAGAGAGGAACTTTCGTTCTTAAACCTACTGATAATGGTTATACTTGGCCTATACCTCAAAGTGAACTTGCGTCAAATAAAGAGATTTGAATAAGCTTTATTAAAGATCATTAATATACTGAGGAGCTATCTATTAAAGATAGTTCCTCTTTGTTTATATAAAGTTCTTCCTCCAATAAAAAGTGTCTTCTTCAAAAAAAAACGTATATTTGCTATTCTTGATCTGGTAAAATGGATAATCAGAAGATAAAAGAACAAGTATTAAATAAGTTTACTGAATACCTTAATCAGCATAAACATCGCAAGACACCCGAACGTTTTGCCATACTTGATCATATCTATTCCACAAAAGGACATTTTGACGTCGACTCACTTTTTCAAACGATGAACACCCAGAGTATCAGGGTTAGTAGAGCAACGTTGTATAATACAATCGAATTACTTTTGGACTGTGGCTTGCTTGTGAAGCATCAGTTTGGAGAAAATATTTCTCAATACGAACGTATATACGGCGCCGAAAATCATGATCACCTGATTTGTACAACTTGTGGAAAAGTAAAAGAATATAAGAATGCCAATCCATTTACTCAGACTCAGCAAAAAAGGTTTGCCAGGTTTAAGATTGCTTATTATAGTATGTATATATATGGTACATGTGCAAAGTGTTTAAAGGAGAGGCAGCAAGCGGAGAAGAAAAGTAAAAAGACAGAAGAAAATAAAATAAATACCAATAAGAAGAAATGAAAGCAGATGTACTACTGGGGTTACAATGGGGTGACGAAGGTAAAGGCAAAATAGTGGACGTATTGACTCCGAAGTATGAAGTGGTAGCCCGTTTTCAGGGAGGACCTAATGCTGGGCATACGCTCGAATTCGAAGGAGAGAAGTATGTTTTAAGATCGGTTCCTTCAGGAATCTTTCAAGGAGATAAAGTCAATATCATAGGTAATGGTGTTGTTCTTGATCCTGCATTGTTCAAAGGAGAAGTTGAATCTTTGGAGAAATCAGGACACGATCTGACTAAACGTTTGCTGATATCTAAAAAAGCTCATCTTATTTTACCAACACATCGTTTATTAGATGCTTGTTATGAAAAAGCAAAAGGTGATTCAAAGATAGGTACAACAGGTAAAGGCATTGGTCCTACATATACCGAAAAGGTAGGTCGTGGAGGTCTGAGAGTCGGAGATCTTTTGTGTGGCTTCGATGAGAAATACCAACAAGTAAGAACTCGACATTTAGATATTTTGAATCAATATAATTTCGATTGTAGTTCTTTAGCTGAAGTTGAGAAAGAATGGTTTAGTGGTGTCGAAAAATTAAAAGAATTTACATTTGTAGACAGTGAGTATTATATAAATGATGCATTGTCAAAAAATAAATCGGTATTAGCAGAAGGTGCTCAAGGTACTATGTTGGATATTGACTTTGGTTCTTATCCATTTGTTACCTCTTCTAATACAATATCTTCTGGAGCTTGTATTGGCTTGGGTATTTCTCCTAGTAATATTGGAGAGGTGTTTGGTATCTTTAAAGCATACTGTACAAGAGTAGGAAGTGGTCCTTTTCCAACGGAGTTATTTGACGAAACAGGCGATGAACTTCGTAAATTAGGTTTTGAGTTTGGTTCGGTTACAGGACGTCCTCGTCGTTGTGGCTGGATTGACTTGGTTGCACTTCGTTATGCTATTATGATAAACGGGGTAACTCAGTTGATTATGATGAAAAGTGATGTTCTTGATACGTTTAAAACGATCAAGGCATGTGTGGCTTATGAAATTGATGGTAAACAAACAACAGAATTTCCTTTCGAAATTGGAGATAATGTAAAACCTATATACAAAGAACTTCCGGGTTGGAATATTGACATGACAAAAATGCAGAGTGAGGAAGAATTTCCTCAGGAGTTCATAGAGTACGTCAATTTCTTAGAAGAAGAATTAGATGTTACTATCAGCATAGTGTCAGTAGGTCCTGATCGCGATCAGACTATTAAACGTCAGTATTTCGTGTAATCCGTGATTAGCCTTTTTTAAGTAATTATCAAATTTACAAACAATTAATATGTATATCTTTGGCATATCTTTTGATAAAGATAATTATAAGGTAGAAAAGGTTATTAATTAAAATAGTAAGATTATGTATTTCGGATGGATTTTATTCGGTATAATTGCTTTAGGAGGCTGGATTGTTTCGGCTACTTTACAAAGCAAATTTAAAAAATACTCAAAAGTACCATTAGATAGCGGTTTGACTGGTAGAGATGTTGCATTGAAGATGTTACACGATAATGGAATATATGATGTGCAAGTCGTTTCTACACAAGGAATGTTGACTGATAATTACAATCCGGGCAATAAGACTGTCAATCTGAGTGAAGGTGTATATCATAGCAATAGTGTAGCAGCGGCAGCAGTTGCAGCTCACGAATGTGGTCATGCGGTGCAGCATGCAAAGGCATATGGACCTTTGACATTAAGATCGGCTTTAGTGCCAACAGTTAGTTTTGCATCTAAATGGGTTATGTGGGTATTATTGGCAGGTATATTTATGATCAATACTTTTCCTATATTAATATGGATAGGTATAGCTTTGTTTGCAATGACTACAATCTTTAGTTTTGTAACATTGCCAGTCGAAATAGACGCAAGTAATCGTGCATTAGTATGGCTTAATACAGCGGGTATTGTAAGAGATTCTAATAAAGATAAAGCGAAAGATGCTCTGAAATGGGCTGCATACACTTATGTTGTAGCTGCTTTAGGTTCTTTGGCAACTCTTATATATTATATCTTTATCGCATTGGGGAGTAGGAGATAATCCTTATTCCCTCTAAAATAGAAAGAGTAACCTTATAGTTACTCTTTTTTTTACATTTTAATTAAACGCCTTTTAGGTTGAAATAGTTTTAGATAACACATTCACACTTATAGATAGGATTTCACTTTAAAAACCAAGCTCAGAATAGTTATGAGGTATCTTTTTTTTATTGTTTTTATTTTGCTTTTCTTAGCAGGTAATTATTATGTTTTTTATAGGGCTTGGACTGTTATTCCCCTGAATATAATAACACGCTCATTACTAATCGGAATAGCTGTAATATTAATCGGATCTATTTTCTTGTTGTTCCTGGCTGGAGAACATTTTCCAGTTTCGGTAACTTCGGTATTATATACAATCGGAACATCATGGTTCTTTATATTCCTTTATTTTTTGATATTCAATTTGCTAACCGATTTGATACGTGCATCTCGTCTTGTACCAAGAGATACACTGAATCAATATACGAAAGATAATTGGTTGAGCTTCGGTCTTACAGTGGGCTTTATCGGTTTGTTGATGTTATGCGGATACCTAAAATATCGAATAAAGGAGCGTGTAGACTTACCTATTGAGATAGCTAAAAATATAGGTGACGGAGATTCTCTAACAATAGTAGCTCTTAGTGATATGCACTTAGGTTATGGAATCGGAAAAAGCGAACTTCAACAATGGGTGCAACTGATAAATAAAGAGAATCCAGATATTGTTCTGATTGCAGGAGATATTATAGATAGTAGCCTAAGACCTTTGATTGCTCAGAATATGTCGGAGGACTTGAGGAAGATAAGATCGAAGTATGGAGTCTATGCTGTTATGGGCAATCATGAATATATAAGCGGGGCTGCGGCATCTGCTAAATTTATAGAAGAATCAGGTATTAAACTAATTAGAGATTCTGCTGTTTTAATTGATAGTACGTTTTATGTGGTGGGGCGTGATGATAAGTCAAACCCTAATCGTAAACCATTGGCTGCTTTGACCAATTCATTAGATAAGTCGAAGCCGATTATTCTATTAGATCATCAACCCTATAATCTGGAAGAAGCCGAAAATAATGGAGTAGATATTCAATTCTCGGGACATACTCATCGTGGACAGATATGGCCTGTTTCGCTTATAACAGATATGATCTATGAAGATTCGTATGGTTATTTGAAGAAAGGGAATACAAATGTCTATGTAAGTTCGGGGATGGGGCTTTGGGGCGGAAAATTCCGTATCGGTACACAATCCGAATATACAGTAATTAAAGTGAAAACGAAATGAAAGTTTTTTTCTATCAAGCACTTATAGTACATATTATACTGAATATATATGTATTTATACGAGGATGGCAGGTTTTGCCAAAGAAAAACGTATATAGAATACCTTATGCTTTATTGTTTATAGTAGAGCTTATAGTGTATTTGATAGGACTCATTTTTAATGTCAGCTTACCGGCTGCGATACTAAAACCAATTTTATTGATTGGTACATCGTGGATGGTGTTTATAGGATATACTACGGCTCTTTTACTTATTTATGATCTTATAAAATTTCTGGGACGGAAGTTTGATAAAATTCAGAAATTGAATTTGCAAAGGGTTTCCGTAAAAAGAAGATACATTATAATATCGTTGATAGTCATTATCTCATCTATGACATATGGTCACTATCGTTTCTGGCATCCTGTTGTAACGGAACTCGATCTGAAAGTAGACAAAAAAGTGGATGGGCTTAAGAGCCTACGGGTAGTGATGGTTGCTGATGTTCATGCAGGTCATCTGATTGATAAAAAAGTTTTAAGCATGTATGTGGATAAGATCATGGAGCAAAAGCCAGATGTTATCCTTTTGGTTGGTGATATTATAGATTACGATCTTCCCCCGCTAATAGATCAAAAGATGGATGAAGAGTTTCGTCGATTGAAAGCTCCTTATGGGGTGTATGTATCGACAGGCAATCATGAGTACCGATTGAATGGTGAAGAAAAAATAGCTTGGTTGGGTTCTGAAACAGGTATGACCATGCTGAGAGATACTGCCATAAAGGTGGCAGATAAATTCTATATTGTAGGTAGAGAGGACGATCATGCCACAAAAAGAAAGTCATTATCGGATATAATGCAGCATGTAGATAAAGAACTACCTGTAATTGTAATGAATCACGAGCCTAAACAATTATCGGAAGAATCGACAGAGCAAGCAGATCTGGCAGTTTATGGACATACACATAACGGACAGTTATTTCCAAATAATTTAATAATGAGTCTAATATATGAAGTGGGACATGGATATAAGAAAAAAGAGAATACACATATCTATGTTACTTCGGGGTTGGGACTTGCAGGACCTCAATATCGTATAGGTACTATATCGGAGATAGTAGTCCTAAATCTAAAGTTTAATTAAGGATTCAGTTCAAGAGAGGCTATTGTATGTAATTCTCTTTTGAGAAATTATTGCTATTTTTACACGAAGTAGTAAAGAGTGGTGTTTAACTGCCATTTTTATGACTAACAACACAAGAACAAATATTATAATTAACAGTGAGTATTTAATCCAATACTATTCAGTGAAAACTGGCAGTAATGCTTATACTTACCAATGTAACAAATAGGTCTAAGGCCTTCATTGTCATAAATCTTAAATAAGTTAACTAAAGTATGGTAACAAAAAAAATCATGAGAAACGCTCTAGGTTTGAGTCTTTGTATGGGTTTGATGCTCGGTGCAATTGCTTGTAGCGACAAAGGGCAAAAAGATGCAGAACTAGAGAATCTGACTCAATATGTTGATCCTTACATCGGAACCGGTGATCATGGACACGTATTTATGGGAGCAAATGTTCCTTTCGGATTGGTTCAACTAGGACCAACACAACATAGTCAGGGTTGGGACTGGTGTTCGGGATATCACATCTCCGATTCTACTATCATTGGCTTCGGACATATGCACCTTAGCGGAACAGGTATCGGCGATTTGGGTGATATTTCATTTATGCCTGCAACAGGAGATGTTAAATTAACGAGAGGTACATTACCTGACGAATCTACGGGTATTTACTCTTACTTCTCTCACGATAAAGAAACTGCAAAAGCAGGATATTATTCTGTCCATTTAGATAGATTCAATATTGATGTAGAATTGACAGCTACTAAACGAGTAGGTTTCCATAGATATACATTCCCCGAATCGACAGACCCTAAAGTTATCATCGATCTAGAACATGGTATCGGATGGGATATGCCTGTTGATGGTGCTTTGGTTCAAGAAAATGATAGCGTAATTTCGGGTTACCGTTTTTCTAAAGGATGGGCAAATGACCAACGTATCTATTTTACAGCAGTATTTTCAAAACCAATATCTAAGTTTACAATCTCGGATACTACCGCTGTATACGAAGGTTCAAAAACTCCAATGCGTAAAATCTATGGTCAAGTATTTTTTGATGGAACAAAAGCCGGAGAAAAAGTGTACGCTAAAGTGGCTCTATCTCCTGTAAGTGTTGAAAACGCAAAGAAAAACATGGAAGCTGAGCTTACTGGATGGGATTTTGATCAAACAGTTGCAAATGCAGATAAAGCATGGAATGAAGAGTTGAATAAAATAGTCGTGAAGTCGGATAGCAAAACCGATCTTCGTAACTTCTATACAGCTATGTACCACTCTATGGTAGCACCATCAGTATTTGCTGATGTAAATGGCGACTATTGGGGAACGGACAAGAAAGTTCATACAAATAACGACTTCACAAACTATACAACCTTCTCATTGTGGGATACATATCGTGCAGCTCAACCGTTGCAAACAATTATCCATCCTGAGTTGGCAACAGATGTAGCTAAAACTTTCTTACAAATTTTTAAACAACAAGGAAAACTACCTGTATGGCACTTGATGTCTAACGAAACCGACTGTATGGTGGGTAACCCAGGTATCATTGTTATGGGAGATTTGTTCTTAAAAGGTTTTGTTGCTGATGCTGATAAAGAAGCTGCTTTCGAAGCTATGAAAACTTCTGCTATGTTAGACGAAAGAGGTCTTAATTGGTTGAAAGAATATGGCTATATACCTTACGATAAGGAAAAAACTTTCGAATCGGTAGCTAAAGGTCTCGAATATGCAATAGCAGACTGGTGTATTGCTCAGGTTGCAAAAGAAATGGGTAAGACCGAAGATTATGATTATTTCATCAAAAGAAGCGAGTCATATAAACATTACTTTGACAAAGAGACTCAGTTTATGAGAGGTCTTTCTTCTACCGGAACATTCCGTGTACCATTCGATCCATTGCATTCTACTCACCGCGAGGATGATTATACAGAAGGTAATGCTTGGCAATATACTTGGTTGGTTCCTCACGATGTAAATGGTCTTATTAGTTTGTTTGGAAGCGAAGAAGCTTTCATAACAAAACTTGATTCATTATTTACTATCGAAGGTGATCTAGGAGCAGAAGCTTCTCCTGATATTAGCGGTCTTATTGGACAATACGCACATGGAAATGAGCCTAGTCACCATGTTCTATATCTGTACCCATTTGTAGGACAACAATGGAAAACTGCTGAGAAGGTACGTGAGGTATTGACTACTCTTTATTTTGACAAACCTGCTGGAATCAGTGGAAACGAAGATGTTGGTCAAATGTCATCATGGTATATCCTTTCGGCACTTGGATTCTATCCTATGGCTCCCGCTGGTGGCGACTATATATTTGGCAGCCCACAGATGAAAGAAGCAACCATAAAATTGGGTGGAGGCAAAACATTTACAGTGATTGCTAAAAACAATAATGCAGAGAATAAATACATTCAAAGTGCTAAGCTGAATGGCAAACCTTATACTAAATCGTATATCAACCACAGAGATGTAATTGCAGGTGGTACTTTAGAATTTGAAATGGGTCCTCAACCTTCAAAAACTTTTGGCGTAGATAAAGCTGACAGACCGGTTTCAGTTAAATAAGAAATAGATTTTCTATCTGAAAATAAGAAGAGGTTACCTTTAAGGTAGCCTCTTCTTTTGTTTTTTATTAAAAGCTTATACTATTAGATTTTCTTAAACCAGTTTAATTTTATTGAAACATAATTGATGTAGTTTTGTTTATCATTAATAAACAAAGAATTATGGAATCGAAAAGAATAAAAATACACGAAGTAGCTCCCGAAGCATACAAAGTAATGCTAAAATTAGAGGCATATTTGCATACAACAACTTTATCTCCTATCGAGAAAGAGTTGATTAAGATTCGTGCATCTCAACTCAATGGGTGTGCCTTTTGTCTCAATATGCATACAAGGGACGCTCGTAAGCTTGGCGAAACAGAACAACGTATCTACCTGTTAAACGTTTGGCATGAAACGGAGTTATATACAGAAACAGAAAGAATTATTCTGACTCTAACAGAGGAGATAACTTTAATAAGTGAAGGCGGAGTTTCTGAGGAAACATATCAACAAGCAGAAGCCTTGCTAGGCAAAGAAAAATTAGCTGAAGTAATTATGGCAATTGTAACTATTAATGGGTGGAATAGAATAGGGGTGAGTACACTACTTCCTCTAGATTAAGCCATTCAAAATTGGATATATACTATGAGGGTAGCCATAAACAATGGCTATCCTCATTTTTGTTATTAACCGTTCTTATTTAATGCTGAATACAACGGAATATCGGGGAGGTACTCATAACCGAGATTCTCATAATCTATACAGCAACAATAATGCTCCAATCCGTTTGATATGATAAGGTATTTCACTTTGAGAACAATGTTGTATCGGGCAATCTGATCAAATACCTCTTGGGTAATCTTTACATTAGGAGATTTATACTCTACAATCACTAAAGGATTCAAATGATTATCATAAACCACTGAGTCGCATCTTTTACGCTGATTGTTGAGAGATATCTGAGTCTCATTAGCAATGAGAGAAGATGGATATTGTTTTTCTGTTATCAAATAGTTAATAAAATGTTGCCTCACCCATTCTTCAGGTGTAAGAGCCACATACTTAGAACGAATTTGATCCCATATATATAATTTATCCGTTTTTTTTATTTTTGGATCATATTGAGGTAAATTTAGTTCTAACATTTTTGCTATCTTTGTTTAGTAATAACACCAGAAGAAGAAATGGTTTCCGAAGAGGAAATAAGGCTTCTTTGTATAAAACAAAAATAGGTTTATTATGAAGACTAAACAAGAAATTGTAGACAATTGGTTACCTCGGTACACTAAACGCCCGTTAGAACAGTTCACAAAACATATTTTATTGACTAATTTCTCGAAGTATGTTGAGATATTCGCCAATCACTTTAATGTTCCTATATTAGGATTAGATGGTAATATGCCTAATGCTTCGGCAAATGGAATTACGATTATTAATTTTGGTATGGGTAGTGCCAATGCTGCAACGGTGATGGATTTGTTAAGTGCAGTAGAACCCAAAGCAGTATTGTTTCTCGGCAAATGTGGAGGTTTGAAAAAGCACAATCAATTAGGAGATTATATTCTACCTATTGCAGCTATCAGAGGAGAAGGTACATCTAACGACTACTTTCCACCCGAAGTTCCTTCATTACCAGCATTTAATTTGCTTCGTTCGCTATCATCTAATATTCGCGATTTCAATAAAGATTATTGGACAGGAACAGTATATACTACCAATCGCCGTGTATGGGAGCATGATGATAAATTCAAAGAATATCTGCGTTCGATAAGAGCTATGGCTGTAGATATGGAAACTGCAACACTATTTACTTGCGGTTTTGCAAATGGAATACCCACAGGGGCTTTACTTTTGGTGTCTGACCAGCCCATGATTTCGGACGGAGTAAAAACTGAGAAAAGTGACAGTGTAGTTACTCAAAATTTTGTGAACGAGCATGTAATGATCGGAATCAAAGCTTTGACTACATTAATAAATAACGGTTCTACAGTAAAACATCTTCGTTTCGAAGATTTTTGATAAAAGATGTCATTCGAGCAAATAAAAAAAGATATAGTATCACGTAAGTTTCACCCCATCTACCTTTTGATGGGTGATGAATCTTATTACATTGATGATCTCACGAACTGTCTGTTGGATAAAGTAATCCCAGAGACGGAACGCGATTTTAATCAAACCATATTATACGGATCAGAAACCGATGTGGCAACAGTAATAACGTTGGCTCGTAGTTTTCCTATGATGTCCGATCATCAACTAATTGTAGTCAAAGAGGCACAGTCGCTAAAAAAGATCGAGGATTTGGAGATATATCTAAAAAATCCCTTGAGCAGTACCATATTGGTATTGAATTATAAAAATGGAACGATAGACAAACGTAAAAAACTCTATGCAAGTATAGAGAAATGTGGAGTTGTCTTTGAATCAAAAAAGATTCCCGATTATAAAATGCCTGCTTTTATAACCTCCTTTATAAGTACAAAAGGTTTGGGTATAGATCAGAAATCGGCTCAGATGTTGACCGATTATCTAGGAAACGACCTGAGTAAGGTTGTAAATGAGATCGAAAAGTTATTGTTATCAATACCTCCTTCCGAAAAACGTATTACTGCAGAGCTGATTGAGTATAATATTGGAATAAGTAAGGATTTCAATAATTATGAATTACTGAAAGCAGTTGTCGAAAAGAATACGTTTAAAGCGAATCAGATCGCAGACTATTTCGAGAAGAATCCAAAGAACAATCCTTTGATTGTTACGCTTGTAGTGTTATTTAATTTCTTTAGTAATCTGATGATTTGTTATTGGGCAAAAGACAAATCGGAGAATGGTATTGCTGCCGAATTAGGTTTTAGAAACAGTTATCAAGCGAAAGATTATGTATTGGCGCTTAAGAGCTACAATGCATTTAAGACTATGGAAATCATGTCACTTTTAAGAACTTATGATGCAAAATGCAAGGGTGTAGATAATCCCTCGACTCCAGATGGAGAACTTCTACGCGAATTATTGTTTAAAATAATGCATTAAGCCGAAAATAAGTTTATCCCTCACTTTTGAAGCACATTAGCTAGCAATTTATATTGAATAAAATTGTTGAATATTAAATATTGAGTTTTAAATAAACTTTGTGCTAATTGGTGTGCCTATATGAAAAACATTACGATTTATTATTCTTGTATTGCTGTGTTCCTACTTATTTTACTATCTGCGGCTTGCGAAAGTAGAAAACAAATGAGTTTACAACAATTGGCTTCTTTAGCTCATTTTAAAGCTGATTTTCCGGATGAAGAGGGTGACTCTATGCCCATAGGTGTGTATATGGAGAGTGAAAGTTCTTCAACATCGTGTATTAATCTGAAGTACGAAAATAAAGAAGGCTTGTATTTACTCGCTGATTCAAGTGAGATCTGCCACAAAGATCTGGAGAACCAAAATGTAAGTATATATGCCTATGCTCCATATCGGAAAGATATTAAGTCAAGCCTCACTAATCATCATATAATAGTTTCTTCGGATCAAAGAGACTCGGCTAATTATATTGCTAGTGACTTTTTATATGCAAATACCAATAGTAAGGGAACATCTTCAAATGAGATAAATCTTCCGTTTAAGACAAAGTTTTCAAAAATTGTAATTAATATAAAAACATTTGGACTTTTGAATTCCGAAAATATTGATTTTGAAATCACGAATGTCGCAACCTCTACAAATATAAATCTACGTACCGGAGTTTTATTCGGATCTGATGATATAAGTAATATAAAACCTATAAGAAAGAAAAAGGTGCCTGCTGGGTTTAATTATACCTTAGAAGCTATACTGATCCCCCAAACTATACTGGCTAATACACCTATTTTTAAATTAAGGATAGGAACGAAGGAGTATTCTTATCTAACAAAGTATGATGTTAATGTAGAGGTTAGCATGCAGTATACGTGCAATATAGTTGTTGATAATTCGGGCTTACATGTAGAAGCGGAAGAATATCCGAGAACTAAAAATTGCGGATCGGATAATGTAGGTGCAGTATCTGAAAGGGTCTATAAAGTGGGCGATTATTATCCCATTCCAGATGACCCTCTGTCGGCTATCGGTGTTGTATTTAGCATCATCGATAATAAAGGAGTGCATGGCAAAATGGTATCACTAGATGAGGCTATTGATCTGGAATGGGGACCTTTCTTCGAAACGGGAGCAAAAAGTAGAATAAGTGGCGCTAGTAATAAAGTCATTTTAAGTAAAAAAGTTAGCTCTTTATCTCAATATAAAGCTCTCAGTTGGTGTTTAAATAAGGGTAAAGGTTGGTATCTTCCGGCTATTAATGAGTTGTTTATGATATATAAGCAAAAAGAAATTTTGAATCATGTATTATCTACTATGCTCCGAAGTGACAATCTGGGGAGTGGGGTATATGTCTCATCAACTGAGTATGACGAGTCGAAAGCATTAGTTTTACATTTTGGAAATGGAGAACGTTTTCCGCAGGATAAGAGCTATAATTTTCATGCGAGAGCAATATGCGACTTCTGATAGGAGAAAGAAAAAAGAGTAGGCAGTAATGCTTACTCTTTTGTGCTTTCATTGTAGATTAGACTTTTTTTACTCATTTTTCAAAGCTCCGATTGGGTTTGAACTGGCGGCACGATAGCTTTGTACACTTACTGTCAAAACAGTTATCAGTAGTACAATCAATGCTCCTAGCAGAAACACCCACCAATATATCGGAGTCTTATACGCAAACTGCTCAAGCCATTTACTAACAATGTAATAGGCTATTGGCATGGCAATGACAAACGCTATAACAAATTGTGTTAACATACCTTTGTTTAGCAATAGCATGATCTGCTGAATAGTAGAACCTTGTACTTTGCGGATAGCTATTTCTTTGGCTCTGTATTTTGAATTGAAGGAGACCAGGCCATAAACACCCATAATAGCTATAAGGATTGCGGTTACAGAGAATATGGATAGTAGAGAGGCCAAATTACTTTCCTGCTTGTAAAGACCATCTACTAACTCATCCATAAAATAATATTCGAAAGGAGCTGTAGTAAATTTCTTCCACGTAGTTTCCAGATGTTTGATCGATTGATCTATACCCTTACCGTTTACCTTAAAGTATATGTTCGAATATTTAGAATTATCGTACAATACGATATTTAAAGAGGATATATCTTCGCGGAGAGGCATAAAATTAAAATCACTGACTACAACAGAACTTCCCTTGGTTACATGGTTTTCAACAATCTCACTTCCATATTGATTCATCATTTTTTGATTTACTACCTCTATTTTTTCTTTATCCTTATTATCGATATTTTTCTTTCCCTCTACTATGTCTACGCCAAAGAAGTCTAAGAAGTTTTTAGACCCTTCAATAACAGAATACATGACTTGTTTATCTTCTACCATTAGTCCATACCTCGGGACTCCCAAACCTAAACGAAAACTGCTGGCTGTACTATTTACAATTCCGTTTACTCCTGTAGTTGCTTTCATATAAGGATAAACATCATTTAATAAAGGCTCCAGATCTAAATTGCTATTGTTGACAACTAATATATTCTCAGTATTTAGACCTAAATTATATGACTTGAAATATTCGTGTTGCAATTTTATAAATAGTGTAACTAGTATTAGTATGCTTGCGGCTACAAATTGTATAGTAGTTAGTACATTCCTTAATCGTTTACCATCCTTTCCTACTCCTGCTCCTCCATAGCTGGCTACAGGGTTAAAGGAAGTCAAATAGAACGATGGATAAAGTGCTACTAGCGTACTTACTATCGTAAGAATAACACCTAGTGCAACAAGGATACCCACATTATCTTTGAGTAACAAACTGGCTGTGAAAAACTCTGCAATAATACTGCTGTTAATATAGTAAATCACCAGCAGTGCTATAGCAAAAGAAAAGAATGTAAATATCAAAGTTTCTAAGAGAATTGAAATACCAAGTGTAACACGTCTTGCTCCTAATATTTTCTGAATATTAATAGATCGTATCCGCATAGGAGCCATTGCTGTAATAAAATTCATAAAGTTGATATACGCTATCAATAATGTTATTATACCTATAGCCATGAGTGCCAGAATACTCGACCAACTTTTAGCTTTTTGTGGTACAGTTTCAGGGTTACTTATATGTATGTTAGATAAAGGAGTGAGGTTTAAGCCTTTTTTTATAACTTCGAGTTCACCTTGTCCTTCCGCATTTTTGATTTCTTCTCTTCGGGGAGGATTTAAGTAAATCAAATCAAGCAGCCTTTTATCGGTTAAAATATTTTTCAGATCGGCTAATTCTTGATTGTTATCTAATAAATAGAATGTTGCAAAGTTGCCATCCATTTGAATACTACCACCTTCGGAGGTAAATAACTCGAATCTGTTTGGCTCCAGACGAGTAAATATTCCATTGTCGAAGCTTGTATTTGTTGGAAAATCTTTGTAAACCGCAGATACAGGCATTACTACATCTTCGCGTGAACTGCTTACCCCTTCTTCTGTGATATGAGTTCTAGCCATTGAAATAGATATAAGTTCACCTATAGGACTCTTCTCCCCAAAAAGTCGTTTAGCTGTTTTCTCGCTGATAAGTACCTTGTTTATATCTGCCAATGCACTATAACCATCCCCCTCAATAATATCCAATCCAATAATATCTAAAAACTGCGGTTCTGCATTGGTTACAGATACTTTTGTATTAAATTGTTCCCCATCCTTTTTATATTTTACACTTAAGTCGGAAGCTTTGAGAACCCTCACCATATTAGAAGTATTAAACATTGGTTGATTGAGCCTAATAATTTCCGAGTACTTATAATACATATCAAAATTTGACCATCTTCCATAGTTAGTATCTTGATAAATTGAAAGTTGATATAGCCTGTTCCCATTTTTTAGACTATGGTTAAACGTCAAGTCATAATAGGTCTGTATCGCACAAATAGTAAATACTACAAGCGCGGCAGATAATCCCAGTATATTCAGTACTGATGCTGTCTTAAAGCGTTTTATAACATGCAGAAAATTGCGGAATATAGCTTTCATGATATTTTTGGATAAAAACGTTCATTGAAAAGTCTACTAAACCCGTGCCAAAGATATAGTCTATTGGTTAATAGTACTCTATGATGAGAATGTATGTATAGAGTGTAAAATAATTATACAGTTTCAGTTAAAGATATTTACAGATAAGGAAGGAGTGTCTATTCCGGATGAGTAGTATTGGACTGGTTCTAAAAGAAAAAAGAGTAGGCACTTGTGCTTACTCTCTAGTTATTTGTGGAAATTTCTGACCTAGATATTTTCTAATTCAGATGTAATGTCTTTAGTGATTTGTTGGAATTCGTCTTCAGATAACTTTAGTCTTGGATTAGACAGATTCATATCCTTTTCGGCATTGATCGGTATTAAATGTATGTGTGCATGGGGAACTTCCATTCCTATAACCATAAGTCCTATTCGTTTACAAGGCACAGCCTTTTGTATGGCTTTGGCAATTTTTTTGCTGTATACAATCATCTGAGATAATATCTGATCGTCCAAATCGAATAAATAATCTGTTTCATGTTTCGGTATAACCAATACATGTCCTTTAGCCATCGGTCTGATGTCTAAAAAAGCAAAGAAATTGTCGTTTTCGGCAATCTTATAACATGGTATCTCTCCTTTTATTATTTTACTGAAAATAGTCGACATTTTTCTTCTTTTTTAAATAGATATATCAATAATTTCAAAAGATACTATCCCATTAGGAACTTTTATTTCTGCAATCTCACCTACTTTTTTGCCCATTAAACCTTGAGCTATCGGTGTGTTTATAGCAATTTTATTTTCCTTAAGATTAGCTTCACTTTCTGCAACCAGCATATATGTCATTTGCTGATTGTTTTTTGTGTTTTTTATTGTAACCTTATTTAGAATCTGTACAGAGTCTATGCCAATAGAACTCTTGTCTATTAGTCTAGCGTTAGCCAATAGATTTTTAAGTTGTCCTATTTTAGCCTCAAGTAAACCTTGAGCTTCTTTTGCTGCATCGTATTCAGCATTTTCGGAAAGATCGCCTTTATCGCGAGCCTCTCCAATTTGTTTTGAGATTTTAGGTCTTTCCACTGTTTCCAATAAGTTGATGTCTTCTCTCAACTTGTCGTAACCTTCTGCGGTCATGTAAGTAACAGCCATAGCAAAATGTTAATTAAAGATTAGTACTTTTTATAAGAGATAAAAAGAAAAAGAATCCTTGTCGTATAGACCAGAACTCCTTTTCTTTTTATGCTTGATGCAAATATATACTTAAATTTCGGACAAAACAAAATCCTATCACATAATTATAATAATTTTTGGATTTCAGTTTCTATATTTTCTCCTGGTACTAAGCGTTTTACAATTTCACCATTACGATTAATTAATAGTAAGGCAGGTAATGCTTGTATGTTGAATCTGGCAACCAGATCGGAGTTTAAAGAGTTTTTTTCGTGTACAGCAACCCAAGGTATATTGAGTGCTGAATTTTTCCATACATGAACATCGGTATCGAACGAAACTTGATATATTTCGAGATTCGGTTTGAATTTATTGTATAATCTGTTTAATACAATATTATGTTCGGGTGACTTTTCAGATTGGTATACTGTGAAGTCTAGTAAAACCACTTTTCCTTTGAGTGAAGTTAAACTTACAAGAGTACCGTTTACATCAGGTAATTCTATGTTGTAATATTTAGCAGCGTCAATCTCGTTAGCATTATTTATGTCAAAAGGTTGCTTTTCGCTTTGTCTGCGTACTTTTATAGCATTCAAAGTATAGTCGTGAAGATGTTTAGCTCGTGGCGAATTAGGATAATACATATCCCATGCTGTTGCTACTGCTGCAAAAGGCTTATAATCTGACTTATCGTAAGGATCGAAAAATAAATAACCTCTTACCTTTTGGAACAAAGCAAAGTAAGATGCAGGATTTTTAGTGTCTGCAAATATAATCTTCAAGGCAGTATCTTTATATTCAGAAGCTATAATCTGTATTTGATCGAAGTATTCTTGTTCCTGAATTTCTTTATTAGCAAATCTTTTTTGAAGATCGTCCAGTGCCTGAGTCGCTTTGTATTGAGCTAAGGTGATAGCTTTTAATTGTAAATTATATTCAGAACCTTCTACGGTATATTCAGTTCCGAAGGTTCCCGCCGAAGCATTTACTTTAATAGTTTCAGTTGAATCGATAACCAAATTAATAACTTGTCCGTTGAGACGTAGTACATAAAACTCGGGGTAGGGAGTAGATGTCCCTTTAAATTTGAATTCACCTTTAGTGCCAAGTTTCACAGAATCGAGTAGAGTTATCTGGCTCAATTCACGCTTTTCTAAATAAAGCATTGTTGTATCTGCTGTGTCAGATATCTTTCCCTCAATAACAAATTTGGGTCCTTTATCAGAACACGATACAAGGGCACACAAAATAAAAATGGCAAATAAATTCTGGAAGACCTTCATAATATATGGCTATCTAAGTGTAAATATTTTTTGCAAATATATGAATAAAAAATACTAAACAATTACTATTCTTTTGTTATAATAGGAGCGAATCCATATATTTGCAATGGAATATGGAGATGAAATATCGTAACATATTAGTTTTGTTTCTGGCTGCAATTGTATTTTTTGTTGGAGCTGGAGTAACTGTTGTAGATCTTTGCTGTTCGAGATGTATCGAGCAGGTTATGTCTCTTAATGTTCATAAAGGCGATTGTATGAAAACAGAAATGAAGGCAGAAGTTCCTTCATGCTGTTCGCAAAACAGTCATTCAGAAGATGGCTCATTGTGCGTAAGCGAGCATACCGACAAATGCTGCGAAGCTAAACGTGTCTCTATTGACATCAATTATACAGTAAAGCAAGCCAATCTTCTACATTCAATGGTTTGGACATTGGTTCCTTCTTTTATCAGCAACTTTCTTTTAATAGCTGATAATAACGAGCCTTTGCTGATTGCAGAAGCACGAGATCCTATACCTATCCCTCCCCGAAACTATCTGAGTCTGATCAGAGTTCTCATTATTTGATTTTATTGTTTGTAAAGCAAAATTTTGTTGTACAGATAACTTAGTTATCTCGTACTGCCGCTATTTTGTATCATAACCAATTATGGTTGTTTTACTTATCAAAACAATAAAAAGGATCTGAGATCCTATCAAATAAATGAAAATTTAATGGGAAAATTTAAACTTATAATATTATTATTCTTTATACCTATTTTTACTTTTGCAGCTCAAAAGCTCAAAGGATATGTATATGCAACAGATAATAGCCCGATTATAGGGGCTCAGGTGCATTGGGAGAATGCTAAGAAAGGTGTTGTTACGGACGAGAATGGCTATTTCGAAATAGATGGTACACCTCATAAAGATCATATGTTGCATATCGCTTATATTGGGTATGCCGAAAATGTGACTCATATAAATAGCTTCACAGATCTTCAAAATATAATTCTAAAAGAAAATACAGAATTGGGTGAGGTAGTAGTAACCAAATCTGTATCGGGGCGTATAAGCTCACGTACTGATTTACTCAAGACCGAGAAGTTGACAGTAAAGGAATTGACTCGTGCAGCGTGTTGTAATCTGGGAGAGAGTTTCGAAACTAATCCATCTGTGGATGTCGTTTTTAGTGATGCGGTAACAGGAGCCAAGCAAATTCAATTACTCGGTATATCAGGTCAGTATGTTCAGATAATGACAGAGAATTTCCCTAACTTTAGAGGAGCAGCTAAAGTATATGGTCTCGATTATATACCCGGTCCTTGGATGGAAGGAGTACAAATATCAAAAGGAGCAGCCTCTGTTAAGAATGGATTTGAATCTATATCGGGGCAGGTAAACGTAGATTATAAGAAACCTACAACAGCTGATCCTTTGAGTCTTAATTTATTCTTGGGAGATGTGGGGCGTGTTGAGGGTAATGCAGATGCAGCCATCACAGTAAACGAGAATCTGTCTACGGGAATTTTTCTTCACTATTCGAATGAGAAAACAAGTCATGATGTCAATAATGATGGTTTCCTTGATATGCCAAAGAAGCATCAATTCAATATGATGAATAGATGGCATTATCAAAAGGATAGACTGATTTCTCAAACAGGAATTAAGTTTCTGAATGATGAGCGTTTTAGTGGACAGGATGACCATACAATGAATAGCGAAAGTATGCATGATCCGTATAAGATTTCTATTTTTACCAACCGAGCTGAGTTCTTTACGAAAAACGGTTATGTCTTAAATCCAGATAAAAACGAAAGTATAGCACTAATCGTTTCAGGATCTTATCACGATCAAAAATCGCGTTATGCCAAAAGTATTTACAATCTTTATGAGAGCAATGCTTATGCATCGTTGATGTATGAGAAAGATTTTTCACCTATGCATAAAATCAGTACAGGTTTGAGTTACAATTGGGATAATTTTGGACAATCTTATGATATTCCTCAGTTAGTTTCGGGTAAGCAGCCTGATAGGGAAGCAGTCTCGGGAGCTTACGGTCAATACACATTTAATTACGATAAGTTTACGGTATTAGCCGGATTAAGGGCTGATTATAGCTCGCTTCATGATTGGTTTGTTACACCTCGTCTACATGTGAAGTATGACCTGAACTCTTCTCTTTATTTCAGAGTCTCAGCAGGAAAAGGATATCGCTCGGTATTTGCTTTAGCTGAAAATAGTTACCTGCTGGCTAGTAGCAGAACATTGAATATTGCGGATAACTTGAAACAAGAAAGTGCATGGAATTATGGTGTAAGTGGAACGTATCATATCCCGATTAAAGGCGAAGAACTTACTCTTTCGGCTGAATGGTTCTATACCGATTTTTCGCGACAAGTGGTAATGGATATGGATTCTGATCCACGTGCTGTTAGTTTCTATAATCTTGATGGGAAATCGCATGCACATGTAATTCAGCTTGAAGCTACATATCCCGTGTTCAGAGGATTTAATGTATTGGCTTCGTACCGATGGATGAATACTAAAGTGAATTATGGAGGGATAGAAATGCAAAAGCCTTTAGTGAGTGATTATAAAGCTTTGCTAACCGCTTCTTACGAAACTCCATTGAGAAAATGGCAATTTGATCTAACATCGCAATTCAATGGGGGAGGTAGAATGCCTTTGCCTGATGCTGAGACTCCACTTTGGGACAAGAGATTCAAATCTTTTGTGATAATGAATGCTCAGGTTACAAAATTTTTCCGAACTTGGAGTGTGTACCTAGGTGGTGAGAATCTTACAGATTTTATTCAGGACAATCCGATAATTTCGGCAGACAACCCATTCAGTCCCGATTTTGATGCTACTATGGCATGGGGGCCAACACAAGGACGCCGCTTTTATCTTGGATTTAGATATACTATTGGTAAATAATTGTTTAACATAAATATCCTTAGAAATATGAAATCAAAAATTGTTTTAATCGTTATGTTGTGTCTGGTATCTCTGAGCTTTAGTACTTATGCTCAGGATAAGAAAGAGAAGAAGAATGAGAAGAAAGAGATCACATTTGATGTGTCTATGACGTGCGATAACTGCAAGAAAAAGATTGAAAAAAATATTGCTTTCGAAAAAGGTGTCAGCGATATGAAAGTAGATCTTCCTGGAAAAACGGTGATGGTTGTTTATCAGGCAAACAAAACCGATCAGGAGAAGCTTCAAAAAGCGATCGAAAAATTAGGCTATGAAGTGAAAGTGCATGAAGATGCTGAATAAGTAATTTTGACGTATAAATACGCAAAGAAATATAAAGTGACTATACTAATAAAAGGTATAGTCACTTTTTGGTTTTAGAGATTACCATTAAATGATAATAGCACAAAAAAGAGGCTGCATCCTTTTGGATAGCCTCTTTAAAATGTCTTCTGGAAATATGCTTTATTTCTTGCTGTGAGATTTTAGTAAATCTTCTAACTGAATAATTTCATCTCTATATTGAGCAGCTTCGAGGAAATCAAGCTTTTTAGCAGCTTCTGTCATGTGCTTTTTTGTTTTAGCAATAGCAGCCTTCAAATCGGTTTCTGATATATAGCCGGCTTTTGTTTCTGCTGCGATATTCATATGAGTTGGTTCAATATATGGTTTAGGCTCGTTGTCTGTTCCTTTGCCTCCCAATGCTGATCCTCTTGCTTTCTTGATTTGCTGTGGAGTGATTCCATGCTTTTCATTGTAAGCCAACTGAATCTCTCGACGACGATTTGTTTCGTCTATCGTTAGCTGCATGCTATTCGTAATCTTGTCAGCATAAAAAATAACTTTTCCATTCACATTACGGGCAGCACGTCCCACTGTCTGAGTTAAAGATCTATGAGATCGAAGAAAGCCTTCCTTATCTGCATCCAGAATGGCTACCAGCGATACTTCGGGTAGATCGAGCCCTTCACGAAGCAAGTTGACACCTATCAGCACATCGAATACTCCGCTGCGGAGATCGTCCATAATCTGAACACGATCTAAGGTGTCTACATCCGAGTGGATATAGTTACATTTTACACCGTTGTTAGCCAGATAAGTAGTAAGCTCTTCGGCCATGCGTTTAGTAAGTGTTGTTACCAACGTACGTTCGTCCTTATCTACCCGTATCTGTATTTCCTCCATTAAATCATCAATCTGATTGAGACTTGGACGAATATCAATTGGCGGATCTAATAATCCCGTAGGTCGTATCAACTGTTCAACAACTACGCCTTCCGATTGAATCAATTCGTAGTCGGCAGGAGTTGCACTTACATATATAATCTGTTTTACAAGCGATTCAAATTCTTCAAATTTCAAAGGTCTGTTGTCAATAGCAGCAGGTAAACGAAAACCATATTCGACTAGATTTTCTTTTCGCGAATGGTCGCCTCCATACATGGCACGTATCTGAGGTAGTGTAACGTGACTTTCGTCTATTACTACCAGATAATCGTCGGGGAAGAAGTCTAAAAGGCAGAAAGGACGTGTACCGGGAGGACGATTGTCAAAATAGCGCGAATAGTTTTCTATTCCGGAGCAGTGTCCTATTTCGCGAATCATTTCTAAATCGTAGGTTACCCTTTCGTAAAGACGTTTAGCCTCCAAAGGTTTACCTATCGATTGAAAGAAATCAACTTGTTTACCAAGGTCTATTGATATTTCATCTATTGCCCTGTGTATTCTTTCCTTTGTTGTAACGAACAAGTTAGCAGGATAGATACGGTATTCTTCAAATCGTTCTATTCTGGCTCCTGTCAAAGGGTCTATGCTTTCAATGCTTTCTATCTCATCGTCCCAAAACATAACACGAATAATTATTTCGGCATATGCCAGAAATATATCAACAGTGTCACCTTTTACCCTAAAATTACCATGCGAAAACTCTACTTCATTTCTTGAGTATAAACAAGCAACTAAATCTCGTAGAAATTTATCTCTAACTAGCTTCTTGCCTTTCTCGATAAGTATAGTGTTATTCGCAAAATCCTCAGGATTTCCCATACCATACAAGCAAGATACAGACGATATAACGATTACATCCTTTCGTCCCGATAGTAGGGCAGATGTGGTGGCCAATCGTAATTTCTCTATTTCGTCATTAATAGAGAGGTCTTTTTCTATGTATGTATTGGTTGAAGGAATGTATGCTTCGGGTTGATAGTAATCGTAGTACGATACAAAATATTCCACAGAATTCTCAGGAAAAAAACCTTTGAACTCGCTATATAGCTGAGCTGCCAGAGTTTTATTGTGGCTAAGTATTAATGTCGGTTTTTGAACCTCTTGTATAACATTAGCTATTGTAAAAGTTTTTCCTGATCCTGTAACTCCTAAGAGTGTTTGATGAGGAATCTCACCATTGATACCTTCCACTAACGCTTTTATGGCTGTGGGCTGGTCTCCGGTGGGTTTATATGCTGAGGTAATCTTGAAATCCATAATAGATATAAATGATATCTTACAAAGATAGTTATAAATAAAAACGAAAGAGTGAAATGTATTAAAAGACGTACTAGGTATTGAGAAAAAAAACTGTTTACCTCTATTTTTTTTTAACACATTCTGTTGCTTTAATAATTCATAATTGTGAGAGTATTTTGCGTAAATGGATGCGGAATATGAGGAAAAAAGGCTTTTTGTAAAGATTTTTATAGAAAGAGCACAATAATTCATAATTCGGTTTAGGCTTTTTTTGTCATTTAATAAATTTATACTAGTTTTGTGTTACTAGAGTCTGGGGGACTTTAGAGTACTTGAATGACAACAACTTATTTACTATATAACAATTGTGTAGACTTTGATTTAACAATTAAGGTCTATTCTTGCATATTAATAAGTCTAAAGACAACAACATAAGTATCTGTAATTGAAAGATTGGGGATGGATTTCAGATAAAGAAACTATGAGGACGAGATTTTTTTTCGACTTTTTAGTGGGACTCTCTTCTCTAGGCAATAAAAGTATGTCGATGATAAATATATGTAATATAAATGGTTAAAATGAAGCCTGCGGCAATGTCTTGGATGTATTTATATACGTTAAGAAATAAAAGTCCCCAATATTAGGATATAACACTAGCAACAAACCTAGAGAAAAGTTTGTTTAATTATAAATGAAAATTAGGATGAAAGTTAAATTGTTTTTTTCGATTGTACTCTCTCTATTCTCGATGGCGATATACAGCCAAGTAGGGATAGGTAAGACTACTTCATCTGCCACGTTAGATGTAACAGCAATTGCTACCGATGGCTCAACAGTGGAAGGTTTTATCGCACCCCGATTGACAGGGAATCAACTAACAGCCAAAAATGCACAGTATGGGGTAGCTCAAAATGCAACTCTCGTATACGTTACAGAGGTAGCGAGTGCTACTACGGGCAAGACTAAGAATGTGAAAACCATTGGGTATTATTTTTATGATGCTACGGCCGAAAGTGGGGTAGGTTTATGGGTGCCATTTGCTGACCCGAGTAAAGAACAGTTTTACATTCAGACGACTCTTTTACCTACTGATATGTATACATTGCCCGATAATGTGAATTATACAGCCCCGTCAACCAATAGGTTCACTGTTAATTTGTATAATCTTTATAAAGAGCAATTGGGTAGTCCTAAAGCTTCAAGTAATCCCATATCTTCTTTGCGAACAGGAACAGCAGCAAGTGACTACTATTACTTTGTACTCTATTACGACACTACTGTGTATTATTCGGTTTCAGTAAGTGCAGCTGGTATATTGACATACTATCTTCTAACTGGATATACCCCAACGGAAAAAACATTTATGAATATAGTATTCAGAGAAAAATAAAAACAACAACAATAAAAACTCAGCTAACAATGAAAAGGTTAAGACTATATTTATCGCTAATCTCACTTTTTTGTGTGAACAGTTTTATGTTTGCGCAGGTGGGAATAAATACGGATAATCCTGTAGCTACTCTCGATGTGGTAGCAGGAAGCACAGGTGCTACTACTGCCGAAGGATTTATCGCACCCCGATTGACAGGAGACCAGCTGGCGGATAAAAACGCACTATACGTAGCGGCACAAAATGGAGCTATCGTATATGTTACAGATGCGGCTACAGCGCCTGCCGGTAAAACTTTGAATATAACAGCATCCGGGTACTACTATTACGATGCTGCAGCAAATAATGGAGCAGGAGCAAATTCGGGTTTGTGGATTCCTCTTTCGGGAGTTAAAAAACCGCAATTTTATATGCCCTCGGTAGTCCTACCTATTAAAGGCGATGCTTTGCCCAATACTACATACTACACATACTCTAATGGAGTTTTTACAGTTAATCTGTTCAACCTTTATAAAAATCAGTATGGTACTCCTGTGGCTAAGAGTATTTCTTCGGCTGCTTTATCAGTGGCAGCGGCAGCTTCTGCACTCGATTACTTTATTCTTTACTATGATCCCTCAGTATATACTTCTGTCTCTGTATCTACGGCAGGAGTGTTAAGTTATAGCATTGTTGCAGATTATAGTGTATCAGAGAAAACATTTATGAATATAATGTTGAAAGAAAAATGAAAAAACTATTGATATTTATTATAGTTTGTCTAGCAACTTCGACTGTGTATTCGCAGGATGTTTATAGTTTAGACAAAGTAGTATTGAACATTCGCGATTATGATTCTAAGGCTTTGGTTTTAGAGAAGAGTCTAAATGATTCTGCACAGATTGTTTCTTATGAATGGAATTTTCCTCTAATACCCGTTTTTAAATCAGTGATGTTAGAAGGTGATAGAATTACGTCGGTAGAACTTTTAGATAATGGCAATAGATATAATCTAGATGCTGAATCTAATGTATTGACTTTAATAGAAGCTTTACCCGAAAAGGAGGAAATCGTAGGATTTTCCCTAGACGAAAAGAAGGCTACCGAGACAATCAGTGGATCTCATATTCCCGAATATACTATCCGACAATCGGGTAATCAATTGACAATAACTTTCGACCAGATTATTTACGGCTCTTCTAACTATCCTGGACAAACACTGGTAGGAAAGTGCGAAATGATTTATGTAAAACCTTAAAAGCAGAAAATCAGCAATGAAAAAGTTACTTTATCTATTTTTGAGTTTTACACTCTTCATTCCCAGCATATATGCTCAGGATTGTAACGATGTTACAGCCTCTGCTGTTGTGACTCCTTCTACTTGTCAGAGTAACGGAACTATCACGATTAACTTCGCCGGTGCGTCGGCAGATAAACTGGTAAATAAACAATACTCACTGAGATCAACAACAGGAAGCCTTTCTATAGGACCTGTTAGCACTAATGTATTTACGAACCTGCCTCCGGGAAACTATAATCTCGAAGCTGCAGGTTTCTGTAATAGTATAACCGGCGAAAGCATTGTGCGTACTATTAATAATGTTGTAGTTACAGGTTCTTATCAAGAACCACGGTTGTCGTTTGTTGCTCAAGGTACTAGTGCTAATACAGCATCTGTGATGACTTCACGTAAATCATATATAGGTTGTAGTACCGGACTGATAGTAGTAAATCTTGAAAACGGTAATCAGACTGATATGCCTACTTTTACGATCACATCAGCTCCCACAGGAGTAACAGTACCACAAACAGTAGGTGCTACCAAGGCAACCAGTGGTTCAGCTGCTGCCGGCTGGCGTTACTTACTAGATGGTACCTGGCCTGCCGGTACATATACGGTGGCTGTTAACGATGGTTGTTACACTGCTGCTACATCATTTATAATAGAAGAACTTACGGCTGTTCCTTCCGGATCAAATAGTTCTAATCTCTTTAATGTATATGGAGATGGAACGGACTGCTCAAAAATTTATGCCCAGCCATATTATTATTATACACCTGTGGCTTCTTATCCAGACTGGTATCGGTACATGTATGATGGACTTTTAGAGTACGGGGTAGCACCAGTGGGAGAAATGCCAAAAGAGGAAAATTGGTTTCGAGTAAGATACTTTTCTGGCTCTAGTGCTACATATCGAGATTTAGTTGATCTTAGTCCAAAGAAAGTATCCGATTTTTACACTACAAACTCTTTAACTGTATATACAAGGATAAAAAGTTGCCCCTCTGCTATAGTATCGTATGTTACAAACAATCAGAATAATACAAGTGTAACTTCGACTACGAATATATGTTCAGGAGTTAGAAACTATTTTTTTAATTATTCGAAAAGTAGCTATCCTTACTACCATGTATGGTGTTATCCATTAACTATTACTATAACTGACAGGGTGACTGGAGATGTAAAATATTCTAATGCTAATTATTTATTTACAGATCCAAATTTCTCATGGGATTGTAACCCAGGAGACGACCAGTACTTGAATATAACCGATGCTTCCGGATATAAAATACAAACTAATTATCCGATGACCGGTGCTACTCCAACGTCTGCGTTGCCAACAATCTCGCTTAATTCTATAGCTACTTGGCCTGAATACAATAGCTGCGACAGTTACAAAAGAGTTTATTCTCTAGGTGGTACTCCATGTGATGGGCAATCGCTCTCACCCCACTATCTGACGGTAACTGATGGCTCTGGAAATGTAATTAAATCGGATACGGTGACAACTGGAACAAGTGGAACAATTGATAATTTCCAGTACGGAGTAACATATACAGTTACTGTTGTTTTCCCTAATTGGGATAATCGTACAGTTTCTACTACTACATTTCAGAATAGAGCAGATGTTCTTCCTATCGCTTTCACAATGACAAAATACGCGACTTCTACATGTTTCGATAATAGAGGGCAATTATCTATCTCTACCGGAGCTCGTGCTAGAAGTTTTAAAGCTGGTACAACAATAACAATTACAGGTCCGGCTGGGTATGCAGGGTATTCTTATACTTATCCATATAATGTTGATGGTGCTTACCACTATACTCCTGAAGCCTATATGCCTGCAGGTGAGTATACTGCTACAATTGTATCTTGTGGTGAAACTTTTACGGTACGAAATAATATTGCAGGAGGGTATACTGGAGATAAACTGACTTATACCACCGTGCGGGATTGTATGGGTATGAATCTCTTTCCTACAGGTGTCATTTCTAATAATGGAAACCCTTTGAGTACCGTTTATTTCCGCATGACTCAGGTGCCGTCCGGAAGTGCAGCCAACACCAAAGTGATATCCAGTGCAAGCAATGACTCTTTCTTGCTTACTACAGCAGGTACCTATATTCTGGGGATGATGACATCAAACAGTATTTCAGGGTGTACCATAAAGTTAGATACTATAGTCTATAATCCGGTGCCGTTGGCTTTAGACAGAGACAGAACAAGTGCATACTCTTGTCCTTCGGGTGATACCGGGTATCTAACCCTAAAGGCTACCAACGGAGTATTACCGTATACTTATACGGTTTATGATGAGACAAATACAATACGACTGACAGAACCTATGACTTCTGACCATGAAATTGATCTCGGTAATTTTGGTATAGCCAACGAGACGTATACAGTGCGTATTTCAGATGGATGTGGAAATGCTTTTAATCAGCAAGTTACACTTGTTTCATTAGACAGAACAGCCTTAGCTTACGGGCAAACTCCGGTATGTTATGGTAGCCCTATTAGTCTCAATGGATTTACAGTTACTAATGCAACATATAAGTGGACAGGTCCGAATGGATTTACCTCAACGGAAAAAAATCCTGTAATACCTAATGCGTCACCCCAAGAAGAGGGATTGTATATAGTAGAAATTACCAGTACAACATGTGGTGTAACAGTTAAAGATACTATTGATATCTCGGTATATGATCCTGTGAGTATTGCCGATTTGCATGGAAAAACTCAAGAAGCAACATTCTGTGTATATCAGGCAATTATGCTAGGAGAGGCTGCTACCGGAGGAAGTGAAAACTTTACATACCAATGGGCATATAATAGTAGTAATTTAGGTACAGGAGTTTGGTACGATATCGCTGGAGAGACAAATCCGATATTTAAATCCACTTCCACAACTTATGTATTTACAAGTACACAAGCGAATCCTTCGCGCAGATATATGCGTCTTACGATAACAGATGCTACTTGTGGTCCTTATGTTTTGTATTATCACACCAATGCCAGAGGATGTATGTTTCTAGCAAATCCAGATCTGAGAAGTCCGGGGACAGAAACAACAGAGAACTAAAAGGTAGATAATCTAAAAATGGTTAGTGAAATAGCCATAGAACAAAATATAAAACGGTTTCAATTCAATCAATTGAAACCGTTTTATATTTTGTGTCTGTATGAATCAAGATCTGTATTTTAATCGGCATAAAGGTATGGAGCGTTGGTTTGATATGACTTTAAAGGCAACCATTTGATGTTATAAGAGAAAGAATCATCAAATAGGATGAAGCATTATCATATCTAAATGAACTGTATCACGCTATTTAAAATTAAAAAGGGAAGATTGTAAAATCTCCCCTTTTCGGTATATCTTTAAGTTTCCTTCTTAGAAATAAGAACTCTAGTATTAGAAGAAAAGAGTCAATATCCAATATACGAATCCAGCCATAAGAGCACTTACCGGAATAGTTATAATCCACGCAACCAATAGATCTTTGGTTACACCCCATCTAACTGCTGATAGTCGCTTAACTGCTCCTACACCCATGATACTACCTGTGATAACGTGAGTAGTACTTACCGGAATGTGTAACATTTCAGAAATGAATAGAGTAATAGAACCTGCAGTTTGTGCACAAAAGCCTTCAACAGGAGTTATCTTAGTGATACGGTTACCCATAGTCTTCATGATTTTCCATCCTCCTGACATAGTACCTACTGCAATAGCAGAGAAACAAACCAACGGAATCCAATCATGCATTTCGTTCATGTCAGACATAGCCATCCAATGAGGAAGTTCAGGTATACCCTGATTGGCAATAAGTGCCGCAGCTATAATACCCATTACTTTTTGAGAATCATTCAGTCCGTGCCCAATACTAAGTAAAGCTGATGATATAAGTTGCAATCCTTTAAACCATCTGTCGGCTTTGCCCGGTTTTACCTTCTTCATTGCATGAAGGGTAATTATTGTAATAATATTACCACCGATCATACCTATTAGAGGAGCAACCACAATGAATAATGCTATTACACCAACTGTATCTAAATGAACAGCTTTGAGTCCACCTCCTGCAATAGCAGCACCCGCAAATCCTCCGATAAGAGTATGCGAAGACGAGGAAGGAATACCAAGCCACCAAGTGATAAGGTTCCATGTAATTGCAGCTACTAATCCTGCTATGATAACATGCGAAGGCGATGCGATATTAGACAAATCTACTGTTTTTGCAACAGTGTTTGCTATACCGAATCCTCCAATAATATGTTTCGCAATAAAATAGGCAACGAAATTAAAGAATGCTGCCCAGATAACAGCTTGAGTAGGGGTAAGGACCTTAGTTGACACTACGGTTGCAATAGAGTTTGCAGCATCGTGAAAACCATTTATGTAATCAAAAATAATAGCAAGAACAATAATAATAATTAATAGCGTCATTGATTTGCTTTATTTTATGAGTATTTGACGATGATAGTCTTTATTATTTTACCAACAGCCTCTTGAGTGTCAGTTGCTTTTTCAAGCTCATGTAGGATATCCTTCAACTTTATTACTTCAATAGCATCTTTTTCATTCTCGAAAAGATCGATGAGGAAATGCTCATACACATCGTCCGCTTTAGATTCTATTTCATGTAATTTATTACAATACTCTCTAACCTTTGTGGGGTTTTTCTTTAAAACATCAAGCTCGTCAATAGCTTTAGTCAAGTATTCAGCCGATTCACGAACCAATAGAGCTAGTAATTTAGCACTCTCGGGCATCACTTTCGGGCTGTACAGCATGATTCTTTTAGCACAACTATTGATGTGATCAATTACGTCATCCAGCCTGCTCGACAGTGTGTTGATATCTTCTCTGTCGAATGGAGTAATAAACGTGTTGTTTAACTCTTCAAAAATCTTCGCTTGGAGTTTATCTCCGCGACGTTCCTGATCTTTTACTTTTTTGTATAACTCAACTGCTTCTTCATGGTTTTTTGCTTGTACACATCCAATGATTAAATCAGAAGCCGTTAGGATAACATCAGCCATTTGACTGAGTAGTGGAAAGAATTTGTTTTCTTTTGGAACAAATCTGTCGAATAAGTTATTCTTCATATGTTTATTTAACCTGTAAGTCTAGATACTCGGTTTGAATATTTTGGTGCAAAGATATAGTAAAAAAATAAAAAGTTAACCTTTTTTTAACATTAAAAAGTGAACAATTTGAACATTGTGATAATCTATTTACTTGTCAGTTAAGAATATGTATTTAATTTCTTCTTCAAAGTGTTTACGGGATATAGAACAATTAAAAATCCTATAAGACTAACTGTGACGAATATAAATAATATATCGGAAGCCAAAACTGAGACGGGGTAGGCATCAACTACAAAGGTGCCAGGAGTTTGTCCTAGTTTAAGTAGACCTAAATGCTCTTGTAAAAGACAAAGTGTAAGTCCTAGGATGAGCCCGATGATAGCTCCTGTCATCGAAATAAGCCATCCTTCTATTAGGAAAATTCGTGAGATCAGTTTGTTATTTGCTCCCATATTTTGTAGTATTTTAATGTCATCGTGCTTGTCTACTATCAGCATAGATAATGATCCCACAACATTAAAGACTGCAATAATGAGGATAAAAGCAAGTATAAGGAATGTTACCCACTTTTCGATATTCACCATTCGGAATGAGTCTGCCTGTTGCTCAAACCTATTTTTTACAATAAAGCTATCACCAAGTATATTTTGAATTTTACTTTGTACGTTATCCACCGAAGCATCATCCTTTAGTTTTAGGTCTAATGATGTAACTTCTTTGTCGTATCTGAAAAGTTGTCGTGCCAGACTAAGTGATACAATCAACATTTGTTCATCGTACTTAGCCTGATTAAGAGAAAAGATTCCCGAAGGGTAAGCATATACTTGTGTGAATGCACTTGAAGGATTAGCTAATTGTATTTTTACATCTCGCTTGGGAGAGTATATCTCTAGTGGGGTGATATTATCTGCTCTTAATCCCAAATTCATAGCCAGTCCAACTCCCGCCACACAATAATCTACATCGCCTTCTTTCAGGGCAAAAACACCATTTATTGTAATTCGGTTTATATCTGCCATCTTTTTGAAGTTGTCCGACACTCCTTTTATTAAAACCGGGTCTTGTCTCTCTCCATACCTCACTAAGGCATGTTCTTCAATAGTTTCGGATATGACTTCTATTTCGGGTAGCTGCTTTATTTTTTGAATATTAGGATCGGAGGGGTCAAATACTTTTCCTTTTGCAGGAGAAATTTGCAAAGTAGGATCAATCACACTAAAAGAGTCCGATACGAGTTGAGTAAACCCGTTAAATATAGAAAGAGTACATACCATTGCCAAAGTAGCAATAGCTATTCCGCACACCGAAATCATCGAAATCACATTAATTGCATTATGCGATTTCTTGGAGAATAAATATCGGCGTGCTATGTAGAAAGATAGATTCACTCTTCGGTTTCTTTCTTATCTTCAGGTTTTAATAATCTATCGATATTCTCCAGATAATCCAATGAATCATCTATGTAAAATACCAGTGAAGGAATAATGCGTAGTTGTTTCCCTAAGCGTTGTCCCAAATCGTAGCGTATTGCTTTCACATTAGTCTTGATGTTTACTAATAATTCGGGTCCTTTCTCAGAAGGGAAAATACTTAAGTAAGCTTTTGCTACACTTAAATCAGAACTAATTCTTACACCACTAACCGATACCAATATTCCGGGCATAGCTTTAGTTTGTAATAAGAAAATTTCACCCAATTCTTTTTGGATCAGTCTGTTTATTTTTTGTTGTCTGGTTGTTTCCATTTTTTTTATGTATATCTTGAATGTTTCCTAGTTCAGTAATATTCAATTCTATTACTGCATTTTATAATTATAATTGTGTTTGGCTGTCTTTTTCGCCAAAGTGATAAAAAGGTCTGAGACCTTATTTTTTCCAAATTAGAGTCAGTCCATCCCGAATTGGTAATATAACTTTCTCCACTCTGTTATCTTTTTCAAGCATGTCATTAAATGCTTGTATGCCTATTGTTTGTTTGTCGGTGGGGTGAGGGCTTTCTAAAACTTTCCCATCCCAAAGGGTATTATCGGCTATGATTAAACCTCCCGAACGTACTTTGTCGAATATCAAATCATAATATTCGCAGTAATGCCGCTTGTTAGCATCTATAAATACAAGGTCAAAGATACAATCTATTGTTGGGATTATTTGTATTGCATCGCCAATATGTAAGTGTATCTTGTCTTTGAGTTTCGATTTATGTAGGTGTTTCATGATGAAATCTTCCAATTCATCGTTAACTTCTATCGTATGGATTTCTGCATTATCATCAGCTCCCTCTGCCAAACATAGGGTTGCATATGCAGTATATGTTCCTATTTCCAGAATATATTTAGGTTGTACAATTCTGCAAAACATTTTCAAAAGTCTTCCTTGCAGATGTCCCGATATCATACGTGGACGAAGCAAGTTTACGTGAGCATCTCGGTTGAGATTTCTCAATAATTCGCCCTCTTCATCTATATGCGATAGGATGTATTGTTCTATATTGTCTTGCTCCATACTTTTTATATGATAATCTTACTGACGGTAAAATTAATCATTTCTACGCCTTTTCGTTCTACAATGTTTTCTCTTTCTAAAGTAAATCCTTTATGTAAGAAAAATGGAAGTGCTACTTTCGAAGCATCTGTTGTCAATTTTTCTATTTGCAGTCTTATAGCTTCTGTCTCTACTTTTTCATATAATAAAGACGCTATTCCTTTGCGTTGATAATTGGGGTGAGTATATAAATAATTGATGTGTCCCTTTGAAAGGATGAAATCTATAAATCCCGCGATTGTATCATCAATAAGGCAGACCCAAGTTTTAGTCAGATTGAGATTCTGCTCAAGAATTGAAATGGGTGCCCATGCATTTTGCTGCTCACGAGTATATATATCGGTGGGGATATTATGTACTGCCAGATATAATATTTTAGTCAAGTAGGAAGAATCTTCCGGAATATATTCTCTAATTTGCATGTGGCTGGGATACTAAAAACGAATGAGATAATAGGCGATTGTTATATCGCTATTATCTCATCAGTTGCAGTTATGCTATTTTGTTTCTATACAAAGTTGCAATATTATTCTACTGGAACATCATATTTGTCACCAGCTTCAAGCACTTTACCTACATTGTTGATTTCAAGGAAAGATGTACCTCCACCTTCAGTGAAGCTTCCGCTTAAATATGCAACAGTATCTTCTTTGCTAACAGATTTAGCTTCAGTAAGATTTTTTAATGCTTTCAAGAAATATTGTTTGTGTTTGTTAGTTGTATAACCGGTATCCTCTTGGAAACGAGCATCAACACCATAGCAAACAGAAAGGTAACGAGCTACTTCTTCTTTGTTACAGATTGCGAATACTGGGTTTTTGCTACGGAAAGCAGCTAATGTACGTGCAGTACGTCCAGTTACACTATCAGTAATAATTGCTTTAACACCAAGTTGGTTTACTGATTTAACAGCTTGTTTAGCAAGGAATGAAGTATTATCGTATTCTGAATCTTTGAATGGAACAGGAATAATGTTCTCTTCTAATTTAGAGATTTCAGCAGCACGAGCTACTTGAGCCATTGTGCGAACAGCCTCAACTGGATATTTACCATAAGCAGTCTCACCACTCAACATCACAGCGTCAGTTCCGTAATATACTGCATTTGCAATATCGGCAACTTCAGCACGTGTTGGACGTGGGTTTTCGATCATAGTGTGCAACATTTGAGTCGCAACGATAACCGGTTTTTTATATTCGATTGCTTTACGGATCAACAAACGTTGGATTCCTGGGATGTTTTCTTGAGGAACTTCGATACCTAAGTCACCACGAGCAACCATTACACCATAAGCGTGTTCGTAAATTTCGTCGATGTTATCAACACCTTCTTGATTTTCGATTTTTGCAATGATTTTAATGTCACTGTTGTGAGCATCTAATATTTTTTGAACGTCAAGAACGTCTTCTTTATGTCTTACGAAAGAGTGTGCAATGAAGTCAGCTCCGTATTTGATAGCGATTTCAATACATTTTTTATCTTTCTCAGTGATTGAAGGTAAGTTTACGCTTACACCAGGGATGTTTACGCTTTTACGGCTACCAATTGTTCCGTTATTTTGAACTTCTACAAGAAGATAGTCATTTCCTTTTTCGATTACTTTAAGAGCAGTTTCACCATCGTCGATAAGAAGAAGATTTCCTACAGGAACATCTTTTACGATACTTGGGTATGATACAGCTACTTGTTCTGGAGTAGATTTTACATTGATGTCTCCGATAACTTTCAGTCTATCACCTGTTTTTACAACAATCTTCTCACCAGACTCAGTTGCAGTTGTACGGATCTCAGGACCTTTAGTGTCCATCATAAGACCAATAGTCTTTGATACTGCACGCACGTTGCTGATTACTTGAACGAATCCTTCTTCTGTCATGTGAGCCGAGTTCATTCTAACTACGTTGATCCCTTCGTTGTACAACGATTGGATGAAATCAACATCACAACGCATGTCTGAAATTGTTGCAACAATTTTCGTTTTCTTAAACATAAAAGTAGTTTTTAATTATAATAATTATTTTGTATTTCTAATAATGTATTCGATCGCTAATTTGTAGGATTCGAGTCCCAGTCCGACTACTGCCCCTTTGCAGGCTGGTGCTATCATCGATTTGTGACGAAACTCTTCTCTTGCATGTATGTTAGAGATATGCACCTCTATAACCGGAGTGGTTACCGCTTTTATTGCATCATGCAGTGCTATTGAGGTATGGGTGTATGCTCCCGCATTCATTACGATACCATCATATTCAAATCCGACTTCATGTATTTTATCTATCAGATCGCCTTCGTGATTAGATTGGTAATAGAATAATTTGCAACTATCAGTATATAATGAAACCAATTCGGCAAAATACATGTCAAATGTAGTATTGCCATATATTGAAGGTTCACGTTTTCCTAATAAGTTTAAATTAGGTCCGTTTATTACCAATATCTTCATGTATAATAGTGTTTTAGCTATACAAAGTGATTGCTGAGAAATAATCATACAAAGATAGACAATTTTTTGTGTATTAAATACTAAATAGATGCAGTTTTATGCAAAATTAGAATGTGTTAATACGAAAAAAAGCGACAGTCGTATTCTTGAAGAATAATCTGTCGCTTTTTTTATAGAATTGTACTATCTAAAGTTTACTACATTAGTATGATCTTTTTTCTAAACCTTCAACATAGTTAAGGAAGGCTGTGTTTACCATGCGGTTTCCTCCCGGAGTAGGATAGTTACCAGAGAAGTACCAATCTCCATTGTTGTTTGGACATGCTTTGTGCAGATTATCAATGCTTTGGAATACAATCTCTACTTTTGCTTCCGTACCTTCGGGTGTTAGCATTTCTGCTATTTTTGAAGATATTTCTTCTTCGGTGAAAGGTGCATATATTTCCTTTACATAGTTAACTATTTCTTCTTTCGGCTTATTGCGTTGTGCTGCCGATTTTTGATAAACTTCGTCAATAATGTGTTCTAGATTTCTGTCTTTTAGAAGTTGTATTGTTGCTCTGAAAGCAGCAAATTCGCTCATCCTAGACATGTCTATACCATAACAATCGGGATATCTAATTTGAGGAGATGAAGATAATACTACAATTTTCTTAGGGTGTAGTCTATCTAGCATTTTGATAATACTTTGTTGAAGAGTTGTTCCCCTAACTATGCTGTCATCTATAACAACAAGATTGTCTTTGTATGGACGGATCGACTCATACGTTACATCGTATACGTGTGCTGCCAGATCGTTACGACCTTTATCTTCGGAAATAAATGTTCTTAGTTTGATATCTTTAATCGCCACCTTTTCGGTGCGAACTTTCATTGCCAATATTCGTTTAAGATCGTCATTGGTTGCATGTTCACCTTTTTCTCTGATCTTTTTGAATCTTACTTCCTGCATATATTCTTCCAAGCCTTGGGTCATACCATAAAATGCAACTTCGGCTGTGTTTGGAATAAATGAAAATACAGTATTGCGAAGATCCGAATCAATAGATTTTAGGATACGTGGAAGTAACAGTTTCCCAAGCTCTTTTCTTTCTCTGTAAATGTCAGAGTCAGACCCTCTCGAGAAGTAAATGCGTTCGAAGGAGCAAGGTGCAAATGATTCTTTCTTTTCTAATATCTGAGGGAACATAACACGACCGTCTTTCTTTACTACGATAGCCTGTCCCGCTTCCAGTTCTTTGATGTCAGATACATCTAAATTCATTGTTGTTTGGATAACCGGGCGTTCCGATGCAACAACCACAATCTCATCATCCATATAATAGTATGCTGGACGAATTCCCCATGGGTCACGGAATACAAAAGAGTCTCCACAACCTATAAGTCCACCAATAACAAATCCTCCATCCCATTTCTCGCTCGCTGTACGTAACATAAATGGTATATCTAGATTCTCTTCGATAAGCTTATTAAGATCGGTGCCTTTTACAGTTTTGTCTTTACCGTATTTGTCGTATTGAAATTGCACCTCACGATCAAGATGATGACCTAATGATTCTAATAGAACAAAGGTGTCAGCATAATCACGTGGATGTTGTCCTTCTTTTACCAAATCGTTGAATAACTCGTCAACATTAGTCATGTTGAAGTTTCCGGCAAGAGCCAGATTGCGTGAAGCCCAATTGTTACGTCTTAGGAAAGGATGTACATAAGATAATCCAGTTTTTCCCGTAGTGCTATATCTTAGATGTCCAAGAAATAGTTCTCCGGCAAAAGGGAGGTTCTCCTTTGCATAAAGAGGATCTTCGAGGTTTTGAGAAGAGATTTTGCCAAAGTGGTTGTGTACATTGCCGAATATTTCGGAAATGGCACTCGACCCTGTTGCTCTTTCTCTGAAAATAAATTCAGTACCCGGCTGTGCGTCTAACTTTACAACAGCTAGTCCGGCTCCCTCTTGTCCTCGGTTATGTTGTTTTTCCATAAGCAGGTACAGTTTGTTAAGACCGTGCCTCCATGTACCATACTTTTCCTGATAGTATTCAAGTGGTTTTAAAAGACGGATCATTGCGATCCCGCATTCGTGCTTTAATGCTTCTGTCATTACAGTTTTCTAAGGTGGAAATGTTCTTTTAATACTTTTAAAAAGATACTACAAATATACAGCGAATTTTGGATGAAAAAAAGTAAGAATAATTTTAAATATGATAAAAAAGAGATGTCATGAAAAAAACTAACATTTTTCTGTAACCAATAATAAAATATGGAGTCTTATGTATGTTGAGCAATGTAGTGAGAGGTTAAAAACATCTATTTTGACTATTAAATATAGTTTTTAGAAGCTATTGTAATAAAAAAAATCTTAAAAAGCTTGCTTAATAAAAATAATTTAGAACTTTGTGATATTTCCTTTCGAAATGATACTAATAGAGAAGTGTGGCTTACTAAAAACATATAAACAGACTTAAAGTGATACAAATAAGAAATCTCAATAAAACGTACTATGGAGGCTCACCTTTGCACGTGCTCAAAGGTATAGATATGAGTGTTGATAAAGGCGAGTTTCTATCTATAATGGGAGCCTCAGGATCTGGTAAGTCTACCTTGTTAAATATTCTCGGAATATTGGATACTTATGATACCGGTGACTATTATTTAGACAATGTCCTCATAAAAGACCTTAGTGAGTCGAAGGCTGCAGAACTACGTAATCGTAAGATTGGTTTTATCTTTCAATCCTTTAACTTGATAACATTTAAGAACGCGTTGGAAAACGTAGCTCTTCCATTATATTATCAAGGGGTGAGCCGTAAAAAGAGAAATATAATGGCAATGGAATATCTCGATAAAATGGGGTTGGCCAGTCATGCTACACATTTACCTAACGAATTGTCGGGAGGACAAAAACAGCGTGTAGCTATAGCTCGTGCTTTGATTGCTCAGCCTCAGATTATTCTTGCGGATGAGCCAACGGGAGCATTAGATAGTAAGACTTCGGAAGATGTGATGCGTTTGCTTCGCGAAATCAATGAGATTGATGGCATGACTATGATTATTGTAACTCACGAGCAGGGTGTAGCTGATGCTACCGATCGTGTGATACATATAAAAGATGGTATAATAGGATCGATCGAGATAAATAAAAAATAATCTATGTTTGATTTTGATTCATTAAGAGAAATTGGTGCCACGATCAATAAGAATAAGCTCCGTACTTTTTTGACGGGATTTTCTATTGCATGGGGTATCTTCATGCTTATTGTTTTGCTTGGAGCAGGCAATGGGCTGAAAAACGGAATAACGGCTAACTTTTCGAGTCGGGCAAAAAATGCAGTAAGTGTTGGAACTGGATATGTTTCGATGCCTTATAAAGGTTTGCCTGTTGATAGACAAGTTAAATTTGATAATAAAGACTACGACTTACTACGAAATAAAATTCCTGAGATAGATTATGTGTCGGCTCAGATCGAACGAAGATCAACTATTTCATTTGAAAAAGAATATGGTTCTTGGGGAATGAATGGTGTATATCCTGATGCAGCTTATATTAGTAATATTGATATGTCTACAGGAACAGGTCGATTTATCAATCAGATAGATATGGATCAGAGACGCAAGGTTATCGTCATTAATACCGAGATGCAGCAAGTTCTTTTTAAAGATGAAGATCCATTGGGCAAGTATGTAACTTCCGATGGAATTGCTTATCAAGTAGTAGGTGTATATAAAGATGAAACGGGACGTACCAATGTTCCCTCTTATGTCCCATTTTCTACAGCTCAAAGTCTTTACGGAAAAGGCTACAATGTAGATAGGCTCGATTTTACAGTAAAAGGGCTTAATACAATGCCCGAGAACGAAGCTTTCATTAAAAGGTTGAGAGAGAAATTGGGCGCTCTGCATAATTTCGATCCCGAAGATAAATCTGCCATCTGGATTTGGAATACAGCAGAAGATGCAGTGCAAACTGAGGCTATATTTGGTGGAATAACTATGTTTATTTGGATTGTGGGTATTGCCTCTCTTATTGCAGGTATTGTAGGCGTAGGTAATATTATGCTTATAACTGTAAAGGAGCGTACTCGCGAATTTGGTATTAGAAAAGCAATCGGAGCAAATCCCTATTCTATATTGAAACTCGTATTATTGGAGTCGATAATTATAACCACCTCATTTGGTTATATAGGAATGGTATTTGGTGTCGGACTTACCGAGTTGATCAGTGAGGGAATGAAGATGGCTCCTGCTTCTGCGGATGGAGGACCTAGTATTTTCAAAGATCCTACTGTCGATCTGGGTATTGTTTTAGCAGCAACTGCCGTATTGATTGTCTCTGGAGTATTTGCAGGCTATATTCCTGCTAAAAGGGCTGTTAGTATTAGTCCTATCGAAGCTATGCGTTCCGAATAAAAATAAAAAAGAAATAGTAGACTATGTTCGATTTAGATAAGTGGCAGGAAATATGGAATACCATCACCGCAAACAAAATGCGAAGTGTGATGACCGGCTTTGGAGTCTTTTGGGGGATCTTAATGTTAGTCATTCTTATAGGTGCAGGTAATGCTCTAGAGGGAGGTATGGCGAAAAACGTAAAAGGTTTTGCAACTAACTCGGGCTTCTTTTTTACGAATGTAACAAGCGAGCCTTACAAAGGTTTTCGCAAGGGACGTTGGTGGAATATGAATAATAGAGATCTCGAAATTATTAAACAAAAAGCTACGGCTCTTGAATATATCTCGCCAATGTTATTTGGCGAAAGCTCTTCGAAGAATGTGGTAATTGGTCGTAAATCAACATCGGCTCAGGTAATGGGCGTTTACCCCGATCAATTCAAAATACAAACTCAGACTATATTGAAAGGGCGATTATTTAATGATTTAGATATTCGTAATGTGAGCAAGGTTGCCTTGATTGGTAAAACAGTTGCCGAAAACTTGTTCGATAGTGGTCAAGATCCTATTGGAGCGTATATTCGGGTTAATGGTATATATTTTCAAGTAGTGGGGGTAATTCGTCCCAATTCTAAAGCTCAGATTGGAGGAGATGCCGAAACTTCGGTTTTTATACCATTCTCTACTATGCAAAAAGCTTTTAACCAAGGGGATGTTATCCACTTTCTAGGGGCTACAGCTAAACCTGGAATGGCTGTTTCGGTTTTGGAAGATCAAATTAAAACAATTTTAAAAACGAATCATAATATTGCTCCTAATGATGAGAAAGCTGTGCGAAGCTTTAATATAGAAAAGGAGTTTAAAACTTTTGCCAACTTATTCCTGGGCATAAGATCACTTATCTGGATTGTAGGGTTAGGGTCTTTACTTTCGGGTATTATTGGTGTAAGTAATATTATGCTGGTTACTGTACGTGAGCGAACCCGAGAGATTGGGGTGCGTCGTGCATTGGGAGCAAAACCAGTTGCAATTGTATCTCAAATTGTAAGTGAGAGTTTTGTTCTTACTTTCATTGCGGGATTTGGAGGCTTGTTTTGGGGCGTGGTTATCTTGGAAATGATAAGTACAGCAATGAGGGGAGGAGCTAGTGACGATATGTTCTTTATACCTCCGTTTATATCCTTCGGAACAGCTATCATTTCGATGACAATACTTATTGTTTCGGGTTTGTTTGCCGGATTGATACCTGCTTTACGAGCTCTGAATATTAAGGCAATCGATGCAATTCGAGAAGAATAGATAAGTACAATATAATACTGATATATAAAATAAAAAGAAGCAGGTTTACAACCTTAAAAGCAAAAAAATAAACATCAAATAAATATGGAAAGTAGCGCAAAAAAGAAAAGTCCTGTGAAGAAAATCTTCAGTATACTTGGAGTAGTTCTTATCGCAGTTGTAGTTGTTGGCATCTTTGTTTTCCTTTGGCAAAAGAGCCAACCGAAGGAGGTTATTTATGAAATAGTAGAGGTTGTAGAAGGGGATATTGAGAATGCTACTGTTGCTACAGGAAAAGTCTCTCCTCGTGACGAAGTTCTTATTAAGCCGCAAATTGCAGGTATTATAGAAACGGTTCTTAAAGAAGCTGGTGACTATGTGAAAGCGGGAGAAGTAATTGCTACCATACAAGTTGTTCCCGAATCTGCATCGTTGAGTGCTGCCGAATCTCAATTGAATATTGCTAAAATTAATCAGAATTTATCTAATGCTGATTATAACCGTCAAAAGCAATTATTTGAAAAGGGTGTAATAGCTAAAGAGGAAATGGACAAAGCCGAAGCTGATTATAGAAAGGCACAAGAAGATGCTGAAAATGCAAAAGATAATCTGGATATTATACGGACAGGGGTCTCTAAGAAAACCGCTAAATACAGTAATACTCAGATCCGTTCTACTATAGATGGAATGATCTTAGATATACCCGTAAAAGTGGGTAACTCGGTAATTCAATCTAATAACTTCAACGAGGGAACTACTATTGCTACTGTTGCAAACATGAACGATATGATCTTCATAGGTAAAGTAGATGAAACAGAAGTAGGACGTATCCATACCGGAATGCCTATTAAATTGTCGATCGGAGCTATTGATAATAAGAAATTTGACGCATCACTTGAGTATGTTGCTCCTAAAGGTGTTGAAGAGAATGGAGCAATCCTTTTCGAGATAAAAGCTGCTGCTCAGATTACTGATACTATAAATATACGTGCAGGATATAGTGCCAATGCTCAAATTATTGTAGCAAATGCAAAAGGTGTATTAACAATACCAGAGAGTACAGTATCTTTCAGTAACGATTCTGCATTTGTGTATATACTTAAACAAGAAACACCCAAACAGGTATTTGATAAACAATTTATAAAAGTTGGACTATCAAATGGTATCAATATCGAAGTTAAATCAGGTTTAACCAAAGGTCAGAAAGTAAGGGGTAACGAAAGAGATGAAAAGGCTGATATGCCACAACAACCTAAATAATAAATAGGTCTGATACTTTACTTATAAAATACGATATAACTCTATGAAAAAATATATTATAGCTGTAGGTTGTTTATTATTGAGCTTTAGTATGCAAAGCCAATCGGCTTGGGATTTGAGGCAATGTATTGATTATGCAATAAAAAACAATATAGAAATAAAACAGCAAGACTTGAAGGTGAAAGGTGCTGAGGTAGATGTAAATACAAGCAAAAATCAACGTCTCCCTGATTTAACGGGAGGGGCAGGTCAAAGCTTTAACTTCGGGCGTTCACCTAATGCATCTACTGGTGTTTTTGAAGCAAAAACGGCTTCACTTACAAGCTTTTCAGTTGCTACTAACGTTCCGATTTTTACCGGATTTCAGATACAAAATCAGATAAAAGCGGATGAGTTGAGTTTGCTTGCTGCTATGGCAGGATTGAATAAGGCTAAAGAAAATATGGAGTTACAAGTCACCTCCTATTTTCTAGAGGTTCTATTTAAAAAAGAAATACTGAGAGTGTATAAAGAGCAGGTATCTTTAACTCAAAAGCAAGTTGATAGAACTTCTATTCTTGTAGAGACAGGTAAGGTTGCCGAATCTCAATTGTATGATATAAAAGCACAACTTGCTAAAGACGAGCTGAATGTAACTACATCAGAAAATGAACTTCAACTTAGTTTGTTGGATTTATCTCAAGCTCTTAATCTACCTACTTTTGATGGGTTTGATATTGAAGCTCCTAAATTGACCGAAACTTTGATGGTGGAGGATGTACTTGCAGGTTTGGTAAAGCCTGATGTTGTATATGATCAAGCAGTACAAACGAGACCTCATGTAAAAGAGGCTGAATTTAATGTGGAAAGCACAAAGAAAGCACTCAAAGTTGCTCAAGCAGGTTATTGGCCAACGCTTAGCTTTGGAGCTTCGTATGATAATAGTTTTAGTCATGTTTACGGAGCAGATGAGGCATTTCCTAATGCAGGAATAGCTCATCAGTTGAGAGATAACTATCGTATAGCAATGGGCTTAAACTTAAGTATTCCTATTTTTGATAGATTTCAAACTCGCAATAAGGTACGTCAGGCTCGTTTAAGTATCGAAAATCAAGAGTTGATACTGGAGAATGTGAAATTGGCACTCTTTAAGGAAATACAACAAGCCTATCAGAATGCTACGGCATCGCAAGCTAAGTTTATATCTACAGAGAAAGCGTATGAGGCAGCCGCAGAGTCATTCAAATATGCCGAAGAACGTTATCAGATAGGTAAAACAAGTGTGTTTGAATATAATGAGGCTCAAACCAGATTGATAAGCAGTAAATCGGAACAAATACAAGCTAAATACGATTTTGTATTCAGAAGTAAGATATTAGACTTCTATCAAGGAAGAGAAATCACGATGTGATATACTAATAATGATTGCAAAAATAAATAAGGCTACCCTTGGGTAGCCTTATTTATTTTATAGTCTTACTTAATAATAGTATAGAATGGTTGTTCTATATTATTTAAAAAGGAAAGATACAGTTGTATTGTTTGCAAACTTAGCAAACTCTAAATCATATATCGCATTTTGTTTCAAATTAGGATCAGCTTCAAAAGCCGCTCCAAGATGGTGAGCAACACCCGTTGCATCGTTTGTACGTGCAGCTACTATTGCTTCAAGATAATGAGTCATACCATCTTTGTTGCTGATGCTATTTAAAGTTTGTTCTGCCTGATTATAGTTTTTAGTCAATATTTGAGCTAAAGCAGCATTGTTCGATTTTGTATCACCAAAAGCTTGAATGGCTTTGTTGTAATCACCTTTCTTTAGGTACAACAAGCCTAGAGCTTCGTTAGAAGTATTTGCTTGCGATCCATTAGCAATTAGTTGCTCAGCTTTAGCAATATCTCCGTCTGCCATAGCTAATAAACCTAGATTCATGTTTGGTTCAGGAGCTTTGTTATTTATTTGTTGAGCTTTCAAGAATGCTTTTTGAGCAGCATCTATTTGACCGTTTGCAAAATAGAAAGCTCCTAAATTATTCCATCCTCTGTAATCAGCAGGGAATCTTTGAGTAACCACAGTATATATTTTTTCTTGAGGTGTACCTTGTAACGTTGCAGTATATAGCAATTCGTTTGCAGTAAGAGAAGATGGATTTGTGTTGAATGCTTGTATCAACTCATTGTCAGTTCTTCCTACTGTTTCAACATTAGCAACTAAACGTGAACGTCTCAATTGAGGCAAGATAGTTTCTGCAAGATCTTTGTAGATTACAGATATATTTTTAATCTCACGCTCTCTGTCCGCAGGGTCAGTATACATAGAAAGTACACGCAATACTAAGTCTTTGTCTTGTAAGCTTGAAGCCTCTACCAGTTTCTTGAAACCTTCCCAGTCTTGAGCTGTATAATTAGCATATACATTTGTGTTTACGTTGTCTTTTTTAAATTCTTTATTCAAATAGCCAGTCGTGTTTTTTTCACGTTGTGCTGCTAATTTTGAGTTTAATTCATAACCACCGTCAGGAGATGCATAAGCAAGAACCTCTACATTTACATTTTGTCTTGGGTTGTTATCTGCACTTTTTACTAAGCTTTTCCAAGCTGCAAGATTATTAGAGTTCAATTCGCTTGATCTAAGTTCTGCTTGTTGAATAAGGAAAAGAATATTCGCATCATAAGCGTCTTTTATCAACTTTTGGAAATCATCAGGAGCATCTGCTGGAGTGTTTGTTAAAGCATTTGCTAATGCAGCCGTAGTAATAAGTCCCTCTGAAATTTTTACATCAGGAAGAGTTACAGGTTTGTTTTTTACAAGAGTTGTAAATCGTAGATAGAGTGCAGGATTAGCCATCTCTGGGTCATAGTCGAACTCAGATTTGATTGTGAAAGGCGCACCTTGTTTTTGAAGGACAACAATACCATTTCCCGCTATATTTTCGCCTTGATAAGTAACGGCTGTTCCTAACTGTTCCGAAATACCCCATTTCAATACAGGTGTAATAGTTATTTCTGCATTTTTATTGAACCATTTTTCAGGGAATTTGCCATTAACTGTTGCAGGGATTTTAGAGCCTTGAACTTCTAATGGGCTAGGTGTTACACTGAAAAGTGAAGGAGAGAGGGGTGTTAATTTGCTACTACACGACACTAATATGACAGCAAATAATGCAATCATAGTAGACCGAAAGAGAATTTCAACCTTGTTTTTCATGTCTTTTGTTTTTTTATAATTAATTTTAGTTCATATTTATTAATAACGTATCATATACATTACTTGTTTACTAAAGATACGAAGAAATATATTAATCTATAATAATGGCTGTAATTAATTTTGAATACCTAAAAGATTTTTTAGATCAGAAGGTCTTACTATATAATCGTCCACAATTCATAGAAAATGATCCTATTTGTATTCCGCATGCTTATTGTAAATGCGAAGATATAGAAATTATGGGATTTTTTGCTGCTATTTTTGCGTGGGGACAACGTCCAACTATCATAAAAAAATGTAAAGAATTATCTCAACGAATGGATAATGCTCCTTATGAGTTTATAACACAACATAAGGACAACGATTTAAAGCAATTACTCGGCTTTAAGCATCGCACGTTTAATGATACAGACCTACTGTATTGTATCGATTTTTTCAAGAGACATTATTCTAAATATGCTACTTTGGAAAGTGCATTCTTTCCGAATGAGGGTATGACTGTAGAACTGGGTTTGAATCATTTTCAAGAGTATTTTTTTAATGCACCGGATGCACCTTCCCGTACTCGTAAACATATTCCTAATCCTACCCGAAAATCGGCATGTAAACGATTAAATATGTATTTGCGTTGGATGGTGAGGAACGATGAGCAAGGTGTTGATTTTGGTTTGTGGAAAACAATTCAACCAAAAGATTTGATATGCCCTTTAGATTTACATGTGGAGCGTACTGCTAAAAAAATAGGGATATTGTCTCGTGATAAGCCCGATTGGGCTGCTGCAATAGAATTGACTGATAATCTAAGATTGTTTGATGCTAATGATCCTGTGAAGTATGATTTTGCTTTGTTTGGTATCTCTATCGAAGAAAAGTGTATTATAGATAGTACTCAGTTAAAATCTTAAGGGTAGAGAGTGTAAGTATTATATTGTGTCGTTGCTTAGATATCTAAAGCAGATACTTTGATACTTATAGCTTTAGTTATTTTTTTATTTGAATACTTTCACTAGCCCTTTTACAAGGAATCTAAATATGCGGTTTTTTTTCATCACTCTAACAATGTATTGATAATCGCTCATTTCGTGAAAGTGTTCATAATCACTCTGTATTGATGTTGGAATACATTCGTTGAGAACATGTGTTCTTTCTTCTGCATGCGCTGCAGTTAATTGAGGATTGGTGCTTAGACCATTCCATTCGAAAAGAACAATATCTACATCTATAAATAGAGGCTGCTCATTATGTAATCCGATTGTTTGAAGGAAAAACTTCCAGTCAGAAGTTATTTTTAAGCTTTCGTCATAAAGACCATAGGTTACGAATAAGTCTCTGCGGATGAAAGTTGCTTGATGCTTTATAGTTCCCCAATAGAAATCAAATAAAGTTAGTTTTCTGTTTAGGCAGGGAACCTTTTGTGTATAGCTTCCAAAGTCATTAATTTGGTGACCATTAATAAACGGAGCTTTATATCTTTGGTTATTGAAAATCTTAGTTAAAACATTCTTAGACGCAAATCTGTCAGCCGAATTAAGAAAATAGCAATAGTCTCCCGTGGCGCGTGCGATTCCTTTATTCATTGCATTAAAGATGCCGGTATCTTTTTCGCTAATCCAAAAAGATATCTTGGAAGAATAACGCTTAATAACTTCTATACTATTGTCTGTTGAATCTCCATCAATAATAATAAACTCATAGTTGCTATAAGTTTGTTCGATAACGCTTTTGATCGTGTTTTCTAGACCCTCAGCATTATTCCTGTTTACTGTTATGATGGATATCTTATTCATTGTCGACAAAATTAAAGAAAAAAAGTGACAGATAATGCCACTTTTTATATATCGATAAGTCTTTTAATATATTAAATATAACTATCACCATATTTTAATTTGGTGTCGGCTACAAATTGTTTGATACGTTGCTCTTCTTCTTTCTGACAAATTAAAAGAATATCGTCTACCTCAGCCACAATATAATTGTTTAGTCCTTGAATTACAGCTAATTTTCCATCAGGTAAAGCAACTATGTTTTCTGAACTGTCATAAAATAGAGTTTCGCATTTGAGTGACACATTTGCATCTTTGTCTTTGTCAGAGATGTCGTGTAGTGAACCCCATGTTCCAAGATCTGACCATCCAAAATCTGCCATTATCACACATACATTATTGGCTTTTTCCATAACTCCATAATCAATAGAGATACTAGGACAATAAGAGTACTGTTCTTTTATAAAAGCATGTTCTTTATCGGTTCTGTATATTTCTTTTCCTTGGTTGAAAATAGTAGCTACTTCAGGTAGATTATCATTGAAGGCTTTTATTATTGTTTTTACATTCCATATAAATAGTCCCGAATTCCAAAGAAACTCCCCACTTTCGTAGAAAATTTTAGCTAAATCAAGATTTGGCTTTTCTGTAAAAACTTTTACTTTGTTGATATCTCCAACAGTTGCTTCGTCAATTTGGATGTATCCATATCCTGTCTCTGGTCTATTGGGTTTAATACCCAAAGTCAAAAGAATTTCATGGTTATCAACAAAACTTAATGCTTTGTTAATGACAGCAGCAAATTCATCCTCTTTGAGTATGAGGTGATCAGAAGGTGCTACTACTATATTGGCATTAGGGTTTATCGAATTTATGTGATAGCTTGCATAAGCAATGCAAGGGGCTGTATTTCGCCTAAGTGGTTCTAATAGTATTTGGCTGGGAGATAATTCAGGAACTTCTTGCATCGTAAGTTCTGCATAACTCTCATTAGTCACAATAAATATATTTTCAAGAGGCAGAATCTTTTTGAATCGATCTACTGTCATCTGTAAAAGAGAACGACCTGTACCGAAGAAATCAAGAAATTGTTTAGGACGAGCTTCTCGGCTGAAAGGCCAAAAACGGCTGCCAATTCCGCCACTCATAATTACACAATAACTGTTTTTATTGTCCATGGTTTAAAATATGGTATGAATTTATATTTATATGTTCGTCTAACATTATTAAGACGTAAACAAATGTAATATATTTTATGCATAGAAAAAAAAATACTTCTTTTTCCAAAAAAAAGGGCAGATGTATGGTAATCTCGAAAATATATCTATCTTTGCACTCACAAAAAATGCCCAGATGGCGGAATTGGTAGACGCGCTGGTCTCAAACACCAGTGGATTCACTTCCATCCCGGTTCGATCCCGGGTCTGGGTACTAATAAATCCTGATAGAGAAATCTGTCAGGATTTATTTTTGTTAGTTAATTGTAGTTTCATCATTATATCTGTCTGTTCATCATTACCTAATTTGAAAATATGTTTATCAAACTCGATAAAACCATTTTTCTTATAAAAGGCTATGGCTTTTGGGTTCTCTTCCCAAACTCCTAGCCAGACGTAGTCGATGTTTTTCTGTTTTGCCTTTTCTATTGCTTTTTCATAAAGTAACTGTCCTGCATATTTCCCTTGAAATTTTTGAAGAACATAAATCCGTTCAATCTCCAGTCCTTGCTCATCTTTTATTTCCGTCTGAGCTTGCCCCCAATTTATTTTTAAATAGCCGATTATGTCATCGTTAATGATTGCGAAATAAAGTAAGGAATCACTATTACTAAGTTCAGTGGTTAATTTTTCTATCGAAAATTTCTCTTCTAAATAGTTAGTCATATTCTCTTCTGTATTTGTTGATGAGAATGTTTCATGAAAAGTTCGTCTACCAATTTCTTGTAATTGATTAATATTATTTAGAGTTACTTTTTTTATGAGTATATTTTCCATACTTATGTCGCTTTTTTATATACAAATATATGTAATTTACGGTTTCGGTATTCATTACCTCACTTCAAAAATTAAGTCTCAATTTTCAAGAATTTGGTCAGAGAATAGAACGCTTAAGGGTACTTAAAGAAAATAGATAGAGAAACCTGTCAGATTTTTGTTTTATGTAGTATTTATGTATCTGTCGTTCGTCTTTCATCTATTATTAAAATAATGGCGACTGGCTTCAATTGATAGTATTCAGCTTGCAATTCCTCTTCTTTACATAAAATACTAAGACAAGCTTCGTTTACTGTTATAGATTACTTTATATACATGAAAGTCACGGATAAATATTATACGGGTTCATGTGTGTATGTACCAATGCAGAATGGATGACCTGCCGGATCGATCATTGTTTTTGATGTTTTGAAATATTGTTCATCTGTTATTTTTGCTCCACATTTGATCGCATGCTCCACTCCTTCCTCGAGATTATTGACAAATAAATCGAGATGCAACATTTGCGCTTGTTTCCCTTCTTGCCATGGCCACATAGGTGGTTGGTATCCTTCGACTTCCTGAAATATAAAGACCATTCCTGTTGGAGAAGTAATTGCCGCCCAACCTTCATTAGCACGAGGATGCGTCCATTCCCAACTCATTAATTTACTGTAAAACGCAGCCATAATGCTTGCATCAGCACAATCTATCACAACGTTCATACCGATTATAGGGACTCCATTTCTATTTTCCATTTTATTTCTATTTGTTATTTGTATTGAGGAGATGTTTATCTTCGTTAAGATTATCTATACAAAAACCTTAACGAATTTATAATACAAGAATTATGTTTATTCTTAAAGGATATGTCTTTTCAGAGTAATTCTCTCTTGCAAATATATGCAATATATGATTTAGGAATCTGCTATCTCAGTTCAGAAATGAGGTTTAAATCTCTAACTCGTTTGAGAATAGAAGGACTAGAAGTGCTAAAAACAAGAAAACTCAAATAGTTGAGTTTTCTTGTTTCTTTCTTCATTGTATTTCCTATTGCAAAACCTACAAAACTAATGTAAACGAATCTGTGGATATAGCGATTCTAAATGAAATTAGTCCATATTGTTATTACATCAAATCGGCTACACTGTTTTTCTTCTTACCTTTTTCATCTCTTTTTCTTTCTTTATCCTGATGCTTTTTTATGTAATTGGAAGAAGGTTCTATTCCTGTGTAAAGTGTAAAGGTATAAACATTATAAGATTCATCGTGAGATGCAGATTTAGTTTGTTCTTTGGCTGGAGACCATTTGGTGCTGGTATCTTGTGTTGTGGATTGAGTAGATGATTGTGATCTTGTAGTATAGGTCAATGCAAACGAATACTTGTCGTAATTAAACTGCATCTTATTTAATAGTCCGGAATTGGTCTCGAGTTGAGCCTCTCCATTATCTTTGGCGAATGTCATTATTTTGTGATATAACTCTGGGTCATAGAATATGACTTCAATAGATGCCACGCCTGTTTCTCCCTTCTGAATAATAACTTCATAGTCATTGACATCGGGAATATAGTTAGTCGGATTATCAGCGAGAGCTCCCAAGATGCTGGCGGCAACCATCAGACCGTTTTTCTTTCTCAGGGTATATTGGTTCTTATCGCTATTATACTTGAATTTTTGATTCAATAATTCTTCATGTGACATTTTCAGCATTTTGCCATATGGAATTATATTTTCAACCGAATCATTCTGTGTTGAACTTTGTGCCAATGAGTTAGAAACTACCAATAGAAAAAAGGCTGCTAAGATTAAAATAGATTTCATAATGTTCATTTGAATAGTGGTCACTTTTGTTGTGGCTTCCGATTTAGAAGCCTTATACTAAACAAAGGAAAACCATGTAAAGTTTTTCAAAATATTCATATTCTGGAGTTATAAATAAGGGCTCAACTCTAAACTAAAAAAAACGCCAGATGTAATCTGACGTTTTTTATTTCTTCTATAATTGAATTAATAGAAAACTTTTAAAAAGTTATTTTCTATTTAGTAACTGTAGCTTTATCGAGAATAGAAACCATTCCTCCTAATCCTACTTTATCACTTATATTTCCTTCGATAAGAACATTAAGCTGATAGTCTCCTGCTAATGGAGGGAATTCAGCAACAAAGTCAGAAGCCTCCGCTTTATTTTTGGTTCCGATGAGTTGTCCATTAAGCCAGATCTCAGCTTTGCCAGTTAGGTTTTTGAAAAGAATTCTGCCTCCTTCGGTTTGTTGAAGTTTGTATGGTGTAAATGTTGATCGGTAAACCTGATACTTTCCTTTTTCCAAAGTCTGTAACTGACCATTACGGATGGGTTCCCAACTATTCATATCATTATCCGAAAGTTTTAGATTTGGATCGGGTCGTGATGTTGTACTAGGAGACAAGAGCCATTTATCGAGTACTAGAGTAGGTGATACTCTTGTTACGAGGGGAATCTGTGTAACTTGTGTGACGGGAATACTTATTGTTGCCGATTTTAGACCTTTGCTCTTAGCTGTCACTATCACTTTGTCATTTGTATTCTCGTTACTTTGAATTATTGCCTGAGCTAACCCATGGTAAAGACTTCTTGTGGAAGCTTTATCTAATTCATGTGAGTTTGGATCTCCGTTACCAACACCAATCAGTTTACCATCTCCCGATACTTCAAATTCAATAAGCATATTTGCTGTAGGTACGGGTCTTCCCTTTTTGTCTAAAGCTTGTACGGTGATGGGCATAGCATCCCATCCGTCTCCGTCAATAGAAGGGCGATCTGCAATTAACTGAATGCTTACGGGTTCATCCGTAGTTTCTACTTTCGTACGAATTACTTCTTTGCCATTTCGGTAACCGATAGCTTCTAGTTTTCCGGGTTGATAAGGGATATCCCACGAATTGAAATTGTATTTATCTACATCTTCTTCCGCTATTGTTTTACCATTCACTATAAGCTTAACTTTATCAACATTGCTGATAGCCATTACTTTTATATTCTTGCCAATACTATCAGCAGGCCAATTCCAGTGAGGCTCTAGGCGAAGAATAGGACGATCTAACCAGAAAGCCTGATAGATATAATAAGCCGATTTTGGGAATCCGCATAAATCCATGATTCCAAAATTAGAACTTACTGTTGGCCATGCAAATGGGGTAGGCTCTCCTTTGTAGTCGAAACCTGTCCAGACGAAACAACCTGCCAGAAACGGGCGTTCATTAATATCTTTCCACGATTTACGGTGAGTTGTGCCCCAATCTGGGTGCTGTGTATCGTACGAATCTAATAGATTTTTACTATGATTTGTCACGTATTGTCCTCGTTGCATTACGCACGATACATCTTCCGAACTGGTGAGACACATGTGTGGGTTTGCTTTTCGGAAATCATCATAAGCGTATGATTGGTAGTTGAAACCTACAACATCGGCAGCCTGCGATACATTTATTTCAGAAAATAGTCCTCCATTCATTGCAGCAGTAACGGGGCGTGTTGTATCTAATTTCTTTACCTCGGTCGACATACGTCGTACCATTTCGTAACCGATTTCGGTTCCTTGCATAGGTTCTTCATTGAAAACCGACCATAGGATAACGCTGGGGTGATTACGGTCGCGCTGTATTAGCCACTGTAATTGACGTATATATTCGGGCGAAGAATTGAAGTTACGGTTTTCATCCATAACCATGATACCTATACTATCACACACTTGCAGAAATTCGCGCGATGGCGGATTATGGGCACAACGATAAGCGTTTGATCCCATCTCTTTCAGCTTACGTAAACGAAATTCCCAAAGAGAATTAGGCATAGCAACTCCTACACCTGAATGATCTATATGATTACATGTTCCTTTAAGTTTCATAGGCTGGTCGTTCAGATAAAAGCCAGTGTCTTTATCAAAACGGATGGTGCGAAAACCACATTTAGTTGTAGCTTCATCCAATAGTTTCCCATTTTGTTTCACCTTGGTTTCTACAGTATATAAGTAAGGATCATCTACTGACCATAAATGCGGATTGCTTACGGGTATAGACAATGCTGCCACTGCCTGATCGAAAAGCTTTACTGAGGTTTTGGTTGCGTTCTGTACAACTAGCTTTCCCGACTTGTCCAATAAACTTACCTCTACTTCTATATTTGAGGCATCACCTTTTCCTGAATTCTGTAATGTTATTTCGGCAGGAATCTTCCAGCTACCGCTTACTGTTTTTACAGGGTTGGCATATACTCCATCAGTAATAATATGAAGAGGCGAACGCTTTACCAGCCATGTGTGGCGATAAATGCCTGCACCCTCGTACCACCATCCTTCTTGTGCTACTGCGTCTACCCGAATAGCGATTGTATTTATTTCATCGCCATATTTTACCAGAGGAGATACGTCAATGTATGATGAGGTATAGCCACACCAATTGCGATGTACAACTGTGCCATTCACCCAAATAGTGGCATGTGTTGCAATACCATCAAATTGGAGTTCGAGGTGTTTGCCTCTGTCAGAATTATCTAGTTTGAAGTGACGACGATACCATCCGTAACCTCTTTGCTTATAGCCTTGCGACAGGTTTTCGGTAGAGTCGAAAGGCATTTCTACTGCCCAATCGTGTGGTAAGTCAAGTTCGCGCCACCCTTTATCATCATAGCCGGGAGCTGCTGCGCCTGTAGCACGAGCTGCTTTGGTGCTGCTATAGGTTGCATTATGACCTTTGATTATTGGAAAGGGAATATCTCCCAGATGAAAGCGCCACCCTTTATCTAACGATAAACGCTCGTGTTTTGCTGCTAATATTGCTTCGTTATTATTGCTTTGCTGGGCAAGGAGCCCTAAAATAGAGCACATAGCTAGCAATAGAGAAAAGATTTTCTTCATAGATATTAGTATTTATTTATTCGGTTTTGATAGATTTAAGCATTAAAGATAGAATATATATTTATGGAAAACTAAATTATTTCCTATCAGCTTTTCTTAGATAGTATTTGTGTTCAATAGATAAGATGACTTTATAAATAAGTCTTCCTTTAAAATCAATAACTCGGTCATCTATATCATAAATCGTCTAATGTGAGGTCCATGTAAGACGAGATCAGGCTTTGGGTAATGTGAGTATTATTGTAGTGCCTTTATTCTCTTCTGAGATTATTTCGTAGTTGATATTATTCTTTTCAAGAATGCGCAGAGCGATAGATAAGCCTATGCCACTACCTTGTATTTTATTTGTATTATCTGCCCGATAAAAAGGTTTGCTTATATTGGCTAATTGGTCGGAAGGTATTCCTATACCTTTGTCTGTAATTGACATTGATAGATTGCCCCCTTTTTTAGATAAATGAATATCCACAGTATTTCCCTGAGAGTATTTTACCGCATTTTCTATGAGGTTGAACATCGCCATGAGTAATTGAGTTTTGTCTTTGCTTACAGATAGCAGTTGCTCATCTTTTGGTAAAATATCTACATTGACTTTTATTTTAGAGTCGGGATAACGATCGGATATCTTACTTATTATTTCCCATATCAAGTCGTCAATCCGTATCTGTGCCCTAATATCTGAGTCTTCTCTCAGATCGGAAATAACAATCAGGATATTGAGTATTTCTTCCAATTGATAAATCTGTTGAATAAGTTTATCCGATAATTGTTTGTATTCTTCTGCTGTGCGGTCTTTTATCGAAAATACTTCCAGATTACCAAGTATTGATGCAAGAGGTGTTTTAAACTCATGGGATACATAATTCACAAAATTCTTTTGTATGATAAATGTTTCTGAAAGTTTATCTAGAAGTACATTGAAGGTATCTGTTAGGTCTTGCAGTTCGTCTTTGGTTTGAGGAGACTCTATCTGAACATCTAAATTTTTGGTGGAGATATTATTCACCTGATTTATTATCCTTCTAAATGGACGATATGCCACATGCGATACCCATCGGCTCAATGCTATGATGGTTAACAATCCTATTATAAAAGCTGCCAGAAGAACCCATAGAAGCTGATTCATCTGCTCGTTGAGGTATTCTTTTTTCTTTTTAGTGATAACCACAAAGTCTCCTTGATTATCTTCGTAGAAGATACCAGTGCAGAGAAACTCGTCGGTCGAAAACGACAATTGTCTCTCTTTACGTATACGATCGAGTATGTCAATCGGAATGTTTGCGGGCTTAGCTCCATAGCTAACTTTATTTTCTTCGTTGTATATTTGATAGTGAGAATCTGAAACTGCCTCTTCGAATTGCTTCCTGATCTTGGCAAAGTCTTTACTGTTTAGCTCGTCTTCTTCCAGATAAAAAAGAGCTGTAATCTGAACCGTTTTTTGCAAGCCCTGATAGATAGATTTCTCTAGATTATTGTAATACAAAGCGTATATAAGGAAAGATAAGATTGCAAATATCACTCCAAATACAATAGAACAAAATAGGCTTAAACGGGTCTGAACTTTCATAATCTCATTCGTTATGTGTTCTTATCATATACCCTCTTCCTTTAATAGTTTCTATGAGTTTGGTATGGCCTTCAAGATCTACTTTGTTACGCAGATATGATATATATACATCTACTACATTGGTACTCGAATCGTAGTTGATACCCCATACCGAATCAAGAATTTGGCTACGGGGAAGAACTTTATTCTTATTTTCCATCAAGATCTTAAGCAGCTTAAATTCTTGAAGAGTTAGTTTTATTTCAGTATCACCTCTTTCTATGCGATGCTCATCTATGTAGAGTTTAAGATCATCACATTCCAGAATTTCCGAAGGTGTATTGTAATTCAGCTTAGCTCTACGAGTCAAAGCATTGATGCGCGCAATCAATTCTTTGAAATGAAAAGGTTTTGCTAAATAATCGTCAGCTCCATAATCTAAAGCCTTTACTTTATCGTCGGGTTCTCCCAAAGCACTGACTACAAGGATGGGGGTGTTTATCTTCTTGTAACGGGTGTATTGCAGAAGCTCTATCCCGTCAATATCGGGTAACATAATATCAAGTAAAATCAGATCCCATTCCCGTTGGCTTATCAAACTTCGTGCATCCGTGCCATTTTCAGCCAGAACAACTGAAAATCCACTTTCGGTAAGTCCTTTAACCATGAACTCACTAATGCGTATGTTATCTTCAACAAGAAGTAGCTCCATAAGAACAATCATTTGATTAAGGTCGAAGACCTTTTATTGTATACTAGCTAAAGATAGTTCTAACTATAGAATACAATAGTAAGCGGATTATATTAGTTTAAAATCTAAAAATAATAATTTTTATTGAGCTTAATCTCTTTTGAGTAATCAATAAAAATTAATGATGTATTTCGAGGTAGGGGCGAACCTGCTTGTTCGCTCCTTTTCTCTGAATAGGTACATAGGGCTGACCCTACATTGGGTATTATATTGGGTGTGTCAATAAAACGATCTGTTATCTCAGCCTTTTGTCACGTCTGTAAGCAAAGTAAAATACTTGAGGCAAAACGGTAAATGATAAGAGCATACAAATTAATATCCCCCCTACAATCATAATTGCCAGTGGTCTTTGTATTTCAGAACCCATTCCTGTTGACATAGCTGCCGGAAATAACCCCATCGATCCCATAAGGGCAATCATCAATACTGGGCGTACTCTATTGTGTACTGCTTCGTCGATCGCTAACCGAAGATTATGGCTCCTCTGCATTTTATTTTTCATTAATGCGATAAGCAGAATACTGTCAATTGCCGTTATACCGAATAAGATAATAAAGCCGATTCCTGCCGATATGCCGAAGGTTGTATTCGTTATCCATAGCGATATAAACCCTCCAATAAAGGCATAAGGCATGGCACTGGCTGCAATAAGGGTATCTTTTATAGTTCCAAAATTCATATAAAGAAGGAACAATATAAGAAGTAACGCAGCAGGAACAATAACCATCAAACGTTTAGTGGCTCGTTGTTGGCTTTCGAATTCGCCTGCCCATTGCATCTTGTTTTCGGGTTTCAACTGAACATTGTCAGCTACCTTCTTCTGTGCTTCGGCAATAGTAGATCCTAAATCTCGATCGCGTATGCTGAATCCTATACCAATGTATCGGCTGTTTCCGTCTCGGTAAATAAATGTGGGCCCTGTGATGAATGTTATATCAGCAATCTCTTTTAAAGGTACTTGCTTACCATCCATTGTAGGTATCAGTATATTTCCAATTTTATCTTCATTGTCTCGATATTCTTTTTGGAAACGGATATTTACGTCAAAGGTTCGTTCTTCTTCATAAAACTTAGTTGCCGATTTTCCTCCGATTGCCATTTCTACTACGGCTTGTGCATCCGCCATAGATACTGCATAGCGAGCCATTCGGGTTTCATCTAATTTGATTTGTAATTCGGGAAGACCTATACTCTTAAAAACGTTCACATCTTCGATGCCTTTAATACCTTTAATGGAAGCTGCTGTTTGATTGGCAAGGTCTTCTAATTGGTGCAGGTCGTTTCCGAATATTTTGATAACCAATGAGCTTTTTACTCCTGCTACATATTCTTCAACATTATCCTGTATGGGTTGGCTGAAGCCGAAGATTACACCGGGATATATATCGAGCGAATCTTTGATTTCGTTTATAAGATCATCTTTGGTGATCTTACGATCCCATTCTTTTTCAGGTTTTAACTGAGTGTGAAATTCTATGTTGAAAAATCCCGTTGGGTCCGTACCATCATTGGGGCGACCTGTTTGTGATAAAACAAATTCAACTTCGCCGAAATTTCTCAGTTTCTTCTTCATCTGTTTGGTTATTTTTACCGACTCTTCCAGATTTACACTATTCGGTAGAGTGGCACGAATATAAATAGCCCCTTCGTTCATACTGGGTATAAACTCGGTACCCCAATAACAGAATCTGGCAACACACAGCGATAATAAGATACAGAAAGCAATAATAGTTCCTTTACGGTATCGTGTACTCAATTCATATATCTTATACAATGTTGATGTAAAGAATCGGCTGATGAAATTAGTTCTTTCTTTTAAAGGTTTTGTCAGTAGAACCTTACACATTACAGGCACATAAGTTAAACTAAGGATAAGTGATCCCAGAAGCGCGTATCCTAGTGTAAATGCTAAAGGAGAGAACATCTTGCCTTCGACTTTTTGGAACGAGAAAATAGGGAATAGGGCTACAACCAAAATCAATTGGGCGAAAAAAATGTGTGAGGCAACAGTTCCTGCACTCTTTTTGATAAGTCCGCTCTTGAGCGTGTTTTCATACCTACCTTGAAGTAAGACGGATCGTTTTTCCATCTCCACAAAAACAATCTCCACTATGACCAGAGTCCCTTCCAGAAGCAATCCAAAATCGAGTGCCCCCATCGAAATAAGATTGGCGGGTAACCCTTGGATACGCAGCATTACAATGGCGAATAAAAACGATAGTGGAATCACTGTGGCTACAATTAAAGTTGTTCGCCAGTTGAATAGGAAAATGAATACTACAATAGAAACCAAGATGATGCCTTCCAGCAAGTTTCTGATAACTGTATGCACAGTAGAATCTACTAAAGTTGTACGATCGAGAAATGGTTCTATTTTGACATTTTCGGGTAATATTCTCTCATTAAGTTCGGTTATTTTCTCTTTGAGGTTGACAATTACATCGCTCGGATTTTGTCCACGAAGCATTATAACAATACCTTGAACCACATCGTCATCGTCATCAAGACCTACTTGTCCCAATCGCGGTTTAGATGAAACATTAACCGATGCTACCTGTTTTACTCGGATGGGTGTACCACCTTTCACTTCGATAAGTATATTCTCTATATCTTCTACACTTTCGAGTAATCCTACACCTCTTACAACAAATGCCTGACTACCTTTCTGTATAATATCTCCACCAACATTGATGTTACTGTTCGATACGGCCTCGAATACTTCCAAAGGAGATAAATCGTAATTGTTAAGTTCGGCAGGGTTCACTTTTATCTCGAACATCTTCTCCTCACCTCCAAAGCTGGCGATACTTGCCACACCTGGTACAGATAATAACTCGCGTTCTACAACCCATTCGTTGATGGCTGCTACTTCTCTGATTGGCAGGTCACTTTTGAGAACATAGCGATAAATTTCGCCTGTTGCTCCTGAAGGTGGTTCAATCGAAGGATCGGCTCCATCGGGCAAATCCAACCCCTGCATACGATTCGAAGCATATTGCTGTGCAAAGAAATCGTCAACATCATCTTCGAATATTACTGTAACTACAGATAAACCGAAAAGTGAAGTAGAGCGCACATCTGCTTTACGGGGAATAGTGTTCATTTCCCGCATAATGGGGAGCGTTATAAATTTTTCGACTTCTTCGGCACTCCGTCCCTGCCATTGTGTAATAATTCTGACTCGGGTGTTGGTTACATCCGGATAGGCCTCAATGGGCGTATGTATGTAGCATATGATACCTGCAATAAAGAGTATACCGGTAAGAAATAGTACAAGTATATGATTGCGTAAGGCAAATGCTATTATTTTTTCGACAAACTTGTGCATACTATATAGATAACTAGTAATATTAAATGATATATTTAAAAGCTATAACAGTCTGTTGTTATTGTGCTTACCAGAATAGTGACAAAGGAATGAAACCTTAATCTTTTAGACCTGAGTGTATCAGTAATTGATTCTTTATAACAATGTTCTCTCCTTCCGATACCCCTGAGGTTATATAGGTTACATTGTTATGGTGTCCGCTGAGAGTGACTTCTTTCGATTTGAAATTATCTGGCGATTCTTCGACTACAACATAATAGCGATCGTTATCAAAAACTAAAGCTTCTGATGGTACTGATACCAATTTATTGTGAGTCTCATTTTTTAATCTGATCACGGCAGACATTTCAGGCTTTAGGCGTAAGTCTTTATTAGGCATTACAATGCGAGCCTTAAGTACTTTTTCTTCGGGATCAAATACTTGTGACAGAGAATTTATCTTACCCTGAAATATTTCACCAGGATAGGATAGGGTAGTGATTTTAACATCTTGCCCCTCTTTTACAAACAGCAGATTACTTGCATATACATTTGCTGTAATCCACACAGTACTCAAATCTGCAATAATAAACAGAGGATCACTGTCGGCTGAGACGGTGCTTCCTGATGAGGCATTTTTGCTGACAATATATCCACTCATAGGGGCTTTAATGGAAAATGTACCACTTCCTTTGTCTGACCCAAATACCGCCATATCAGTTTGTATTTTGCTGTAAGCCGCTTTTGCTTGATTAAGTTTGGCTACTGCTTCCATCAGTTCTTTTTCGGAGAGCATATTATCATCGAACATTGTTTGAGCAGTCTTTAATTCACGCTCGGAAATCTTAACATCCGATTCCAAACCAACCCGTTCCGATTGTAGGGAGCTTAACTCTGTACTTCTGATATCAAGTAATGTCTGTCCTTTCTGCACTTTATCACCAAGAGAAAAATAAGAACGCTCTATAATCCCCCCAACCATAGGTACATAGTTGATTACTTTGTCAGGATCATATTCTACCTTACCTGTCAAAGTCAACTCTTCTTCTTGGTTGCTTAATAGGGCTTTGGTTGTTTTTACATTCTGAAGAAAAGCTTGCTTGATCTCAGGTTTTCCGTCTGCGTTATCTGCATTTGATTTACTTCCGCAAGAAGCAAAAAGCAGAATTTGTAAAGCAGCAATCGTAAATGTAATCTGTCTCTTTATCATATATTTTAGTTCTTTCTATTTGTTGTAATCTTATTTAATTTCAGAGCCCACTGTGTATTGTAGTTCCTCAAATTGTGTATCAACTTTCTTGCGTGCCGAAAGAAGGGTTTCTTTGTTTGTCTTATAAGAATCCATAAAGTCTATATATTCAAGCATACTTATGTTTTTATTTAATAGATTCTTTGTGTATATGGTGAGCATTCCGTCTAGTTCCGATAGTAAACTATTTTCACTTACACGTTTATAAAATCGATATGCTAAAGCATAATTTCCGAATGCTTCAGCAACTTCGTGCTGTGCTTGATTTTGTTGTAATTCTGCCAAATGAATACTTTGGTCTCTGTTTATACGGGCAGCTTTTATGTTTCCTTGATTACGATTGAAAAAGGGTATATCAAAGCTTACTCCAAAGCCAATAAAGTCTTTCCATACACCACCATAGCGGTCGTAATTGGCATTTACTGTAAGATCGGGAATGCGCTGCGCTTTTTCATAAGCCAATGACTTTTCGTGATATTGAGTTTGTAATCTGGATGCTTTTACATCAGGGCGATACTCTGAAGCCATAGCTAACAGTTCAGCTAATGATAAGTTAGTAGGATCTTGAACCTTTTTTGTATTATCTATTATTTTGATAACAACCGAAGGGGGAACATTTAGCAGAGTTTTAAGCCCTTTCTGCTGTTCATTTATATCTATTTGAGTGTCATTAGCCTCATTTTCCAATTCGAGTAAAGCCGATTGTAATCTGAGTAATTCGCTTTTGGCAATATTACCTTGTGCCACTTGTTTTTGATAAGCAATGGTTAATTGCCCCAAAGACTCTTCTTGTTGTGCTAAAACTTTTTGGTAGGCTTGTAGATAAACTATTTCGTTGATTGATTTTCTGAGTTCAACTTTAAGTCCTCTGAATACTTCTTCAAATTCTTGAATGGCTATTTCTTTAGATATTTTCTCTTGCTTTACAAGTTTGCCTCTCTTTCCTGCTGTCTGAATTAGTTGGCTCAGTTCAATTGAGAATTGCGTGTTTCGGGCAAAAGACCCGAATAGGGGAGGAATAGCTTCTTTCTCACCTTCACGTTGTCTGTCAGTACTCCAGAGGTTGATTTGTCCGACAGATATTTCGGGATTATCCCATAATTTAGCTTGTACAATGGCAGCATCTGCAATATCTATATTCAGGTGCTCGGCTATAAGTTGTAGGTTTTGTTTTAGGAATAATGCTTCAACCTGTTCGGCTGATAGCTGTAGCACTTGTAGTTCTTGTGCTTTGATATTTGTCAGGCTGAAAATACTCAGCAGAAGTAGTAGATATTTTTTCATCTTTAGGAGTCAATATTTTATTTTACAAATATATTGTCCTAAGATTAGAGGCGTTTTTGAGTTGTATTAGAAGTTTGTTAAGGTAACATTAGAATTGGATTAGAAAGAGGGGTAAAATAAAAAAGTCCTCACTAACTTAATAGAGAGGACTTTATGTGATGAGGATTACTTACCAAATCAAAGTGGTTTTAAAAGTATACTTACCTGGTTTAAATGTACTAACATTTACATTGTCAAAAAGATCAGATGCAGTAACATTAAATCGAATAAAGTTAGTGCCATATTCGAAGTTTATAGTTTCCGATACATAATGAGATTTTTCGTCCCAAAAGTAAGTCGTAAAAGCTAATGGTCTAAATGTCCCTTCAATAAATGCGGAAGCGGATACAGCACCTTCTTCTGCCACAAATTCAGTTAATAGTGGATGATTAAATTCACAATAATAGCATTCGTCTTTAGAATCCCATAGCCACATATTCTCATTCACTACAAAGTCTCTTGCATCCCATTGAGTAGGGTTATCTATGTATACGTCAGTGAAATTTTCCTTAGTACATGAACCTAATAAAAATGAAATTGAGAATACTAGCAATGCTATTTTAGACAGATTTAATAATTTTCTAGTCATATGTTGTGTAATTTTTAGTGACATTGAGTATTGTTTTTATAATCATCTCTGGTTTTATAGTTGAGACTTATCAGAATAATAAAAACGTGTACAACCTTAGTTATAAGGTTTAATGATTACAAACGTATGTAAAAATAGTGAAATAAAAAAGCATTCTTGAAATGAATCAAGAATGCTTCTATGCTTAAGGGTGAAAGACGGGGCTCGAACCCGCGACCTCCTGAACCACAATCAGGCGCTCTAACCAACTGAGCTACAATCACCATTTTGTTTGCGGTGCAAAGATATATATTTTTTTTACTCAAACAAGATGTTTACCCGAAAAAAAATCATCAAAAACGAATATCCTTTTCGTTGGCGATGGGTAAGGGCTGTTACTCAGATCAATCAAACAAGTTAAGTTGAATATTTCCTTTGGGTTTATCGGGCTTTTTAGCATCTCCAAAGACTGTTTTTCCTTTGTAGAGGTACGATTCATCTCTCTCCTTTTGAATAATTGCATCAAAATTATTGTTTGGAGTAAATCCGCGCTCCATCTCCTGAGCAATTTTTGATAAGTTTTTAAGAGCATCTGACTTATCTTTTTCGCCTAAACTGGAAAGATGAACAGCCTTATCGAATATCTCAATAGTTTCGTCATAAATAGTCAATGGAACGGGAAACGGATGCCCGTCTTTGCCACCATGAGCAAAACTAAATCGGGCAGGGTCTGAAAATCGTGACGGCGAACCATGTATAACTTCACTCACCAATGTTAGAGATTGTACTGTACGAGGTCCTACACCTTCCAAAAGTAGTAATGATTCAATATCTTGTACATTAGTTTCGTGGGCCAATGCCAGAGCAGCACCCAAACGTTTCAAGTTAACATCTTTTGCTTTCACCTCGTGGTGTCGAGGCATTATCAACGATATTTCACGCATCAACTTATTTGGGTTTTCTTTGGTTAAGTCCAATATACCAGTTTTTAGAGGTCGAGCATCTTTGTCTGTGAGATTCAGAATTAGCCCTTGATTCTTCCCATAAATATAGGAATGAGGTTCTTCGGTAAATGACTTTACATTCTCCGACATCCAGTGATAACGGCGCGCCATTTTCTCATTAGGGTTCATACCTTGTTGTATAACTGCCCATTCGCCTTCAACAGTAACTACAAATGAGTGAAGATACAGTTGAAAATCGTCTTGTATTGCTGTATTATCTACTTTAGCAGATAGTCGGCTGGCAGTAACAAGTTCAGCTCCGTTTAGCCCTGTTCTATTGGCAACTGCTAATAATTCGGTAGGGGTTTGCCGCGATGCTTTTCCTCGTCCACCGCAAATATATACGCCTAACTCAGCTGAACGTACATTAATGGCTTTCTTTAAAGCATTCATCACCGATGTTGTGATACCCGAAGAGTGCCAGTCCATACCTAAGACACAACCTAAGGACTGAAACCAAAACGGATCGCTTAATTTTTGTAACAAGGCAGTACGTCCATATTCTATAACAATAGCCTCTACAATAGCTCCGCCCAGATGACTCATGCGTTGTGCAAGCCAAGGTGGTACAGTTCCGTAGTGGAGGGGAAGATCGGCATGTCCTCTTTTCATCGGCTTAAAATATATGATAAAATATCCAATACATCATTCCAAAGTTATAACCAGCATGAGAGACTACTGCTCCCCATATTGATCCAGTCATTTGTTTGCATCTAAAGAATAACTGACTTAAAATAAACATCCCCAATACCCAAAGTAGAGCAGGGATAAATAAGAAGTCCCATTTACCTAGGTTGTAAATAATTCCAAAATGGGCTAAATGTGTAAGAGCGAATGCCAGACTATCAAATATTGAAGCTTTTTGTTCACCGTATTTCTCGACAAAGCTGCCATGGATTAGTCCTCTATATAAAAACTCTTCACCAATGGGGCTAAATGTCATGCCCGTAAGTGAGAATGTAAGAAATAATATCAGCTTATTAGTTGCTGTTAGTTCACCTGCCGGAAGGGTGTATGATTTAGAAATGTATATAAAGCTATTGTTTAAGGAGTCTCCAAATAATAGATTCGCACTTATAAACATAAAGGAACAAAAAGCTATCCCGATCAGGAAAGAATATAATAACCATCTATAATTCTGGGGCTTCTTTATGCCAATATATCTTCGTCCGTCTTTATTCAGAAGAATAAACGGAGTAATCCACATAAGCATGAATATGATAGATACCCAACCGTAACTCCCTGAAACGTTAGCTTGAAGAACTATGATGAATCGGGGTATACCGAATAGAAGTATCAGTAGAATGCCAAATTTCCAATTGTATGTAAGGAAGCTTCGCCAGAAGGGTTTTAGTATCGCTTTTTCCATTACTGAAATGGTTTTATATATAAGTATCCAATATTTTAATAGATGAGAGAAAATTTTGAAACTACTAAAGTATGTATATATTATTTATTCTTTTTATTAATAAGCAAGTTTGTGACTTTTATGGTATTAGGAGTTACGAACTTGTTATAAATTTTTTGAAGAATAAATGATACCATTATTACAAATGCTAAATGCAGAAATGAAAAGCCTAAAATTACAAGTGGAGGTATTCCCTCAAAATAGGGCGTTTTTTTAAGAATCAAAGGTCCTTCCAAAAAAGGAGTACCTTCTAAAATAGGTATGGATATATATCTTAAAGGTCCATTAATTACAAATATCATCATACTAATAGTACCTATAAAAAGCAGGAGTTTTAGAATAATCCCTTTTGAATAGGTATATATATAATAAGATATTACTAGCAACAATATGGTGACACATAGAAAGCTAAAAGGGAAAAGGTATATGATTTTATTTGATAGGACGAATATAAGCAAAGTGGGTAGTATTACTTTCCATGATAATATTGTTTTAGGCGATATTGCCAGAAATATACCTAATAAGAATTCAGGAAGGTGTCCGATGAAATTGCCAAATATCGGGATGTTATATTTTTGTGTTGTCGGGAATAACAAATAGATTACGATATAAGTAGCTATTAGAGATATAACAAAATACCTGGATGTGTTTTCTTTTCGGTTTATGAATTTATATAAGAAAGGGAAAATTAGATAGAGTTGTATTGCTAAGCTAAAATACCACCATGGACCTACAAATCTGAAAATTTGTGAAGAAAATAAATTGTTAAACATCAATAGAGTAGATGATACGAAAGATATAGCATAATGTATATCCATCGAATAAAAGAAAAACAGGAAGTAAACTATTATTCCGAATATAAGTAAAGAATAAATTTTAACTAGCTTAGGTACAATATAGTTATAATATGATATATTACTGTTTTGAGAATATTGCTTGGTTAACCCATAGCCACTTATGAAGACAAATAATTGTACTCCATAGTGTCCGAAATAAGAAATAATAGAATTGAAAATCATCAGAGGAGTGTTGTATATCGAACTGATAAACAGATTTATTCTATTGGGGTCTAAGACCAATTCGTTTTCACCTATATTATTTGACCAGTGCAGAAAATTATGAAGCACTATCATTACAATTGCTATTGCTTTTATTATAGAGCTTTGGTCTTTAGTGATATGGCTAAATGAAAAATGCATAAAGAAGATTTTTATTAATGACATACTGAGGATATAAAGGTAAACATATTTCTGTTTATATAAGCTCATTCTTGTATTCGCTAAGTATATAGCTGGCTTAGTGGTATAAAAACAACAATTTATTTTTATATTCGCTCAAAGCAAGTTATTTTTGCACCAATGAAGCCAAAACCGAAACTGACGGCTGCGATTCGCACCAAACAAGCAAACTTTTCATTGAGTGATGAAGAGTACAATCTGATATCTTTATACATGAAGAAGTATAAAATATCGAATAAATCGCGGTGGTTAAGAGAGACTGTATTAGCTCATGTCCTAAAGAATCTCGAACTGGATTATCCTACCCTTTTTGGTGAAAACGAAATGCGCCGATGACAACACCTATACTTAACGATGAATTTTTTATGCGTCAGGCTCTTAATGAGGCTAAATATGCATACGAAAAAGACGAAGTGCCTATTGGTGCGGTAGTTGTGTGTCAGAACCGAATTATAGCCCGAGCACATAATCTCATCGAAACATTGAATGATGTAACTGCCCATGCCGAAATGCAAGCTATAACAGCAGGGGCAAATGTGCTGGGTGGAAAATATTTGATTGATTGCACCTTGTATGTAACAGTAGAGCCTTGCCCTATGTGTGCAGGTGCTTTAGGTTGGGCTCAGATTACAAGAATTGTATATGGAGCTACTGATCAGAAAAAAGGTTACTCGATGGTTTCTCCAAAATCATTGCATCCTAAAACAACTATCGTTTCAGGAGTTTTAGAACAAGAATGTGCCCAACTGATGCAAGACTTCTTCAAGAGCAAACGTTAGGACACAAAAATCATTTTATTAAGTTTGGTTTATAGTCCGGAACTACAAAAGGCTCTGCGAGCATCTATCTTATAAATACCCAGTCATCACCATTTGATAAAGAAGGAGAGAAAGAATATCCTTCAGTATCGAATTCTTTTAAACCATCAATGGTTGTAATCTGATTCTGGATTACAAAACGACTCATCAAACCTCTAGCCTTTTTAGCATATACTACTATTTGCTTGTAGCCTTTAGGAGTGTCTTGTTTGAATGAAGGTGTTATTATACGTACCTTTTTATCCAGAGCTTTCTTATCGATTGCTTTGCTGTATTCATTCGATGCTAGATTGAGCCAGATATTCCCATTAGCTTTAAGTTGTTTAGAAAGATATTCAGTTAAAGTCTTTCTCCAATAAGCATACAAGTCTACACCTCTGTCGTTAGCAACTTTGGTGTGCATCTCTAAACGGTAGGGATGTATTATATCGAAAGGTTTCAAAGCTCCATACAATCCCGATAAGATAGTAAGATGCTTTTGCGCAAAATCCCAATCGTTTTCGGAGAATGTTTTACTATCCAATCCCAGATACACCATTCCATTATAAGCCAAGGCTGTTTGTTTCTTTGGAGCTCTGCCAATGCCGAAAGATTGCACATACTGATAAACATCAAGAGTTATCTTTGGATTGATATTCATTAGTGTACCAATCTCATTTGCTGATAAATCTTTCAGAATTTCATTTAAATAATGCGCATCTTTTTCGAAAACAGGTTTTGTTTTTTTCTCAATTGTTGGAGGAGTTTCAAAATCTAATATCTTGGCTGGAGAAATAGTTATTATCATAGAGCTTTCTTTTTTCTGAAATATATACAAATATACAACGATTATAAATAGATATTGTTCCCCTGGGTAATTAACAATTTAAATCTGTTGGGAAACAATATCTATCTAAGTTGTTTTCTTAGTATATAAAGACTTCGTCGATGAGGAACCAGGCAGGATGTCCTACTGCTAAATGCCACGAAGGACATAATCCGATATTTTCAATTTTTATCTTGACATATCTGGCTTCAACTTTTTCTTTCGATTGTATTTCTACATTCACAAACTTAGCTTTTATATCGCGATCTTCGGGAATATCTTTGCGACCCATCTCTGTGAAGTTAGTATTGTCAACGGATGTATAACTTGTTACACTTTTGGGTAATATAGCCCAAGAACCAAGGCGTTGCAAAAAATCGAAATGGATAGTTTGGATACTCTTTGTCTCTCCCAGATCAATTACAAACTCTCCGTCTTGCCCTTGCCAACCTATCCATTCTTCACTCGGTGCCGCTGCTCCTAATATACCATCAGTGAGAGTCCTCTCGGGTAGATGATTGTAAGGGGCATTGGGTGTTGTAATATAACTGACTTTAGCTCCTAAGGCTAAGTTATTATCTCTGTTAGTAAGATACCTTTCTTTATAGAGATCACAGTAGTCGTTTATTTTACTGCTCTGTTCGTTCAGATCGGTAACATTAAGTTCATGAGCACGCTGTCTGAAAAAGTTGAGTTTGCTTTCTAACTCTCTTGGGTTGTTTATTTTATTGGTATGAGCTATCTCTAATTCTGAATATTGTATGGGAAGGTGTGCTTCTTTTACTCTTTTATAAAAAGTTGGATCATCTTTTGATACTTGCTCTGCTTTCTCAAGAAGGTTCTTATAAATAGTTAGCATCGGTTGGTTGAGCATTCCTGTTTTATGAGATACAGGAGTATCGTACAATTTAAGAGGAATGTTGCTACCAATTAATGCACCTTGTCTCAGTTTGATATATTCGTAAAGGTAAGGTGAGGCAGGCTTTCCATAATAGCCTTCTAAGAACTCTACAACTAAAGAATCAGAGTTTAGCGATGTATCCCACATTAGTTGAGAGACTACGTATGAGCGTAATTCAGAAAAATCGCCACCCTTACTTCCTGCAATCTGAGAGAAATGCATGGTTGTTTTATTGTCTTTAAACAACTTCATGTTTGGTTGCAGTACATGGAAATTAGGAAAAGGCGAGAGGTAGTTATCAAAGTCAATGCCATAATCCCAAACGAAAATATTATCAGTTATTTTAGCCCATCCTTCCATATCGCTTACGAACTTTTGTCCAATCTCATTTTCGGGTAACGTAACTTCACGTGTACATTCAATATTGCATAACATAATGTTTACATTGGATAACGGTTTCACGTGTTTAGGTGGTGCAACCGAATACATGTACGCCAATGTTGAGAACTCTTTATCTGGAAAACGAGCTGCTAGCTTATTCAGGAAATGAATGATACTACCCGATAAACTCCCTTCGTATTGGTTGATTGTAGTACAGTTCTCGCAAGTACAATAGGTGTCATGACCATCATTCTGACTGATCGAAATCATATTTTTGTCGGGATTGGCTTTGAATATAGAGTCTACCCGATGAGCCACAATATCAAAAACCTCAGGATTGGTCAAGCACCATTGGCTGGCCCATCCGGGGCGATGCTCGCCATTGATGAGTGCATAATATTCGGGATGTGACTTTCCGAATTCTTTGGATGGTAATATTCTATCGAAGGTATGTACCCATAAGTGATCTGCAAATACTTCAGAAGGTTCTTCTAGGCGATGCCACATTTTATAAATGGGATCTTTTGTGCTGTATGCCTGTGTTTGGCGATAACGAAAGGAGGGATTATCTATGCGCGTGATGTTTTCCGCTAAGGTCAAATTCTTATCAGGCTTAAATACTGCCGTATTGGCTGCATAATAGCGTACGCCGAAATAGTCTTCCAAAAGTGTGACTATACCATAGATTGTACCCTTTCCTTTTCCTTTGGCAATTCTTATGTAGCCACCTTTAGTTGAGAGGTAAAATCCATCTTCGGTGAGTTTTGTAGGGTCTAATCCTTGGATGGGTAGTTGAAAATTACCAAGAAGAATATCGCCTTTTTTTATTTGACGGCTATCTGTAATAATAGGTAGTTCTGCATTTGATATTTGTTTCACAAAATCCTGCATCAATATGGCGGCTTGCATATCTATGCTGTCACTTGGGTCTACAATAATGCGAGAATGTGGCTTTCCGTCCCTGACGAGGGGTATTTGTGCCATCGAAGAGAAGGCTATAATGCACAAAAATAGCCAAAAGAACTTACTTCTAAGTTTCATACTTAATTAGATTTAAAGGTGTGTATTCATATATAACTCAATTATAAAAATACACATTTTATCTAAGCAGAAACGTATAAGTAAGTTCTTTAGGTGTTAATAAATGATAATTATCATTTCATCAACGAGAACAGAAATTCTAAGCCTCCATCCAATCTGTTCTTTACTTGTATCTCTCCTTTGTGAAGCAGTACGGCATTTTTCACAATAGACAAGCCAAGACCTGAGCCTCCCGAATCTCGGGTGCGACCCTCATTTACACGATAGAATCTTTCGAATAAACGTCCCAGATACTGTTCGCCTACACCAACTCCTGTATCGTAGAATGAGAAATACACGTACTTGTCATCTTGCATATAATTGTTGATATGAATCTCTATATTGGCTCCTGCATAATTTACGGAGTTATCCATAAGATTACGAAATATAGAATATAGCAAAGTGTAATTACCATGTATAACCAAATCTTTATCTACTGAAATAGAAAGAGCAATGTTATTGTCTTTAAGCTTGCTGGCCATGTCTATTCTCAGCTCGTCCAATAAGAGAGAAAGATTTACTTGTTCCATCACAAATTGTGCAGGAGCTTCCTCTATCTTGCTGATAAGGCTTACGTCTTCTATCAGATTTGATAAGCGTATCGATTGCAGATAAGCTCGACTAATGAAGAAGGCTTGCTTGTCTTCGGGTAGATGCTGTTCGTTTAAAGTCTCAAGATAGCCACGTAAACTTGTAACAGGAGTTCTTAACTCGTGTGCAATGTTATTGGTCATTTCTTGTTTCAAAAGACGATTTTTCTCTATTCTGGTTATATCTCTGATCGTGATCTCGAACGATTTGTCATCAAAAACAATAACTTGTATCGAAAGAATTTTTCCGCCGACTTCGTATTGTGATGCCGAATAGTTTTGATCTTTTCTTCTGGTGTTTAAAAATTGCAATATGGGTTTAAACGCCTCATTTTCGAATAACGAATTTACATCGAATGTAGGACGATTTGCTATCAGATTCAGAAATTGAATGAAATGTGTATTGGCATATATTTTCTGAAAATCGGAGGTAAATATACACAGTCCAACTTCCGAATATTGGAAATGTTGAATTAGCTTTTCGCGTTCTATTTCTACATTTCGTTTACTATTCTCTATTTCGTTGAATATATGTACCAACTCTTTGCTTATGTCTCCCAGCTCATCATCCGGAAACTTAGTATCCTCAGGAAGAGGTTTTCCTGTTTTTATTCGTGACGTGAAGTCTTTCAGTTTAGTGATAGAATTTTCGAAGCGGGTAGCAGCTATATTTACTAATATCAATATAATTATGAATAGTATTATTACGATGTATATAAATAAGTTATCAGCTTGAAGCGAACTTTGAGTTTCTACATTATAAGGTAAAGCTACACGAATAAAATATGTTTGAAAGTATTTTGCATAATACAAGTATTCATGTTGTGTGGAAGACGACATGCGGATATTGGTTCCGAAATCTTGATATTGAGCTTTTCTTACTTCGGGACGGCTGAGGTGGTTATCTAGGGTCTTAAGGTCTGAAACGTCTTTGTCATAAAGAACATTTCCCTCTCCATTGATAATAGTAACCCTTATATCTTGAGGTAGAATTTTAATCAATTCATCTACATGTGCCAAATTGCCATCGCCCGATTGGTTCAGAGCAATATATTGGTGGATAATTTCTACATAGCCATCGAGTTTCGACTCAAGAGCTTCCGTCCTGTATTTTTTCTCCTGCTTTTGTTCTGATATAATAATACATATCGAGAAGATAGCAAAAAGGATTAGCATGAATCCGAATATCCGTTGCTTATAATTTAGTTTCATATAGTATCGCTATTTTTGATAGATATGTTATCAGGTTTATTATTCAGAGACGAAGTTATATCCATAGCCTGTTCTATTCACAATATGATCGCCATATACTCCTATTTTTTTTCTCAAACGGGCTATATGCACATCTACTGTTCTTTCTAATACGATGCCGTCTCCCTCCCAAGCTTTAGCTAAGATATCGGATCGTGAAAATACTTTTCCCGTATTTTTCACTAAAAGAGTAAGTATATTAAATTCCGTTTTAGTCAGTTCTATTGGTTTACCACTTACCGAAACGGTTTTCATATCCATGTCTATATTTAAGCTGCCGATACTTAAGGTATCTCCTTGATTGGTTTGTACAGGCAATGCTGTACGCTTCAATACAGTTTTAACACGGGCAATAACTTCCTTTATCGAAAAAGGTTTAGATATATAATCGTCGCCACCGATAGAGAATCCTGTGAGCATATCATTTTCGGTATCTTTGGCAGTCAGAAATATGATAGGTGTATAATTTCCCGATTTTCTTAATTGATCTGCCATCTTGAATCCTGATATTCCACCCATCATCACATCAAGCAGTATCAATTTATGATCGGGCGTTAACTTCTTTATAGCCTCTTCGGCAGATTCCGCCAAATCTATTTTATAACCTTCATTTTCGAGGTTGAATTGTAGAATCTCCCTGATGTCGACTTCATCGTCGACAATTAAGATCGAAATATCTTTATTCGTTGTTTCCATGTCTAATGTCTTTACCTTCTGTTAGATAAATTGTTGCTTCGGCAATATTCGTAGCACTGTCTCCAATACGTTCGAGATTCTGAGCTATTGCGCTTGTATTCATAATATTCATGATCTGCTCTTTCGTTAAACTCTTGTTTGCAAAAGAACTTTGTAACGATTCGCTTATTTGATAGAAAAGGTGATCTACCTTGTCATCGTCTTTTATCACCTGATAAGCAAGACGTGTATCTTCATTCGAAAATGAGAATATTGCATTGCGAAGCATCTCATCTACCGATTTCAGCATCTTGTATATTTGCTTCTTCTCTTCCTCAAATTCTGGTTGATTTTGATAAGTCGTTTTTGTGTAATGAATCACATTCAATAACATATCGCCAACTCTCTCGAGATTGGTTGTTATATCCTGATAGGTAATGATTAATCTTAGATCGGCAGCCTTTGGCGAAAACTGAAAGATAGAGAAAACGACTTCTTCACGTATCTTTATTTCGAGCCTGTCCATGATTATCTCATTTGCTTCGGCTTCCTCATAAAGTGCTACTAAACTCTGATCCTGCAATACTTTTTCAGCAATTTGCATTTGCAACAAAGCTGTTCGCGAGAGTAACTCAAAATCATTAAGTAATACCTTAAGCTGTTTTAGTTTTATATTGGTTGTCATATTTGTATTGTATTCAGTTGTAACTCGTTTATATTATAGCCATTTGTAGATGAATAAGGTCTGCAACCTTATCCGAATACTCCTGTTAAGTAATCTTCGGTGCGTTTATCCTTAGGTTTGGTAAACATTTGTTTTGTTGTACCATATTCTATCAGTTCTCCCAGATACATAAACATCGAATTGTCAGATATACGAGCCGCTTGCGACATATTGTGCGTAACAATTACTATCGTATACTCCTTTTTCAGTTCAAGAATTAGATCTTCAACTCTGTTTGTCGAAATAGGGTCAAGTGCCGATGTAGGTTCGTCCATCAATAATATTTCAGGTTTCAGAGCAATGGCGCGAGCAATACATAAACGTTGTTGCTGTCCTCCCGAAAGGAAACTTCCTTTTTGAGTCATCGAGTCTTTTACCTCATCCCAAAGAGCAACACTCTTTAAACTGTTTTCTACAATTTCGTCCTTTTCAGTTTTGTTGAGTCCAATATTGTTCAGCTTGTATCCTGCCAAAACATTATCATAAATACTCATGGCTGGGAATGGGTTTGGACGTTGGAATACCATACCCGCCAAACGTCTTACGCGCATGGGATTCATATCGAAAATGTTTTCACCTTTGAGCAAAATTTCTCCCGTTGTTTTAATATCAGGATATAATTCGTGCATTCTGTTTATGGCTCTCAGAAGGGTACTCTTTCCACACCCTGAAGGCCCCATAATTGCAGTCACTGTATGCTCCTTAATAGTTGCATTAACGTCTTTTATCGCTTTCTTTTCAGGGTTGTAAGATACCGAAACATCTTTAAGCTCCAGAATATATTTATCGTTATTTATTGAATTTTCCATTTTTTAGCAATGCTTTTAGCAAATATATTTATACCTAATACAACTAACAAAAGTAATAGTGATGAAGACCATACAAGCGGTGCAAGATTGGGGTCGTTGTAAAATTCCCAGATTAGTAAAGATATTGCACTTGTGGGTTCGGTTATATGCCAGTTTACAGTAGATGCTCCCAAAACGGTAACGAGCAGAGGGGCTGTTTCTCCCATAACCCTTGATACTGCGAGCAGCGAACCTGTAAATAATCCTCCAAAAGCCGACGGTACAAGTATTTGTAATACTACGGATGTGTATGAGCCTCCCAATGCTAAACCTGCTTCTTTGAGCGAAGTGGGCAGCATCTTAATACTCTCTTCGGTGGATCGGATAATCATGGGTAACATCATAATAGCAAGTGCAATACTACCGGCAAGTGCCGAATAGCTGTGCATTGGTTTTACTACCCATACATATACTATAATACCTATTACGATAGAAGGAATACCTTGCAAGAGATCGGAAAGGCTTCTTATGAGTTTAGTGAAAGTTTTCTTTTGATTTTCGGCAAGATATATTCCGGTAAGAATCCCTACTGGAATAGCTATAATCATAGCCAATAAAAGAATAAGTAGTGTACCTGTCAGTCCGTTTAATATACCTCCGGGAATAGCCTCGTCGCTTATTTTGGCAAGCATGGCATCCATTGACGAAGGCGATACTTCGGTAAATAAACTTAGATTGAATTGTTTATATCCTTTCTTCACCAGTTCCCACAAGATGAGGAATAGTGGAATCATTGTGATTCCGCAGAAGGTACAAACAGCGTAAAAGAACAATTTACTTTTGAATTGTCTGTATCGGGATGTTGAGAATATTGTCTTTTTCATTTATTTACAAGTTTCAATATATACTTGGCTATAAAGTTAATCGTTGCTGTTATCAGGAATAATAATAATCCGATAGCCATAAGCGAACTTAGCTTCAAGCCATCAGCTTCACCAAATTGGTTGGCTATGATACTCGCCATTGTATTTCCTGTATCCGATATGTGAGTTGGTATGTTATTGGTGTTTCCTATAAGCATCGTTACCGCCATTGTTTCGCCTAATGCTCTACCTAATGCCAATATATATGCGGCAAAGATACCCGATAAAGATACGGGCAAGCTAACCGTTTTTATGACTTCCATTTTGGTAGCACCCAAGCTATAAGCAGCTTCTTTCAGCTCGTTGGGAACCATTGATATAAACTCTGTACTTAGCGATGATGCGTAAGGAATAATCATTATCGCAAGAACAATTGAAGCCAGTAATACGCCAAATCCCTGAGCGCTTACACCCATATCTATAAGAATGGGACGTAAAACATAGAATCCCCATAGACCAAATACAATAGAGGGTATTCCTGCTAGGAGGTCTACTATGGAACTCACTATGGTTGCTATTTTGGTTTGTTTGAAATACTCTCCATTAAACAATGCAATTGATAATGAAAAGGGTATACAAAAAAACAAAGCCAATAGTGCTGTAATAAGTGTACCTGTAATGAAAGGGAGAGCGCCGAAATCGTTATTGACAGAATCCCAATTGGTTGAACTTATAAAGTTGAATAAGCCAAAGGCAGAAAAAGCACTTATGCTCTGGGTGACCAGAGCATAAATAACCCCTGCTGTCAGAACCAAGATAAGGCATGACGCTATGAATAATATTGATTTGAAAATCTTGTCTTTCATTCCGACTAATTAATGTCTTTTTTCTTTCTTTAGGTTGCAGACCTATTTATTATTTAATTCTGAGGTGTAGCAGTAGGTTTAGTAACCTCTATTGCTTGACCATTAAATGTGATTGATCTGATGATAGCTTCTGTTTTTTCTAAAGCTTTAGCAGGTAGGGGAGCGTAGTGAGTTTTCACTGCAATCTCTTGTCCTTCTTTGCTTATAATGTAGTCGAACAATGCCACTAATGCTTTAGCCTGAACTTCGGTTTTCTTGTTGTAGCCTTGATCTTTGTAGGCAATAATCCAAGTAAAAGTACTGATAGGATAAGCTTCAGGATTAGATGAGTTGGTAATGATTTGTCTTGTATCATCGGGAAGGTCAGCTTCGGCTGATGCTGAGATACTCTTATCATTAGCTGCGATAAAGTTGCCAGAACTGTTTTGTAGTGATGCTGATGCAATATTCAGTGCCAATGCATATTCAGAACCGATATATCCGATAGAACCTTCTGTTCCCGAAATAATACCTGCTACACCCGGATTACCTTTTGCTGCAACTCCTACGGGGAATTTCAACGATTTTCCGCTGCCTATTTCGTTTTTCCAAGCTTCGTTGGTTTTAGCCATATATTCAGAAAATACTGAGGTTGTACCACTGCCATCCGAACGATAAACAGCTGTTATTTCTTTGTTTGGGAATGTAATGTTTGGGTTGATAGCTTTGATTTTAGCATCATTCCAGTTTGTAATCTTACCTCTGAAAATATCTGAGATGATTTCAGAATTCAGTTTCAAATCAGTTACTCCTGGCAGGTTGTAAGATAAAACTACCGCGCCAAGTGCTGTTGGTATATGTATTACATCTGATCCCATTTCTTTAAGCTCTGCATCTGATAAAAATACATCAGTTGCTCCAAAGTCCACAGTTTTGTCTTTTAAGCTTCGTATTCCGCCACCACTGCCAATAGCACCGTATGTAACATTGTTACCAGATGATTCTCCAAACTTTTTGAATACTATATTATAAAATGGAGCAGGAAATGTGGCTCCTGCACCCGATAGTTTTGCTGTTTCACCTTTGTTAGAGTTACAGGCTGTCAGCGAGATAGCTGCTGCTAGAATGAATAGTAATTTTTTCATATTTTCGTTTTCTTTAGTTACTTTTATCTGTTGCAATATTAGAGGAGAATTGCAACAATGGTGTCAAGGAAATGTTACGAAATGGTTAAGAATATAGTTAAGATATAAGACCGTGTTATCGCTTTGGCATGTAAAACAACGATATAAAGCTGTAATATGAGAATACATCATTAAATAGTTGTTTGTTTTCCTGCAAACAGAACTCTATATTATTATAAACAGATACTGAGGGGTTTTGTTTCTAATTTATCTGATATTACTATAGTTAAAGGCTATAGTTTATGTGGTAGTTTCCAATAGTAGTCATAAGATTCTCGTTGTAACAAATGTAAATTTGCAACAAAAAATATGCTCCGAGATTTCGGAGCCGTTTTTATCTTATGAAGATTTAATTAAGAGTCAATAAGGTAAGTTTAAAAGCATTCGAAAGCTTCTGCCACAACAAAGTTGCTTCCTCCTATAAATATAAGATCATCGGGGTTGGCATTGGTGAGAGCTGCTTCAACAGCTTCTTTTACAGTGTGAAATGTATTTCCTTTCAGATCAAAAGCCGAACCTTTATCAGCAAGTTCTTTTTCGTCCAATGCACGCGATATTGTTGCTCTTGTGAAGTAATAGATAGCTTCTTTGGGAAGGAGAGCTAATACATGACTAATATCTTTATCGTTTACCATTCCTATAACAATGTGCAGACGGTCGTATTTCTCGGAAAGCAGCTGCTCTGAGACATATTTTATGCCTCCAACATTATGACCTGTATCGCAAATTATTTTAGGGTTAGCTTGTTGGATTATCTGCCATCTGCCCATAAGGCCTGTAATTTCTGTTACCAGCGAAAAGCCTGTGTAAACCGATTGCATAGTGGTGTGGATTCCTCTTTTACGAAGGGCATCAACAGCGCAAAGTACAGTTGCCGCATTTTTGATCTGAGGTAAACCACCCAATTCGCCTTTCAGATTAGGGTAAGCATTTGTCTGGAACAGCCACGAGCCGTTGTCCAATTTATCGGCTGCATATATCAGATTCTCATCTTCTGCAAATATAATAGGAGCATCAACCGATTGGGCTTTCGATTCAAATATTTTGCGTACCTCTCCTTCGGCTTCGCCTATAACTACGGGAATATGGGGTTTTATAATACCTGCTTTTTCATAGGCTATCTTTTCGAGTGTATCTCCTAAAAATTGAGTATGATCAAGACTTATATTGGTGATAACCGATAGCTCGGGAGTTATAATATTTGTACTGTCTAAGCGTCCGCCAAGACCTACTTCAATTATAGCAATATCTACTTCTTGCTCTGCAAAATAGCAGAAAGACATCATCATCGTCAGTTCGAAAAACGAAGGGTGTATAGGCTCGAAATGTTTCTTGTGATTAGCTACAAAATCGACTACGTATTGTTCCGATATTTTCTTGCCATTTACACGTATTCGTTCTCTGAAATCTACCAGATGAGGCGACGTATAGAGTCCTACCTTATGTCCTGCTTGTTGAAGTATAGACGCAAGCAAGTGCGATGTCGAGCCTTTACCATTAGTACCTCCAACGTGTATTGTTTTATACTTTTTATGAGGATGGTTAAAGTATTTGTCTAATGACAAACTATTGTCTAAGCCTTCCTTGTAAGCGCTTCCGCCAACATGCTGATAAACGGGTAACTGGCTATATAGATATTCTAGAGTTTCTTGATAGTTCATTTTATAAGAGAGGTGTAAATAGTCTGAAAATTGATTCGAAGAATCGTCTGTGTCTAGGTCTTTTGTCCCACTCTTCGGGGTCGACTAGCTCAGAAGATTCCATATCATCCAGAAATATATTTTTAGCAGTCAATGCAGTATCTTGGTTGTAGATAAAGGCATCAATCTCAAAATTATGTTCAAAGCTTCTCACATCCATATTTGCCGATCCGGTTATGGTGAGGGCATCATCTATAACTATCATCTTAGAGTGAATGAATCCTCCTGTAAAGAAATAAATCTTAACCTTGGTGTCTAAAAAGTTCTTGATAAACGATTGGGATGCGATATTCACAAATGTAGTATCTGATTTTTTAGGTATCATAATCCGTACATCTACACCACTCATAGCAGCCGTTTGTATGGCCAACATAATGGCATCGGTAGGTATCAGATACGGAGTTTGTATATAAACATATTCCTTTGCATTGGTTATTGCCTGAAATATGCCTTGATGTATCTCTTTAAATTCTCCAACGGGACCACTTGTTGCAATCTGCATCAGATTATCACCTTTAGCAGAGAGGGGCGGGAAGTATTTATTAGCTACCAAAAATTCAGAACGAGAGGCATACCAGTCTATAACAAAAGAGGTTTGTAGGGCATGCACCGCTTTCCCTTCGAGTTTAAAGTGGCTGTCTCGCCATACTCCACCCTTAACACCATTGATGTATCGGTCAGCAATATTCATTCCTCCCATGAAACCGACTTCGCCATCAATAACCACAACTTTACGGTGATTACGATAGTTTACACGGCTGGTTAATAAGGGGAATGCAACTTTAAGGAATGGGGTAACTTGTATTCCTGCTTTTGCCATCTCTTTATAGAATTTTCTTTTGGCAGTCCAAGAGCCTACGTCGTCGTATAAGACTCTAACTTCGACACCCTCTTGTGCTTTTTCTATCAAAAGACTCTTCACCTGATTGCCAATAACATCATCCATAAAGATGTAATATTGGAGATGGATGTATTTCTTCGCCTTTCTTATTTCTTCGAAAAGGGCGTCAAATTTATCAATACCATTTGTATAAAAGGTAATCTTGTTGCCTCCGTAAAGTGGTGTGTCTTTTTGTTTGTTGAGCAGATTGATTAATCCTTTGTACTCTATGGGTGGATTTAGAGTCTCTAGTAATTCTATTCGTTCTAGAGTTTTTCGGTTTATCTTTTTGTGCATCTTACGAGAGATCAACCTTTGTTTACGGTGATCTTCTCCAAAGAAGTAATAAAAAATAAGTCCGACCAAAGGCAGCAGAAGAAGCACTAATACCCATGCTATTGTTTTTAATGGATTTCTATTCTCGGAAATAACAACTATTACTACTCCTATTGCTGTAAGTACATATAGCAATTGGAATACTAAAATGAAGTTATTTGCCGAAAAGATTTCCATTATATTATTCATACATCGAGTAGTCTAAGTATATCTTCTTTTAAGATAGTTCTGTTCCACGAATATGTTTTGTCTGTAGCTTCGATATACTCTACCAGGTCGAGAGCTATATGCAGTTGATACACTTCCTTTATATCACTTATTTCGTACTTAGTTAGCAAGAGTTTGGCGTATTGCTCAATCAGGTCGTTGTCGCCTATTTTTATAATAATAGTCTCTGCCGAATCTTCTTGGCTGATGTTGAAATCATTATCAAAAAGAGTAAAGCATTCACGCAGAATCTGTTTTTTCTCGGTAGTGACAGATTCTAAATTCTTATCCTGATTTATCAGTTCGTGTAGCTTGCTGAAAAAGTCTTCGATAAGTCGTTGTAAATAATCTTTTTTTCTTTGCTGAATCATGTAAGTAATTTCAACTGTTTAGTGCTATTTTTGATAACGATAACTAACTGTTTTTATTAGACTAACCTTATCAATAAAAAGGTCAGTGCTCTTATTGTGTGATTGCTTTCATTTCTTTTCTATCTAAAAATAGACAGATAATTGCTCCTAATGTATAGCAAAGCATATCGCCCCAACTAAATGACGAACCTATTACGATTCGCATAATTCGATTGTCCTACATATTTAAAACTTCAACTAAGTTGAAATATTGTCCAATTTCTACAGCGTATGCAAAGAATAAAACTCCGATAGCCAAAGGTAAGGGATTCATCTTTACAAAGGTCTTGAAAAAATAGTACATCAAAATAACAACTAGTACATCGCCTCCATAGGGTCGGATAATACTATCTTTTACAAATAAAGCTATAATAACCTCAATAACAAATATAAGTAAAAAACATAAAAAAGATTTAAGATCGAATCTAAATTTTATAGCGACCTTACTTTCTGTATTTGTCATTGGTTTCGTCTTCTAAAATATTGATATATGATTTATATCTGGTTTCGCTTATATAATGATTCTCTACGGCTTCTCTAACAGCGCATCCCGGTTCATTGGTGTGCATGCAATTGTTGAAGCGGCAATTGTGCGAGAATTTAAATATCTCGGGGAAGTAGTGGCTTATTTCTTCGGGACTCATATCTACCGTTCCGAAGCCTTTAATGCCAGGAGTATCTATAATGAAGCCTCCTTGTGGTAGTTCGAGCATTTCGGAGAACGTCGTTGTATGCATTCCCTTTCCGTGATAATTAGAAATATCACCTGTCCGCAAAGTAGCATTGGGCACTATGGCATTGATAAGAGTTGATTTTCCGACTCCCGAATGTCCTGAGAATAAAGTTATCTGGTCTTTTAGCTTATCATTCAGAATATCTAGTCCGGTGCTGTTTCTTGCTGAAATTTTGAAGCATGGATAACCTATATACTCATATAAGTTTATCAGCGCTTCCATATATTCTATTTCCTCTTCATCACAAATGTCTATCTTGTTGAATAGTAGATTGACTGGAATACGATATGCTTCGGCTGAGGCTAGAAAACGATCTATAAAGACTGTCGTAGTCACAGGCTTTGAAACGGTGACAATGAGAAAGCACAGATCGAGATTAGAAGCTATGATATGAGATTGCTTCGATAGGTTAGACGATCGTCTGATGATGTAGTTCTTACGGGCTTCAATTTCAGTAATAACGCCAGTATTATCTTCGTTCATTACAATAGATACTCTGTCTCCTACCGTTATAGGGTTGGTACTTCTGATATCTTTAAGCCTAAAACTGCCTCTTATTTTGCACTCAACATCTTTGTTCTCATCTGTTCGTACAAGATACCAACTTCCTGTATTTTTTATAACCAATCCTCTCATCAAGCTTTTTTCATTGTTTTCTAATTCTTAAGGTCTTATACCTTTTTGATATTAATTAATTTTCCGTAGGTGTATAACGCTATACCTCTACTTTTCTTTCGTCTGTAAAGGTATAAATTAAGTGCTAATAATGATTTATTCTTGTGCGATTTAAGAATGCATACCTCAATTTAGCTTGTGAATAACTAATCCTGATCGAAGCTTTGGCTCAAACCATGTAGTTTTTGGGGGCATAATATTGTTTGAATCTGAGATTCTCATCAATTGCTCCATAGTAACAGGATGGAGAACTATTGCCAGAGCCATTTCTCCACTGTCTACACGTTGCTTCAATTCATTTAAGCCTCTTATCCCTCCAACAAAATCAATTCTCTTGTCGGTGCGCAAATCTTCGATACCAAGAATGTCATCGAGAATATATTTAGATGAAATGGTTACATCAAGTACATCTATAGGATCATCATCGTTATAAGTATTTTCTTTAGCAGTTAAACTATAGCATTTGTGGTCTACATAAATAGAGAAGTTGTGTAATCCTGTTGGGCGGATTATATCCGATCCTTTTTCTTCAATTACGAAAGAGGCTTCTAGCTTTTTTAGAAACTCAGAGGGAGTTAGTCCATTGAGGTCTTTTACCAAACGATTATAATCAATAATGTTGAGCTGGCTTGCCGAAAAACATACCGCCATAAAGTAATTATACTCTTCGCTTCCTGTGTGATTGGGGTTCTTCTTAGCCTTTTCAGCACATACTAATGCGGCGGCTGCCGATCGGTGATGCCCATCTGCAATATATAAATAGGGTATTCGAGCAAAGAGATCGGTTATATTATTTATATCCTTTTTATCATTTATTATCCAGAAATGATGCCCTACATTATCGGGAGTCGTAAAATCATATTCGGCAGGCGATGCTATAACTCGCTTTATGATTATATTTAATTCTTCATTGTCAGGGTATGCAAAGAAAACAGGCTCTATATTAGCATCATTCACACTAACATGTAACATGCGATCTTCTTCTTTGTCTTTTCGGGTCAGTTCGTGCTTCTTTATTTTCCCCGTCATGTAATCGTCAACATGAGAGCAAACTACTAAACCGTACTGAGTTTTTCCATTCATTGTTTGAGCGTATACATAGTAATTTTCCTGCTCATCTTGTACAAGCCATCCTCTTTCCTGAAATTTGTGAAAGTTTTTCACAGCACGCTCATAGACCTCGGGGTGATGCTCGTCTATTTCTGTTTCAAAATCAATTTCGGGTTTAATTATTCGGTACAACGACTTTTCGTTACCTTCTGCTTCAAGTCTGGCTTCAAGAGAATTCAATACATCATAGGGGCGTGATGCTACTTCTTTGATGATGCTTTTAGGAGGGCGTAAGCCTTTAAATGGTTTAATTGTAGCCATAAGAGATGTGTTTTAAGTGGAATGGATAAAAGGTTTCTTTATTTCATGTAAGCGTATTAAGTTGATCTAAATTATTTAAGGATATATTTTAGAATACCCTTTGGCTGTTACTGTTTTTAATAAGGTATGACAATTTGATAAAGTGTGTAAGATAGCAAAAGAGTAAAGAATAAAGAGCTTTACACCTCTAAATTCTTTACTCCCTATTTCTTTTTAAGAAAAGACTGATACTTATACAGTCATAATCTCTTTTTCCTTAGCAGCAAACAAGTCATCTATTTGTTTGATATACTTGTCGTGAATTTTTTGAATAGAAGCTTCGGCATCTTTAGCAACGTCTTCGGGAGTACCTTCTTTTACTGATTTCTTTGCAGCATCTATAACATCGCGACGAGCATTACGAACGCTTATTTTAGCATCTTCGGCTTCTTGTTTCGATTGTTTTACGAGTGCTTTACGGCGTTCTTCGGTAAGAGGAGGAATAGATAAACGAATCATCTCTCCATTGTTATCAGGGTTTAATCCAAGATCGGAGTTGATAATAGCTTTTTCTATTTCGCTTAACATATTTTTTTCCCAAGGTTGGATAACGATAGTTCTAGCATCAGGAGTATTAACAGAAGCAACACCTGTAAGAGGAGTAATGTTTCCGTAATAGTCTAATTTGATACCATCCAAAATACGAGGATTTGCTTTTCCTGCACGTATGTGAGCCAAAGTTTCTTCTAAAAACTCAATTGTTGATTGCATTTTGGCTTCAGCTTTCTTTTCGAAGTCTTTAATGTCTGTCATTTGTTGTGAAAATTACAAATATGTTTATTCTTTCTATTTATTAAATATGGTTGTATGGAGCGTATCATTAGCAGCTTATCTGCTTATTATATCAAGCGAAGCCATAAAAAAGTCTGCAACCTCTTATGCGTGAACGTAAGTACCAATGTTTTCGCCTCTCATCACCTTCGCCAGATTGCCAACAGTGTCCATATCGAAAACAACGATCGGAAGATTGTTTTCTTTACACATCGTAGTTGCAGTTAAGTCCATAACCTTAAGCCCTTTGTTGTATACATCGTCGTAAGATATATTCTCAAATTTGGTTGCAGTAGGGTCTTTTTCAGGATCGGCGGTATAAATACCATCTACACGAGTACCCTTTAGCATAACATCGGCTTCTATCTCAATACCTCGAAGTGCCGAACCTGTATCGGTCGTGAAGAATGGATTGCCCGTTCCGCATGAGATAACAACAACTTCGCCGTTCTCCAATGCTTCTATAGCTTTCCATTTAGAATACAACTCGCCAATAGGTTCCATTCGTATGGCTGTCAATACACGAGATTTCTGTCCGATAGCAGTCAAAGCCGAACTGAGTCCCAAGCTATTGATTACAGTTGCCAGCATACCCATCTGGTCGCCTTTTACGCGGTCATATCCTTTCGATGCACCACTCAGTCCGCGAAAAATATTTCCACCTCCGATAACTATTCCGACCTGCACACCCATTTCTGCAATTTCTTTAATTTGGGTTGCATATTCCGACAAACGTTTTTCGTCGATGCCATATTGTTTATCTCCCATGAGAGATTCGCCGCTAAGTTTGAGTAGTACTCGCTTATATTTTGCCATTTATTAAGTAGATAAAAGTATTTAGTGATACATCTTAGGGTAATAACAGACTATATCTGTTATACTTGCCAAAATATTAAATAGGTACAAGACCTTAAATATTTATACAATAATAAATACAAAACTAAATAATTTTTGTTACAATCAAGCCAATGTGAATATCAAAGCTGCTAATTATTATAAAAATAACAATTTGTTACGAGCCTCAATTAGAAGAATTCTTTTAGAAGGTTATTAATAAAGAAGAGTATAAATCATATATTTGTAATACTTAATAACCAAACTAATCTAAGAAGATGGCAGAACACAACGATCTGGGGAAAAAAGGTGAAGATCTTGCCGAAGACTATCTTCGTAAGAATGGTTATCAGATTATAGAACGTAATTGGGGTGTCGGGAAATATGAAATAGATATAATTGCATCTAACACCGAATTTATTGTTTTTGTGGAAGTAAAAACCCGAACATCCAATCACTGGGGAAATCCGGAAGAGGCTGTGTCGAAAACAAAAATCAAACGAATAGTGGAGGCTGCCGATTTTTATCTTAAAGAACATAATATCGAAACTCCTGCCCGATTTGATGTAATAGCTATCGTTATAAATAAGAAAACGCAGGAAATAGATCATATAGAAGATGCTTTTTTTGCACCGGTAAATTGAGCTACGAGAGTTTATTATAGTTGAGAATAGGATTAAATAAATACTTAGCATTACTTAAGTGATATGAATATAGAAGATGTAAGAGAATATTGCCTTTCGGTAAAAGGAGCGGAAGAATGTTTTCCTTTTGATGAAACTACAATTGTATTTAAGGTAATGGGTAAAATGTTTGCCTATATGGGGCTAGAAAGGCGCGATGATGGGTTTCTGTTAAACCTGAAATGTGATCCCGAAAAGGCAATAGAACTTAGAGAAAAATATGAGTGTGTTATTCCCGGTTATCATTCCAATAAGAAATATTGGAACTCTATTTTTATTGAGCAAAATATGCCGGATGACGAACTTAAATATTGGGTAAATCATTCAGTAGAAGAAGTCATTAAAAAACTACCCAAGAAACAACAGGCAGAATATGCTGAAATGAAGTCGGACTCTCTATAAAAAGAAACTCTATGAATATTGAAGACCTGAGAGAGTTCTGTATGTCTGTAAAAGGAGCGAGTGAATCGTTTCCATTCTTTGATGATAGAATATTGGTATTTAAAGTAATGGATAAAATGTTTGCTTATGTGAATATCGAACCTAAAGATGCAATGTTCAGAGTGAGTATGAAGTGTTATCCCGAAAGGTCGGTAGAGTTGAGAGAAAAATATGAAGGCGTTGTAAATGGTCAGCATACTAAAACCTTAACATGGAACTCTATTTATCTGGAGAGTGATGTTCCAGATGATTTAATAAAAGAGCTTATTATGCATTCGGTAGAAGAAGTAATCAAGAAATTGCCTAAAAAAAGACAAGCGGAATATGCTGTTATGGAGGATCGAAATATATGAAGAAGCCATTGTTTATTCATTTGGAAGAAGTAACATCTACCAATTCTTATCTGAAAAACCTCAGTGATGTAAAGTCTTTGGGAGATGGAACATCTGTATATGTTGATTTTCAAAGTGCTGGGCGAGGTCAAAGAGGCAATTCGTGGGAGTCGGCAAAAGGCGAGAACCTCATGTTCAGTACTATCTTATATCCCAAGGGACTAAAAGCCGATCGTCCGTTTATTATATCTCAAATTATATCTCTTGCAATAAAAGATGTGTTGGATAACTATACCTTGGGTATCTCTATCAAATGGCCGAATGATATTTATTGGAACGAGAAGAAGATAACGGGTATTCTTATCGAAAACGATATTATGGGAGACGAAGTCAACCGAATGATTATAGGGGTAGGGCTTAATCTTAATCAAGATACTTTTACGAGTAACGCCCCTAATCCTGTATCGTTGAAACAGATTACGGGCGATTCATATAATGTAGAGGATATACTGACTCAAATAATAGAGCGTCTGCTTTTTTACTATGCAAAACTAGACTCTCCGGAAATAATAAAAGCTGAATATAAAGCCTCTTTATTCAGAAAAGAGGGGTTTCATCTATTTACTGACAATGAGGCAACTTTTCTTGCCCAGATTCACGATGTTGAAGATTCAGGCTTATTAGTCTTAAAACTCGAATCGGGTATGATCCGAAAATTCGCCTTTAAAGAAATCAAATATATTCTCTAAAGTATTTCTTTTAGAATTATTTATCTCTTCAATTAATTATCGTAGAAAAATTCGAACTCAAAAGAAAGGCTGTCATAAATTTCTTTTAGTAACGGATCTTCCGAATCTTTGAATATTGTCACCTTTTCTAAAATTTTCTCAGCCAATGTGGGGGAGAACTTACCTGCATTTTTCAGAAACAAAACGGCGGCATTGCGTAGAGATACGTTTTCGGAAACAATATCTTTCCATATATACTGAAATGTATCTATTTCTATCGTTCCTGCAAATTTTTTCGCGAGAAAAAGTCTTACAATAAGCCAATATCCTGTTGCTCGTACATTCTCATCCTCTTCGTTTATCCACTCTAAAGCTATTTGATCAGAAAAGTCGAGAACCTGAAAAAGATTTACACAAACCTGTTCCCTTATTTCCTGATTAGGAACTTGCGACCCCCACTCATTAGCCGTTTCTTTTGAAAACTGATCAGTAGGGTATAACAATGTTGCCAATATCTTTAATTCACGAGTTCCGTCTAACCAAAGAGTTTCAGCCAGATCTTTATCCGATTCATAACGAGAGGCAATCTCTTTAATCTTTTGTATCGATACGCCAAAATTGAGCTTGTAATTAAGCCCATAACCTCTCATACTCGCAGAAGCAACACCATTCATTGCCATTCGGCATCGCTTGCGAATATCTTTTATAATTTTTTCCTGCATCATTTTAGTAACTGAAAGTATGTAAGTAATGCTAATACTTAATGCAATGTTCTATCACCCTAACTATTTCTAGTTGTGTGCATGGCAAAGCAGTAAATAAGGCTTGCAACCTTAATTCCGTATTACAAGAGTGTAACCGGCAGTTGATGTATATTTAGATAGAGCACAAATAGATATGTGTTCTTAAATCTCGTAGTCAACAGCTACTCGGCTATTTACGGCTTCTTTTACAAAAGGTAATACAGCTTGGTGCAATGGGTGATTTTGATAAACGTCCAATGCTTCCTTAGATGCCACTTCGGAATAAAGAGCTACATCGTAATTAGCAGCCGAATCAAGAAAATTGATACCTACTTCAACTTTAAGCAGACCATCTATTTTTCCGTTAAGAGCTTCTAGTTTTTCTTTGATTAGCAAAGCGTTTGTAGCCTTATCATTTCCATGAGCTTCTTCTTTGAGCTTCCAGAACACAATATGTTTAACCATGGTGTAATTGTTTTTTTGAAAGTATTGGATGCACAATGTTTAGAATTAAATAATGCAACATTAAATACTTACTTGTTATTTATTCGTAAGCAAATATATAGAAAAAATCACTATTAAGAGTAGCCTTTCTGACGAGTTTTAAGACCCAATGATCTCTAAAATAGGAATACTTATCTAAACTTTGTTTTGCAATATGCACTGCATCAATCATATTATACTTAAATTTGTATAGAAATTACCAATAATTAGAATGATGAAATTATTATTACTGAGCAATTCAACTAATCCGGGTGAGTCGTATTTAGGTTATCCTAAACAAACAATAAAATCTTTTTTAGGAGATAAACCCCTCAATATAGTGTTTATACCTTATGCAGCAGTAACTTTTTCGTATGACGAATATGCGGGAAAAGTAAACGATAGCTTGCAGGAAGTAGGTATTCAGGTAAAAGGAATACATACATTTGTAGACCCCAAAGAAGCTATACGCACAGCAGATGCTATAATGATTGGTGGTGGTAATACTTGGAAATTGACCCGAACTCTTCAAGAAAACGATTTAATAGATCTTATTCGCGAGAAAGTAAATACAGGTACACCTTATATTGGATGGAGTGCAGGTTCTAATGTGGCATGCCCAACATTGAGAACTACAAATGATATGCCTATTGTGGCTCCTTTGAGTTTCGAAACACTCAATTTAGTTCCTTTTCAGTTGAACCCACATTATCTGGATGCTCATCCTGATAATCATGGTGGAGAAACCAGAGAAATGAGAATAAATGAATTTGTGATCGAAAATCCAGATGTTTATGTAGTGGGTCTGAGAGAATCAACTATTCTGCATTTTGAGAATGGAAAATTGTCGTTGATTGGAGATCGCTCTGCACGTATATTTAAATTCGGAAAAGAGCCATGCGAATTGACTTCTAACGATGATTTCAATTTCTTGGTGAATTTGAACTAAAGTCATTGCTCAATAGTTAATATATTGAGTAACACTAAACTGTTTTAGTGCCATGTTGTTATTGTAGAGACAATCTTTTCGATGTGTGTTTATCATTGGATTGATCAGATTTAAACTCTTCTTCCGACAAATACTATTAAACAAGTAAAGAGGTCTGCGACCTTAATTATATAACTATGGGATATTTAAATAAGAAAATAAAAATACCAACCCCTACCTTTTTTATATTTGCGATTATTCTGATAGCTTACTTTGCTCCGCGTGAGACTACTGTAAGTTACAATGAAAGCGAAGGTAAGCCTTGGCGGTATGGACTTGTGACAGCCCCTATGGACTTTCCTATCTATAAGCCAGAAGCGCAGTTAGAGCAGGAAAGGGATAGTATTTTAAAGGAATATATCCCTTATTATAGCTTGGATAAATTCAGATCGGAACGGGCAATAACTCTCTTCACGAATGATGCTCAGGCAGCTGAAATTCCTAAAGGATATATTCAGTATGTACAGCGAAAAATGCACGAAATTTATCAGGCAGGATTAATTGCTGCTACTGATTATGATAAGATAGAGGAAAGCTCCTTGAAACAGCTTTACCTAATTAATGGGGATAATGTGGCTTCTATCCGGAATATCAATTCATTCTATACTTCGAAGCTTGCTTATGAGAAGTTGATAAATGATCTGCCCGAAAATTTGCAATTGTATGTTATTCAGTCTCTCAACTTGAATAATTACTTGTACGATAATATAATCTTAGATAGCGAACTGTCGAAGAAAGCAAAAGATGAGTTATTGATGAGGGTTCCTTTTGCGGAGGGGAATGTTTTAGCAGGACAAAAAATTATCGATAGAGGAGAAATTGTAACTGCAAAAACAGTACATATACTCAACTCTTTACAGAAAATAACCGAACAAAAGGAAGGGTCGGGTACGCGTAAAAATTGGATGATAGTAGGGGATATTATTTTGATAACTGCCCTTATTATGGCATTTATGACTTACTTGATATTTTTCCGTCCGAGAGAATATTATGACCGTCGCAATGTCGTCTTCATGCTGATGATGATTGTTGTACTGTGTGTACTTACAGGACTGTTTGTAAAGTTGGGATTCAATGTCTATATAATCCCTTATGCTATGGCAACGGTTATGGTACGTACGTTTATCGATTCTCGTACAGCCATGCTTACGCATCTTATAACCGCTATAATCTGCTCGCTGATGGTGCCGTTTCCTCAGGAGTTTCTTCTGTTACAGATACCCGTAGGCTTTATGTGTATCTTTAGTTTGAAAGATTTGTCGGAAAGATCTCAACTTATAAAATCGTCATTCTTTATCTTACTTACCTATACATCTCTTTATATTGGTGTAACATTGGCTCTGAAAGGCGATATCAAACAGATTGACCCTTTGATGTTCCTTTATTTTGCGATCAACTTTATGTTCGTAATGTTTGCATATCTATTGGTGTATATGTGCGAAAAGGTGTTCGGTTTTATATCGGGAGTGAGTATGATCGAATTATCGAATATCAACAAACCTTTATTACAGCAACTGTCGGAGGTTGCACCGGGTACATTCCAACACTCGATGCAGGTCTCTAATTTGGCGGCAGCGGTAGCTACACGTATTGGAGCAAATGCACCGCTGGTTCGTACCGGAGCATTATACCATGATATTGGAAAGATGACTAACCCTGCTTATTTTACCGAAAATCAGATTCCGGGAATGAATCCTCATGTAGGCCTTTCATATAAAGAAAGTGCACGCATAATTATAAACCATGTACCCGAAGGAATTAAGATTGCTCGAAAATACAATCTACCTCAACAGATTATCGACTTTATAGCTACTCATCATGGAACGGGAAAAGTGAAATATTTCTACAATTCTTATAAAAATGAGCATGCAGATGAGGTTGTAGATGAGGCTGACTTTTCGTATCCGGGTCCAAATCCGTTTACAAAAGAAACAGCGATTCTTATGATGGCAGATACAGTAGAAGCTGCATCGAGAAGCTTAAAAGAATATACGGAAGAATCTATATCTCAATTGGTAAATAAGCTAATTGATACTCAAATGCATGACGGATTACTGAGGAATGCACCTATTACCTTTAGAGATATTGAGATTGCAAAGAATATATTCAAAGAGAAGTTGATGACTATATACCATTCTCGTATTGCCTATCCAGAATTATCGAAGGAGGCAGAAAAGAACATAGAAGAGGCAGAAGAAAAAGCTTCGATATAAAATTAAACACACTAAATTTTCTGAAAAAATGGATATACCAAAACCTTTAAGGGTTGTAAGTATTGTATTGATAGTATTAGGTATTATAAGAATAGTTGCGGGAATATTGGGGCTTATAGGATTGCAAGCTTTTCTTACTGAAAATCCTAATTTGATTACTCAGGTGATAATTGAAAATTTTGTGGCAGGTCCGCTAATCTTGATATCAGGATTGTTATTATTGAAAGGTAAAGCAATCGGCCGAATCCTTTTAATTGTAGCAGTAGTTGCTTCATGGATTGCTAGTTTTGTAATTTCCAAAGAATATAGTGTTGGTACTTTGATTATATTCAGTGCCATAATTGCTATTCTATTCTTAGAAGATAAGATCAAGCAGTATTTTGCAGAAAAAGCTTAAACAAATTTGTTCTAAAATAAAAAGAGGCGATGTTTGATTTCAAACATCGCCTCTTTTCTATTTCTCGTTCTCTTTACTTAGAGATTTCGTTAATCGTCATCTTCGCTTTTTTCAACATATCATTAATAGGCTCTGTTGGTTCAATTGTATTGAATTTAGCAACTTCGGCATTCAGTTTTTCTAACTTGCTTAAAGATTCGGGAGTGTTGGCTTTCTTCAAGTCTTCTCTTAGAATGCGAATCTTTTCAAAATCTTGGATACCTTCTATCAAACGTTCGAAGCGTATAGAGCTGCGTGCCTCAGGATATACAATATATGTATCACCGGCTGGCCATGTTTTGAATCGAGAGTCGGTTAATGGGTTCTCTACCCATGAGTTGTATGCCCAACGCAAGAAGCCATCGAAATCGGCAGCAATAGCATACCAACTGGCATAAACAGACTCTGCTGAGTTGGAGAATGTAAACATATTGGGGAATTTGTCAGAACAGCAAACGTAATACGTGGTTATCAAACCTTTTTCGCGACGCATAGCTATGTCAGCCGAATCTACTTTTGCACCGGCAGCTACACACATATCTTTTATGAATGGGTATTTTTTATAGCTTTTATGATTATCAGCTAATGATATTCCTAACTCGGGTGCTACTTTTTGTAGAAGGTCTACTGTTGCTTTCATAGCTTCGGGCGAACGCTCGTCCATAGCAATATTAGTTATCTCTAACCAGCCCTTTTCTTTCAGATGTTTGGTGAAATCGGTTAAAAACGGAGTCCACATATCAGCGAATATTTTTGTTCCCGGATCAGCCTTCACGTTTATAATCTCTTTAGAGGCAGCATCAGTATAATGTATCTCGTTATTCCAAGGAATCATAGAGTAACAATTGATCATTTTATTGATTCCTAAATCCATCATTAGTTGTACCCACTTGTCGAATATGGTATAGTCATAAGACCATGTTCCATCTGTGTTTTTAGTCCATATAATCATATCTGCATATGGGTCGAAGCATTGGTTGTTCCAAGGTTCTTTGTTGATGTTTGCAGTAATTACCTTCTGTCCTGCATCGGCAAGCATTTTCATCTGAGGTTTAAGAGCTTCAAAGTGTTTGTCGCTCCACATTTCTAGGTTCTGAACACGAGCCACAGCCGAAGGATGTTGCCACAAATCAAGGTGATAAGTCCATTGGGAAGGAGAAGGCAAAGTGCGGTCTTGAACCTCTATGCTTATCTCAAATTCCTGAGTCTTTTGATCTCTTGCATAAACTTTAAGCTTACCATTATAAGTTCCTGCTGTTGCCGATTGAGGAATGTTTATACTAAGCCATACTGGGCGTACCGTTTTAGCTTCGATGTTAAAGCACTCCAAATTATCGAGCATATCGGCAGCTAGTGACGAAGGAAAATCCTCGGGTTTACGATAGCCGCAACCCGGTTCGAATATGTCGGTCATAACATAACGAACAAATCTGGCTTGAGCTATATCAGAAGATAGTTTTCCGTTGGGAGAAGTAAAATCGCTGAATTCGCATTCTACTTGTTGAATATCTTCAGCACTCCAAAGCAATAGTTGTCCCGAAAGTTTTTCACCTTTCCATCCGGTTACCGTATATGATTGACTATTTGTAATTTCGGGCATTACCGATCTAGGGTATTTATTATCTATGCTGACAAAAGAAGCATTCAGTCCCGGAGGTGTCTGGCTCCAGTTCGACAGAGTATCTGCTGTCGGATCAGCCATTTCAGCAAAAGTGTCACACGTTTTTATGGGTCTTTTCTGTTCACAACTTGCAGATATTCCGCAAAGTATTATTAGGCAGATTAAGTTTCTTGCCAAAATCAAGTTTTTTTTCATAGCATCTAAAAAGATTGGTTATTATAGTATTTCGTAATAAACTGTCTTACAACAATAAGGTATAAATGTACTAAATAGTCATTAGTAAATAAAATAAAATATAGTTAATGGTTGCCTTTCAATAAATACTTCTCTCTAAAATAAAAAGAGACATCAATACTGATGTCTCTTTTCTTATTCGTCTATCTCTTCCCACAAGTCCTTATGATGGAGCGATTTTAGTTTTCGTAACGAGTATAGCTCTTGTTCCAGGCTCTGCACTTTCTGCAATAAATTTTGTATTACATCAATACCCTCTATGTTAATAGAAAGATCGTAATACCAATTAGCAAAACGCTCGAGATCTTGCAATTGAGATTCTCTTATATAATGTTCCCCTTCAACTATCTCTATTTCTATCAATCCTTCGTTCTCTAACAGATCGATGAAAGATGGTTCTACTTGCGAACTGTTACAGTATTCTTCTATTATAATTAGTCCTGTTTTCATAACGATATTCTTTAAGTAACAGTAAATATTAAATACAATATTATTCAATAATATCAGCTTATTGTACTTATACTTACCAAAGTAATAAATAGATATTAGACTTTGGATTGATAACTTGCAAGTTTTCTGAAGAGGTCTTTTTGCTCATCATTCAAACCTGTTGGTACCTTCACGGAGTAGGTGATGTATAGGTCACCAAACTGTCCGTCTTTTTTATATACAGGAAATCCCTTGCCTTTTAACCGAACTTTAGTTCCGTTTTGAGTTTCGGGTTTTACTTTCAATTTTACTTTTCCCGAGAGAGTATCTATCATAGTCTCACCACCCAGTACTGCGGTGTATAAGTCTAACGACTCATTTACATATAGGTCGTCTCCTAATCTTTTGAATATAGGGTCTTCTGCAATTACAAATGTGATATACAGATCACCGTCAGGACCTCCGTTTACTCCCGGTCCTCCTTGTTTGGGTAGTTTGATAACTTGTCCGTCGGCAATACCCGCGGGAACGGTTATACGTATATTTTTACCATTAACGGCAAGAGTTTGCTTATGTGTTTCCGATGCATCTTTTAAGCTGAGATGTAATTCAGCAGTATAGTCTTGCCCTTTGAAACCATGCGATCTGCCGGAACGCGAACCTCTACCTCCTCTGTTTCCGAATAAGGATTCAAAGAAGTCTGAAAATTCGCTGTCGTCACTAGAGTAGCTATAACTGGCATCGCCTCCAAATCCGCCGAAGCCTCCTCCAAAACCTCCACTTTGAGATTGTTGTTGACGGGCTTTTTCGTATTCTTCGCCATGTTGCCAATGTTCGCCGTATGTATCGTATTTTTTTCTTTTTTCGGGATCACTCAAAACCTCATTCGCTTCGTTAATCTGCTGAAATTTTTGATGTGACTCCTTGTCATCCGGATTCAAATCCGGATGATATTTTCTGGCTAATTTTCGATATGCCTTTTTGATATCGTCGGCAGAGGCATCCTTCTTTAGCCCAAGTACGCTATAATAATCAATAAATGCCATATTTTATTTAGTTTATAGAGTTTGTACTGATTATCGATTTTTCTTACAACTTGTTTTCCTTGTATAGACATATTAAATACGTCCATTTATAGGGTTTTCTGTTGCTTATGGAGTATACGTAATACACCCATGCATTTTTAATCTGTATAAACCCGTATGTTATTAACACTTTATTCTACTTATTCGTTCACTCCAAAAGGTAACAAAAGGTGTTTATCCAATTACTTTACAGTAAAGTTAAGAACTAATGAGTTGCCCGTTTCATCCACCACAGTCAATCGGTGTTTACCCGCAGCAGGAGCTAACTCTTTCTTGTGAAAGTTTTGAGTTTCTCCTACATAAGTGTCATCTAAATGCCAGTAGACTTTTGTCTGTGGATTGCGGTGAGCTAAATCAAAGATTACCTTTCCGGGCGATCCGTCCAATTGCTTCGGAATGCTTACAACCCCATTTGCAAACGGATATATGAATTCCATTGTTTTGGTTTGATCTTCGTTCATACATTCGGGCGAGAATGGAGGTAACATTTTATAAGACGGATGTTGTTCTTTGTAAAACCATTCCCATGAAGGCGGTAAAACAAACCACGAAGTTTGTATTATACCTCTGCTTCCTGCGCAGTTTTCATACACTCTGTATTTGAAATCTTCGGATACATTTATCCTTATATGAAAATCGCAGGCATTAGTCTCCATACCTTTTTTTGTAATCCATGTTGTATCAATAGATGTTTCAGGGCAATTTATACCCGTCAACATTCCGCTTTCTCTACAAGTTTCAGCTCGTACAAGATCGCTCGTAGGAGCTGTAAACCATTTAGAGGAGGGTAGCGAATTGAAGATGTCGAACATTACCATTCCCGCAGTTCTAGCACCCGTCAATCCGGGGCGACCTTCTCCGTCTGAATTTCCAACCCATACGCCCACTGCATATTTGGGGCTAACACCCACTGCCCAACCGTCGCGGAAACCAAAGCTTGTGCCTGTTTTCCATGCAATCTTTTGTATGGATGGGATAGACCTCCAATCGATCTCTTCAGGACGATTTACATTCGTCAGAGCATCAAAGGTTAGCCAGATAGCACCAGCTTCAAATAAAGGTCTCGTAATACGCTCAATGGGTTCGTTATTATCCTCGTTGTAGATATACGAGATCGGTTTGTGTTTCCAGTAACGTTGTTCGTTGTTGTAATCGTTCAAAGATTGTGCCATATGTGCGTACATCGACGTGATGTCCCACAATTTACCTTCAGCTCCTCCAAGAATAAGCGAAAGCCCGTAAGTATCGGGCGAACGTGACAAAGTTGTCATACCTGCTTCTTTCAAAAGGGAGTAGAATTTAGGTATTCCATATTTTCGAAGTGAAACCACAAAGGGAATATTGAGAGATCGTGCCAATGCTTCGGAAGCAGGAGCTGCACCATCGTAATTGAGACTGAAATTTTTAGGACTGAAACCGTTTATATTGATCGGTATATCTGCCAGTAACTGATTGGGCAGTAATTGTCCATCTTGGAGCATGGCACAATAAAGGAAAGGTTTCAGTATGCTTCCCGTACTTCGAGGTGCTTGAATAACATCTACCTGATTGGCTGATACGCTTTTGTCGAAATTGACATTTCCGCAATAAGCAACAACCTCATTCTTTTCTATATCGATAACTACGGCGGCGATGTTCTTTATTTCATTCTGTGCAAATTCGGCATTCCATCTCGATAATATATTCTCGACCAGTAATTGTCGGCGTTTATCAATAGTCGAATGTATATGTTTTCCGCCCTGTTCCATGTATATCTTGGTTACAAGGTGAGGTGCAACTTGAGGTAATGCATAGGGCTCGAAGGGTAGGGGCTCGGCTATCGAAAGCTCGTAATCTATCTCATCGATAATTCCTTTTTCTTGCAGACGCTTGAGTAGGTTGTTTCGTTTGTTTAAAAGTTTCTCTCTGTTACGCCCAAAGTGCATAATGGCAGGAGAATTAGGAAGTACAGCGAGCGTTGCAGCTTCTGCCCAAGATAGAGTAGATGATTGATGCCCGAAATATCGCCATGATGCGGCTTCTATTCCTACAACATTACCGCCCATTGGTGCATGCGAAGCATATAGATTTATAATTTCATCTTTCGAATAAGAGAATTCGAGCCGTGTAGCTAAAATCATTTCAATAAACTTCTCTCCGAAAGTCCGCTTTTCTTTTCTCGATAAACGGATGGTTTGCATGGTAATGGTACTAGCCCCACTTACAATTCGTTTCTGAGAGATATTCTGTTTAATAGCTCTAAAGAGCGAGATAGGATTTATACCCCAGTGATAACTGAAATACTGATCTTCGAACTGAGTAACACATACTCTGTATTTTTCGGGAACAGAATCAACGGAAGGAAAACGCCATTGCTGATCGTTAGCAATACGTGCCCCCAATAATTCGTTTTCTCTATCGGAGACCACCGTACTATATGGAACATCAAAAAGTGGCGAAGGTAGACAGAACATATACCAGATAACTAAAATACTGCACAAAGGAATCGCTATTTTGTATTTAAGTTTGGCATTCTTATATCTGTTTTTCCACTCTTTGATAAATTTTTTCATTAGGGCTATAACTTTGAGTAAATTAAAGTATTTGATAATATGTTTTTGGAGCTATAGCATTTATGTTTGTTATGCTTGTCAAAAGTAAATAGAGGTCTGAGACCTTTATTTCGTAAATTCAACTTCGGCAACTACCGGATAGTGGTCGGAAGGTATGCGTGGAACTCCATTCTTATCCCAATAAATATCGGTTAAGATGCCATAACGTGAAACTCTGAACTTCTTAGTTAGAAAAATATGATCTATACGTTCATCTGTAACACGCGTCAAATTGAATGCATTGAATGTCCCGTTATTGGCATACTTAATAGGTGATAAGTCGTAAGAGTCTCTTAACAGACCGGATGTATCTAAAAATAAATAACTTTCGTTATGCTGATCAACATTGAAGTCGCCGGTCAATATAGCTGATTGTTTTCCTGCTATCTTTTTAATTTTTTCAAGAACCAGTTTTGCCCCTTCTTTACGTGCTTTTACACCAACATGATCGGCATGTAAATTGAAGAAATAGAATTCTTTTCCGGATGCTTTTTCTTTAAATTTACCCCATGTGCAGATACGGATGCAAACGGCATCCCATCCCAGATTGGGTTTAGAAGAGTTGTTTGCTAACCAGAAATTACCCGAATCGAGCAATTTAAACTTATCCTTTTTATAAAATATGGCAGAGTATTCTCCAGCTTGTTTAGCATCGTCGCGCCCAACTCCAATATAGTTGAGTTCGGGTAATTGTTCTTTTATATTTTCTAATTGATTATATAATCCTTCCTGTGTCCCAAAAATATCAAAATTATGATACTTAATCAGGTTACATACTACGGGTAAACGTTGCTGCCAGCCATTACCGTTTTTTACATCATCCGCATTGTCGTTACGAATGTTGTATGTTGCAACAGTTATTTTCTGAGCATTCGCAAAAAACGAACAGCTCACTAGGCAAAGTAGTAGTAAAAGTTTAGTTTTCATTATTTATCAGTTTAGTGTTTTGTTTAAAATAAAAACGAAGCCAATTTAATAAAAAAGCCTCGTTTTGTATTTATGTTTTAGGGATGATTTATTATTGTTTATCTTTTATTTAAGAAAGTAAAAGTTAACAATAAGATTAGCAACCTTATTCTTCATCTTTGAACCAACCTGAATACATTAAATAGTTCTTTGCTATCTTTTGATTCATTTCTTTAGCCTGTTCAGCATCCACTTTCTTTACGAATTTGGCAGGTACTCCGGCGTATATGCTTCCGGGTTCTATAATTGTTCCACTGAGTACTACCGATCCGGCAGCAACAATAGAGCCTTCTCCTACTACTGCATGATCGAGTACTATTGCTCCCATGCCGATTAAAGCTCCGCTTTCGATTTTAGCCCCATGTATTACTACATTGTGACCTACCGAAACATCGTCGCCTATCTCAACGGTCGATTTTTGATAAAGTGTATGTAAAACAGTACCATCTTGAATATTCACACGGTTGCCTATACGTATTGAATTAACATCACCACGAAGTACAGCATTAAACCAAACGCTGCAATCATCACCCATGATTACATCTCCTATTATTGTTGCATTGTCCGCTAAAAAAGCATTTTTTCCTATTTGAGGTGTAAAACCTCTAACTTCTTTTATTAAAGCCATTGTTCTTTTTCTATATAATATAAAGTAATACGAAGAGCAGCAAAAAAGGGTGTAGCCTTAAATTGCTTTAGTCTTATCTTTCAACCATTCTTTTTCTTCTGCCGAAAGGCTTGGTGACAATCTATCATATACATATTGATGATAATTGTTGAACCATGAAATTTCGTCTTCGGTAAGCATTCCCTTTACGATTGGGGTCGTGTCTATCGGGCAAAGAGTAAGTGTTTCGAAAGAATAGAAAGCTCCAAACTCTGTTACACAATCTTCTTTTGTTAAGATCAGATTCTCGATACGGATACCGTATTGATTAGCTCGATAAAGTCCCGGTTCGTTAGATGTTACCATTCCCGGTTGTAATGTAGTCGGATTTTCGTTCATCCGTATATTTTGAGGACCTTCGTGTACATTGAGAAAATGACCGATACCATGCCCAGTTCCATGTAGATAATTAAGTCCATTATCCCATAAAGCTTTTCTAGCCAATATATCTATCTGGCTGCCTCGTGTTCCTTCTGGATATTTGCATGTTGCTATACCTATGTGACCTTTGAGTACCATCGTATAATCCTTTTTCATTTGCTCGGTAAGAAGTCCTACAGCAACAGTACGTGTAATGTCGGTAGTGCCATCAAAATATTGAGCGCCCGAATCTATTAGTTGAAGCCCTTCGGGTATCACTTTGGCTGAGCTTTCGGGTGTTACATGGTAGTGAACAATTGCTCCATTAGGTCCATAACCTGCTATTGTAGCGAAACTTTCTCCTACATATAGGTCTTGTTGACTTCTGTATTCGATTAGTTTTTCTACAATTGTCATTTCTTCTACTTCACCGGTTGGTACAGCTTTTTCAAACCACATAAGGAATTTTACTAAAGCAACACCATCGCGTTGCATTGCATTGCGGAAGCCTTCTTGTTCAGTTTCATTCTTTTTGCTTTTCATCAGATCAGCAGGAGAAGGAATATCTATGATGCGGCAAGTCTTTGGTATCTTATTATGCAGGGTAAAAGACACTTTTGAGCTTTGTAAGCAAATTCGGGTTTGAGCAGGAATTGAACTTACATAATCAAATATCTTATCATAATCGGCTACTTGTATATTTTCCTGTTTGAAGTATTGACCCATCTCTTGAGTTAGCTTCTTAGGGTTGATAAACACTACAGTTTCTTTTTTAGAAATATAAGCAAAGCAAACCGCTACTGGATTACACTGAACATCGTTTCCTCTGATATTGAAGAGCCACGCAATAGTATCTAACGATGCTACTAATAGCGAGTCGGCACCATGCTTGTCTATGATAGTACAGATTTGTGAAATCTTTTTAGAAGCTTCAAGTCCGCTATATTTAACGGGCAGTTCAAAAATAGGATTCAAAGGTATCTGAGGTCTATCTTTCCATATTTCAGCAAAAGGGTCGTAATCAGTTATTAGATGTAATCCGTTCAGATTCAATCTAACATTTAGCTGAAAAGCTTCGTTTGCTGCATATACGTTTCCATCAATGCCCACAGTATTACCTTCGGATAATTCAGAAATCAGCCATTCTTCAATAGTTGGGGTAGTAGGCAAGCCTTCTCTGAAAAGATCGATATTTGTATTCTCTAACTGCTTTGCAGCTTGAAGAAAGTATCGTGAGTCGGTCCATAAACCGGCTTTATCTCGTGTAACAACCACAGTACCGGCAGATCCGGTGAATCCGCTAATCCATTCTCTCGAAGCCCAATGTGCAGCAGGATACTCACTCAGATGAGGATCGGTGCTGGGGATTATAAACGCATGTAATTGTTTTTCTTCCAGAAACTTTCTTAGTGCTCCCAGATGGCGCTGTATTGTGTTTGCCATGACGTGCAATATTTAAGTATGGTGAAACTATAAGAGTCGGGCGTAGTAGTTGGGGACTCTATTTAACTTTTCATTTTGCAGGATCCAGTAAAACGGGCTCCCGGTTCTATCTCTATGATTTGAGTAGTAATATCTCCAATCAGATTTGCTGTAACTCTAAGTATTATCGTGTCTTCGCACAACACGTTGCCTGAAACTTTTCCAAGTAAATCAAGATTTTGACATTCTACATCACCCGAAACGTGACCGTTATTACCGATGATTATTTTTCCTTGGCTGATAATATTTCCTTCAATAACTCCATCGATTCGAATATCATCTTGCGTGACTAGATTTCCTGTCAGGACGGTTCCTGTCGATAATACATTATGCATGCCACTTGGGGCTGGTGCGACTTCCTTACGATTTAGCATATGTCAAATTATAATTGAGTTTATTCAGATAACAAATGTAAAAAAAAAACTTAGCTTTGCAGCTCTATTTTTCTACTAATGTATATCACAGGTTATGGAAACATACATATTACTTGAAAATGTCGAGATATATGCCAATCATGGTGTGTTTGCTCAGGAGACTCTGGTTGGAAATCATTTCGTTATAAATCTTAAGCTAAACGTTAATTTTGAGAAAGCCTCCGTATCGGATGATCTGGATGAAACTCTAAGTTATGCTTCGGTTTATGATGTTGTAAAAAGAGAAATGATGATACCGTCTAAGTTGCTAGAACATGTAGCTGGCAGGATCGTTAGAGCGTTAAAAAGCGAGTTTTCCAAAATCGAGAAAGTAGAGCTGAAAATCTCGAAGAGAAACCCTCCCGTAGGAGGACAAGTCGAGTTTGCTAGTGTGGTGATTATAGATTGAAATGTCATGAGAAAACTGAAAATAACGGAATTGAATAGAATTTCGACAGAAGAATTTAAAGAGACAGAGAAAATACCCTTAGTGGTTGTGTTAGATAATATTAGAAGTCTGAATAATGTAGGATCTGTATTCCGAACTTCGGATGCTTTTTTGGTAGAAGCAATCTATTTGTGCGGAATAACTGCAACTCCTCCTAATCCAGAGATACATAAGACTGCATTGGGTGCAGAACATTCTGTAACATGGCAATATTTTGAAGATACGGTAAAAGCTGTGGAGAAATTGCAAGAAAATAACTATACTGTTTTTGCTATCGAACAAGTAGAAAACAGTGTTATGCTGGATGATTTACAGCTCGATTCTAATAAGAAATATGCAATTGTTATGGGTAACGAAGTGAAAGGTGTACAACAAGCTGTTGTTGATGCTTGCGATGGCTGCATTGAGATTCCTCAATATGGAACAAAGCATTCTCTGAATGTAGCCGTAACTACGGGAATTGTAATATGGGATTTCTTCAAGCAGCTTCATTCTTAATAGATGTAGAGCATGATAAGTGAAAGAGGAAAACGCAAGCTTATCTATAACGATCAATTGTTTTATTGGTTTGTGAAATTAGATGAAGATTATGGTATACCTTATTTGCATATCATTTCGGATGACAGGCGGCTGTGTCTGGTCTATCGAGTGAATCAAATCAGTGATGAGTTTATACATCCGAAAATCAGTGTTCTGCAAAGTAATAGATTGAAAAAAGGATTATATTGCTTCTTCTCACCAATAGCAGACGAATTTATTTCTACTCATAATGTTCGAGCGATACTCAACTGGCATGAACAACAGGATGAGAATTTAGAACCAATCGAAGTGAGAGTAGTAGCTAACCCTTTTGAGGATATTGATTTTAAAGATGGATGTGTAACCCATATTGAAACTGATTTTTCCCGAGACAGTTTACGTGAAGATATGTTGCAGGTTATTTATCCGAAAGGCTATTTGTTAGATGTTGGTTGGTATGGTGCAAGTGAAGGATTTATCGTTTCTATAATCTATAATCAAGATTGGGAGAATCCTATAAGGAAAACAGGGAAAAGCATTTTTAATTTGAATGAGGCTGTTGTTAAAGCAATAGAGATTATTGGAAAGTTAATGATAAACGAGTAAATGCTTTAACTTCTAACTCGGCTCCTTTACTTCAAATCAATAATCTGCATTACTTTATCTACTACACCTGCATTGTTTCTTACATATTCTCCTGCAAGATTACCCGCAGAACTTAGTACTTGAGGGTATTCTAAAAACTCATTCATAAGACTCCAGAAGTTTTCGTCATCTTGTATCGGATATCCACCACCTTCTTCGATGAGTTGATGCGCCTCTCTGAACTTCTTGAAATTTGGTCCAAAGAATACAGGGATACCATATACAGCAGCTTCAAGAATATTGTGAATGCCGACTCCAAATCCACCACCTACATAAGCTATTTCGCCATACTCGTAAAGGGAAGACAATAAGCCGAAAGAATCGACTATAAGACAGTCGTATTGTTGTATGTTTTCTACTGTTGCCTTCGAATAGCGAATAGAAGGACGTTTCAATATACTCTCTATGTAGCTTAAGTGTGCTTCGTGTATTTCGTGGGGTGCTATTATAAGCTTAAGGTCAGGATTGCCATTGAAGTATTTTATAAATATATCTTCATCTTTAGGCCATGAGCTTCCGGCTACAAGCGTTATCTGTTTTTCGCCTTTTTCGTTTTTGGTAAATGCTTCTGCAATAGGAAGCGTTTTAGCTCCGGCTTTAATATCTAAAACCCGATCGAAGCGAGTATCACCACAAACTTCTACATTATTTACTCCAATATTGTTGAGTAGTTGCTTCGAGTTTTCATCTTGTACACAAATACAAGAGTAAAAATGAAGCATCTTTTGGTAAAATTTTCCGTACCATCTAAAGAATATCTGATTGGGACGGAAAATAGCCGATACCATATAGGTCGGAATTTGTCTCTTGTGCAATTGGCTTACATAATTGTACCAGAATTCGTACTTTATGAAAATCGCCATATGAGGGTTTGCCAGATTCAAGAAGCGTTTTACTTTACTCTTTCTATCGAAAGGTAGGTAACATACTATATCAGCCAACTCATAATCTTTACGTACTTCGTAGCCCGAAGGGGAGAAGAATGTTAATAGTATTTTGTAGGATGGGTGATTCTCCTTTATGTTTTCAATAATTGGTCTTCCTTGCTCAAATTCACCTAATGAAGCGGCGTGTAACCAAATATATTTAGCATTTGGATCTATTTCTGACTCAAGTTTTTTGAACACATCTCTGTGTCCTTTAACTATCAATCTGGCTTTTTTGTGAAAAGGCGATATGATATATACAATAAAAGCGTAAAGACCTATGATGAAATTATACATGCTTAAGCTTTGTATTCAATTTTAGAAATAGCAGTTTTTAGTCGATTAAGAGTCTCTTCTTTTCCGATTGTTGCTGTGATGTCAAACATATGAGGTCCTTTCGATTCGCCAACAATTGCTAGTCGAAAAGCATTCATTATATTGCCCAGATGGTATCCTTTATCTTCGATCCATTGTTTTACAATTTCTTCTTGGTTATGTGCTGAGAAATCAGAGATTGCATTCAATACATCAGACAGTTCAGATATCTGAGCAGACGAATCTTCTTTCCAACGTTTTTTTACTACTTTCTCATCATAGCTATCGGGAGCTTTGAAGAAGAAAGAAGATTGATCCCATAAGTCAGGAATTAAGTTGGCACGTTCTTTTATAAGACCTACAACTGTTTCAATATATTCAATTTTAGCATTAACCCCTTCTTTTTGCAAGATTGGTTCGAATAACTTTGCTAATTCTTGATTTGATGTAGCTTGAATATATTGATGGTTGAACCATTTTCCTTTTTCGAAGTCAAATTTTGCACCACTTTTGCTACATCTTTCGATTGAGAAAAGTTTGATCAACTCCTCCATTGACATAATCTCCTGATCGTTGCCCGGATTCCATCCTAGCAGAGCTAAGAAGTTAACAACTGCACTTGGTAAATATCCGCTTTCTCTATATCCCGAAGATACTTCTTGAGTCTTAGGATCAGTCCAAAGCAAAGGAAATACAGGGAAGCCTAAACGGTCACCATCGCGTTTACTTAGTTTACCTTTGCCATCCGGTTTCAAAAGAAGTGCTAAGTGGGTGAATTTTGGCATGGTATCTGTCCATCCAAAAGCTCTGTATAATAAAACATGCAGAGGAGCAGATGGTAGCCATTCTTCGCCTCTTATTACATGTGATATTTCCATTAAATGGTCATCTATAATATTTGCAAGATGATATGTTGGTAAATTATCTGCTGATTTGAATAATACCTTGTCGTCAAGCTCAGATGAGTTGATAACTACTTTTCCTCTGATAAGGTCGTCTACTGTAATGTCCTCATTAGGCTCTATCTTGAAGCGGACAACGTAATTTTCTCCTTTGTCAATTAATGCCTGAACTTCTTCTTTCGAAAGAGTCAGAGAGTTTTTCATAAGTCCTCTTGTCGAAGCATCATATTGAAAGTTCTCAATTTCAGATCTCTTAGCATCTAACTCTGCAGGAGTATCGAATGCCATATAAGCAGCACCTTTGTTGAGAAGAATATCAACGTATTCTTTATAAATATGTTTTCTGTCTGATTGTCTGTATGGACCGTATTGACCTCCAGCATGAGTTCCTTCATCAAAGTTAAGACCTAACCATGTAAGTGCTTCAATGATATATTCCTCAGCACCCGGCACAAAGCGTTGCGAGTCTGTATCCTCAATTCGAAGAATGAAATCTCCACCTTGTTGTTTAGCAAAAAGGTAATTATATAATGCAGTACGCACTCCTCCGATATGCAATGGACCTGTAGGACTGGGAGCAAAGCGCACCCTTACTTTTGAACTCATAATATGTATAGAATAAATTGAAAAAACGGCTACAAAAATACGCAAAAAATATCAATACTAGACTAAGGTGCTCGGCAAATAACTATCTTTTAATTTCAATATTGCTAAAAAAAGATTTTTATCATAAATTAATGATATATTTATCAGTAAAGCTTATTTGTTAAATTGTGTGTGTATAGATCCATTTTAGATGATCTTTAGTCATTTCTTTACAGACAATATGGATGAAAAAGAAGAGAATATATGCAGTTTATTGAACAATAAAAAAGACCCAATCTTTAAAAGAAAGGGTCTTTTTATACATTGTCCTACGTTATGGCTTATTTAAGATTTAATTTGCCTGCAATGTCTTTAGGAACAGCTTCTTTGTTTACAACAAAACTTATTGTTTTGTATTTTACGAAAGCCTCTGATGCATACCAGATACCTTTGTATGCTCCTGCTTCGCCCCAAGAGTTTTTCACTAAATAGTATTTAGTGCCGTTTTGATCTTTTACTATACCAAAAATCTGCATACCATGATCGTCAGTTGTCTCATAGTTATCATATCCTTTTTGGCGCATCTCTTGAGTAATTACAAGTTCTTTAACAGGACCTTGCTCTATTTTCTTTTTTATAGTTGAAGTCTTTTCAGTTGCGGATAATCCTAACCAATGAGCTTGGTCTGAACCTACATTTTCGGGAGCACTATCATCTGGAACTACTGCAATTCCATTACGAGAGAAGCCTACTTCGCTTACATCCGAAGCCCAAGCAATAGTATATCCTTTTTCGATAGCATTATCCATTACCTTTATCATATCGTCCAAAGGAACATTGTACGACAATGCCCAACGCCAGTTGTCTGGAACCTCTACTGCAAAAGGTGCATAAAATGGGTGATGTGTAAAAGAGGTAAATGATGCATAGTTATTGCTGTTTAAGCCAAGCTCTTTAGCAAAACTTTGTGGTGTATAGCTCTTACCCTTGTATGTAAAATTTTCAGGCTTTTGTCCTAAAAAAGCATCAAGTATTCCAGTGAATCCATTGTACCAAGCAGTTGAAAGCTTTCTGTTACCATTCTTCATGATACCGTTGATGTATCCTGTAAGACCATCAGCCATTTCGCCATGCTTGTGTCCGGTTTCGCCATAGCTAAGCCCAGGCATAGCTTCTTCGGGTACAACTCCATATTCGTTCAGTGTTTCGATAACATCGGCAAACGAACCTCCTTGTGCAAAGTTTAGGCTTCCGTTCAAACGGATATATTTTACAGCTTTGTCTTCATAGTTTCGACGTACAATATACATTTCGGAAATATCTTGTTCTCCTTTTCCCATTTTCAATAGCTCTGACTCTAAAAAGCCAACGCCTGAAAATGACCAACATGTGCCACTACTTCCCTGATTTTTTATAGAAGTGATTGGGTTTTCTTTTACTACAGAAAACTGATAACCGGATGAGCCCGTGTTATCGTTTTGTGCCCATGCTGATACAGCTATCAATAGAGCAACGGATGCTACAAAAAGTTTCTTCATATTATATGTTTTTTTAGTATCACAAAGGTAAAGAAATAACTATAAAGACTGTATTTTTTATCTTAAAAGAGTTAATCGGTAGATGAAAGTATTTAAATGAACAGTTTTCTTATTCTAAAAGATTATAGTTTTTGTTCTGATCTAAATATCAAAGAGGTCAGAAAATATTTTTATGACCAAGTATCTAAATATTGCTGTGCTATTTTTAGATAGTCGTGATGTTGCTCTACGAATAAACGGCTATTAATTGATTGTAGAGGAATCTGTTCCCTATTTAAGATTAGATTCTCTAATTTGTTGAATATATCCTCCTCGCTAGGGAGTATATTTATGATAGGATGGTTGTTTTTTTTATTTAAGAGGTCGTATGTTTCGGGTTCTCCACCTCCTACCACTAAAAGACCCTGTGCCATGGCTGTCAACGCATTCATTCCGGGAGTGTATGAATAGAGTTGATCTAATAATACATCCGATTGATCTCTCATGGTGATGTATTCATCGTAAGGTACAGATTCTGCTTTGTGGATGATACATTCATTCGGGTACTTTAATTGTACTTCTTGCAAGCATTTATATAGGATATCAGTTCCTTTGATTTCGTTTCTCTGTTTTTGTATTCCTATAAAGAATCTAACCTTAGATGGATCTTTGCCTCTTTGTGTAAAAGCTATTTCGGAAGTATTGATAGGGGCAGGTATGTAAGTCAGCTTCTTCTCGAATTGTGACTTGTAAGAAACAAAGTATTCATAAAGGCAGGCAATTATACCGTCTGCTCTTTCGGCTATTTCTTTGTTTACATTCACTTTGTCTTCGTCAGTCCAAACTTTGATTATATCTTTTGCAGAACAGAGATAGTCTGATTGATTGGGAATATCAAATTCAGAATATCGAAAGGTGTTTTTGTTTAAACAAGCTTGCAACCAATATGCATCATTACCAAAAGCTCCCATGAAAACCTTCCCGTTGTGCTTTTTTAGATAATTGAAAGCCGAGAGATTTTTATAGGGTTTAAGGTCGAGAAAAAGAGGATTTATAATTTGTACAATATCAAATCCTTTGAATTGTCTAAAGTTCTTGCTGAGTAGATAAGCGTATTTAAGAGTGTCGATAATATTATCGCTCTTTCGCGAAAGGTCAATATCTCTTTTGTAATTCTTGAACCTGTCACCATTAGAAGCCACTACAACCGAATGTCCTAAAGCCCGTAGCCCTTGTGCCAAAGTCCAATGCAGGTTGCTGTATTCTCCCAATAAAAGAATTTTCATTCAAAAAAATATTGATGTACAAACAAAGGTATAAACTTTTGTAAAATTATACTGTTTATAAGTATAGGAGAATAGAGTGTTGGGGCTTTTTCTTATTAGGTTAGATGTTACAGAAAAGTTACGAAGATTAAAAATGAATACATCCAGTATCGATATTGTGTTGCCTTGGGTGAATGGGCAAGACAAGGAATGGCAGCAAAGTTTCAGACAACATGCAGGACGGTCGTCGATAGGTGATACCAGCTCTATTCGTTTTAGAGATTGGGATTTGCTTCGTTATTGGTTTAGGGGGATAGAGAAGTTTATGCCCTGGATTAATAAGATTCATTTTGTGACATCGGGGCATATTCCCGATTGGCTCAATCTCGAGCATCCTCAATTAAACTGGGTGAAGCACGAAGAGTTTATTCCTCAAGAATATCTACCTACATTCAGTGCAAATACGATAGAACTCAATTTGCATCGTATAGAATCGTTATCCGAGCATTTTATATATTTCAATGACGACTTATATGTTCTGAATCCTGTAAAGCCTTCACGGTTTTTCAAAAAGGGACTGCCTTGCGATTATGGTGTTATGACTTCGAAGCCTTCGGATGGAAGTATTATTCATATGGCTATAAATGATTTGGATATAATTGATTCTTTCTTCAATAAGCATCAACAAATAAGAAAATTCTGGAGGAAATGGTTTTCTTTAAATTATGGGTTTAGTCTATTGAGTAATGCCTTTCTGTTTACTTGGCGCGACTTCTCGGGATTTGTAGATCCTCATCTTCCCAATGCGTTCCTAAAATCTACTTACCACGAGGTGTGGTCTCAGGCAACATCAGTATTGCATTTGACATGTCGATCTAGATTTAGATCAAACACTGATGTAAATCAATGGTTGATACGTTATTGGCAATTGGCTGCGGGGAATTTTTACCCTTACAATACTGTAAAAGACACAACGTATGTAGATATTACAGATAGTTCATTGCTTCATATCTGCGATCAGATATCACGTCAGGAGTATGATATAATGTGCCTCAATGACAGTGTGGAAATCTTAGATTTCAAGCGTGCAAAGAATACTTTAAAGAGAAGTTTTAAAGAAGTATTTCCTTCAAAATCAGCTTTTGAGAAGTATTAATATTGTAGATTGATTCGTTCCTTATAGTTCTTTGTTAGGGCTTAGCTTCTGTATAATAATTTGTGATGCTTTTTGTGATGCTCCCGGTTTGCCTAATATACCGATAATGCGATCGTATCCCTCCAGCATATTATTTCTATAAGCTTTATCGTTTAGAAGTCTATCTACTTCTTCTTCGATGTTTTGACGCGAGAAGTATTTAGCAAACAATTCTTTAACCACTTCTTGGTTTGCAATCAGATTCACAAGCGAAATGTAAGGAGTATGCAAAATATGCTTGAATGCCCAATGTGCAATGTGGGGTACAGGCATTCTGTAACATACTACTTGTGGTACTCTGAATAGGGATGTCTCGAGAGTTGCAGTTCCTGAGGTTACAAGTGCTGCATCTGAATAAGAAAGCAAGCGGTAAGTCTGGTCGAAAATTATTTTGCAATTACTATCGCCTATATATGTTTTGTAGTAATGGGGGTCCATACCCGGTGCACCGGCAATCACCGCTTGATAGTTAGGGAACTTCTTTACTACCTCCAACATGGTAGGGAGGTTGTCTTTTATTTCTTGCTTACGGCTTCCCGCCAATAGAGAGATGAAAGGTTTTTCTTCTAAGTTATTTTCTTGTATGAATTTTTCGCGAGAATCTTCTTTGTTTTTTTCTTTGAAGCTTGCTATTGCATCAACTGTAGGGTTGCCTACATAATCTACCCGATAGTTGTGTTTCTTAAAGAAATCAACTTCAAAAGGAAGTATGCATAGCATTTCATCGACATATTTCTTGAACGATTTTACTCTGTATTCTTTCCATGCCCATACTTTGGGCGAGATGTAATAATATGCGGGAATATTAGTTTGTGTCTTTACAAACTTGGCAATCTTTAGATTGAATCCCGGATAATCTATTAGAATAACTACATTGGGTTGGTAATCAACAATTGCTTGTTGGCACATTTTCATATTGCGGAGAATTGTCCTCAGATTTAGCAAGACGGGAATGAAGCCCATAAAAGCCATTTCTCGGTAATGCTTGATAAGCTTGCCTCCTTGAGCCTGCATAAGATCTCCTCCTAAAAAGCAGAAATCTGCTTTAGGATCTGAAGCTTTAAGTGCAGCCATAAGGTTAGAAGCATGCAAATCGCCCGAAGCTTCTCCCGCAACAAGAAAATATTTCATATGTCAGATACTTTATAAGTAAATAGATCGATATTGTGCCCTTAAATAAGGTTTTCCAAGTTTTTCATTTGATCCACTAGCTCATGGTCAGTAAAGTCTACTTTGGTTGGAACAACCGAAGCGTAACCATTAGCTAAAGCCCATTCGTCTGTAGAAGTATCATCAGGAGTGTCATTCTCAAAATATCCAGTCAACCAGTATATTTCGTTATCAGCACCGTCTGCCGATTTTTTGAATTCTTTTACAAATTGTCCCGGAGCTTGTTTGCAAACTTTCAGACCTTTTAGTTCTTTTGTTGAATGAGGTATGTTTACATTCAGACAAACTCCTTTAGGTAGGCCGGTTTTAAGTACGCTTTCACTTAGCGAGCGTGTTATTTTGTACGTATGAGAAAAATCAGCATCAAAATGATGATCTAGTAACGAGAAACCGATAGATGGTACTTTGTATAAGCATCCTTCTATTGCAGCACCCATCGTTCCCGAATAGATAACACAGATAGAGGCATTGGAGCCATGATTGATTCCCGAAACCACAAGATCGGGTTTTCTATCTAATATTTCGCTAATTCCCAATTTTACACAATCCACAGGCGTACCTGTACATCCGTAAATGGTTATATCTTTCTCTATGTGTTTTTCTAATAAATAATAGCGTATCGGATGTATTGATGTGATGGCGCTAGACATTCCTGATCGTGGGCCATCTGGTGCAACAACTACTATTTCTCCTAGTCCGACCAATGATTCGGTTAGCGATTTTATACCTTTGGCTTGGTAGCCATCATCGTTTGTAATGAGTATTAATGGTTTCTTTGCAGACATAACAAATTTATATTTTACATTGAATTACAAAGATACAGAAATATTTTCGGTGAGCGATTTTACCCATTGGGGGATTATAGGGGGAAATAGTATTTCTTTCTTCCTCTTTCTTTTCTTTCTTAAAGTTTGGGTTATCGCTGGGTTGTTACTCAGTTATTTTGTGAATCCATCGTTGGGTTTTGTTTGTGTTCAAGTTGTTTATTATCAATGTGATAAGAGGATTGTTTGTTGGGTTATTCGCTGGGTTGTGCTGTTTTTCCATCTGAATAATTGTTTGTGGACCAACGATATACTCAATTTTGCTCGGTTGCCTCTAATCATGTCTCCTATATCAAGGCGATTCACGCTTTGCACTCCGAAAGTATCCGTGCTTCAAAAAATATGTCCGTTTGATAGATAAATAATAGCTTAGGGTATCTTGTAGGACTGTCTAATTTTATCTATTTATTACTATATCTTATAGTTGTGGCTATCCATTATTGTTATATTTTGATGAATAAATAAAAAGGGCAGAGGTTTAAAAGGGGAATGTTGGTCTAAATTTTCTACTTTTGTAGATACGCTAAGGTTTAGAACCTTAAGATTGATGTTTGGTTAAATATTATTTTATGAAAAAAACTATTTGTTCCTTAATTCTGATTCTTTCTTGCGGCTTGGTTTGGTCTCAACAATACCACAGACCGGTTAAACCAGTTAAAAACGTGATAGTAATGATTCCCGATGGTACCTCTATAGGAGTAGTATCTGCTGCAAGATGGTATCAAATATATAATAAGTTGGGTGGCGAGAATTTGAATATCGACCCCTATGTGTGTGGTACGGTGAAAACTTTCTCGTCTAATGCTCCTATTGGCGATTCGGCTCCAACTACCTCTGCATATATGACAGGTATGCCTCAGCGTACAGGTAATGTAGCTATCTATCCTGTTGCCGACCCCGAAAACGATTTAGTAAAGGTAGATCCTTCGATGGCCTATCAGCCGTTAGTAACTATTCTCGAAGCAGCCAAGATTCAAAAGAAGAAAGCTGTTGGGATGGTTGTTACTGTTGAATTTCCTCATGCTACACCTGCCGATTGCTCGTCTCACTATTATGCACGTGGCAAATACGAATATATTGCTCCTCAGATAGCATATAATAATTTGGATGTAATGTTTGGCGGTGGTAATTCTATCGTGACGGATGATATGAAGAATCACTTCAAAAAGAATAATACAACTTTGATACAAGATGATATAAACGCTTTTCGTTCATTCGATGGCGATAATAAAGTGTGGGCTTTATTTCAGGAAAAAGAATTGCCTTACGATTTAGATCGCGATGATTCGAAGATTCCGTCTCTAGAAGAGATGACCCGAAAAGCAATAGATCATTTATCTGAAAATGATAACGGATTCTTCCTTATGGTAGAAGGTAGTAAAGTCGATTGGGTTGCGCATGGAAACGATGCAGTAGGTTGTATAACTGAATACTTGGCTTTTGATAAGGCAGTAGGTGCAGCTATTGAATTTGCAAAAAAAGATGGTGAAACAGCAGTTGTAATACTTCCCGATCATGGTAACAGCGGATTTACCATCGGACGCAGAGATTTAAAGAGTTATGATAAAGCAACTATTCACGATCTGTTTGCCAATGTTTCGAAATACAAAAGAACAGGCGAAGGATTAGAGCGCATCTTATTACAAGAGAAACCCGAAGATTTTAAAGCTGTATTTAAGAAATACACAGATATAGATCTTACTGAGGACGAATTGGCTAGTTTGTTAAGTTCGAAGAACTATAAAGAGGCGGATTATATGAAGAAAGCCGAGAGTCAAAATATGGGACATGCCATTGTTGATATAATGAATAGCCGTACTTATTTTGGTTTTACAACAGGAGGACATACAGGTGAAGAGGTTTTCTTGGCAGCTTACCATCCTCAAGGAGATGTGCCATTGGGTATGAATACCAATATACAGATTAACAATTATCTGTCTGACGTTTTAGGGCTTGAAGAAAGTTTACCTGAAATGACCAAAGAGGTTTTTGCGAAACATCAGGAGGTATTTAAGGGATTAAAATGTACAATTGATAAATCGACCGCTTTTCCTCAACTAACCGTAAGAAAAGGTAAGAAGACATTAGTTGTTCCTGCATTTAAGTCGATTGCTTATGTTAATGGCAAAGAAATAGATTTAGGATCAGTAACAGTTTATATCGATAAAAATGATACATTCTATCTTCCTTCGAACTTGATAGAGCAATTGAACTAAGATTTTTGGATTAATTGGTAACAGGCTAAATGGAATTAAATCTTATAAGTAAGTATAGAACTCAATTGATGGGCGTTTCTATTTTGTGGGTGATGTTTTTTCATGCACATTCTAGAATTGAGTCCGTACATTTCCTTACATTCTTACAGGATATTGGATATGGAGGCGTTGATTTTTTCTATTTTTTATCGGGATTAGGGGTTTATTATGCTTATAAAGGAGATGTTAAGGATTTTTATCTCAGACGTGTAAAACGTATTTTTCCATACTATTTACCGTTGGTTCTGGCCTACTCTTTATATATGTATAGTATAAACTATATCAGTGGAGAGGTAGTTGTAACTAACATATTGTTATTAAGCTTTTGGTTTAATTTACCTGGGACATTTGATTGGTATATTCCATCATTGTTATTATTGTATTTACTAACTCCTTTGTTTCTTCATTACTTCAAGAAGAATAAGATAGTCCCAACAATATTAGTATTAGCTTTCACTCTGATTTCTTATTTCATTTTTGTAGATACTAAACTAAATCATTTGCTTATTGCGTTTCTCCGTTTTCCTGTATTTATGGGGGGGATTTGGGTTGGATACTTAATAAAGGAGAATAAAGAAATGCGAATACATTCTTTGTGGGTAGGTATTTGGGCTTTATCTTTTATCATAGGGATTGGGCTGCTTTTCTATTTCTTTGAATATCACCCTGAATTTAGGACACGGTTTAGCCAGACTATGCTGCCATTTTGGTTAATAACATTCCCATTTTGTCTGTTTGTATCTTATTTTCTTTCAAAATTTAAAAATTATAAATATTCAATCTTAACATTTTTCGGGACACATTCTTTATTGCTTTATATTACGCATGTGAAGATAATAGAGATAACATTGTTCTATGCAAATAAGTTTGTAGATGTTATAGCTTTGGTTTTAACTCTCATATTTGTGGTAGTTTGGCAAAAAATGATAGATGCAGTGATGAAACGATATTTTAATTAACTTTGTCAACTGAAAAATTAAGAATAATAACTAAACAATCATAGCATATGATTACTGTAGACCAACTCAAAGAAGTGTTGGAGCGCGAGCAAGCGTTGAGGGGGTACCTTTGACGTCGATGCAAAAATAATCCAATTAGAAGAAGAAGAAATAAGAACGCAAGACCCTGACTTTTGGTCTGATAATAAAGCTGCCGAAGAGCAGATGAAAATAATCAGAGGACTAAAAGGATGGCTTTCGGGTTATAATAAAGTAAAAGCAGCGGTAGAAGAACTACAACTGGCTTTTGATTTTAACAAAGAAGGAATTACTTCAGAAGAAGAAGTGGACGAGACCTATGCCCAAACAATAGAAGTATTGGAGGATATGGAGCTTAAGAACATGCTTCGCCGTGAAGAAGATAAGCTGGGTGCAGTACTCAAAGTAAACAGTGGTGCAGGTGGTACCGAAGGTCAAGATTGGGCTTCGATGCTTTTCCGTATGTATCAACGTTGGTGCGAGTCTAAAGGCTACAAGGTAACCATTACCAACTTTCAAGAAGGTGATGAGGCGGGAATCAAAACAGCCACTATTCAGGTTGAAGGAGATTTTGCCTATGGATACCTTAAGTCGGAAAATGGTGTACACCGTTTAGTGCGTGTGTCTCCATACAATGCACAAGGTAAACGTATGACTTCTTTTGCTTCTGTTTTTGTGGTGCCTTTGGTTGACGATACAATTGAGATTGAAGTCAATATGGGTAGTATTACATGGGATACTTTCCGTTCTAGTGGAGCAGGAGGTCAGAATGTAAATAAGGTAGAGACGGGAGTTCGTCTTCACTACAAATATAAAGACGAAGAAACGGGTGAGGACAAAGAGATTGTAATCGAAAATACAGAGAGTCGTTCTCAGTTCGGTAATAAAGATAATGCGATACGTTTATTGAAATCGCAACTTTATGATATGGAGCTTGAAAGACGAAGCCGTATGCAATCGCAGGTTGAAGCCGGAAAGAAAAAAATAGAATGGGGATCGCAGATCCGCAGTTATGTTTTTGACGACCGCCGTGTGAAAGATCATAGAACAAATTATCAGACTTCGAATGTCAATGCGGTAATGGATGGCGATATTGATGGTTTCATCAAAGCTTTCCTTATGGAATTTGGAGCAGATGTATAAAATAAAAGATACTTATTAAAATAGTATGAAAAAGGGTTGTCGTTTTAGGCAACCCTTTCTTATTCAAGACAGTTTGTTAATAATGATCGTTAAGGTAGGAGGGGATGCATTCTAAATTAAGATTATAATACTCTATATATTTGACAGAAGTTTTGGTTTTTATCATAAAATAACATAAATTTACATATTCTAAGTGGCTCTAATGATCAGATTGAAAATAAATTATAATATAAAGTGAACAAACTCTATTAACAACTAATATCTGAATAAGATGAAAAAACTAATTTTATTAACTCTTCTTATATTTGTCGGCGTTTCGCTGAGTGCCCAAGATTTACCTGAAATAGTATATCTTAAAAATGGTAATTTGATTCGAGGAGAAATTATACAAATAATTCCTGACAAGTCTCTAGAAATAAGATCAAAAGATGGTAAGGTGTATGTTTATGATATGGACGAGGTATTGAGCATCGAAAAGAATGCGGCGGCTGCACCTCCCAGAAGATATAATGATCGTAGAACATCATCTGGGCATTATGGCAGGCATGCGGAAGAATTTTCCGAGCCAATGTATTCATCAAATGAATATAGCTTACATGAAGGTTATCGTGGTATGTTCGATTTGGGTTATTCTGTAAGTGTGGATGTTGCTGAATTGAATAGATTAGAATTTACAACTTCGCATGGTTACCAATTTAATCCATATCTGTTTTTAGGTGTTGGTGGTGGAGTGAGCTTTTACCATGGCAACGATTCTGAGTCTACTGTGTCTTTTCCTATATTCATTAACCCTCGGATCGATTTTAATACTGGAAAAATTTCTCCCTTTATTGACCTAAAAGGTGGTTATACACTTGGTGAAGACGTAGAAGGACTTTATCTCTCTCCTTCTATAGGTGCTAGATGTGCTATTACTACAGGAACAGCAATAAATTTTAGTATGGGGTACACATTACAACAACTGGAAGTTCCTGTACTTAATGAATATGGGCGAAAAATTGATTCGTCTCACCCTAATATCGGAGCTATTACTATAAAGATCGGGTTTGATTTCTGATCAGAAATTATACTATAAAAAAGAGGAGCTGTTTCGATATCGAAACAG
>NZ_CVRU01000157.1 GCF_001261715.1 Dysgonomonas sp. HGC4 | reverse complement strand
CTTTATTTTATTCTACTTACATAATAGCAAATATTGCTTTATTATATCTTCATCAGCACCAAGCTCCAGTGCCTTTTCAAAATTACGCTTCGCACTAAATTTATCAAACTGATGCAACTCAAACTGTCCTTTTAATATATATAATAGTGGATCATTATATCCTAATTCTTGTGCTTTATCCAAATCACTCTTAGCCCTACCCTTTTTATTCAGTTGTAAATAACATTCAGCTCTATTTACATAAAATTCAGGTTGATTCTTATATTTATATATAAGATCAGTATATTTCTCTTCTGCCCCAACCCAGTCATTTCGACTCTTTAGCGCAAAAGCCAGGCTACTTAGAGCTAATATATTATCAGGTTTAATTTCTAGGATTTGTTCAAAATCACTTTCAGCCCCTAGTAAATTCTTTTCTGTCATATGTATTAAACCTCTTCTATAAAGAGCTTCTACATTATTTTCATCTAAAGATAAGATAATATTATAATCCTTCATCGCAGCATTCAAACTGTCCAATTCACAATATAAAGCTGCTCTATTTTGAAGTACAAAAATATTATTAGGATATTTACTCAGAGCTGAACTATATGAAATTAAAGCTTCCTCGGGTTTCCCTAACTGGCGTTGAATAGTACCAAGATTAGATAGTAATAAAATATTACCCTCATTACCAGGCTCCTTACGCATAGCCTCTTTCAACATCAACTCGGCAGCAGCATATTCTTTCGCATCAAGATAATCGAGAGATTTTGCAACCATTTCTTCGTAGGTTTGAGCCGAAGAAACAAAGCTCACTAAAAAAAAGGCCGCAATAAAGAAATATTTATTCATTTTAAAATATTATTTGTACATTTACTATGAACTTAGATGCAAATGTATACTTAATATATTAAATCTGTTTTTTGAATACTCTATAAAGATTTAGAAATTGTGTTTATAGATGTTATT
>NZ_CVRU01000156.1 GCF_001261715.1 Dysgonomonas sp. HGC4 | reverse complement strand
GTAAAAAGGAAAGAATACCCAAAGAATGAAATAGCCTGAGGATATAACGTATAGAAAAGGAAAATAAAGAATATCGTTATTAACAATATTTTTTTCATATAATTTTATCTAAATACAAGTTTATATAAAAAAGACTTTTNGTATTCCATCTTAAATATACATTTAATTCGTAATATTAAAATATCTCGTTTTTTGTAATATGTTTTATCATATAATGAAGATGTAAAACATTTATCTAAAACACTCACACCCAATCTTGAATTAGCGCAAAGTCGAATCCAATGCAAAGATAAGATCCTCTTTAAATACTCTGGAGAACAAAACTGATCGTTTCTATTTCTATCTAACAACGCTTTCATAAACACCTCACATTTTTCAAGATATTCAAAACTTGAATGTGTTGGTACGCATTCTGCAACCGATGCATATATATCTAAATCCTCCTCAGATGACGATAACCCTAGTTTTTCACAATGAATTTTAAAAACTTCTTTTTTATTATCAATTTGTTTTTTTTCATTTAATGAAGATACTTGATGTTCATGAACTCTATAATATAGAAGAGGTTCATTTAGATTTGCTAACTTAGTACAATAAAGAGCTTTAGACCATAAAGCATAGTCTTCTACATGCAAATATTTTTCTTCAAATTTCAATCCTAAATCTGTAAAAAGAGTCTTACGAATCATTACTGCCGGATGACAAATTCCTGATCTGAATAAAAGATAAGCTTGTAATTCCTCATATGTTACCGGATTTATGTATAGATTTCGCTTAGCCTTACCTGTTCTAAAAGTATAAAACATGGTACTAACAACATCATAATCCTCATTTCTCTCCAAAAACTCAACTTGCTTTTCTATTCTTGTAGGAAAAGAGAGGTCATCCGCATCCATGCGAGCGATATATTTGCCATTACATAAATCTACACCTTTATTGAGAGTCTTTATCAATTTTAAGTTTACATCATTCGTATAAATCTTGATTCGGCTGTCTCTATGGGCTAATTCGTCTAATTTATTAGCCGTACCATCAGACGATGAATCATTTATAATAATGATTTCCAAGTTTGTATATGTTTGAGACATAATGGAAGAAACGGATTCAACCACATAATCTTCAACATTATAACAAGGTATTAAAACTGATACTAGGGGTGTTGACATATTTTATGAACGATTTCCTTTATTATATATTGCCTTAAATATAGAAGTATATCCTTCGACCATTTTGTCTATTGTAAAATTTCTCAAATAAGAATTTCGAGCCTCAGATCGCATGACTTCATTTGTTGTACCTTCTAAAACGTAATCTATTTTTTCAGTAAAAGATTGAACATCATTTTCTACTGCAAAACCATTCTTTCCATCCAGAACCTCTCCAATACCTCCAACATTAGATGCTACTACAGGAATACCAAACGACAAAGCTTCCAATAGAGAAATAGGTAAACCCTCATAATTAGAAGGCAGTATAAAAACATCAGCGTATTTCAAATACACATATGCTGCATGCGTTTCGCCTAAACAAAATACATTAGATGGCAAATCTGAGATAATCTCCTTGTTCCCAATCCAAACAAATGCATACTCAGTTCTTTGCTTTGCAATATCAATAAATAAGTCAAATTTCTTTTGTGCAGATATTCTAGATACACACATTATCAACTTACTGTAATTATTCTTTATACCTTCAATCTTATTCTTTAAATTAGAATCTTCAAGAGCCTCCAAATTATCAAACTTATGATCTACAACTCCATTGTAAACAAGCTCAACATTACGAAATATCCCCTCCTCTTGTAAACAATTTACATCATATTGGCTAACTCCAACTATCTTCGCGACTCTATTTTTTAACAATTTCTCTACAATCAAAAATTTACGAAAAGCTTTTCTTATAGAGTCAAAGCCATGCACACTGTACACTATAGTTTTGGGGTTAAAAACGATACGACCTATTGCTCCCATCTTAGAAGAGTGTAAATGAACAATATCTGGCTTACATTTTATTCTTAGACGCAATAATTTAAAGGCCAAAGATATATCCTTCAAAGAAGCTTCCTTTCGATGCTCACAAATTTTGATTAGATGTACCTTTTTTGTTAGATGTTTCCAAGCCTCACCATTACCTCCATATAGAATGAAAACTTCATCATCATCGCTCAACCCTTCAATAAGGTTTGCCACAACTGACTGAGCTCCGCCAAATTCCGACACGGTTATAACTTGAAATATTTTCATCCTATTTTAACATACTTATTAATAACCAAAGTACAAAGATATTCCTTTTTAAACAAAAATAGCGATGAGATACAATCTTTCCTATCGTTCTTCACCTTAATTAAAATTTAGAATATATCCTTTTTTAGTAATATCTTTCTAAATTTGCAATTAAATACTGAATTTAGGATTTAACAATTTTAGGAAATCATATATGGAAAGATTATTCACGAGAAAGGGATTTAGTATGTTTATACTTCTGGTAGATCTCTTTATCATTTATCTATCAACCTATCTTGCATATTTATACTTTGCTGACAGTTTAGCTGCATATAACGACAATTTATACTCCATTATATCAATGGCTCCCTATATTGGTTTGTTTTATCTCATTGTAGGGCATGTATTCGAACTTGATAAACCTAAAGAATTTACATTATTTGGAGTAGCCTATTCCGTTACAGTGGCAATTCTATGCTTATTTATGCTAACAATGGCGATGAGCTTTCTTACCCGACGATTGGCTTATCCTCGAAGTATATTAATTGTGAGCTCCATAGTCCAGGTCGTACTCCTAACTCTGTGGCATCTATATATTAATAAAAAATACCTTAGAGACAATGTACTCAAAACTGTTTTAGTCATTGGGTATGATAAAGCAAAGTATTTAGCACTAAAGCTAATACATTCAAAAGGTATTTGGTCGAATGTTACACATATTTGCACCCCAGAATCTGTTAATTTAGAAAAACACGTATTAAATTCAGATCTGATTTTTATTTCCGATGATGTAGATGAAAGTAGGAAACAAGAAATGGCTGAAGATTGTGTTAAAAAGAACAAACAGTTTTTTTATGAACCTAAGTTTCAGGAAATTTTTCTATTTAATGCCAATTTTATTCAAATAGAAGATACCCCCGTTTTAAAAGTAAGACAATTTGATATAAATATAGAGCATGATTTTGCAAAACGAATCTTGGATATTTTACTATGCTCCATAGCTTTTATAGTAGCATTTATCCCCGGTTTATTCGTTGCACTATGCCTCAAGATTGGAGGAGGTAGTGTATTCTATAAACAAGAACGTATTACACGAGCTAATAAGCCGTTTTTCATCTATAAATTCAGAACAATGATAGAAAATGCAGAAGCAGCCTCTGGACCAACTTTAGCTCAACAATCGGATAATAGAATCACCAAACTTGGAGCTTTTTTACGGGCAACACGATTGGATGAAATTCCACAAATTTACAACATACTGAAGGGTGACATGAGCATTGTAGGACCACGTCCCGAACGCCCATTCTTTGTTGATCAATATTGCAAAGAGATTCCCGAATACGACTTGCGCCATAGAGTTAAAGCTGGTTTAACAGGTTTAGCTCAAGTACAAGGTAAATATAATACCTCTGTTAAGGATAAGCTAAAGTACGATCTATTATATATTAATGGATATTCATTTGCATTAGATATTAAGCTTATCATGCAAACCTTAACAGTTCTATTAAAGAAAAGCAGTACAGAAGGAGTTCGTGATATCGAAGACCAAGAAGAATTTATAAACAAATTGATAGATAAGGACTAGAAAGTACGATATAATTCAATACTTAAGGCTTATATAGTAACTAAGCCTTACTTAAATACTCCTATCAACTTAAATAATTTTACCAAGACACAATAATGAATAGTTTCTCTGAATTAATCACACAAAGACGTAGTATACGTAAATTTACGTCTGAACCTCTTGATGCAGAACAAGTAGAATTAATTTTAAAGGCAGGATTAAAATCTCCGACTTCAAAAAATGCTAAACCTTGGCGTTTTATTGCTATCGAAGATAAAGAATTACTTGCTCAACTCTCGTTATGCAAGAAAATGGCTAGTAAATTAATTGCAGATTGTGCATTGGCAATAGTTGTAGCTGTTGATCCCTTGACTAGTAGTGTATGGATTGAGGATGGCTCTATAGCCTCCATTATGATGCAACTTCAGGCAGAAGACTTGGGTTTAGGCAGTTGTTGGGTACAAATCAGAGATCGCTATACTGCGTCAGAAACTTCATCCGAAGAATATGTGAAAGACTTATTAGATATCCCAATGCAATTACAAGTTCTATCCATCATTACTTTTGGTCATAAAGATCAAGAAAAGCCTCCGCATGATGAAGAAAAATTAGAATGGGAAAAAGTCCATATAGGTAAATATAAATAACCCTTTAGACCTTTTATTACTTAGGTTAGGCTAACTATAATAGTAATAGCTTGTGCCAAGTAGCAAAGAGAATTAACTCCTTCAAAAAAATACTGAAAACAATATAATCTCCTTCACATGGCTAAAAGTTCAGGAAACAGACTTCCATATGGTCTTTTAATTCTTATCATAGGTATTATTTATTTACTAAGTAAAACTGGTATATTATCACACATTCCCTATGCTGATAAGCTGATGAATATTGGTACATTTTTTATAATTGCCGGTATCATCTTTTTATTTACAAAGGCCGAGAAGACTATGGGCATTGTATTTACAGCGATAGGTGTTATTATGAATTTCGATTTCTTCTTTGGATGGATTCATAATTATTCGTCATTAATAGTCCCAGTCATACTAGTTATCATCGGGCTTTTTATGGTTATAACTTCAAGAAAATAGATATCAAATGAATATTGTATTTATTGGAGCAGGAAAGCTAGCTACACATTTGGCTACCGAATTAGTTAAACATTCATTTACTATTCAACAAGTATATAGTAGAACAGACCATTCTGCACAAGAATTAGCCCAAAAAGTTAATGCTAAAGCAACCTCCAATATCAAAGCAGTTGATACTAATGCTGATATCTATATCTTTTCAGTTAAAGATTCAGCCTTACTTTCAGTTATTACCGAAATGCCATCCAACAATGGACTATGGCTTCACACCGCCGGTAGTATTAGCTTAGATATATTTAAAGGATATAGTATTCGATATGGGGTATTATATCCCTTTCAAACATTTAGCGATAACAGAGACTTAAACTTCCGTAAAATCCCTATCTTTATAGAAGCAAGTAATAAAACTGAGCTGGATTTATTACAAAGTATTTGTCTACAAATTTCGGATAAAGTTCGAACCTTATCATCCGAGAAACGCCAATATTTGCATTTAACAGGCGTATTTGCCTGTAATTTTGTAAACCACATGTATGCAATTTCTCAGCATATTTTAAAAGAAGAAGGTATTCCTTTCGAATCACTCTTACCTTTGATTGATGAGACTGCATCAAAAGTTCACACCCTATTGCCACAAGAGGCTCAAACAGGTCCTGCAATACGTTACGATGAAAATGTAATTCAAAAGCATATTGATTTAATAGAAGACCCTGATTTGAAGGAAATATATGCATTAATAAGTAAGAATATACATAAAACAAATAAGTCTTAATAAAAATATGAGTTCTATAAATTACGATCTAAATAAAATAAAAGCCTTTATATTTGATGTAGATGGAGTATTATCTCCTGATAGTATACCTATGTCTCCTGAAGGAGAACCTATGCGTATGGTAAATATAAAAGATGGCTATGCACTCAATCTGGCATGTAAAACAGGTTATGGAATGGCTATTATAACAGGTGGAGATACAGAAGCTGTTAGATTACGTTTCTCTCGCTTAGGAATAGAGCATATATATATGAAATCGTCTATTAAAATAACCGATTTCAATGATTATCTCTCCAAAACAGGTTATAAGCCCGAAGAAATTATTTACGTTGGAGATGATCTTCCCGACTATCAAGTAATGCAAGTAGTAGGCTTACCCGTTGCTCCGGCTGATGCTGCACCCGAAATCAGAGGTATTGCTAAATATATATCTCATAAAAAAGGTGGAGAAGGCGTTGCCAGAGACGTTATAGAGCAGGTTATGAAAACGCAGGGTACATGGATGAATGATAAAGCTTTTGGTTGGTAAATTAAATGACAAAAAAACAGATCCTATATACCTTCATCTTTTTATCTATAACACTTGTTGGTTTTATGGGTCTCAAATATGCATATAATTCTGGATATATAAGACTTAATTATCCATCTTCTGAGCAATACCCTGTTCATGGAATTGATATTTCACATCATCAAAAGATAATAGACTGGGAGAAGCTTGATAAGCAGAAAGTACAATTTGCATTTATAAAGGCAACCGAAGGTGGTGATTTTAAAGACACTCGCTTTGTAGAGAATTGGCGACAAGCTAAAGAGCTAGATATAGCAGTAGGAGCTTACCATTTTTTTACATTCTGCAAAGATGGCGAATTACAAGCCCTAAATTTTATAGGTTCTGTACCCAAAGACAGTACCAACCTTCCTCCAATTATTGATCTTGAGTTTTCGGGAAATTGTAGTAAAGAGAATTATCGCGACGATATTCTCCACGAAATAGATCTCTATATAAGAACAGTTGAAGCTCATTATGAGAAAAAAGTAATCATTTATACTACATGGGAGTTTTACCGAAGATATCTGACACAAAACTTCACCAATAACCCTATCTGGATTCGTGATATTCAAAATACACCTAAACTAGATAATGACAGGGAGTGGCTATTTTGGCAATATACAAATAGAGGAGAAATTGAGGGAATAGAAACCTTAGTCGATCTTAACGTTTTTTCGGGGACTAGAAGTGAATTTGAGCAACTTATGAGGTAAGAGTTTATCTACTTAATCAGGGTGGAGATAAATACACAAAAGGAATAGCAGGTATATTACGAAGGACAAAAAAAGTAAGAGTTACTACCAATACAATCACACCAAACTTGCTCGAAAACAAAAAGCTATTTAGATATTTCTGCCTCTTAAGTCCATACACCTCAATCAAAACAATATATAGATAGACAAAGAACGGAATACAAATTACAAATATGGCATTAGATCTAAAAGCTTTCAAAAATTCGCCATGTAACAAATAGTGTAATGCTCGCTGCCCTCCACAGCCCGGACATTGCAACCCTGTTATCTGATAAAAACTACATTGTACACTCCATCCACTATTTGCCTCATTATAAAAATAATACATACAAACTACTAACAGAGGAAGTATTATTGATAAAGCTATAATAATATATTTTCTCATACTCGAATATAGAAAAGGGCAATACTGTAAATATTACCCTTTCTTCTTATAATATAGTAAACTATAGTTTATTAAGATACTTGTTCTAAATATTGTTGATAATATTCCATAAATCCGGTAGTTCCTAAAGTCGCAATTTGAATAATATTCCAAATTAACCCTACTACACCTAGGCCTATTGCAATAAAAGCTAATATTTTAGCATTCTTAGCTGCACCTTCAGCTCCAAAATAGTCGCCTACATTGTATTTAGAATCTACTTGAGTAGAAAATACAATCGCAATAATACCTAATATAAGCCCAATACAACATGGACTACAAAAACCTAATACTGTACCTACAATTGCCAAAGGTAAATTATTATTGGGCTTAGGAGGCCTATTTTCATCATTAGGAGTGTTGAAATTAAAATTCGGATTCTGAGTAAATGATTTATTTTCCATATATAATAAAATGTTAGTTAAGATTGCTTGTTCTTGTGTTCAATGCCTATCAAAATAGTGCTATTACTTAATAGTTAAATGTACCAAACTCACTTTCTATGGTAAGTTCTGTTTTGGCAGATGCCTCTACCCTTCCTACTATCTGAGCATCAATATTAAAAGATTTAGATATATCAATAACCTTTTGAGCATACTCGGGAGAGATATAAATTTCCATTCTGTGCCCCATATTGAAGACTTTATACATCTCTTGCCAATCGGTACCCGATTGCTCATGTATAAGCTTAAACAATGGAGGAACGGGAAACATATTATCTTTTATAATCTTTACCTTATCTACAAAATGAAGTACTTTTGTTTGAGCACCGCCCGAACAATGTACCATTCCATGAATTTGAGAACGCAACTGCTCCAATATTTGTTTTATAACAGGAGCATAAGTACGTGTTGGAGAAAGCACCAATTTACCGGCATCAATAGAAACATCAGCAATTGTATCTGTTAGTTTCTTAGCTCCGGAATATGCTAAATCAGCAGGGATCGAAGCATCGTAGCTTTCTGGATATTTCTGAGCTAGATAATTAGCAAATACATCATGACGTGCCGATGTTAAACCATTACTACCCATTCCTCCATTATATTCAGTTTCGTATGTTGCTTGTCCCGATGACGATAAACCTACAATAACGTCACCTGCTTGTATATTATCATTAGATATTACATCCGAACGCTTCATGCGACAAGTAACTGTACTATCTACTATTATGGTACGTACCAAATCGCCAACATCAGCAGTTTCGCCTCCGGTTGGATATATATTCACTCCTAATTGCGAAAGCTCTATACACAAATCGTTAGTAGCATTTATAATAGCAGAAATAACTTCTCCAGGAATTAATAGTTTATTACGTCCTATAGTCGAAGATAATAAAATATTATCAGTAGCTCCTACACAAAGTAAATCATCGATATTCATGATCAATGCATCTTGAGCTATTCCTCTCCAAACAGAAAGATCACCTGTTTCTTTCCAGTATATGTATGCAAGAGAAGATTTAGTACCTGCTCCATCAGCATGCATGATATTGCAATATTCAGAATCGCCGCCTAATACATCAGGTATTATTTTACAAAAAGCTTTGGGATATAATCCTTTATCTATGTTCTTTATAGCATTATGGACATCTTCTTTGGAGGCTGATACACCTCTCTGATTATATCTTTGATCACTCATGGGTATTTTATGTAATGTTTCTCTAAATCTTATTAATAACTTTTTGCAAATGTAAGAAAAAAGAACTTCGGGACATACTTATATTAGGTATATTTGTCTTTCAGTATTGACTCAGAATAAGTTTTTATGACAAAACAACGAATTGCAATAACAGGTGCAGCAGGAAATTTGGGAAGCTTATTAGCTCAAAAATTACAACAAGAAGATGTAGAATTAAATCTATTAGTTCACAATAAAAAAGTACCCAACGATTTATCCGATAAAAAGAATGTATCTGTTTTTAAAATAGATTTAGTAAAGGAGAACACCTTATTTGCAGCATTCAACAATGTAGATACAATCGTTCATTTTGCAGGTGTATTATTTAAAGCAAACCCTGAAAAATTTCTGCCTGAGACTAATACTCAATACTTCAAGAATCTACTGAATGTAGCAACGAAACAACAAGTTAAAAGAGTTATCCTTATAAGTTTTCCGCATGTAGAAGGTGAAACTACACCACAAAATCCGGCAACAGGGATATTAAGTGGTAAACCAATATCTTCGCATGCTCAAACTAGACTGGAAGAAGAAAAATTACTTTTCCAATATGCAGAGCAATATAAATTCGAACCTGTTTCACTACGAGTTGGAATGGTTTACGGGAAAGGTATATTAATGATTGATGCAGCACAATGGTTTGCTCGTCATTACTTACTTGGCATTTGGAAACAGCCCACATATATACATCTTATATCTAAAGACGACTTCGTGAATACTACCATAATAGCGGCTATAAAACCCAATATTCAAGGAATATATCATATTGGAGATGAAGGTATCCAGACATTACAGCAATTTTTGGATGACATAACTACATACAAAAAAAATCCTACACCTTGGCGTATGCCTCTTTGGATGATAATGACTGCCGCACGTTGTTTTGAATTTTATTCATCCATATCAGGAAACAGAAGCCCTCTCACACGCGACTTCATAAAAATAGGTAGAGTTTCTTATTATGGCGACACAAAAAGAATGAGGCTAGAGCTCCTGCCTACTCTGAAATATAAAACATATAAGGAAGGAATAAACTTATTTTAATAAAAAGATATAAATAAAAATATCACTTCTGAACCTTTCGTAGGTTTATATATTTTATTAATATCAATAATTTCACTTTTATGAAAAATCAAAAATAGAAGAAAAACTAGCAATCTAGCACCAATTATACGACAGGAATCATTACCTTTGCACCTCAAATTTACTTATTGAGCAATGATCAATCGCGTTCTTATTCGTATTCGGGTTATACAAGTACTGTATTCTACTTATCTAAATGAAAGTGGAGACCTCAAAAAAGCAGAAACCGAACTAATGTTTAGTCTTCAAAAGTCGTATGACTTATACTACTATCTGCTAGCTCTTCTTATCGAAATTACAGATACTCACACCAGACGTCTAGAGTCTCGTAAGGCAAAATTACTGCCCACCGATGAAGACATCAATCCAAACACTAGATTATCAGACAACTTGTTTATCAAGCAGTTGAAAAGCAATGAACAATTCAACAAATATGTTTCAGACAGGCCACAATCGTGGGAAGACCATGAAAACTATGTAAGAAGTTTGCTTGAAAAGATCTTGAACTCTGACATTTATGCTGAATATTTAGCTAATGAAGTTTCAGACTACGATACAGATCGCGAATTTTGGAGAAAAGTATTCAAAACATTCATCTATTGTGAAGAGCAATTAGATGATCTGTTAGAAGATGACAGCTTATTTTGGAATGATGACATTGAAATAGTACAATCATTTGTAATTAAAACAATAAAGAAATTTGATCCCGAAAAAGGAGCAAATCAACCTTTACTTCCGATGTTTAAAGACGAAGAAGATCGTCAATTTGCTATAAAGTTACTTAGAGAGACCATGTTTAATGTAAAATTGGCTCGTGAGTATATTGATAAATATGCAAAAAACTGGGAATCTGAGCGAATCGCTTTTATGGATATGATAATTATGCAGACCGCAGTATCTGAACTAATAGCTTTCCCATCTGTTCCTATTAATGTAACGATGAATGAATATATAAACATTGCTAAATCATATAGCACTCATAAAAGTTCATCTTTTATAAATGGTATATTAGATTCGATAGTTACAGAACTAAAGAGTGAAAACAAATTATTAAAAAAATAAAATCTTAGCACCCTAAAGTGCAGGATATACAGTTTTCACTTTTATATTTTACAAAAAAAAGTATCTTTGTAGAAAGAGACTTAATAAAAATAAAAAACGATAAATTTTATGAATTCATTAGTTGTATTCTTACAAGCGGCAGAAGGGCCAGCTGGAGGAGCATGGGGAACAATCGCTATGTTTGGTCTTATTATTGTGGTATTTTATTTCTTTATGATACGTCCACAACAAAAGAAACAAAAAGCAGTGCAAGAAGCTCGTCAAGCAATGAAAGTTGGAGACAAAATCATTACAGCCGGAGGAGTGCATGGTAAAATCAAAGAAATTGGTGAAACTTATTTTATTATTGAAATAGCAGAAAGTGTTAGAATCAAGATAGACAAAGCTTCGGTATTTGCAGTTTCTGAGGGTTCGCCTAAAGCTTAAATAGTAAATAACATTGACGAAATAAAGATGCATAAGCGATGAGCAATGCGGTAAATGAAATATGGCAAAAAGTCAGAATTTTTTTAAGAAAAATATCTTGGAAAAAAATTCTGACTTTTTCTTTTTTTGTCATAATTGCTGCAATTCTCTGGTTCATGCAGGTTTACAATCAATTTTTCGAAACATCCATTTCAATTCCTATCAAATATGTATCTGTTCCGGATAGTATAATTTTTCAGGATTCTTTGCCCTCTCAAATCTCCTTGAGAATAAAAGACAATGGCTTTAGTATGTTTAAATACTATTTTAAAAAGAGAGACACATTGCGCTTAGATGTTTCTGCAATAATTAATAGTAGCTCAAGTAAAGTTTTACAGGGTAGTACATTTGATATGTATGTAAGAAAGGCACTACCCTCTTCTACTCAGATACTGAGTTATGACCCTCTGCGAATATCATTCAACTATTCAATTCTTGAATATAAAAAGATACCCGTAGTTTTCGACGGTCAGATAAACTTGTCGCCAGGTTACTTTTTGAATAGCGATATACGAATTGTACCCGATAGTGTTACTGCATATGCAGCAAGACCCGACCTAGACAAGTTAATGTTTGCTTATACGGTGAGTGATACTGTGAGTGGTCTAAATTCCGATAAAGTTATACCATACAAATTGGTATCTCTAAAAAACATCAAATTTGTACCCGATGTAGTTGATATCGATGTACCCGTAGAAGCATATACTCAAAAGAATGTAGAAATACCCGTAGAGTGTATTAATCTGCCAGAAAATTTAAATATCAAGTTCTTTCCATCAAAAGTAAAACTATCATTTTTTGTAGGAGTTTCAGAAGTAGACTCTATAAATATGAAAGACTTTTCGGTTGCAATAGATTATGATGGCATAAAAGATTCTAAACAAGCCTCTGTTCCTGTACGTATAACTTCTAGTCCAAGTTATGTACGTAACCTTACAATTTCGCCACCTAATGTAGAATTCATTTTCGAATATAAAAACACAAAGGTGCAATAAGTTATGATAAGGCTAGGGATAACAGGAGGAATTGGCAGTGGAAAATCGACTGTAACAGATATCATTAAATTACTGGATATCCCCGTTTATATTGCCGACATAGAAAGTAAAAAAATCACAGAATCATCGCCTGTAGTTCGCGAAAAATTAATGAAAGCCTTTGGTAATGACTTATACGAAGGTCACAAATTAAACAAACAATTATTAGCCTCATATATTTTCAATGATAAATATAAGCTTGCAATTGCGAATTCAATAATACATCCTGTAGTTGATCAGCATTATTGCGAGTGGGTCAAAAGCCACCAACATCATCATATAGTTGCTCTCGAAGCGGCTATTCTTTATGAATCGGGTATGCAAAGATTGACGGACAAAGTCATGATGGTGTATACTCCTCTTGAAGAACGTATAGCACGGACAATGTTGCGAGATAATACTACTCGTGAGAAAGTTCTTGAAAGAATAAATAGCCAACTATCAGATGATGAAAAACTAAAGTTAGCTGATTATATCGTCTATAACGATGAAAAAAAATCGCTAATAGAACAATGTATTGAAATAATTGAAAAGATAAAATGATAGAAGATAATTTATATAATGATATATTTGAAGCCAATAAACGTTGGGTTGAAAATAAACTAAAAGAAGATCCCGAGTTTTTTCACCATTTGGCAGATGAACAACATCCCGATTTTTTATACATTGGATGTTCAGACAGTAGAGTACACGCCAATGAAATTATGGGATTGAGACCTGGGCAGGTTTTCGTTCACCGAAACATAGCCAATATGGTTATCAATACCGATCTCAATGTATTATCTGTTATAAACTATGCTGTACTAAACCTTAATGTTAAGTACATTATTGTATGCGGACATTACAATTGTGGAGGTATAAAGGCTGCCATTGAATTTAAAGACTCAGGATTAATAAGCCCTTGGCTAAGAAGTATTCGTGATATATACAGATTACATGAACAAGAACTTAGCCAAATAAAAGACCCTGAAGAAAGATACAGACGCTTTGTTGAAATAAATATTTATGAACAATGCATCAATGTTATCAAGATAAGAGAAGTTAGAGAGTCCTTTAAAAACACAGGCTATCCACGTGTTGTAGGTTGGGTTTATGACTTAAACGAGGGAATGCTCAGAGACTTGGAAATTGATTTGAATAAAGAATTTGATAGAATACACAATTTATTTCGTCTTGGTTGATCCTAAAATCACTTAAGCTGGTAAAATAAATAGAAGTGGTTCTATTCATAAAATGTGATAATAGTTATTTTTACATTACATCCTATTTTGAAATGAAATATATAATTTATACACTAAGCTTGTTACTTGTTACCCTATCGGGATGCAAGCCTCCTCATAAAGATCCGGACAATACATTATCGGTATCAATTGAGCCTCAAAAATATTTTCTAGAGTCAATTGTAGGAAATAAGTATACTGTAAATACAGCTATACCTGCCGGTTCAAACCCCGAATCCTATGACCCATCTCCTTCCCAAATGGTAAATATAGGAAAAAGCAGAGTGTTTTTCAAAGTAGGAAATCTGGGCTTTGAAAATACTTGGTTGAATAATATAAGTATCAATAACCCTAATTTACAGATAGTTGATTGCTCGGTAGGCATTCCTATTATTATCGATGATCATGGGCATGAAGGTCATAGCCATCAAGGTAGCGATCCTCATATTTGGAGTTCTCCTTCAACCGCACTTATAATCACTAAAAATATGTATAACTCTATGATTGAGTTAGATCCTAAGAATAGCGATTATTATCTTGATCGATTTGAAGATCTCGAAAAAGTTATACTAGCAACCGATAGTACAATTCAGTCATATCTATCACAAGCACCAAGTAAATCCTTTATAATTTTTCATCCGGCATTAAGTTACTTTGCTGATCAATATGGTCTAAATCAATATAGCATTGAGGTCGAAGGGAAAAATCCAACACCGCAACAAATGTCTGAACTTATTCAGAAAGCCAAGAAAGACAATGTAAAGGTGGTCTTTGTACAAGAAGAATATGATAAAAAGAATGCTGAACCAATAGCAAAAGAACTTGGAGCTGAAATAGTATCTATCAATCCATTATCTTACTCTTGGAATGACGAACTTATAAAAATAGCTAAAGCTATTGCACAAAAACATGACTAATAAAATTCTTGAATTAAAAAATATAACTGTTGGTTACGAAGCCAATAGACCTATACTAAATGATGTCAATCTGGATATATATCAGAATGATTTTCTTGGAATTATAGGTCCTAATGGGGGAGGAAAAACAACGCTATTAAAAACTATACTTGGACTTATAAAACCAAGTACAGGAGATATTTCGTTTTACAAAAAAAATCAATCTGTTAACCGCCTAAATATAGGTTATCTACCACAGATCAATCAAATAGATCGGAAATTTCCAATTTCGGTATTCGATGTCATTCTATCGGGTCTCACTCCCAGACGTAAGTTTTTTACTTATTTTACTAATGAGCAAAAACAACAGGCTAAAGATGTAGCGAGCAGAATGGGCTTAGACGCTCTTATTAATAGACCAATAGGAAATCTCTCGGGAGGGCAACTCCAACGTACATTATTGGGACGTGCTATTGTAGATAATCCCGACCTGCTGATACTTGATGAGCCTAATTCTTATGTAGATAAACGATTCGAGACTAACTTCTATAAAATATTGGAAGAAATAAATTCCAATACTGCTATTATTATTGTATCTCATGATGTGGGAACCGTGATTTCTTTGGTGAAAAATATTGCTTGCGTAAACGAAGGGCTGCATTACCACTCGGGTTCAAATGTCAGTAGCGAATGGTTAGAACAAACTTATACATCTTGTCCTATAGAAATTGTAGGTCATGGAGATTTTCCACATCGTATACTCGAGAAGCACGATGGGTGTAAATGTTGTGATACAACTCCATCCAATTGAACATTATCTGAATAATGTTGTTCTCAATTATATTAAGTAATAATTATAAAAGATGAAAAGTATCCTTATATACTGTATTTCGGCTGTCGTTTTATTATTATCAGGTTGCAGTAGCGTCCCTTTGACTGGTCGGAAGCAAGTACTATTAGTTTCTGAGCAAGAAGTTCTAAACCTAAGTTTGCAAGAGTATGGTGAGTTTATGAAAACTGCACCAAAATCTACAGATAAAGCAAACACAGCATTGGTACAAAAAGTAGGAAGAAACATAGCTAATGCGGTAGAAACTTATCTTAAGGCAAATGGTATGGAAAGTATGCTTGCAGAATATGCTTGGGAGTTTAATCTTGTTAAAAGTGCTGATGTTAATGCATTTTGCATGCCTGGAGGTAAAATTGTAGTTTACGAAGGTATCCTACCCATTACAAGAGACGAAACAGGTTTAGCTGTTGTATTAGGACACGAAGTGGCACACGCTGTAGCAAAGCATGCTAATGAGCGTATGAGCCAACAAATGCTGCAACAATACGGTGGCGCTGCTTTAGGTGTAGCATTAAGCGGAACATCAGGTGCTGTTCAAACAGTAGCTAATTCAGTATACGGCCTTGGAGCACAATATGGTGTTATGCTACCCTACTCTCGCAAACAAGAATTAGAAGCCGATAAACTTGGACTTATTTTTATGGCAATGGCTGGATATAATCCGCAAGAAGCTGAAGGCTTTTGGACTAGGATGTCCGAGAAGACCGGAGGTGCAAGTGTTGCCGAATTCCAAAGTACTCACCCTTCAGACGAAACCCGTATAAAAAAGATACGTGAATCTCTTCCCGAAGCAATGAAATATTATAAAGGAGCAAAAACTACAACAAATAAGAATCAATCGTCCAAAACGGCTAAAGAATGGACATTCTAAAGATAGAAAACAATAAAAAAGAAAGATCGCCTGACAAAACTCAGACGATCTTTCTTTTTTAGATCATTCCTCAGACTTATCACCTGATTACTATTTTTATATTTCAAAAAAAATAGCGAAATTTGTACAAGATGGTATACCTCGTTTTTTAGATTGTTTATCTAAAAATATCTAGTGGGGACGATACCTCTTTGTTAGGTAAAAAGAAAGGCTAGTAATTAATCCAATTTAAATAAACAAATAAAAACAACATGACTAAAAGTGCATTACAAGTAGCTAGAGCTGCTTATAAGCCTAAAATGCCTAAAGCATTACATGGTACTGTAAAAATCGAAGAAGGTGCAGCAACGCAATCAGTAGCAGACCAAGAAGCTGTTGAAAAACTTTTCCCACATACTTATGGTATGCCTATCGTTAAGTTTGTAGAAACTGCTGATAAAATTGACTACCCTACTGCTAACGTTGGTGTTATCCTTTCAGGAGGTCAAGCTCCAGGTGGACATAACGTTATAGCCGGTATTTTTGATGGTATCAAAAGTCTGAATAAAGACAATAAAGTTTACGGTTTTTTGATGGGACCTGGTGGTCTTATCGATCATAAATACAAAGAATTAACTGCTGATATTATCGATGAATATCGTAATACTGGTGGTTTTGATATTATTGGTTCGGGTCGTACCAAATTAGAAACTACTGAGCAATTTGACAAAGGTCTTGAAATTCTAAAAAAATTGAATATCAAAGCTCTTGTTATCATCGGTGGTGACGACTCTAATACTAATGCTTGTGTTTTAGCTGAATATTACAAAGCGATTAATGCAGGTGTACAAGTAATTGGTTGTCCTAAAACAATTGACGGTGACTTGAAAAACGAAATGATCGAAGCTTCATTTGGTTTCGATACAGCATGTAAAGTATACTCTGAAGTTATCGGGAATATACAACGTGACTGTAACTCGGCTCGTAAATACTGGCACTTCATCAAATTGATGGGTCGTTCAGCATCACACATCGCTCTAGAATGTGCTTTACAAGTTCAACCTAACTTCTGTATTATTTCGGAAGAAGTAGAAGCTAAAGAACAATCTCTTGATGATATTGTAAATGAAATTGCAAATGCTGTAGCTAAGCGTGCCGCTAAAGGTGATAATTTTGGAACAGTTCTTATCCCTGAAGGTTTAATCGAATTTGTACCTGCAATTAAAGCTCTTATCTCTGAATTGAACGATTACTTGGCACATCATCAAGAAGAGTTTGATGCTATTGCAAAAGATCAACAACGTCAATATATCATTAGCAAACTTTCTGCTGATAATTCAGCTGTATACGCAAGTCTTCCAGAAGGAGTTGCTCGTCAGTTGACTCTAGATCGTGACCCACACGGAAACGTTCAAGTATCATTGATCGAAACAGAAAAACTTCTAGCTGAAATGGTTGGTAACCGTCTAGCTGAATTGAAAAAAGCAGGTAAATATGATGGTAAATTCTCACCACAAGTACACTTCTTCGGATACGAAGGTCGTTGTGCTGCTCCATCTAACTACGATGCTGACTACTGCTATTCATTAGGATACACTGCATCGGCACTTATCGGAGCAGGTAAAACTGGCTACATGTCATCAGTACGTAACACTACAGCTCCTGCAGATCAATGGATTGCTGGTGGAGTACCTGTTACAATGATGATGAACATGGAACGTCGTCACGGCGAAATGAAACCTGTAATTCAAAAAGCTTTAGTAAAATTAGATGGTGCACCATTTAAATTCTTCGCTGCAAATCGCGAAAATTGGGCTATCAATACAGAATATGTATATCCAGGTCCTATTCAATATTTTGGACCAACAGAAGTTTGTGACCAAACAACTGTAACTCTAAGATTAGAGCAAGGAAAATAATAAGCCTTTATTATAAAAGAAAAGGACTGCCTATACAGGCAGTCCTTTTCTTTTATTGTTTTTTAAACTACTTCTTACAAGAGTTGATAAGAACCTCCTGCAATTGTTCTTACAATACCTTTCATCTCCATAGTCAACAACACTGATAACAAGTTAGAAATAGGAACACCCAATTGATTAGCTATTAAATTGATATGTAATGACTCAATTGTAGCTAATAAATCATATACAGCTTGCTCATCGTTAGATAAATCTAAAAATAATTGACGCTGCTTTGGTTTATTTATTTGTTTACCTGCATCCCACTGCATATGTTTTATAAAACTATCTGCTGATTGTAACAAGATTGCTTTATTATCTTCAATGAGCATATTACAACCTGCTGATTCTTTATCTGAAATTCTTCCAGGCAAAGCAAATACATCCTTGTTATAGGAATTAGCCATTTCTGCGGTTATCAAAGACCCGCCCTTACTGTCTGACTGAACAACAATAGTAGCATCAGACATACCCGCCACAATTCTATTACGGCGAACAAAGTTAAATCTATCTAGCTCCGTTCTACTTGGAAATTCAGTTAACAACCCTCCATTCTCTAACATTTCTACCGCAGTCTTCCTGTGACCCGACGGGTATATACGATCTAACCCATGTGCTAAAACACCAACTGTTGCCAAATTATGTTTTAATGATGATTTATGAGCCTGAATATCGATACCATAAGCTAATCCGCTTATAATTAAAACATCAGGAAAATCTGAAACTAAATCTGCTAAAAAGTTATCACAGAAATCATTCCCATAATTAGTAGATTTACGAGTACCTACTATACTTATTATTTTTGTAGCGTTCAAATCGGCATTACCCTTATAATATAAGAGAATCGGGGCATCTATACATTCTTTCAAACGATAACAATAATCATCATCTGTATAAAACAGAGTCTGAATACTATTTTTTTCAACAAATAAAAGTTCTTTCTCAGCATTCTCTAGCACCTTAGGATCTAAAACGGCATCTGCTAAATAGGTTGAGATTCCTTTTACTGCAATTAGTGATTTTTTACTTGATCTAAATACTTCTTCTGCACTACCTATAGTATCTATTAAATTACGGGCTAATATATCTCCTACTCCTTCAATTTGAGTAAGCGCAATCTGATATAATAGCTTTGTTAAGTTGGTGTTCATTGTTTATAATAAAATAAGGTCAAAGATATTGAATTCTTTTGTAGAAAAATTTTGCAAAAACAAAAAATGAGTATATATTTGCACCCGTATTGCGAAAGTAGCTCAGTTGGTAGAGCACGACCTTGCCAAGGTCGGGGTCGCGGGTTCGAATCCCGTCTTTCGCTCAAATGTGACCATAGTCACATTTTTTTTTCTTAAAACTCTGGCACACGTGGTGGAATTGGTAGACACGCTACTTTGAGGGGGTAGTTTCTGTATGGATGTGTGAGTTCGAGTCTCATCGTGTGCACTAAGAGCTTCAAGTTATTGAAGCTCTTTTATTTTTTAGGATATAAAGCTCTAAAAGCATTAAAAACAGCCTGATGTGTTACAGTTGCATGGTTTTCTTCCGGCAAGTAATCAAAATAAACATTTACATATTTAGATTGACCAGTTCTTATTTTTTCGGCTAATAGTTTAGCATCCTCTTCCATTATATGATTTTTCGAGCCGTCGATTGAACCTTCCTTACCTACAGCGATATAAACATCCGTCGGAACAGTGTAATCTGCATTTAATATACGTGGTTCGTCATTCAATAGAGCACCATCTTTCCACCAAAGGCTGGGACTAATGATTATATATTTAGTAAATAACTGCGGTTTAGTAAATAATATTTCTGTAGCTAGAAGCCCTCCTAACGATTGACCAATAATTGTTTTACTGTCAGAGGTCTTATATTTTGCTTCTATATAAGGTTGTAATTCTTTCTCTATAAAAGATATAAATTTTTCAGAACCTCCATTGTCTGGTATCAGCTTTTTATCAGCTTCTCGACTACTAGGTGAAGTGAAATTTCGCTTTCTATTAGTATTAGCTATACCAACGACGATGGATTTTGGAACTCTATCGACCCATGGAAATGTATTATACTGTACAATGCCTACTATATGAATAAAATCTTCGTCTGCTGATCCATCCAACAAGTAAATTACTGGGTATTTTGTATCTTTATCATAATCATCAGGTAAATATATATTCAAAACCCGATCTTCATTCAGTATTTCTGAGTGCACATTATCAATATAACCTAAAATAAATTCCTCTATTTCTTTTTTGTGAGGCTGTTGTTTACAAGATGCGAGTAAAACAATCAAGAATATAAATAATAATTTTATTTTCATCGTTTATTTTATGTGATATAAAAATTTACGTTAATAGATGCTTTTTCATTGTTTATCAAGATAAACAGTGAGGAAAATCTCAATGAGAAAGTATACCATTTAGTAAGTTAAAATGGAAGGGTAATAAAAAATAACAAACAGAACAATCATATATAGAACAGCTAATGATACACCGACGATAGACACATACGATAAAATCTTAGCTAGCTTTACGTAGCCCAACTTATTAAGTACCAAACCCAGCACAATAGCAATAAGGTTTAACACAAACATCCACTTTACAATATAAGGAATTAAAGACATCATTCTCAAAAGTAATAAAACAAACTAAGATACCAATAAGCAGAACTCTAAAAGGATAAAAAATAAATCGACATATATTATAATCCTTTTCTTATCTCGATATGTTTAAATCATACAGTTTCTCTAGTTATTATAATCATCAAACATATCTATTTAGCATAGAGATAATTCATAGAACTTTATAAGCCTCTCAAACGTTTACATTATGTGTTTTTCATAGTATT
>NZ_CVRU01000155.1 GCF_001261715.1 Dysgonomonas sp. HGC4 | reverse complement strand
TCTTATTTTCAGTTATTTAGTAGAAAAGATAATTTATCCGAGACTTAATAAATTCTTTATGAGCAGAATTTTTCCATTGAAGAAATAAAAGATATATCAATAATTGCAATTACCTAATAATTAAATAATATTATCTGATGAAATACACATTACTGCTTTTATGTATAGCCTTATCTTTTGGACATACATATGCTCAACCAAAGTATAAAAATCCCAAACTGAGTGCGGAAGAACGAACTAAAGATTTAGTCAGTCGCATGACTCTTGAAGAAAAAGTAGGTCAGCTACTTTGCCCACTAGGATGGGAGATGTACGAAAAGAAGGGTAACAAAGTTACACAGTCAAAGAAATTTGAAGATATCGTAAAAGAAAGACAAATCGGTATGCTGTGGGCAACTTTCCGTGCTGATCCATGGACTCAGAAAACATTAGAAAACGGATTAAATCCTACTTTAGCTGCTGAAGCAGGAAATGCTCTTCAAAAATATATTATAGAAAATACCCGTTTAGGAATTCCTATCTTTTTAGCAGAAGAGTGTCCTCACGGACACATGGCTATCGGAACAACTGTTTTTCCGACTGCAATAGGTCAGGCTGCCACTTGGAATCCTGTGTTATTAACTAAAATGAGTTCTACCATTGCACAAGAAGCTCGTTTACAAGGGTCACACATAGGATATGGTCCTGTGCTTGATTTAGCTAGAGAACCTCGTTGGTCTCGTACCGAAGAAACTTATGGAGAAGATCCAATCTTGATAGCTCGCATGGGCGAAGCGTTTGTAAAAGGTTTTGGTAGTGGCGATTTAACTAAAAAAAATAGCCTTATATCAACCCTTAAACACTTTGTGGCTTATGGTGTACCCAAAGGTGGTCATAATGGAAACCCAAATAGTGTAGGAATGAGAGACCTTAGAGAAAATTATCTGCCTCCTTTTCAAGCAGCAGTAAAAGCAGGTGCATTATCTGTGATGACTGCATACAATTCTATTGATGGTATTCCTTGTACTTCTTATGAATACCTCTTAAAAGATGTACTTCGTAAAGAATGGGGATTTAATGGTTTTACAGTTTCTGATCTTGGTAGTATCGAAGGTCTGAAAGGAAGCCACCATGTTGTAGACAATATACAGGATGCAGCTATTTTATCAGCTAATGCAGGGTTGGATGTTGATTTAGGCGGAAATGCTTTCTTTCTATTAATTGATGCAGTGAAAAACAACAAAGTAAAAGAGTCTGTTATTGATGAAGCAGTTAGACATGTTCTTAGGTTGAAGTTTGCAATGGGACTTTTTGAAAATCCTTATGTAGATGTAAAACAAGTAGCTAAAAATATCAGAAACCAAGAACATATTGATTTAGCTCGTAAAGTAGCACAAGAGTCTGTTACTCTTCTTAAAAATGAAAAGAATATTTTACCTCTAAACAAGAACATAAAAAAAGTAGCTGTTATAGGACCCAATGCTGATAACATCTATAATCAATTAGGAGATTATACAGCACCTCAAGAAAGAGATAATATAAAGACAGTTTTAGATGGAATTAAATCAAAACTGAATGCTTCTCAGATTCAATATGTAAAAGGAACAGCAATCAGAGATACTACAAACCTAGAAATACAAGAGGCTGTTGTTGCTGCAAAAAATGCAGATGTTGCAATAGTTGTAGTAGGAGGATCAAGCGCTCGTGACTTCAAGACAAAATATATCGACACAGGAGCTGCCGTTGCTTCAAAAGACAATATCAGCGATATGGAAAGTGGCGAAGGATACGACAGAGTCTCATTAGACTTAATGGGAAAACAGCTTGATCTATTAAAAGCAATAAAAGCAACAAGTACCCCTGTTATTGTAGTATATATTGAAGGACGTCCATTAAATATGAACTGGGCTGATGAAAATGCAAATGCACTTCTTACAGCATGGTATCCTGGGCAAGAAGGAGGAAACGCTATTGCTGATATTCTATTTGGAGATTATAACCCCGCAGGTCGTTTGCCTATTTCTGTGCCTCGTTCAGTAGGTCAATTACCAGTATATTATAATCAGAGAAATCCAAAGAGCCATGATTATGTAGAAATGACTCAAGCTCCACTTTATCCCTTTGGTTTTGGCTTAAGCTATACATCTTTTGAATATAGTAATCTAGCTATTCGCAAAGTAAATAATACAAGTTACACGGCAGAATTTACAATTACAAATACTGGTAATTTTGATGGCGATGAAGTTGCTCAACTTTATATACGCGATGAAGTTGCATCTACAGTTCGTCCGGTAAAACAACTAAAACACTTCTCACGTATTAATCTGAAAAAAGGTGAAAGTAAAACTGTATCATTTGAACTTTCTAAAAACGATTTCTCAATCATTGATCAGCAAATGAAACAAATTGTAGAACCCGGAAAATTCAAAATTATGATAGGCTCTTCTTCTGAAGATATTAAATTAGAGGATGTAGTAAACATTGAGACTATTTAAGGGTTCAGACCTTTTATTACTTTAGCTAGCACAACAGAAATAATCGGTTATAAATCGAAAGTATATCATTTACAGAAAGCTCCTGAAATAAAATTATTTCAGGAGCTTTTTTATTAACTTTATATTGCATTCAGAAAACAAACAGACTTTATATAAAAATACCGATGGAAAATCTAACATTTGTTTTAGCACCAGATTCTTTTAAAGGCTCTATGACTGCACAAGAAGTATGTGAGGCTATGGAAAAAGGCATAAGAAAAGTACTTCCCAATGCAAACTGTATCAAAGTTCCGATGGCAGATGGGGGAGAAGGTACAGTTCAATCATTAGTAGATGCAACCCACGGTACAATATATAATCTTGAAGTTGTAGGTCCTCTAAATAATCCTGTTATTGCCCAATACGGAATATTGGGAGATGGAACAACCGCCGCGATAGAAATGGCATCCGCCAGTGGAATTCAGTATATAAATGAAAAGACCCGTAACCCTTTAATTACCACAACATATGGTACAGGTCAATTAATCATAGCATGTTTAGATAAAGGCATAAAGAAAATAATCCTAGGAATAGGAGGCAGCTCAACAAATGATGGTGGAGTGGGGCTTGCCCAAGCATTAGGTGCACGCTTCTTAGATAAACAAGATCGTGAATTACCATTTGGAGGCGAAGCACTATCTCAACTTGCAAAAATTGATATATCGAAACTTGATTCTCGTTTAGACAATATTGAAATAGAAGTTGCCTGTGATGTAACTAATACTTTGTATGGCGAAACAGGAGCATCTAAAGTATTTGGTCCTCAAAAAGGAGCTACGCCTCAGATGGTAGAAATCTTAGATAATGCACTTTATCATTATTCTGAAATAATAAAACAACAACTAAATAAAGATATTGCAAACATTCCTGGTGCAGGTGCTGCTGGAGGTTTGGGTGCAGGTCTTCTTGCATTTACAAATGCAAAACTAAAACGAGGTATAGATATTATCATCAACTACACCAACTTAAAAGAAATTATCAAACAAGCAGATTTTGTATTTACAGGTGAGGGGGGTATTGATTTTCAAACACAATACGGAAAAACTCCCTATGGAGTTGCTCTAGTAGCTAAGTCTGAAAACAAAAAAGTGATTGCCATTGCCGGATATATAGGTGAAGGTATAAATCAACTATATGACTGTGGTTTTGATGCAATTCTGGGAATTTTACCACAAGCAGTTTCTCTGGAAGAAGCTCTTTCGAAAGGAAAAGAAAATGTTGAAAGAACTATCGAAAATATTGTCCGCATACTTCTAATTAAATAAAAGCACCTTTACTTAATACAAAATCGTTTTTTAGCATCAATATATACAAAAAATAATCTCAAATATGTTTGAATATACAATATTATGTATAAATTTGCAGAATAAAATGTATATTTATTCAAAATGAGAAAGAAAATCCGACATACAACCATCAAAGAAGTTATATTATCTGAGGATATAACCAATCAGGATATGCTTCTAAATGCCCTAATAAACAAAGGGTTTGATGTGACACAAGCAACACTTTCTCGTGATATAAAAGAGCTGAAAATTATAAAAGCACCAACACCAAGAGGTAATTATGCATATCAATTGGCTGATGCAATTGTAAATTCGCCCGATAATATAATGCCTCTATCATCATTTGGTTTTCTTAGTATTGAATTCTCTGGACAACTGGCAGTTATAAAAACTCGCCCCGGATATGCTATGGCTATTGCCGGAGAAATAGATTCAAAAGCTAACCAAACAATACTAGGTACTGTTGCCGGAGACGATACGATATTAATAATACCCAAAGATAATATTAGCAGAGAAGAAGTGCTAGCATCTCTTTCCTCCTTTATTCCAAATATGAAATGATCAACAATATTTTATCGACAGATAAAAAAATGAAAGAAGAATTAGAACCAGAAATAACTATCGAAATAGCCAGCGATAAACATATCGAATATGTTCAGACTATATTAGATACAATAGAAGCAGCCGCAAAGGTGCGTGGTACAGGTATAGCCAAACGCTCTCCCGAGTATGTGGAGCTTAAAATGAAAGAAGGCAAATCGATCATCGCTCTTGCCGGGAAAGAATTTGCAGGTTTCTGTTATATAGAAACTTGGGGTAATAAACAATTTGTTGCCAATTCGGGGCTTATTGTTGTTGATAAATTCCGAGGGCATGGTTTAGCTAAGCGTATCAAGCAGATGGCTTTTGCTCTTTGTCGTCATAGATTTCCTGATGCAAAGGTATTTGGGTTAACGTCGGGTGCTGCTGTCATGAAAATCAATACCGATTTGGGATATGTACCTGTTACTTTTGCTCAATTAACGGATGATGAAGCTTTCTGGAGAGGTTGTCAAGGTTGTGTTAATTATGATGTATTGACCCGCACAGACCGCAAATATTGTATTTGTACTGCAATGCTTTATGATCCAAAAACACATGAAGATAAGCCGGAGATAAAAGATTTACTGAAAAAATTAAAAGATACAGACCAATGAAAAAGAAAGTCGTTTTAGCTTTTAGTGGAGGATTAGATACTTCATTTTGTGCCAAATATTTGTCCGAAGAAAAAGGATACGAAGTATATACAGCTATAGCTAATACCGGAGGTTTCTCGCCGGACGAACTAAAGATAGTTGAAGAAAAAGCCTATAAATTAGGAGCAATAAAACACGTAGCATTAGATGTTACACAAGAATATTACGAGAAGAGCATCAAGTATATGGTGTTTGGAAACGTTCTGAGAAACGGAACTTATCCTATATCAGTAAGTTCTGAACGTATATTTCAAGCAATAGCCATTATTAATTATGCAAAGGAAATAGGGGCTGATGCAGTTGCACATGGTAGTACAGGTGCAGGTAACGATCAGGTACGTTTCGATTTGACTTTTGATGTATTAGCTCCCGAAATAGAAATAATAACTCCAACACGTGATATGATCTTAACCCGTGAATATGAGATTGATTATCTTAAAAAACATGGTTATGAAGCAGATTTCACTAAAATGGAATACTCTATAAATAAAGGTCTTTGGGGAACAAGTATAGGTGGTAAAGAGACATTGAAATCGAACCAAACCTTACCCGAAGAAGCATATCCTTCTCAATTGATTAAAAAAGAATCGGAGATTCTAACCATTGATTTTGAACAAGGAGAAATAGCCGGAGTAAACGGAAAAAAATATACTAATAAAATAGAGGCGATTAATAAAATTGAAGAAATAGCTTCGGCTTTTGCAATAGGTCGCGATATGCATATTGGTGATACCATTATAGGTATTAAAGGACGTGTAGGTTTCGAAGCCGCTGCACCGTTGGTAATTATCAACGCACACAAAATGCTAGAAAAGCACACTCTTACCAAATGGCAACAATACTGGAAAGAGCAATTAGGCAATTGGTACGGAATGTTTCTACATGAAGCACAATACCTTGAACCTGTAATGCGTGACATTGAGGCTTTCCTTACAAGTTCTCAAGACAATGTAACAGGTACAGTTACTATCAAATTAATGCCTTATAACTATGTATTAGTTGGTGTTGACAGCGATTTTGACTTAATGAAAGCCGAATTTGGAGAATATGGAGAAATAAATAAAGCATGGAGTGCTGATGATGCAAAAGGCTTTACTAAAATTTACTCTATCCCTACAAAAGTATTTCACAGCGTACAAAAGAAAAATAATAAAGCCTAAGAAACCACTTTAAGGAACAATAAGTATTTAATGCAACAGAATTTAATTATAACTATCTGTTGCATTTATACTTACTAAAGTAGTAGGTAATTCTAAGATCTTTGTTGTTCTTTTTTTCTACAAACGACAAGATACTTCTAAAAAAACTCTTATTTTTATAACTATGGGTCTCGAACCTATTTATAATTTAGTGATATAACACTAAATACTTTTATTTACTAAATAGACGATCAAAATAAAATGATAAAAGCAGGAATAATAGGTGGAGCAGGATATACAGCAGGAGAATTGATTCGTTTATTGATTAATCATCCTCAAGTAGAACTAGTTTTCGTTAATAGTACTAGTAATGCTGGAAATAAGCTAACCGATGTTCATGGAGGTTTACTTGGTGAAACTAATATGAAATTTACAGATCAGCTTCCATATAACGAAATAGATGTACTCTTTTTCTGTACAGCACATGGTGACACTAAAAAATTCTTGGATACAAATAAAGTTCCTGAGAATTTGAAAATTATAGACTTGTCTACTGATTACCGTAAAGAATCGGCAGAACATGAGTTTGTATATGGTTTACCCGAATTAAACAAAGAGAGAATAAAGCAAGCAAAACGAATTGCTAATCCCGGATGCTTTGCAACAGCTATACAATTGGCTTTACTGCCCTTAGCTAATGCTCAATTATTGAATACAGAAGTTCATGTAAATGCAATTACGGGATCAACAGGGGCAGGGGTTAAACCTTCGGCAACATCACATTTTAGTTGGAGAGAGAATAATATTTCAGTATATAAAGCTTTCGAACATCAGCACTTAGGCGAAATTCGTCAATCATTGACTCAACTTCAAAATAATTTCTCAGAAGATATTAATTTTATACCTGTTCGCGGTAATTTTACTCGTGGTATATTCGCCAGTATTTATCTGAATTTTGAAGGTTCGAAAGAAGATGCTCGTAAACTATACGAAGACTTCTATAAGAATAGCCCTTTTGTTATAGTAACTGATAAAAATCCTGATCTAAAACAAGTTGTCAACACTAACAAATGTGTTTTATATGTAGAGAAGCATGGTAATAAACTGCTTATTCTTTCTTGCATCGACAATCTAGTGAAGGGTGCTTCGGGGCAAGCTGTTCATAATCTAAATCTTATCTTTGGTTTAGATGAAACAGAGGGATTAAAGCTGAAAGCAACAGGATTTTAAGATCAAGTAATATCTTATTTTCTAAATTGAGATATTCAGTTTTTGAGCTAAAGACAAAAAGAGTCTTATAAAAAAATAACTTTATCGAATACTAGGTTTATTAATTAAAAACATCGCGCCTATGCCCTTTCAGATAGACGACCAGACAAAAAAGGATCTAGACATTTTTGGTACATACAAAAGTGGTAAATCGATATTTGACCTGTTTAACTTGACTACATGTAAAGGAGGTCAAGACAAATTATATCGCTTTTTGGCAGAGCCAATGACTGATCTTCAAAAAATAAACGAAAGGAAAGAGGCTGTTCTGTTTTTTCAGCATCATGTGACATCACGATTGACGATTGATAAAGATGCTCTCGATTATGCAGTATATTACCTAAAAGACAGAGGTTCCTCTATCAGACGTGCATCAAAAGTATGGTCGGCGGAGCGAAAAATAATGAATACACTGAATCCGACAGAAAGCTACTATGTTGTAAAAAACGGAGTGAACTCTATGATTGTGATTCTAAAATCATTGTACGAATTTTCTCTAAATTTGGTTAATGAAGGAAAAGCTAATCATTGCCCTATATTATTAAAGAAAGACAATGATAAGGTTCTCGAAATATTTGCTTTATCAGAATTTCAAAGTGCTCTTGATTTAAAAAGCCTAAAGGCTTACGATATAGATGTGTATGACTCTATTTTCAGACACTCACAAAGTAGAAATATTCAATTTCTAATCAATCTCATATATGAATACGATGCTTTTCAGGCAATAGCTAATGCTGCTGATAAGTACAATCTTTGCTATCCCGAAGTTTTACCCAAATCAGCAAATTGTCTTGAACTCGAAGGACTTTTTCACCCATTTGTAGAAGATGCGATAGCAAATGATATTAGCTTCGGAGGAGAGTCAAATCTATTATTCATCACGGGACCCAATATGGCTGGGAAATCAACTTTTCTAAAAGCCTTGGGTGTTTCTGCATATTTGGCACACGCAGGATTTCCTGTCCCTGCCAAAAGCATGAGATTGAGTCTTATATCAGGGTTATGTACTACCATCAATATATCTGATGACTTACATTCGGGTTACAGCCACTTCTACGCAGAAGTTCTGAGGGTAAAGTATGTTGCTAATCAACTGAAAGAAAATAATAATCTACTGGTTATTTTCGACGAACTATTTAGAGGAACAAACGTAAAAGATGCCTATGATGGTACTTTAGCCATAGTGTCGGCATTTGCACGCATCAAAAGTTCATTCTTCGTTATATCTACACATATAATAGAAGCAGCCGAAAGTTTAAGTGCAAATGATAATATAAGTTTCCGAAGTTTTGAGATACGTGAAGTTGATGGACATCCTACCTATACCTATAAATTAAAAAATGGTATATCAACTGATAGATTGGGCATGTACATAATTCGTAAAGAGAGAGTAGTGGAGATGATAAATGAAGTATTGACAACCGCACCCAAAAGTGATAATATAGAAAGCAACGATTAGATTACTTTCTAAAATAGAAATAAGAATAAGTAATAAATAGGTTTAAGACCTTTAATATAAAGTATAAAATGAAACTATTTGATGTATTTCCATTATTCGACCTTAATATAGTAAAGGGGAATGGATGTTATGTATATGATGAAAAAGGAAACGAATATCTGGATCTTTATGGCGGACATGCTGTAATTTCAGTAGGACATACTCATCCATATTATGTGGGAAAAATTACAGACCAATTAAATAAACTTGGTTTCTATTCAAACTCAGTTATCAATGAATTGCAACAAGAAGTTGCTCAGAAATTAGGAGAACAATGCGGTTATCCTGATTATTTTCTTTTTCTTATTAACTCGGGTGCCGAAGCAAATGAGAACGCAATAAAGTTGGCTTCTTTTCACAATGGAAGAAAGAAGGTTTTAGCATTTAAGAAAGCATTCCACGGACGTACATCTGTAACTGTTGCAACAACAGATATTCCTGCATATTCTGCACCTGTAAATGATAACTCAAATGTTACATTTGCTCCGTTCAACGATATTGAATTCGTCAAAAAAGAATTGGCAACAAAAGAATATTGCTCTGTAATCATAGAAGGTATTCAAGGCGTTGCAGGTATCCACATTCCAGACGATAAGTTTCTAAAAGAACTTCGTGATATTTGTACAGAAACTGGAACAATCCTTATTCTGGACGAAATTCAATCAGGTTACGGACGTAGTGGTAAATTCTTTGCACATCAGTATGCTGATATAACAGCTGATATTATAACTGTTGCTAAAGGTATTGGTAATGGTTTCCCTATGGCAGGCGTTTTGATTAACCCTATGTTTAAAGCTGTTTACGGACAACTTGGAACCACATTTGGTGGTAATCATTTAGCTTGTGCTGCTGCTATTGCAGTATTAGATATAATGAAAAAAGAGAAGTTGGTTGAGAATGCTTTAAATATAGGAGAATATTTAATCACGGAACTAAAAAAAATATCAGGAATAAAAGAAGTGCGTGGACGTGGTCTTATTATAGGTATCGAAATGAACGAACCTATTAAAGAAAAAAGATCAAAGCTTCTATTCGAAGATAAGGTATTTACAGGCTCAACAGGAACTCATGTATTCCGCCTCCTGCCTCCATTGTGCTTAACGAAAGAGCAAGCCGATGTATTTCTGACTAAATTTAAGCAGATAGTATAATTCCTATTAAAAAAGCACCTATTTTAGCGGTGCTTTTTTATTGCCTAAAAATAAAATCAATCAAATCATTACCATGAAGCCTTCGAGTAAAATAGTTCTTCGAATAGATGAGAAGCCTAAATTTCATCAATGGATCTTACTAAGTATCCAACATCTCTTTGCCATGTTTGGGGCAACAGTTTTAGTTCCTGCCCTTACAGGCATGAGTCCTGCAGTTGCTCTTGTTTCAAGTGGCTTGGGTACATTAGCGTTTATTTTGATAACTCGTGGAAAAGTACCTTCTTATTTAGGATCATCGTTTGCATTTATTAATCCGCTTATAGCAATAAAAGCATTTGAAGGATATGCAGGTATTATGGTAGGAAGTTTCCTTGTGGGAATCGTGTATGCTCTTGTTGCTTTAGTTATTTCTAAAACAGGGACTAAATGGCTGATGAAATTATTACCACCTATTGTAGTAGGACCTGTAATTATGGTAATCGGACTAGGATTATCAAGCGTAGCAGTCAGCATGGTTACCAATCACGACGGGGGATACGATATAGATTACGTTTTAGTGGGACTTGTAACACTAGTCATAACCATTGTATTTGCCATATTTACCAAAGGATTTTTAAGTGTGGTTCCTGTATTAATGGGAATCATCGGAGGATATATTTTTGCTCTCATAATGGGAATTGTCGATTTTCAAAGAGTTATAGAAGCCAGCTGGTTTGAAGTACCCCCTTTCGAAATTCCTTTTGTACATTTTACACCTCACTTCACATGGAGGGTCTTTTTACTCATGGTTCCTGTAGCCATTGTTCCTATTGCCGAACATATAGGGCATCAATTGGTATTGAGTAAAGTTGTAGAGAAAGATTTGCTAGAAGATCCAGGATTACACAAATCCTTATTTGGTGATGCTGTAGCATCTATGATTGCTGCTTGCATCGGAGGACCTCCCAATACTACTTATGGCGAAAACATCGGAGTACTTGCTATCACAAAAGCATTTAGTATATACCTATTTATTGGAGCTGCCTTTTTTGCTATCCTTTTCGGATTCTGCGGTAAAGTATCAGCCCTTTTATCAACCATTCCTACACCTGTGATGGGTGGAGTATCTATACTTCTATTTGGAATTATAGCATCTAGCGGATTGAGAATGCTTGTTGAAAATAAAATAGACTTTTCTCAAAAAAGAAACCTTATTATAGCATCAGTTATTCTTGTTATTGGAATAGGTGGAGCAGCAATACATATCGGAAGTCACTTTTCGCTCGAAGGTATGGCATTAGCTTCTATTATCGGAGTAGTATTAAATCAAATATTACCGGGAAAACAAGTTGTCGATTTTAAAGATATGTTTAGCGGTGACTAAAAGAGAACTGGCGTTTAAATAATAAAATAAAGAGAGCTGTTTTAATAACAGCTCTCTTTATTTTATCGTCTCATAGAAATCTTCTCTTACCGGACTAAAAGTATCAATAATAATACCTGCCTCTAAACAAACTAAGCCATGCATAATATTAGGTTCTGCAAAAAACCCATCACCGGCTTTTAAAGTCTTAGTTTCTCCATCTATTGTAACTTCATACACTCCCGATTCAATATAAGCCGTTTGCACATGAGGATGCGAATGCTGATAACCAATAGCACCTTTTTCAAAGATTACTTTCACTGTCATTATCTCATTGTTATACCCTACAAATTGACGTGTTATACCCTTATCGGCAGTATATACAGGTTCTTCATCTTTTAGAAAGAAAGGTTTACTTTTAATCTGTTCCATTGTTTTGTATTTATATTTCAGAACAAGGTAGATATTTATCTGAAAATATTCAAACGATTCGAAATTATAACCATAGTTTGTTAAACTATTTTTTATACATTGGCGTTATAAGATCATAAGAATAATTTTAATATTAAATAATATGGAAAACTTACTAAAAAGATTACAAGAAGAAGCAGGTTTATCGGAAGAACAAGCTGTAAAAGTTGTAACGATAGTGAAAGACTTTATGGATAAAGAAGGTCTTGAAATAGATTGGGATAAATTTTTCAAAGGAAAATATGGTGATCTAAGAGAGCAAGCCAAATCATTATTCGATGTAATTTCACATAAAGCTCGTGAATACTCAGATAAAATCGAAGATAAAGTAGAAGATCTTACAATACAAGCTAAACGTACAGCCCGCGATCTTTCACAAAAGGCAAGCGACTATCTGGACGATGAAAAGAAGAAATAAAATCACTTATGATAGGAAGGTTGGTAATTTAATTATCAACCTTTTTTATTTTATGTCTTAAATAAAGAATTTTGTCTTTATTAGTTGTATACTTTTGATTAACTTTGTTCACAGATTAATAAAGTGATAATATAGCTTAATCAATATGGTATCTTTCTTCCTTAATTCTGCTAAAAACGTCATTGCAGTAGAAACATCTTCTCCAATAGAATCTTCTGATATCCAAAAGTTAAAATGGCTCTTCGACGAAGCTCAACTAATTGACTCTTCGGAGGTTCAAGGGCATTTCGTTGGCCCTCGTAAAGAGATGGTTACTCCTTGGAGCACCAATGCTGTTGAGATTACTCAAAATATGGCTATTACGGGTATTATCCGTATTGAAGAATTCTTTTCTGCTGAGCCAGATTCTAAATACGACCCAATGCTTCAACAAAGCTACAATGGGTTAGGACAAACTCTGTTTACAATTGATAAAAAACCCGATCCGATTCTAGAGATCGATGATATTGCAGCATATAATGCCAAAGAAGGTTTGGCTCTAAGTTCAGAAGAAATAGACTACCTAAATGGCTTAAGTGCTAAGTTGAATAGAAAACTTACAGATAGTGAAGTTTTTGGTTTTTCGCAAGTAAACTCAGAACATTGCCGCCATAAAATATTCAATGGCACATTTATTATTGATGGTGAAGAAAAAGAAAGTTCTCTTTTTCAACTTATAAAGAAGACATCAAAAGTCAACTTAAATAAACTAATCTCTGCTTATAAAGATAATGTTGCATTTAATGATGGACCCGAAATAGAACAGTTTGCTCCTGCCAGTGGAGATAAACCAGACTATTTTGAGACTAAACAAATTAAATCGGTTATTTCATTAAAAGCAGAAACTCATAATTTCCCTACCACAGTAGAACCTTTTAATGGTGCTGCAACGGGAACAGGGGGAGAGATTCGCGACCGTTTGGCAGGAGGTAAAGGTTCTTTACCCATTGCTGGAACAGCTGTTTATATGACAGCATATCCTCGTACCAAAGAGGGTAGAGCATGGGAAGAAACTATGGCTGAAAGAGATTGGTTATACCAAACTCCTGAAGAAATCTTGATCAAAGCATCAAATGGTGCGTCAGATTTCGGGAACAAATTTGGACAACCTCTTATTTGTGGTTCAGTTTTGACTCTTGAACATCAAGAAAATCAAAAGAAATTTGCATACGATAAAGTAATAATGTTAGCCGGAGGTGTTGGTTTTGGAAACAAACGCGATGCTATAAAAAACGAACCTGAAACAGGCGAAAGCGTTGTTTTATTGGGGGGCGACAACTATCGTATCGGAATGGGTGGAGGTGCAGTATCTTCTGTTGATACAGGTCAATACTCTAGTGGTATTGAATTGAATGCAGTTCAACGTGCTAACCCTGAAATGCAAAAACGTGTATCGAATGTTATCCGTACATTATCGGAATCTGATAATAACCCAATTGTATCAATCCACGATCATGGGGCGGGAGGGCACTTAAATTGTCTTTCGGAACTTGTAGAGCTAACTGGTGGTATTATAGATGTATCAAAACTTCCTGTAGGAGACCCAACTTTATCTTCTAAAGAAATTGTAGGTAACGAGAGTCAGGAAAGAATGGGTATGATAGTGCCTGCAGAAACAGCAGAAGCTATAAAAAGAATAGCAGAACGCGAACGTTCGCCTATGTATGTAGTTGGTAAAACTACAGATGACAAGAAGTTTGTTTTTGAACAAGCTGATGGTAAACGTCCTATAGATTTAAGTTTAGAAGACTTCTTCGGAAAAGCACCACGTACAATTATGCGTGATGAGACTATAGAAGAGTATTTTACTAATCCCGATTATAAATTATTAAGCTTAAAAGGACATTTATCGAATGTTCTTCAACTCGAAGCTGTTGCTTGTAAAGACTGGTTAACAAACAAAGTAGACCGTTCTGTTACAGGAAAAGTGGCTCGTCAACAATGTCAGGGAGAAATACAACTTCCATTGAGTGACCTTGGTGCTGTTGCACTTGATTACAAAGGTCGTTCGGGTATTGCAACATCTATCGGTCATGCACCTCAAGTAGCAATGGTAGATTCGGAAGCAGGGTCTGTAATAGCTATCGGAGAAGCTCTTACAAATATAGTATTTGCACCTCTTGAAGATGGAATTCAAGGTATATCACTAAGTGCAAACTGGATGTGGCCGTGTAAAAACCCCGGAGAGGATGCTCGTTTATACCGAGCAGTAGAAGCTTGTTCTAACTTTGCCTGTGAATTAGGAATCAACATTCCAACAGGAAAAGATTCACTATCAATGACTCAAAAATACGGAGATGATAAAGTATATGCTCCCGGTACAGTAATTATATCTGCTGCTGCCGAAGTGAAAAATATACGTAAAATTGTATCTCCTGTATTAGCGTATATCAAAGGTACATATCTCTATTATATTGACTTCTCTTTTGATACTTTCAAATTGGGAGGATCAGCTCTTGCTCAAACCATGAGCAAATTGGGCGAAGAGGTTCCTACTGTAAAAGATCCTGAATACTTTAAGGACGCATTTACTTGTATCCAAGAATTAATAGAAAGAGGATTAGTACTTGCAGGACACGATATTTCTGCCGGAGGTATGATTACTGCTATGTTAGAAATGTGTTTTGCAAACCCTCAAGGAGGTCTGGAAGCTAGATTAGATAAATTACATCATACAGATCTTATCAAAGTATTATTCTCTGAAAACCCGGGAGTTTTGATTCAGGTAAAACATCATCATTTAGTTGAAAAAATATTGGATGATTATGGTATTGGTTATGCAATAGTTGCGAGACCTACTGAAAATAGAAAACTAACTATTCAGAAAGACGAGTTCTACGAAGAGTTTGATATTGATGAATTGAGAGATATTTGGTACGAATCGTCTTATTTATTAGACAGACTTCAAAGCGGAGAAGATTGTGCTAAAGCTCGTTACGAGAATTATAAAAACCAACCCGTAGAGTTTAAAATAAATAGTTCTTTCAATGGCAAATTCTCACATTTGGGAATTACACCCACGAGAGAAGGAAAATCGGGAGTTAAAGCAGCTATCATCAGAGAAAAAGGAACCAACGGTGAGCGTGAAATGGCTTACGCTTTATACTTGGCCGGATTTGATGTAAAAGATGTACACATGACCGACCTTGCATCAGGAAGAGAAACCTTAGAAGACATAAGTTTAATTGTTTTCTGTGGTGGATTCTCAAACTCGGATGTACTAGGTTCTGCTAAAGGATGGGCTGGTAGCTTCATGTATAACGAAAAAGCAAAAATTGCCTTACGCAATTTCTATGCTCGTGAAGATACTTTAAGTTTAGGAGTTTGTAACGGTTGCCAATTGGTAATGGAGTTAGGATTAATTTATCCTGAACACGATGAAAAACCTAAGATGAATCATAATGCTTCTCATAAGTTTGAATCTACATTTATATCTGTTGATATACCTAAAAATAACTCGGTGATGTTTGGTTCATTATCAGGCAGCAAGCTTGGTGTTTGGGTAGCTCATGGCGAAGGACGCTTTACATTACCTAAGGCAGAATCAGAATATAACATTGTTGCTAAATATGCATATGATGAATATCCGGGTAACCCTAATGGATCGGATTATTCTACTGCAGCCGTATGTTCTAAAGATGGTCGTCACTTAGCAATTATGCCACACCCTGAAAGAGGAATATTCCCTTGGCAATGTGCTTACTATCCATTTGAAAATCGTAAGGATGATGTTACACCTTGGATGGAAGCGTTTATCAATGCTAAAAATTGGGTAGAAAAACATAAATCTTAATAGGTTATATATCTATTATTAAAAAAGACCAATACCCTTTAGGTATTGGTCTTTTTTATATTTTATATAAGCATATAACTTACAAGTATTAAGAATATGCAACCTTATCTCTGCAATTTAAATAATACAGGTAAAGTAAAGTACACAGCCACAGGATGTCCATTTTGCATACCGGGAATCCATTTAGACATGCTTCTTACAACTCTTACAGCTTCCTTATCGCAAGATGGATCAAGAGGTCTTATTACCTGTATGTTAGATATACTACCATCTTTACCAACTACAAATTTAAGAACTACACGCCCTTCAATATTATTTTCAGCAGCAATTGTTGGATACTTCATATTTGCACTTAAATATCTCATCAACTCACTTGTTCCTCCAGGAAATTGAGGCATTATTTCCACAATTTCATGAATTTGATTAGGCTCTTGTGGTGGTTGATTTGTTATTTGTCGTTGTTCTTTTAGAACTTCTTCAATATCAACACCCTCAGTATTGCCAGTCTCCATTGTTGCAATAGATATTTGTGCAGTACTAGAGTTTAGCTCCTGCTGAGACAATAACTCTCTTGATTCCTCTACCATATCATCGGCTGTTACAACGGGAGGAGTAAATTTCTGTGAATCAATAATAGGAGGAGGGGGTGGGGTAGTAGAAGGCTCTACAATAGGTTCTTCCTCTTTTTCTAGTTCGTCTGCTCCTCCAACTATATACTCACTTGTTATATTTTGAACATATTCCTTTGGTGGATTTACTGCATTCAATATTGAAGGAAGGCCTGCAACTATTCCTACAAAAATGACGACAATAAAAAAAGCCAGAAGATGCCTCTTTGAAGAACTTTGGCGTAAAGCATACGCCCCATAGGTTTTGTTTTTACCGGTGAAAACTATATCACACCAGTCAGAAGAATTAAGTTGAATGTTACGTGCCATAATCATATAATTTAAATGGTTATTACTACATATTCACTCCCTCTTTGCTTAATAGATAGAAATATTTAACAAATTCCATAAGGCGTAATAAAAAAGAAAGAAACCATTGATTAAAAGTTGATATAAAAAAGAAAGATCCTGTTTGCAAATTGCAAACAGGATCTTTCTTTTTTATATGTATGATAATTAAGCAGCTGAGACTATTTTACTTCCCAAACTTCGCCACTCATTAGAAAATCGTTTAATGTATGTACTTTCGTTTTAACTTGAACGTCATCAATCATTTTCTTCACTTCCTGATCGTAGCATAATCCTTTTACATTACGAATAACACCAATAGCTACCGGAAATCCGTTTTCTGGAACCATTAATCCCAATTTCAAATGTAATATGTTATCCTCAGTAGTAGCATCATGCACCAAAATATCTTCAATAGTATAACCATCTTGTCCGATAGTTACCACCTTCAGGTTAAAGCCATCCAATACCAAGCCTTTATCCATATTAGATCCAAAGATCATCTTTTCTCCTTGTTTCAATAAAATGGTACGATCGTCTCTGTAAGCTTTGTCTACTATCTCTTTGTGTATATTATCATTAAATATGACACAGTTTTGAAGGACTTCAACCACAGAAGTTCCCTTATGTTGTTCTGCCTGAACAAATGCATCTGTCGTATTTTTCAAATCAATATCAATACAACGTGCAAAAAATGTTCCTCTTGCTCCCAAAGTAAGTTCTATCGGATGAAAAGGGTCTTCTACAGTTCCATAAGGAGACGATTTTGAAACAAAACCTCTATCCGAAGTAGGAGAGTATTGCCCTTTAGTTAAACCATATATTTTATTATTCAGAAGTAAGATATTAATATCCACATTCCGTCTGATTGTATGTATAAAATGGTTACCTCCGATTGCCAAACTATCGCCATCACCGGTTGTAAGCCACACCGACAATTCGGGTTTGGCTACTTTCACACCTGTCGCCACAGCCGCTCCACGCCCATGGATAGTATGAAAACCGTATGTATTCATATAGTAAGGTAAACGGGAAGAACACCCAATACCCGAAATCGCAGCCAGATTATGCGGTTCTATTTGTAAAATTACCATTGCCTTATGCAGGCATGTTAGCACAGCATGATCGCCGCATCCGGGACACCAACGAACATACTGATCACTTTTATAACTTCTGGTGTCATGAACAATAGGATTAGTTATTGTATCCATATGTTTTATTTATTTTTTAAGCTCTTGTGTAAAAAAGTCGATTAAATCAGAAACAACAAAAGGCTGACCATTCACTTTGTTGTATTTAATTATGGGTAGATTATTGAATTTCTCGGATAAATATCCGGCAAATTGACCATTGTTTTGCTCTGCTACAATTATTTTATCATATTTTCTTAAAACGCTCTCAGTATTTCTAGGCAAAGGACTTATAAAATTAAAGTGAGCTAAAGCTACTTTATTTTCAGCTCTATTCATTTCTTCTACGGCCTCTCTTAAATGTCCGTAAGTACCTCCCCAACCAACAATTAGAGTCTTCGCATTGATATTTCCTAATACCTCTAGCTCAGGAATATAATCTGCAATTCTATCTATTTTTGCTTGTCGGGTATCAACCATCTTTTGGTGATTATCAGGATCCGTGGATATTGCTCCTGTAAAATAATCTCTCTCTAAACCACCTATACGATGAGTATATCCTTCTGTACCTGCTGGAGCCCAATAACGTGCATAATTCTCTTCATTTCTGGCAGCTACTGTCCATTCATCACCTGTGTACAGGCTTATATCATTTGGCTTGATTGAAGGATATTCATCCATATTAGGAATTTTCCATGAAGAAGATCCATTTGCTATATAACTATCAGTCAATAAAATAACGGGAGTTATATGCTCCAATGCTATCTTTGATGCCCAATATGCTGTATCAAAGCAATTAGTAGGGCTTGACCCTGCAATAACTACAATAGGACTTTCGCCATTACGTCCATATAATGCTTGACGCAAATCTGTTTGCTCTGTTTTGGTAGGCAATCCCGTTGAAGGTCCACCACGTTGTACATCTACTACAACCAAAGGTAATTCTGCCATAACCGCTAAGCCAATAGCTTCCCCTTTAAGAGCAAGCCCAGGTCCAGATGTTGAAGTAACAGCTAAGCTTCCGGCAAAACTTGCACCAATAGCTATACATATTCCCGCAATTTCATCTTCTGCCTGTACAACCTTTACACCTAAGTCTTTTCTCTTTACTAACTCATGCAAAATATCTGTAGCAGGAGTTATAGGATATGACCCTAAAAATAATTGCAAATTAGCTTTTTCAGCAGCAGCAATCAAGCCAAAAGCCGTTGCTGAATTACCGTTTACATCCATATAGTATCCCTTATCCATTTGTAAGGTATCTACTCTGTATGAAGAAACAGACAAACTGGTATTATGACCATAATTATATCCATTCGCTAAAACCTGTAAATTAGCATCAGCCAAAATCGGTTTTTTCGAAAATTTAGTAGATAGCATTTGATTCACAACATCAATAGATCTGTTGAATAGCCAGCAAACAACACCAAGAGCAAACATATTTTTGCATCTGATTTTGCTTTTCATATCCAAATCAAAAGTAGCTAAGCTATCTTTCGTTAATGTTGTAATAGGAATAGCAACTATTTGTTGAGTAGTAAGTCCTAATTCGAGAAAAGGATCTTCGGTTTTGAACAAAGCCTTTTCTAAATCTCGTTTTTGAAAAGAGTCTGTATCAACAAGTATTATTGAGTTTGATTTTAGTTGGTTTGCATTTACTTTCAATGCAGCGGGGTTCATAGCTACTAACACATCCGCTTTATCACCGGAGTTATAAACTTGTGTACCTATATGCAGCTGAAAGCCCGAAACACCACTTAATGTACCTTGAGGAGCTCGTATTTCTGCCGGAAAATCGGGAAATGTAGATATCTGATTTCCCAAAATAGCAGATAAATTCGAGAATAAAGTACCGGATAATTGCATCCCGTCTCCCGAGTCTCCCGAAAAGCGTATTACAATATCTTGTACATCGTTAACTTGCGTTTTTTCCAACATTGTCTTTTAGTTTTATATCTTTAGCAAAGGAATAAAAGAGTGCTCGAATAAGCAAGGAATAATAAGAAATTAAAAACTTTTATGCTCACTATTTTGTTTTTAAATACATAATAACAAAAAATAAATCCTCGTTTGTAAAAAAAGTCGTTACTTTGCTCGGCTTTGTTAAAATTACAGCCTTGCAGATTTTAGCTTTAACTGAATATAAATCACTATTAAATAATAGATTAACACATATAAAATTAGATGAAAAAAGGAGTTGGATTTCTTGTTTTTGCAACATTTCTCCTAAGTGGATCGTCAATGTATGCTCAAGACAAAGGCAATGCCGAAAAACGGTATTTCGAGATCAATAAAAATATTGAAGTCTTTAATTCAGTTATTAAAGAACTCGATATGTTTTATGTAGATACATTGGATGTAGAAAAAACAATAGAATCGGGTATTGTAAATATGTTAGCCGGATTAGATCCGTATACTAACTATATGACTGAAGAAGAAGTTAGCGATTTTACAATATTGACTACCGGAGAGTACGCAGGAGTAGGAGCCGTGATTTCGTCACGAAATCTTGATGGACGTGATATAGTTTATATAGTAGAGCCATACGAAAATATGCCTGCTGCTAAAAGTGGACTGAAAGTAGGCGATATTATACTCTCTATTAATGGAGAAGATATGACAACTGCCGAAAAAGTGCCGGGAGAGCCTTATGGTAAAACGCTATCAAATAAAGTTACCAGCAAACTAAAAGGACAGGCAGGTACTGAAATTACGGTTAAAGTTGAACGTCCAGGGGTAAAGAAACCCATTGAAATGAAAATTGTACGTCAAAATGTACAAATCTCATCTGTACCATATTATGGACTACTTCAAGACGGCGTTGGATATATTGTCCTCACAGGATTTACAGATAAATGTGCTCAAGATGTAAAGAATGCTTTTCTTGATCTTAAAAAACAAGGTATGACTTCCTTAATACTCGATCTTAGAGGAAATGGAGGAGGTATTATGGAAGAAGCAGTACAATTAGTAAACTTCTTTGTACCAAAAGGTCAAGTAGTATTAAGCACTAAAGGAAAGATGAAACAGTGGGATAGAATCCACCGTACAACCCTAGATCCTATTGATGCCGATATTCCTTTAGTTGTTTTAGTTGACAAAGGTTCTGCTTCAGCTTCGGAAATCGTATCGGGAGCATTACAAGATTTGGACAGAGCTGCCATTATGGGACAGCGTACCTATGGTAAAGGTTTGGTACAAGCTCCTAGAGATTTACCTTATGGTGGAAGTCTTAAAGTAACTACCTCTAAATACTATATACCAAGCGGTCGTTGTATTCAGGCAATAGATTATAAGCATCACAACGAAGACGGAAGTGTAGGGCGTATTCCAGATAGTTTGACTACAGTATTTAAAACATCTATTGGACGCGAGGTCAGAGATGGTGGGGGAGTAACTCCAGATATTAAACTAGAAGAAATAAAAGTTCCAAGTATTACATATTATCTTCTAAATCAGTATATCGTAAATGATTGGGTTACCGATTGGGTTATCAAAAATCCTAAAATTGGTCCTCTTGATAAATTTAGCATTACTGATGAAGATTATGAAAGCTTCAAGACTTTTGTAAAATCTAAAAAAGACTTTAAATACGATGGGTTGAGTGAAAAAAGATTGAAGACCTTGAAAGATGTAATGGACTTTGAAGGATACTCAAAAACAGCTGATGAAGAATACAAAGCTTTAGAAGCAAAACTTGTTCCCAATCTTGATAGAGATTTAGATAACTTTAAAGATGATATAAAAAAGCTTCTGAATATGGAAATTGCTAAACGCAATTATTTCCAAAAAGGAGAGCGTATTGAGTCTTTGAAAACAGATAAAGATGTGAAGCAAGCTATTGAATTATTAAACAATCAAGAGCAATATAAAGAGATATTTACTCCCGGTCGTAAGATTATAGATCTGGCTAGTAAAACAGGTTCGGAGGAAGAAGCCGAAAATCTATAATTCGATATAACGTTTTAAGACAAAAACCTATAAAAAAGTATCTCACCGACAAGATGAGATACTTTTTTTATTATCTTTGCACTACTTAAGAACTACTTAATTAGAAGAACTTTCGTTTATACTTTTCTTATTCTCACTTATATAGATTATTTTATACATGGATTATAACACGCAATTAAAAAAGCTTGCTCTTCCTGAATATGGAAGAAATATCCAAAACATGGTCGATTTTTGTCTGACTATCGATGATCGTGCGGAACGCAAAAGATGCGCCAATACGATTATTAATATTATGGGGAACATGTTTCCACATCTACGTGATGTGAACGACTTCAAACATATACTTTGGGATCACTTGGCTATTATGTCTAATTTCGAACTTGATATTGATTATCCTTACGAAATCATTAAAAAAGAAGACTTATTTTCTAAACCTGGAAAAGTTGAGTATAGCCGTCCTACCATGTTTTTTAAACATTATGGAAAAACGCTCGAAAAACTAATAGCACTTGCTGCCGAATATCCGGAAGGAAAAGAAAAAGAGCAATTAGTATGGTTAGTTCTTAACCATATGAAAAAGACATATATCCAATGGAACAAAGAAGTAGATGATGCTAAATTATTTCAAGATTTGTATGATTTATCTGAGAGAAAAATAGATAAACGTAACTCTGATATGAAATTAGCAGATATGAAAGATCTTAACCAAAGGAAGCAACAGCGTAATAACAGCCCACAGCAAAAGAAAAAATAATATATGATTCGTGAAGACGAAGTTCTCAAAATAGGGAAATTTATTAAACCCCATGGTATCAAAGGCGAAATTACTTTCGCCTTTGATAATGATATATTCGATAGAGTTGATTGCCCTTATTTAATCTGCTCTGTTGACAACATCTTAGTACCTTTTTTTGTTAAATCGCGAAGATTTAAAGGTAGCGATACTGCTTTGATTCTTTTTGAAGATGTAAATTCTGAGATTGAAGCAAAACGTTTCAATGGATTGAGTGTGTATTTTCCACGTAAGTATTTTGATGAAAATGAGGAGGTAGAATTTACCCTCAGTTATTTTATAGACTTCATTGTTATTGATAAAGAACTTGGCGAAATCGGAACTATTTCTGATGTAGATGAATCTACTATCAACACACTCTTTTTGCTTAAAAAGAAAGGAAATGGAGATGATATTATTATCCCTGCATCTGATGACTTCATTACAGATATTGATTCTGAAAAGAAAATATTATATGTAGACCTACCTGCTGGTCTGATTGATGTAGAATAATAAAATTTACTGTTTTCACATATAGACATAAAAAAAGAGGATAGCTTAACTTCCTCTTACCAAACCACAAAACTAATCTAAACAAAAATCTCTCAATCCTAATGATTGACGAGATTTTAAAATATTACTAATAACCTAAACACTTAAACCTAATTTATTGGATGAGTCCAATAATAACCAATTTTCAATCTTCTTACCTAGCTTTACACTAATTCCTTAACTCTATGCGACAAAGATATGTGATATATTTTCATCCTCCAAATATTTAATGCTATAAAACATGTTTTTTTAATTGTTTTTCTCAATGTTAACATAAACTATATCTATTTCCAAAACAACAGAAAACAATAACTAACTAATATACAAAATAATAGAAATATAAAAATTAAATACTCTAAAATATTTATTAAGATATTTATGGAATATCTGATGCCAATTCTATCTATTAGGTAAAGAGTCAGTAATTACAAACACTCTAAAACCTAAAGTTATGGCACGTAATATCCAACTCAATTCTTCTGACTGGTGTGATATAGTTTTCGCCGGCAAAAATAAATCCTATGGAGCCTACGCTCTACGTCAAGGCTCTTCCAAAAGACACATTTTAGCTTTGGTATTATGGTATTCTTTGTTGGAGCAGTAGCTGCACTTCCATCATTTTTGGAAGTAGTTAAAGCCAACAGCTCCCTTATAAAAGGCATAGATGATGAATTTAGAATGTCTACAATAACAAAAGTAGAAGAACAGATACCCGAAGAAAAGCTAATCCATCAAGAAATAGCTCCACCCAAACCAATTCTAAAATCAACTATTGCATTTACACCTCCGGCTATAGTATCTGTTGTAGACCCTGAGAAGGAAATGAAAGCTATAGGAACACTTCTTGATAGTCCAGCCCCAATATCTAAAGCAACTATTGAGGGTAGTAATGATCCCGGAGCAATAGATATAGCGGATATAAAAGAGCATACAACAATTATCGAGGAACCTGCAAAACAAGATAGACCATTTATAAGTGTAGAACAAATGCCTCAATTTCCAGGTGGTGATGCCGAACTGATGAAATTTATCAGCAGTAATCTTAAATACCCTATTATTTCCATAGAAAACAAAATCGAAGGACGTGTGATTATCCGATTCGTAATAGGTAAAGATGGACGAGTATCTGACATTGAAGTAGTAAGAACTCTTGACCCCGCTTGCGACAAAGAAGCTATGAGAGTTGTGAAAATGATGCCAAAATGGGTTGCAGGAATGCAAAATGGAAGAAACGTACCCGTGTATTACACATTACCTGTACTATTTAAATTTCAAAAATAATACTCTTTATACAAAGAAAAAGAGAGACAAATTTCAAAAATAATACTCTTTTATATTATAGATATTTTTCTAATATTTTATCGAAAACATCTGGTCTACCTATCTTCCCATTCACTAAGCAGACGACCTCTACTCGAGCTTCTGAGCATAAAACATTATCAGAAACTCGTATTATTTGCTGATTAAAATAATATCTAATCCCCTTCTTTTCAAGATTGATAGTACAAATAAATTCATCAGAACCAACAAGTGAATTTCTATATTTAATAGTTATACTCGAAACAATAGGGTCTATTCCTTGATTATGAACTTCCATGAAGCTAACTCCACAAGATTCAAGAAACTCGTGTCGTGTTACTTCATAATAATGCTGATAATTTGCATTGTTAACAATACCTTGAGCATCCAACTCATAATCACGAACTTTCATTTTATACTGAAAAATAGGCTCCATCTCTAATGTATTTTTTATACAAAAGTATCTTTAAAAAATTAGAAAGTCAAAAAATCAGGCTCAATGTCCCATTTTACATAATAAAAAGGTATGAGACTTACTTTAAAGTATAAGAAACTCCCGCCATCAGCCAGAAACCGGCTTGCGGAATATTTCCCAGATCGAAATATTTTCGATCAAATATATTATTAGCTGTTGCAGTAGCTACAAAATCTTTTAACTTCCAGTTAATCTGGAGATCTAAAGTAGCAAAAGAAGGGTAGGGCTCTTGCCTTGTGGGTTTTAGGTTCTCATACTTAAGATATGTACCCATACGCTTTTGCCAACGAAAATTCCAGTTTGCACTAATCCCCTGATAAATAGGATGATTTACTTGAGCAGTAAATTTGTCTCTTAAATAATTAAGAGTAAAATTTGAAATTAATTCTCCCGAACTTTTATCCTGATGCAAACGAGAATATCCCAATTGTAATGTAGTAGATGGATCGATGGAAGGAAATAGCTCTTTAAAAAAGAAAGTAGCTCCCATATCTAATCCCTTTTTATCTATTTGTGTTATATTACGAGATTCCCATTTATCGTCAGGATTCTCTTTTATCCAGTCTATCATATTCTTACCTTTCATCAGATAGCCCGTAATGTGTACTTTTACGAAAGGAGTATTGTATTTAAAACCCAAATCTATAGACTCCGAATCTTCTGGTTTTAAATCACTATTACCAATATGAGTAACAGTAGTATAATACAGATCGGTAAATGTAGGCATCCGAGTAGCTTTATTCCACGAAGCATACACTTTGAAATTATCTAATATCCTAAAACTACTATTTATTGCAGGATAAAACATGTAATCCTTCTTTAGATAGGTATTGTAATTAGCTAATATGCCGACTGAAAGCGTAAACCTATCTAAGAGCAAATTATGCTCCAAGGCATAGCTTATATTAGTTCTATTATCTGAGTGCGTAAATCTTCCGCTAGGCTCATCTATCTTTTTACCTAACACAGTACTCATAATGCCTTCATTCCTAAATTCTGCACCAAAACTGGTTATACCTAATTGCGATGTATATTGCAGATTAAGATTAGAACCATATACATCGGTTTTATGATAATTATAAGGAACTTTAGATTCATCGCCTTTTATCAACTGAAAGCAATCGTTGTGCCTATTCCAATATACCTGAGGTATAAATTTCAATTTACTACCCATTTCACCTTTTACGGAAGCTAGATAAGAATTGATTTCCTCATACTGATTAGGATAGGCGGCCGAATAAAACGTATTAGCACCATACTTTTTATCATTAAAGCCTAATTGCACATCAACTTTCGCTCTTTCAATATTCAGTCTGGTTTGAGAGAGCAAATTAAATATATCATAGTCACTATTATTTATATAACCCGAAGAAGTCATATATCCGGCTGATAATTGTGTAGTCACAACATCATTCTTTAGAACACCTCTAGCTTCGGTATTCAATAAATTATGAGCTCCTGCTTCAACTCTAGCATATGCTTTGTGATCAGGATCTTTTCTTGTTATGATATTGATACCACCCGAAAAAGCACTTGCACCATAAATGAGAGATGATGGTCCGTAGACGATTTCAATACGTTCAATGTCGGATAAATTGATAGGGATGTCGAAACTGTAATGACCTGTTTGTGGATTGGAGAGGTTTACTCCGTTTAGTAGAATTGCTGTTTGATCGAAAGATCCTCCTCGGATCGAAACGTCGGCTTGGACTCCATGCCCTCCGCGCTGTTGTACATCTATGCCTGATACATAGTTTAATAAATCTTGAATACTCTGAATGGGGGCCTGCTCAATCTCTTTACGAGTTATTACCGTTACTTGCTTTGCTGCTTGGTTAGCTGAAAGCTCTATACGAGAAGCAGTAACGGTGACTTCATCGAGCTCCTTCTCTGTAATTTTTTCCGACTCACGAGAGTTAAGACTCGATTGAGCTGATGTTTCTGTTGTATGGGCAAAGGTTAGCACACACCCCGCTACAACACCAATGTTTACCACTTTGCGCATACTGTTAAATGCGCTGTAAGCCTTATGAGAAAATCGCTTAAAGCGAAAAGCTCGTGGCTTATCAAATTGTTTCTGATTCATAATTTTGATTATTATTAATAAAATTAATTCATCGCAAAACTAAGTAATTCTGATTTAGAAAACTAAAAAAAACAATTATATAGCTTATAAAAATTACCTGATAAGTTATAAACAACTACAGATTAACAATGTAGTCGTTTGTTAAAATTAAACTCTTAATTATTCAATAGTAAAAAATAGAGTAGGGTATTCCATCTTTTATTTCAGAAATAAGACTATCCATCCTTTGTTAATCATACCACTTATCAACCAACAAATCTATACCTAATGCTAATTGATTCCAACCCTTATCACTCTGTAAATCTATACCATTATACATAGAGCAATTGTCACTAAGTAGAACCAAATAACTGATCGCCGCACTCAACAGCGTAGCTATTGCAGCAACTTCTTCTTGAGGATACTTTGCCAATTGACTAATTATGGTAATTAGCGTAATCCCTTTTGCCTCCCGCTTCAACCTCAATTTTTCAATGACACCATTATGGTTCGTCAATTCCCATCGATACAACTCTTGTTCCAGTTTACTGCTTCTCAATTGAATAATTTGATCCCGAAACATCTTTTTTATAAACCCTTTGAGATTTTCATCTTTTGGGAAATCTACAGAGAAACTTAGCCAGAAGTCATTCTGAGAGAGATATTCCACAATTATATTATCTATCGAACCAAAATATCGATATATCAAAACCTTTGAAACACCTGCTTTTGAAGCAATTGCATTTATACCAACCTTATCGAAACCATGCTTAATTATTATCTCACCTACAGCCTCTAATAATTTTTTCTCTGTAGATTCTCTATCTTTTTCATTATTAATACTTTCTATCATAAACTCATGCATGTTACTTGTTAGTTACAAAGGTATGTAACCAGCAAGTAACACACAAACTTTAGAACAAATTAATTACGATCCTATCAATCATATTTAATATCAAGATGCTCACGTCATCTCTTTTTGTTATATTTGCTTCCTTTAAATAATTTAAGGATACAATGAAAAAAAGTTTTTTAATTTACACACTTTTCACACTAATTATTGGATTAGGATTTAGTTCTTGTAAAAAAGATAAGGAATATTGGGTTCCTGCCACTCTTGATTGTGAACTACCATCTATAATTAAAAATGGTGATTTTATAACCAGTAGCACAATCCGTCTTAGAGATATTACAGATGTAGACCAGTTAGATTTTCGAATTATTGATATTGAAACAAAAAATTCGTGGATAGCTTTAAATGGTGATATCTCAAGAAATGATGACTTTATCATTTATGATATAACCATTAATGGGGTAACGCTTAATTTGCAAAATTATGTATATAATGCAACCGGAGCAGAACAAGGCAAAGACATAACTTTTCAGAATGACCAATTATATATGGATTTCATGTATAAAGCTATGAAATTATTGAATGAGAGAGGTCAAATAAATGTTTCTGTAAGAGGTTGGTCTAGAATGAGCCGAGGAGAATTATACATAACATTGTTCAATAATTTAGATGTACTTACTAGAGAATAACGAGAAAAAATATCAAGAGATTATAGCTGAAATTGAAGAAAACAACAATTCAGATATTCCTCTTAGAGAAAAATACATCCATTTAAAACGGATATTAGAAAGAAGCTGCAAAGAGATCACCACTAGGGAGACTTTGCAGTTTCCTTCATTATTTGCACGCCTGGTTTATATTTGTCAGATATATAAACTACCACAATCTCTAGAATGGGCATTGCAAAATATACGCGTAAAAACCTCATTCCTTCTTCGAAACGAACAGAATATTGTTTCACAAACTCAATACAACAGCTCTTATCAAAGTATAAATAATTTTATATCAATAATTTATAATAGTCTAGATACCTATAAAGAAGAAAACATTGAGCTATTAAACAAAAGTGAAATAGCTCCAAATTTGGATTATATCCGAATACAAGTAATTGAAATAGATAGAGATAGCGAGCTAATTATAGGTGTGAGTGATTCCATTTCACATTCCACAATTCGCATAAAATACAATGTCAAAAATATAAATGATGCTTTCAACCAAACTGTTGAACGGTTGTGGATAGGAGCACAGCTCAATTTATTAGAATGCAAAATTGATAAAAACGAAAATTATATTCCTAAATTTATCGTTTTAGAACCCGATTATCTGATTGATGCATCTGCACTAGCAGAATGTTTTCAGAATTATGGAAGATCTCATTTACATTATTTCCGTCGCAAGTTTGAGCAAACAGCCAATTCTCAGCATATACTTTTAGGAAATTTAGCAAACTTCTTTCTGGACGAACTTATTTTTTCCGACACACCTGAACAGCTCGAATTCAATGATATATTTCTTAAAGCTTTCAAAGAAAAGCCTTTTGAATTCACAAGTTGCAATGATATAAAACAAACCACTGATTTTAGAGCTTTTATGGTAAAAGCTCGAACTCAATTTGCTAATATACAACGGGTAATAGCACAAGATTTTCCTTTAAATAGAATAGATGTCCATAAATGCACCTTAGAGCCTTCTTTTTTTAGTGAAAAGTTTGGATTTCAAGGACGCTTAGACTTACTTCAACTATCTGATAAGGAGAATAATAACAGTAAAATAATAGAATTAAAATCAGGAGGTCTACCTTATCCTAAAGAAGATAGTGGTAAAATAGCAATAAATCATGAAGTACAAACAGCAATTTATCGACTAATAATTCAAAGTGTTTTCGGATATGATGAGAAGAAGATAACTTCTGCAATATTATATTCAGCAGCTGAAAATAGTGGAGAAAATCTCCGACTAGCTGCAGTTTATAAAACTTTAGAAAAAGACATTATTAATATCCGAAATCTAATTGTTGCTACTGAACATGACCTATATTTAGGTGATTCTGAAACTGTAGAAAAATTATTTTCAGATATATGTAATTTAGATAACTATGGAAGAACTCCTAACTTTTTCATTAATCAAATAGCTGATTTTCATAAAACAATTTCAAATATTACTGAGATTGAAAAACAATATTTCTTTAGATACATAATATTCCTAGCTAGAGAATTATATATTCAAAAAGTAGGTGATGATTATTTCGAATCCAACCGATCTAGCGCCAGTCTTTGGAATACTGAATTTAACGATAGGCTAGAATCTTTCGATTTAATATCAAATCTCAAGATCAAAAAGATTGATGACAGTGGTCGGGATATGAAAATTCTATTTGAAAGAAATAGCTCCTCAGATTTTATAAATTTCAGAGAAGGTGAAATCTGCATACTATATCCACACGAAGAAATTACAGATTCTGTACTCACCAACCAAATATTGAAAGGAACAATAGCAGAAATTACCCCTACACACATCCTTCTGAGATTTCGATATAAGCAAAAGAATAAAACTTTTTTTGAAAAATACTCTTCTTGGGCAATTGAACATGACAAACTAGATCATGCTTATACTAATATGTACAAGAGCTTATATACATTTTTATCTTCTTCTGCAGATAAACGTGAAATATTATTAGGGCTCAAAGAGCCTCAATCATTATACTATCAAATAACTGATAAAGAAGTAACTAAAGAGAGTAAACAGGATATAATAATTAATAAAGCAATCAACTCTAAAGATTATTTTTTAATTGTAGGGCCTCCCGGAACAGGTAAAACATCCATATTTGCTCGTCGATTAATTGAGCATTATTACAACAATACACTAGATAATATTCTCATAATTGCTTACACAAATAGAGCTGTAGATGAATTATGTGAATCTATAAATCAAGCATTTAGCTGTAATAATAAAGAGTGCGACACATATATTAGGATAGGTACAGAATTATCTTGTGATCTTCATTATAGGCATAGATTGTTACAAAACATAGCAGATAAGGCGAAAAGTAGGGAAGATCTTCGAGAAACATTAGCTAAGCATCGAATTTTTATAGGTACATTAGCATCTATTGTTGGTAAGCCTGAGATATTTGATATTAAGAAATTTAATTTATCGATAATAGATGAAGCATCTCAAATACTTGAGCCACAGATAATAGGTATTCTTCCTAAGGTTGACAAATTTATTATGATAGGAGATCACAAGCAATTATCAACTATTACATTACAAAATAAAGAGAAAGCAAGATCTAAGAATGAATCATTAAACATAATAAAGTTATATGATTGCGGAGAATCACTATTTGAACGTCTATATAGAGTCTGCCAATCGAATAGGTGGGAACAAGCCTATGATACTCTCGTATATCAAGGACGAATGCATCAGACACTAGCAGAGTTCCCCAATAAGCTATTTTATGATAATATACTTTTACCTGCTAATGAATGGCAGAAAGAACAACTATCTTTAGAAATACCTGATTACCAGAATATTTATGAAAAAATAGTTAGCAGAAAACGTCTAGAATTCATTAATTGCAACGATAATTCTAATACTGTTAGTGATAAGGTCAATTATAAAGAAGCTGAAATTGTAACTGAATTATCAAAAGCTATACTCAACACCTACAAAACAAACAATCAGCATTTTGATCCACTTAAAACTTTAGGTATTATAACGCCTTATAGAAATCAAATTGCCCTGATTAAGCATAAGTTACACGAAACTGGAATTTCGGAGTTTCAGAATATAATGATAGATACGGTTGAGCGCTTTCAAGGTAGCCAGCGCGAAATTATTATTTTATCATTTTGTATTAATAAACCATATCAACTAGATTTTTTCTGTAATTTGAATAATGATAAAACAGTTGATAGAAAGCTTAATGTTGCAATATCTCGCGCCAGACAGCAACTTTTTCTCATTGGGAATGAATATATATTAGTCCAAAATCCTATCTACAAGAAACTAATAGAATATATTAAATCTCTATAATAATCTCCTCTTCATTTTCAATATATAATAGTATTTGCATTAAATGTAAATACTATTTTTTTTCACAAATAAAG
>NZ_CVRU01000154.1 GCF_001261715.1 Dysgonomonas sp. HGC4 | reverse complement strand
GTTGTATTTATTGTTGTAGTTTAAGAGTATGAGTATAATTATAAAAAGGATATTTTATTTTTTTGTGCTGTTATTAGCTTTTACTTCTTGTAATGACGAAGTTGCAGAGGATAAGGTTATTAATACTGTATTAGGTGTTTGGAATAATTATTATGAGGACACAGATAGTCTGGTAATGACACGTGTATTTACCGTCGATTTTTACTCCTATTTTACCTATGCAGAGGGAAAGGTTCAGAATGAAATGAATAAACAGCATTATGCTATTGATGCAACAAAACTTATGCTGGATCAATACACACAAACTTATAAAATAGAATTAGATACTCTCTGGATTACTAATAGAAAGGGAGATCAAACTACTAAATACATACGAGCTGATAAGTAAACTTTATATGCAGGATATTTTCTTATATATGTGCTGTTTATCAACTATCTAATCATATCCACAATTGTTCTTCGAGAACCAACCAAAGTAATCAAGTCAATCTGAGACCTTGTGATCTTAAAACGATACAAGTTGTACCAATTTGTTTTTGTTCAGTATCTTAACGTGTTTCTTATTGATCTCTATCAAACCATCGTCTTGCATATTAGCCAACTCGCGAGCCAAAGAGGGGCGAGATACACCAAAGTATTCAGATAAAGCCAATTGAGTTCTGTCGAGTTCGGCTTCCATTTTGTCGGGTTTAGTCAGATCGAGAAAATACATTGCTAGTTTCTGACGAATGGTTCGGAACGACATCAGATGCAGTTTTTTTGATAACATTGAGGCATACATTGCCGAAATGTTGAGGAAGTTGAGTAATACCTGTTCATTCTGTTGCAACATTTTCAGTACCGATGTTTTGGGTATAACCAAAGCCGATACCTTTTCTTTTGCAGTTACTTGTACCGGAAATCGGTTGTTCTTCCCGAATAAAAACAATATAGCCAAAGGGTTAGGCGCATATATATCTTCTACCTTTACCACCTTTGCCGAAGCATCAGCCATTTCGGCTTTTACATATCCATCTATCAAAATGATGAGTCTGTTACAGGGTTCGTCTTGCATAGCGAGAATCTCTCCTTTCTCGAAAGACTGTATATCGTAATGTATATCTGATAATAAGACCTTTATATCATCTGCTGTAAGGCCGATAAATATCGGCGAAAGAGTCATTTTTTCGAATACCATATTGCACAGTTTACTTTATATTGTCACGTTTAAAAGTAAGGTATACACCCTACATGTATATGTTGCAAATTACACAAAATCTTGTTAAAGCCTGCTATATACTGTCTTAAAAGTATATATTCTCTTTATTTTAGATCAAAATGAAAT
>NZ_CVRU01000153.1 GCF_001261715.1 Dysgonomonas sp. HGC4 | reverse complement strand
TGCGCCAAGCTCGTAGAATTCGTAAAATCAGGCGGTATCCTAATGATCTGTTCAGAACAAGCAACCTCCAATGCCAACTTCATGAACCTATTATTCGACTACCCCTCCCCAGCCATAGCCTCCGCCACCGGAGCAGCCCCCGGCGCCAACTATACCCTAGGCTTCAATACCACAAATATGCCAGCCAATATGCGCCCCTATTATTGTAGAGACGACGACCCCATTCTCAGAGGCCCATTCAATGATATCCTAGGAAGAAACTGGGGCGAAGACGCCTCCTACACCCAGTATATCACCAATCTGCCCTTAGACGAAGTCGTCATCTATTCCGGCGCCAGAGAAATCGGTAACACCACCCGTCCCGCCGAAGGAGTCACCATCTTCCGACACAAAAACCTACCCTTCGTATTTATCGGCGACGGCGGATTTAACTCCTCCGAAGCCCGAACCTATGCCAATGTACTAAGCAATGTATGTCCCTTCGTCCTAACCAATAGAACCATAAATGGCCGAACCTTTACCAATTACCCCGGCTTCCGTCTGAACTTTGGCGGCACAGGCAACAGAGTTGACAATACCACCTTTACCGCCAATGCCTTTGCCTGGTGTATATTACAAGCAGAAGAGTTTAGACGACAAAATCAATAACTATAAACCAATAAAGATCCTACCTTATACCCAACAAAAACCACGCAATACACCTTGTGTGGTTTTTTATACAATCAAAGATATATACATTAAAATTTTTCTTGTATTATAAAAAGTACTATCTTCGCCCCTGTAAAATAACTCATTACAATAATGGCTCAAGTAAAATTAACAAATATATCGCTAGATAATAATCTAAACTTTAACTATTTAGGCTTGGTTAATTGTGCTGAAATATTAGAGAGAGAGAGAGAGAGAGAGAGAGAGAGAGAGAGAGAGAGTTAAATAATACAGCTACACACTTAAAGCACTATTTATTTCCAAAAATTACAGGCGGAGTTATCTGTCTTTTTTTTATATTGCGTCTTATTTACGCTTGTGTTTTTTCTTTACAATATTTCCCCAATAAATATATTGTCAGTTGTTTCGGTAAACGTTTTCGTGTAATCGATTTGTTTTTTTGTTGTCGTTCAAAATCGGCACGAATCATTCGTTTACCTATGTCACAACTATGTCCGGCAGCAGCGTGTAGCGATTACATGTTGCTGCTTTTTTGTTCGAAACTAACTAACAAGATTAATAAATAATTTTTAAAATAATGACAATGAAAAGATTTTTTTTGCTGCCTCTCTGTTTATTATGTATGAGTCATATACAGGCACAAATCGGGATTAATACAGATGCTCCCAAGGCTACATTGGATATTAAAGCTCAAACAACGGGAGCAACTACCGCCGAGGGGCTTATTGCACCACAGCTAACTCGCTCTCAATTGGTGAGTAAAGATGCCAAATATGGAGTGGATCAAAAAGGAGCTATTATTTACGTTTCCACCATTGACGGTACGACTACCATCAAAACTACAAAGGTAACTATTGCCGGATATTATTATTTTGATGGTAGTGTATGGCAACCGATGGATTATACTCCCGAATCGTTGTATTTACCTTCGTTCAATCTGCCAATGACAGCGGTTGGGACTGCTAAAACTTACGATTTATATACCAATGTTTATAAAAAGCAATTTACCAAAGCTGGCAATTCAACTTGGGTAAGTAGTAATGCATCTCTCACTCAAATACCGGAAGTGTATACAGCCAGTCAATTAGATTTTGTGGTGACTTACTACGATCTGTCGGTGATAAAAGTAAATAGCGTTTCTGCGGCGGGAGTGCTTAATTATGATGTGCTTTCGATAGATCCTAATGACAGTTCTTTTATGAATATAATTCTGGTACTTAAGAAGTAAGGAGAAGTGAGATGAAACAAAAAATACTGATATTATTACTTGCTACGTGTTCTTTTCTAAGCCTGAATGCTCAGAAAGAACAAAACAACTGGTTTTTTGGAGAAGGGGCAGGCTTAACGTGGAATAAAACGGCAACGATGGCTGCAACGGGAGTTTTTGGAACTGGTAATGCTACATTGAGCGGCTTGCCTACCTCATTGGGTGTTACGCCTATCAATACATACGAAGGATGTTTTTCGCTATCTGATGTAGATGGCAATTTGTTATTCTTTTCCGATGGAATGACTATCTGGGATAAGAATATGAATCCCATGGTAAATGGGGGAGAGTTGACAGGGAATAGCTCGTCAGCCCAATCGGGTATTATAATACCGTACCCAAGTAGTTCGTCGCGCTATATAGCTGTAACCTTGGGTGAAAGAATGGCGAATAATTTATCCTATTCTATCGTAAATATGAGTTTAGGTGGGGGATTAGGAGCTGTTGAAGCAGCAAATAAGAATGTTTTATTAACAGGTCATAAAGGTCTTTTAGGTGAAACGGTAACGGCTGTACGACATAGTAATCGCGATGATTTTTGGATCGTGGCATTAGGCAGACCCGAAGCGGGTACTACCACCTCTTATCTTAATGTGTGGAAAGTATCGAGTACCACGGGTGTACAGACTTCGTGTCATAGTACATTTACGATACCCAATGCCGGAGGAACTGCAGATGCCGCCAATGGATATATTAAATTTACGAGTGATGGTAAGCACTTTGTTACATCTAATTTTGGTAGTAGATATTTTTTATTTGGTGATTTTGATCCTTCAACGGGTAAGGTGCTGAATGTGAAAATCAGAGCGAATGCTTACTTTCCTACTGCCATTAGGGGTGGAGCCTATGGTGTTGAATTTTCTCCCAATGGCAAATATTTATATCTGACTCAAACTCCAACCGGAATTTGGGGAACAGTTGAAATGGGAACAGGTTTATTCATTTATGATTTGGATGCCTTGTTATCTGCTGCCGATCCGAACACAATATTTCCGATCAAAACACTTCAAAACCCTACATCATTGGCTAATGGGCTTAACGACCACTTCGGAGGGATACAGCGCGCACCCGACAACAGAATATATATTACAAATTTTAATTCGGCGGGTATGTTCATTATTGATAATCCCGATGAACCTTTGAATTTGAAGGTTTATAAAATTGCCAAGTTATTCAATGGAAAAGCTTCTTTTGGGTTGCCGTCCTTTGCAGCACCTTGGTTTAAGATGCATATAACCCCTCCGGCTGATACACAAGCTTGTAGTGAGGCTACCGAATCTTATTCTCTGAGTTTCGAGAATGGAATGGGCTTCAATCTGGTTTCGAGAATAGTATTAGATTTTGGGGATGGCGGCAATAATTCTCAGGTAACAATTAATAATCCGAATATAACAGCTACTTATACTCACTCTTATTATTATAAGGCTCCGGGTACGTACACTATTACTGCCACAGCATATAATAGTAGTGGGGGAGTGGAAATTACTCAAACTTCGACAATGATTATCCGATCGTGTATACTCAAAGTCAATAAACATATACGAGGAGTTAATCAGTAAATAAACAGGCGATTATGAAATATATTCTATTGAAAATAATGATAGTGGCACTCATGTTATTATCGTGTGAGTTTGTTGCGGCACAGGTTGGTGTAATGAGAACTACAGCAAGTGCAACTATGCATGTAGAATCGAAACCTGGTGATGCCACTGTTGTTGATGGCATTATAGCTCCATCTCTTACTCGTGCACAGCTTATAGGTAAAGATACAAGGTATGGAACGGATCAAACTAATGCCATTGTATATGTTGGGGCAATTGATGGGGTAGTTTCTACCAAAACATCAAAAGTAACAAAGGTGGGTTATTATTACTTCGATGGTAGTATGTGGCAATGTATAGATCAGCCTGGTAAGTATTTCTATTTGCCCGTATTCGAACTACCCACAGATGCTAAAGGTGTAGGTAAAACTTACGATTTATATACCAATGTGGTGGCTAAGCAGTTCAAACAGTCGGGCAATAGTTTTTACTATACAAATAATGGATTTTTAACTCAACTTCCGAATGGTAGACTATCAGCCACACAGTTTGATTATGTTATTACTTATTACGATACCGATGTTATCAAAATTAATAGTATTTCTACAAGTGGTGTTGTAAACTACGATGTATTGAGTACCTTATTAGGACCTAGTTCGTTTGTAAATGTAGTGGTTATAACCAAATAATAGGTTTGCCTTGCATCTAAATCATGTATAGATGCACGTAAATATATAGCAGGAAAGGCGATTATAAGATCGCCTTTTTCTATTATAATATGTAAAGAAAATTTATTTGTAAGATTTCAAAAAAAGACAATTTAGTTGCGAATCATTTAGAATATCTAAAAATAGTTTCTATATTTGTCCCTGTAAAATAACTGTTTACACTAATATTGATGCATAATTTAACAAACATATTTTCTTTTAATAATCTAAATTTTAACTATTTAGGTTTGGATATGTGCGTCGAAATATTAGAGAGAGAGAGAGAGAGAGAGAGAGAGAGAGAGAGAGAGAGAGAGAGAGAGAGAGCTAAGTAATACCTTTACACATTTACAACACTACTTATTCCTAAAATTTACAGGCAGAATTATCTGTCTTTTTTTGTTATTGTGTCGAAATTACATCACAATTTGGTCTTTACAATATTTCCCCAATAAATATATTGTCAGTTGTTTCAGTAAACGATTTCGTGCGTCTGATTTGTTTTTTTGTTGTCGTTCAAACGCAGCACGAATCATCCGTTTACCTATGTCACAACTATGTTCGGCAGCAGCGTGTAGCGATTACATGTTGCTGCTTTTTTGTTCGAAACTTACTAATATTAAGGTAATAAATGATGATTATGAGGAGATTACCGCTAACTAAATAAAAAATATGATAATGAAAAATTTTTTTCTATTACTCGTGGGCTTGTTTTTTATCGGTTTATTACAAGCTCAAGTGGGTATCAATACCAAAAGCCCGTTTGGAGCATTTCATGTTGATCCAAAGGCAAATACAGGTGGTACAGCATTATTGCCGACTAACGATGCCGATGATGTAATTGTAAATACAAAGGGTTGGCTAGGGATAGGAACTGCTAATCCTACGGCTAGTTTAGATTTGAGAGGAACTATCCGAATTAATGACGGAACACAAGGCAGTGGAAACATCTTCACTACCGATGGTACAGGCTTAGGATATTGGGACTCGGAGTTCAAATTTAAAATTCTGAGTGGAGCAATTTCCAATAACCTTCTGTTGGGTGTAGGTTGGTCGGTGGTGAGTACTCAGCCTATAACCATTACTGAAGGTAAATGGCTGTTGAGTGCCAGAGTTGTAACTAAAAACGATTGTGCATCAAGTTACTATACTTGGGTACAGATTTATGATAAAAGCTCAGCTGTGGCGGTCAATGCTGCCGGAGGGCGTCCATCATTCGACAGTTCTTTGTACTGCGTGGTTCAAACAGCCGGAGTGGTTGAGGTTGCTAAGGGGCAGACTAAACAAATAGAACTTCATGCTCAAAATCATGCTGTATGTGCCTATACCTCGGCTGGCATAGGCGGCTCGTATTTGTATGCCATAAAACTGATGTAATATTAAAACTGATAACAATGAATATAAGAAAATATATAGCTGTTTGTTGCCTGCTTCCGTTGTCGATTAGCCTGCTGTGGTCGCAATCGGTGGCGATAAATAACAGTACTAATGCCATATTGGTAATAGACCCTTTGCAAAATACAAATGGTACAACCGGAACTGCTGACGATGTGGTGATTCTATCTAACGGAAAAGTAGGTATAGGTACTGCAACGCCTGCCGTAAGGCTTGATATTAGAGGAAGTTTGCGTATAGTAGATGGTGCTCAGAGCGAAGGAGCATTTCTGGTATCGGACGAGAATGGAGTGGGTACATGGTATGATTCTAATTTTATAGGGCGAAGAGTTGTATGGGGATCTGTTGTGTCAACGAAAACTGTGTCTGCCACTTATCAGGATATAACTTCAGCACCTTTAGATTTAACGGGTGGATTGTGGATGATTGTTGCCAAAGCCGATGTGGTAGGTACCATCTCAAATACATCTCTTTCTACTGCCGAATATGTATGGCTCAAGATTGTAGAGGAGGTTACCGATGGTAGCGGAGCAAAAACATATAGCGACGTGAGCGAAGGAGGTTTGCCTTATTCTATTCGAAAAGGATTGTATCAGAAATATTATAGTACGCCTATGGTGCAAGGCTTTATATCTATTCCGGTAGAAGGTCTTAACCAAAAGAAAAGGAAATACTTTGTACATATTAAAAGTCCTTCCACCGATTTTACAAATGCACAACTTACCCCCGATCTTACGGGTGCATATTTCTATGCCATTAAACTTCAATAAAAGAGATCTTTTTTGAAAATGGATTACTGATTGTATATTATTCAGTTCATATTTTTTACTTAAATACACACATATAGCCTTATGTTGAAACATAGAATTTTATTTATAAACATTATTATATCATTCGTAATAAGTTTACCATCCTATTCTCAGATAGGTATTAATACAGAAAATCCAAAATACTTGCTTCATATCGATGGACAGGGCAATAATGCTACCTCAGGTATAGTATCGGCTTCTCAGCTTTTGGACGATGTGGTAGTCGATAATAATGGTAATGTAGGTTTGGGAGCTATTCCCACAGTAAAATTAGAGGTCACAGGGTCGCTCTTTCTCTCGGGTACAAACTTAGAATCGGAGATGCGATTAATATCCGATGCTAATGGGTATGCCACATGGAGATCAATAGAAAATTTGCTGAATCCAATAGAGGCGGTTACGAAGGGTATACTGTATGGAGATCCTACCGGACTTACAGATCCTAATGTGGCAGATCCTACTCGAAGTTATACTTGGAGTGGAACTCAGATAAATGCATGGACTAATCTTACTCGTACTTCAATAAAAGTTACTCCCGGTACATGGCTTGTGTATGCTTCGATGGGGATAACAGGAAGTCCGAGTGTGATCGGAAATAACTTTTTCTGGATGCAGTTGAGAAATAAAACCACAGGAGCTATTCTCGAAACTGTTGGTAATCTGCACGAGTTTACCGGCGGTGGATGGGCCAAACCTCAATTCATGAAATTGATTGTGTTTCAGCAAAATGCAGAACTCGAAATCTGGGCTGGAAACGAAGCGGCAAGTAGCGTTAATAACAGATATGGAGGTAGCCACTTTGGAGCAATCAAAATATTGTAGTTCCGGATTATAATTAATTTTTTGTTGAGCTTTTTGTATAATAATTGACTCTTGCTCAATAGATGAAATCTATTATTTTTTTGTTTATAGTGTATATCAATAATAGTAGTAATATCTCCGTTTTTAGAGTTTATATGTAGGGTAGGGGGATAGATTATTGTATAATAGAGAACGAAGCAAATAGTTGAGTTTTTGTTATATTTCTAATGTTTTCGATAGAAACAGGAGTCTTTAGTGGTGATGCTGTGTTTTGAGGTGTGTTTTGAGGTGATAATTTATCAGATTGTAAGATGTAGGTGAGTGTCTTTGATACTGTTTCGTTTTCTAAATTAAATGAAACGAAGCCCAATTTTGTATAATAAAAACTTGTTTGCTATTGTAATAATAGACACATTTGTATTTCTTTTATTATTCAAATTATGAAAAAGGACCATCTTGATATTGTCGCTAATCTTGTGAATGCAATAAGAGCATCTGTGCCTTCTGATGTGAAAGTGCCGGAGTATTTGATGGACTTGCTTTCTTTGGGACGAGAGGCTGTCTATCGGAGGTTGAGAGGGGCAATAATGTTCAGTTTAGATGAGCTTGTGGTTATTTCGCAAGATCTGAATATTTCATTAGATGCAGTTGTAAATTTTAAACGACTTAATTCTAAAGTTGTTTTTGATGCAAGTCTTGTTATTGATAAAGATCCTAGAGATGAGCTTCCTCAAAATTTATCTATCTATATTGATTTTTATAAAAAAATAAAACAATCTGCTAATGCCAGAGTGCAGATTGCTACGAACCAGATTCCTTACCAATTTTTTTTGAAGCATAAATTATTAGCTAAAGTACCTTCGTACAAGTGGATATATCAAACTCAGTCATTTTCTGAGATGATCCCTTTTTCAGATTATCACGTATCGGAAGAGGTATCATTGCTGGTTAAAGAATTTGTAGAAATAAGTAATTCTGTTGATATTAATTTTATTTTTGATAGAGATAGCTTTAAGTCTTATGTAGAAGATATTGTATTTTTTATCAAACTAAACCTGATAACAGAAAATGATATTAAACAGCTCAAACAAGATTTGTTGGCTTTGATTAATGAGCTTGAGGTTATTTCTGCAACAGGAATTTTATCTCCTACGGCCCAGACTTTGGTTTATATATCCGATATCAGTGTTGAGACTACTTATGTTCTATATGAGAGTGACGATTTTAAAATTGCACATTACCGTGTATATGGTATTAGTACAATAACGAGTATCGATCCTAAAATCTGCGAAGCTCATAAAACCTGGATCGATTCATTGAAACGCTATTCGACTTTAATTACTAGAAGTGCAGACCTCGTGAGATCTGAATACTTTAATCAGCAGCGCGATTTTATAAATCGTTTATTGTAGGTTTTTTACTCTTTTTAGTCTATTTAAACTTAATGGTGTGCTGCTCTGGCTGTTTTTTTATATTATTTTTTGCAAAATGTGTCCATAAAGGATAATTTATTCTTATTCTGTGCTGGTTTTGGTTATTGTTTAGTCTGATTTATTACGTGATCTTTGTTGTGTATAAAATACGCTATAGGTTAGAGTGAACGTTAAATTGACAAATGTTGTAATCCTGATATAATAAGTTTTCATCGCAAGTAGTTGGGTACCTGTGTTCAAAATACAGATAGCCAAAAATCATTTTCTCTTCCTATACGTTAAGATGTATCATAAATAAGGTGTTTTTTGTTTGAATGCCTAAATAAGCATATCTACAGTTTTGTTGGTAATGCCTGTTGTGTAAGCGCGGTTTTAATCTGTTGTCATTTTATGCTTCACAAATAAGAGCTTACTGGTCAAAAAACTGTATTTAGTAGTAGTATGTAGTGATTACATGCTACTGCTTTTTAAACGATAATTTTATTCACATTAACAATTTTTTTTATTTAAAACGACAATAATGACAAAAAGGTTTTTTTTATTAATTCTGTTTTCGGTTTTATTCAGTATGCTCTCTGCTCAAGTCGGGATCAATACAGAAAACCCTAACATATTGACCGAGCTCGATGTGCGCAACCTTTTGGCCAACGGCACCGACACCATTCCCAAAGGCATAATGATCCCTCGCATGAGCGAACTTCAGCGAGACCAGATCGACGTCTCCAATAT
>NZ_CVRU01000152.1 GCF_001261715.1 Dysgonomonas sp. HGC4 | reverse complement strand
CCGCACCACCACTGGCTGAGGTTCCACTAAAAGTATGAGTATGAGCTCCAGCAGTAGCTGTGGTTCTAGTTACTTGTCCACTTTTCATATTAAAGTCAGAGCTATATCCGCCACTATCCTTAGTGGTATTAGCCCGTGTCGGTTGATTATAACCATGCACATGTGCTCCATTATTAGTAGAAGTAGCACTAAAAGTATGCGTATGGGCTGTATTAGTTGATGTTAAACTGAGTGAATGTTGATGCCCCACTGAAGCCGAAGTTGCAGATAAAGTATGTGTATGACCTCCATTATCTGAAGATGTAGCACTAAAAGTATGTGTATGAGCTCCATTGCTTGATGTTGTAGTATTTATAGTACTACTTAGGGATATATTAGGAAGATTCTCTCTAGTTATTGTCTTTACATTACTACCACCAATGCTACCTAGCGTCTCTGCTCCCGTTTTGCTCTTTAATACTCTATCACGACTATCAGGAAGTGCTGTGGCAAAACCCAATGATTTTGCGGCAGTCTGAACATTAGCAGGAAAAGCAGTAATAGCTCTTCCATCTAATAAATACCAGCCATCATGGTCTGAAGTCTGGAAAGAGTTTTTTACACGTCCTAAGACAGTCTTGTAGTCATGTACTCCCAATTTGATCCAAACACTACCATTAAAGAAATAATATCCTGGCAATGTAATATTAGCTCTCTGTCCTGTTTTATTACCAGTAGAAGCATCTGTTATATAAACAATAGTACCTACCTGATCTGCTCCATAAAGAACATCACCCTTATTGGTCAACTGAGATAAAGTGAGGCGTGGAGCCTGTATCCCGTCTATATTACTCGTAACATTAGTTGACATTACATCTAAGGTAGAAGCCGGAGATTTTGTATTAATTCCAACTTGCCCAAAAACTGAACTACTCAATAGTAGACTGAATGATATGTGTACCCAAAATAAAATTTGCTGTTTCATCTCGAAAATTTAAATGATATATTATTTACCCAAATAAATAAATGTATTTACAACAACATAAGCAGGTCTGTTATTTAACAATTTGCCTGCTCCCCCTAAAGGAATAGTTGTATTTGCCGAAAACGTGTGTGTGTGAGCTCCAACTGACACCAATGTACCACTGATAGCATGCGTATGAGCTCCATTATTAGCCAATGTTGCAGCAATAGCATGTGCGTGAGCATCAGCCGAAGCCAATGTTCCTGTAACAGGATGCGTGTGCCCGCCACCCGAAGTAAGAGTGGCACTAAGCGTATGTGTATGAGCTCCTGCACTACTGGTATTATGCCTCGTTAAGGCATTATAGTTATAAAGAGCTGCCGTACCTCTACTATCTCCTCTATCAACATCGTTTATTACCTGAATATTTTCTCCCGTATGTCGGTGATTACCAGCTGAGGCTAGGGTACCGCTCGTTCCATGTGTATGCCCTCCGCCAGAAGCTAATGTTCCACTAACCCCATGCGCATGAGCTCCTCCTGCAGCCAATGTTCCTGTGACGATATGCGAGTGATCTCCTCCAGTAGCTAATGTATTACTCACAGCATGTGTATGGGCTCCATTATTAGCAGCCGAACCATTAAATGTCCCCACTAAATTAATATTCGGCAGATTTGCTGTTGATATAGCCAAATCATTTATACCGCCTGTACTCATTATAACTTCAGTTCCTGTTTTTGGTTTCAGTACTCTATCACGAGCATCGGGAAGAGTAGTTGCAAATCCTAAGTTTTTAGCTGCTTGCTGAATATTAGCCGGAAGACTAGTTATCGCTCTCCCATCAAGCAAATACCATCCTTCATAATCTGATGGAGCGAACGAGTTTATTACATCACCCAGCTTTGCAACATTGGGGAAAGTAAATTGTTGCCAAACATTTCCATCAAAATAATAATAACCAACCTTAGTAATATTTACTCTTTGACCAGTTTTATTACCTCCCGATATGTCTGTAATATAAATAATAGTACTTTTCTGATTGGCTCCATACAACGAATTGCCTTTTGCTGTAAGCTGAAGTAGAGTCAAACGCGGAGCTTGTATGCCATCTGCTACATTCACTTCATTAAATGCAGTTACATCTAGTGTAGACTTAGGAAGGGGTGTATTAATACCTACTTGTGCCACAGATAAGCTATTAACAGACAAATAAGCTAATACGATATGTAAAAATAAAATCTTATATTTCATACTTTTCAATTTCATAAATAAATAATATTTAGACACTCACCTTATTGCCCTAAATAAACATATGCATTCACTACTAAATAGGCAGACCTGTTGGAAAGAGCTATTCCACTGCCTCCCAAAGGAAAATTTGCATTTCCACTCAGTGTATGATTGTGCGCACCTGAACTCTCCGAAGTTGTACTAAATGTATGGTTATGTGCAGTACTAGTAGAAGTTCCATCATAAGCATGGGTATGAGATGTAGATGCAGCATTTCCCGAATAAGTGTGAGTATGAGCATTATTAGAGGATGTGGCACTAAAAGTATGAGTGTGAGCTCCTGCTGCATCAATCTGGTTATTAGTCGGAACGTCTACACTCACCTTAGAAACCAAAGGTCCCCTATCTTTTGTTGTTGCTCTTGGAGGTGCCAGATAAGTATGGGTATGATTTCCTGTATTACTTGATGTCCCACTGAATGGGTGTGTATGAGCTGCTCCACCATTTCCTGAAGCTATACTACTCAAAGTATGAGTGTGAGCTGCCCCTCCACTAGCCGAAGTACCACTGAAAGTATGATTATGAGCTGAGCCTCCGCTTGCCGACGTCCCGCTGAAAGTATGAGTATGAGACGCCCCTCCACTAGCCGAAGTACCACTAAAGCTACCTGATAAGTTAAGATTAGGTAAGTTTGCTTCTGCAATAGTGAATGTGTTGGTTCCACCAATAACTCCAACAGCTTCGGTTCCTGTCTTAGTCTTAAGAAAACGGTCTCTAGTATCTGGTAGATTATTTGTAAAACCAAGTTTCTGCGCTATTGGTCGTAAATTTGCAGGAAGACTCGCGACAGTTCTCCCATTCATTAAATACCATCCATCATGATCTGTTTCAACAACCGAATATTTAATATCACCAGACAATACCTTCGGCTCTGGAATTCCCAGATTTTGCCAAAAACTTCCATCAAAATAATAATACCCCGGAGAAGAAATATTTACCCGTTGTCCGGTTCTATCTCCTCCCGATACATTCGTTATATAAATCAGTGCCCCTATCTGATTAGCTCCATACAAAGAACTTATTTTGGCTGTTAATGCAGCTAAAGTTAAACGGGGAGCCTGAATGCCTGCAACCCTATTGGCTTCGATACTACCTTCTATATCTAGTGTAGAATGAGGTGTTGCTGTATTAATACCAATCTGCGCAAAAGCGAACGTTGAAATGGAAAAAATTCCAGTCAACAATATTCCTTTTTTTATACTAATAAAATCTATAATCATAACCTGTTGACGTTTTTATAGAACAATATCTCAAATGAAGAGTCTTATTTATGATGAGCGTATAATTCATCTAGCTAATCTTTTTTGTAGTATCTGCATTCGGATCAATATGAAAAATCTCTAAAGATCACTTCGTGTTAATACTTATCTGTCTCAGAAAGAATTTAACGATATATGCAGATTAATTCTGACTATTTTCTTCGTTTATTGATTGTTGTTTAGTTGTTGTTTTTTATAAATTGCAATTAACACCTTAGCGCTAATCTTCCAAGTATGTCATCCATCTCATGATTTATTAATAAAAACTCATTGAGAAGTTAAACGACGAAAAGCTCCAAAATATTCACTACAGCTAGCCTGTAGTACATATCTGCTTTTTCTTCGATGCACACATAGATTCAGAACAGCAAGAAAAATAGAGCTCACGATTGCTAAACCAATTGCTGAGGACAGTAGATTTCTGATATATAGTCGCTGTGATGATTTTTAGCATTAGCCGCTTGTTCCAGATTGAAGCTATCTTTATTTCTATAGGAGTGAAATGTATAGACGTTAAAAATCGTTTCAGGAAATAGCTCTCGAGAAATATATTCTTTAGAAAAATAGAATCATCAATAGATATGAGACTACCATTTATTTCATTTACAACAGGAGAGCATTTTGCTTCCGAAATAATTTGATTAACAATTAAGTAAATTGATAAAAAATTAAATGTTGTAGATGTAAATCTCCACATAATAATTTTCATAAATCTAACTTTGTTAGAAAAATAATTAAATAAAAAAGGAAAAAAACGTTAGATAAGGCAGGCTAGTTAATGGTCGTTTTACGTATAAAAAAATGCCTTATGTATACAAAAAAATATTTTTTGGTGTGACAAATGTATGTATTTTTATTCGAAAAACGTATTTTAAACGCATTAAAAAATTAAAAAACAAATAATTACCTTTCTGTTTAGTGACATAATGACTTTAATTGACAGAATCTAAACCGTTAATATAGAGGCTCAAATTTTCATGACAAGATGTTAAATTATTATGTCTTGTAATTAATGAATT
>NZ_CVRU01000151.1 GCF_001261715.1 Dysgonomonas sp. HGC4 | reverse complement strand
ATATGTATATAACAGTAGATAGAAAGTAATATAAGATATGAAGGATACTAATAGAAACGAAGAATTTGAGTCACAAGAGAATAATTTGAATATCGAAAATGTGACAAATGATCAGATTAATGACGTAAACGAAAACGAAGACAGTGCCAATCTGGCGGACGACTTAGAGAAAAAGTTTGCAGATCTGAACGATTCGTATTTACGTTTACATGCAGAGTTTGACAATTATCGCAGACGAACCATGAAAGAAAAAGCCGATTTATTGAAAACCGGTAATGAGAAAGCCATCTTAGGAGTACTGTCAATTGTGGATGACTTCGAAAGAGCCTTGCCTAATATCCCAGAAGATGCTAAAGAAGGAGTAGAGCTTATTTATAGCAAATTCCAAAATTTTTTAGCTCAAAACGGAGTAAAGGAAATAGACTCGTTGGGCGAGATTTTCGACACCGATAAGCACGAAGCTATTACAACGATTCCGGCTCAAAGCGAAGATCAAAAAGACAAAATAATAGACTGTATACAAAAAGGATACACACTGAACGACAAGGTGATCCGTTTCCCAAAAGTAATTGTTGCTAAATAAGGCTACAGACCTTATTACTACACGTAATACTATTAGGTAGAAAACTAAAAAAATGGCGAAGAAAAGAGATTATTACGAAGTATTAGAAATTTCCAAGACTGCGACAATAACGGAAATAAAAAAAGCGTATAAAAAGAAAGCGATTCAATATCACCCCGACAAGAATCCGGGGAATGCTGAAGCCGAAGATAAATTTAAAGAAGCAGCCGAAGCTTATGAGATATTGAGCGATGAGCAAAAACGTGCCAAATACGACAGATACGGGCACGAAGCTCCCGGCGGTTTTGGAGGTCATGCAGGTGGAGGATTCTCTATGGATGACATCTTCTCGCAATTCGGCGATATCTTCGGAGGTCATTTTGGTGGTGGCTTTGGAGGAGGATTCGGCGGTGGCGGCGGAAGACGCGTCAACAGAGGTTCTGACCTACGTGTAAAAGTAAAACTTACGCTTAAGGAAATAGCAACAGGCGTAGAGAAAAAAATAAAAGTAAAGAAATACGTTGCTTGTCAACATTGTAATGGAAACGGGTCTGAAAACGGAACCGCTTACACTACTTGTTCTACTTGTAACGGATCGGGAACACAAACCCGCATAGTAAACACTATGTTGGGGCAAATGCAAACCCAAACCACTTGTTCTTCTTGTAACGGTGAAGGTAAGAATATCACTAAAAAATGTCCTCACTGTTCAGGAGAAGGCATTATAAGAGAAGAGGAAGTAATAACTATCAACATTCCAGCAGGAGTTGCCGAAGGTATGCAACTATCGATGAGCGGAAAAGGTAATGCTGCCCGCCATGGAGGCGTGAACGGTGATTTACTCATTGTTGTTGAAGAAGAACCACATCCCGAACTTCTGCGTGACGAAAACGATGTAGTTTATAATTTACTACTCAGCGTTTCAACAGCAGCTTTAGGAGGTAATATAGAAATACCAACTATTGACGGAAAAGTGAAGGTGAAAATTGATCCGGGAACTCAACCCGGAAAAGTCCTTCGCTTAAAGAACAAAGGTTTGCCTAGCGTTCACCGTTATGGAACGGGTGATTTACTAATAAACATAAGCGTATATATACCCGAAAAGTTAGATGATGCTGAAAAGAATATTCTTTCAGGATTAGAGAATTCACCCAATTTTCAACCTAACAAATCGGTTAAAGAAAAAATATTCAGTCACTTCAGACGCATGTTTGATTAATTGCACGTTAATATAGAAAAGCCACCGTTCTTATTTGAATCGGTGGCTTTTTTTTGAATTATAATATTATCAATCTTATATATTAAGCTTAAACAATGATAGCCTGTAATAAATTGATTTATTGGGTTTATCAGCTGCATTTAAATAAAAAGCAGGAATTTGTCCCGCAGTATAGGTAACCATTGTATATGTTATCTTTATTTTTGTATCTTGTTCTAAAGATAAGTATTCACCAATTCCAGTCAACCAATTTCGATTAGCATATTCCTTCAATACGGTATTATTCGTCATATCACGAATTCTGGTAGTCCCCCATTCATAACCATTTATATCGCCATTGAAAGTCATAAAATATTGACCTTTGGGTATAGTCACAGTCAATTTATCTCCCCCCAAGATCGCACCTATTTGATTAATCTCTAAAACGAAATCTGAAGAAGCACTAGAAGCATTAATATCTTGCTCTGCTCCTGTAAAGGTAAACCCGCTATTACTAATATACCAGATCATTGACTTATCTCCCATTATCAGTTTTGCCCACGAGGCATTTCCATTAGCATCAGATTGTAAAACATAGTCTTCTGCCGCTGTACCATCATTTATTCTTAAGTCTCCCTTTATTAAAACATTACTTGTAGTTGAAGGCATAGCTCCAATCCCAACATTTCCATTAAAAGAAACAACAAAGTCATCATTAACTTCTATTGCTGATAACGCAGCAGCATTATTTCCTTTAGCGTCAATATGAAAAATACCTTGTGGTGAAACCGTATTAATACCTACTTGTGCATACGCATAAGACAAACAACAAATTGATAAAATAATTATATATACATATTTCATGATCTATTCTTTTTATTTAAGACACTTTTATAAACATCATTTGAAACCAAACCGAAGCGTTATTGAAAGGAGAAAACTTAAAGAATGGGTACTGACTTGGCATATTAGATCCTGTGGAACCATGCATTCTTATTCCCAATGTCATCGGATTAGTAACAAAAAGCATAAAAGAAGACCCAGCTAACTTTTCAAAATAATCAGCACCCCAAACTTCCGGAGCCGCTGCATTAGTTAATGCAACTGTAGTTGCATCAAGTATTCTCATCGGTAAATTTTCGGAGACATTCACTATTTCTCCACTAAATATGATAATATAAGTACCTGGAGGAACTACTACACAATCTGCATTCTTCGAAATTCCGACTCCATTATCCTGAATAGTAGCACTGTACACAGCATTTCTAAAAAAGGTTAATCCACTTATTGTAATACTACTACTCGATATACGCCATGTTGCTGTAGGATTAAAAAGCGTATTAGGATCAGCCCACTTACCTAAACCTTCACTATTTGTTGAGGAAAATAAACTATAACTAGCTTGTGTTCCATCTGCAATCTGCAAAGTTTTACGTATATCTAGTTTTGCTGTAGGACTAGCTGTCCCAATCCCCATATTACCTTGATTGTCTACTACAATATCATCTGCTGTTTCGGCACTACTAATAGTTGTAAACTCTGTATTATTACCATTAATATCAATATGTAAACGTTGCAAAGGATATTGTGTATTAACTCCCACTATTTGGGCTTCTGCTATCAATGATACAATAATAGCAATTAATATGATTATATATATTTTCATTTTGCAAACACTTTTTTTTCTTTGATTATAGTTTCATAAATGTAAATGTCATATCTAATTTAGAAGTAAATGAGGGTTGCCTAAAATATGGAACACCATCATTCACAGCTTGGAAGGTTGGATAAAGCGTGACCGAAGAACTAGTTTCTAAATAAGCTGCAACACCTGACAGTTGCATACTATAATAGGTTGAAAATATGGCCGTTGAATTTCCTTCCAAATACAATTTAAACCACCCATTCTCTTGGATCTCAGTAAAATTAGAAGACACAAATATGATATATCTTCCTGGAGGTACCTTTACTGAAGAAGTAGCCACAACATTCTCTATACCAATACCCGTATCAGTGCTTATAGATAATGTACCCGAGAGTCTAATTTCATTGTAATTAGGCACTTGAAAGCTATTATTAATAGTATGCCACATGGCAATATTTATAACAGTAAAGTCCTGCCATCTAGCATTACCTAATGCATCGCTTCTCAATATTCGCCCATCTTTTTGATTGCCATCTACGTACTTAAAAGTTCCCTCTACATCCACTTTTGCTTGTGGACTAATTGTTCCTATACCAAGATTTCCATCTTTAGTAAATATCACATCATCCATAGATTTAGTAGGGATACTTGTACTATTATCTCCGGCTCCATCAATATGTATAACACTCCTGATATCGGCACTGTCAGTATTAATACCAATTTGAGCAGAAACCCAGCTGACACAAAAAAAAGACAATAGAGTCAAAAAAAATCGCTTTATTCTCATTCGTTATTGTATATAAATTAGTTAGTTAGTATATTTAGTATTAAACAATTCTAAAATAAAAAACAACAGCATGTAATCACTACACACTGCTGCCAGACATAGTTGTGACATAGGTAAATGGTTAATTCGTGTCAATTGTGAATGACAACAAAAAAACAGACCACCTACACGAATCAACCTATCAAAACAACTATTAATATATTTATTGGGGATAAAATATATGGCGATAATCTTCATTTCCACACATGGTTTCAAATAAACCCTAATTAGAAACTTCCAAAATAAGAAACCTTGAAAAAATATTAAGTTTGCCATGTGAAAAGAAATTAGATTAAGATTAATCCAATTAAAAAAAAACAATCGCTGTAGTTTAGACAGAGCTATAACAGATGAGGAAAAAGGAATTCTCAGTATAGCAAAAGAAGATTCATAATTACGCAGAACACTAGATACAAACCTCTTCGTTAATTTAAAAGAAATACACTTATCAATTAGTAGATAAAATAACCCTATTGAGAACAAGGTGTTTCTCTTTAAACTAAAATAAGGATATGTATAAGAAAAAAGTAATTTGGAAAATGAAGTCGAATAAAAAAAACATAATGATAAAAGACAAAAACTTCCGCCTAAAATATCTTTATTACTAACAGGGATACTAGTTAACTCTCTCTCTCTCTCTCTCTCTCTCTCTCTCTCTCTCTCTCTAATATTTCAGCACAATTAACCAAGCCTAAATAGTTAAAGTTTAGATTATTATCTAGCGATATATTTGTTAATTTTACTTGAGCCATTATTGTAATGAGTTATTTTACAGGGGCGAAGATAGTACTTTTTATAATAAAAGAAAAATTTTAATGTATATATCTTTGATTGTATAAAAAACCACACAAGGTGTATTGCGTGGTTTT
>NZ_CVRU01000150.1 GCF_001261715.1 Dysgonomonas sp. HGC4 | reverse complement strand
GAGAGAGAGAGAGAGAGAGAGAGAGAGCTATAAAATAAGAAAAAGAAATGTAATATCCTTACACCTTTATAATATAGGTATAGGTATTACTCTGAATGATATAAAGACAGAAAAGCCTGTCTGAGAATTAATTCTCAGACAGGCTTTTCTGTGTGCCTAAAATCGAAAAAGAATAACCGAAATAAGAACTGAAAAACCATGAAATTCTGCTTTCGGAATTGAAACGTTAACCTGAAATTTTTTACTGTACTCAAATAGTTTTAATCCTTAACTATAAATTGTAATATCATGAAAAGATGTGTGAAAAAGTTTAAGAAGCTTTTCTGTTTTAAATTCTTACTCCTCTTTATATTCTTCTCGCTTGTTGGAAATGTGGTTTATGCCCAGAGCGGTATCACCATTTCTGGAACAGTGAAAGATAATATGGGAGAGTTACCGGGTGTAAGTGTTACCATAAAAGGTTCAACATCTGGCGTGTTTACAGATATCGATGGTAATTATACCATCACTGTACCTAATGACAAAGTAACCTTAGTGTTCTCTTTCATAGGGTATGAATCTCAGAATGTACCGATTGGAGGTGCTCGTAAATTGGATATTGTGATGAAGTCTGACGATAAATTGTTAGACGAAGTAGTTGTTATTGGTTATGGAACTGTGAGAAAGAGAGATTTGACGGGAGCCACAGGATCGGTCAAAGGTTCTCAGATTGCAAAGATCCCCGTAACTACTGCTGCACAAGCTATAACGGGTAAAATTGCCGGTGTAAATGTTGTTACACAAAGTGGGGCTCCGGGTGCAGATATTAATATAACCGTTCGTGGAGGAACTTCTGTTACACAGTCTACGTCACCTTTATACATTGTAGACGGTTTCCAAATGGAAGATGGTTTAAAGATGGTAGACATTAATGATATTGAGTCTATTGATGTTATGAAAGATGCTTCTGCTACTGCTATATATGGAGCACGTGGTTCGAATGGGGTTATACTTATCACAACAAAATCGGGTAAGAGTGGAAAAACGGAAGTGAACTATAATACGTTTGTAAGCTTTGAGAAACTTGGTCAGAAATTAGATTTATTGAATACTCCTCAGTATGTAAAATATCAATATGAATTTCAAGCTTTAGCAGGGAATGAAGAAAAATGGGCAAACATGTTTGGTGGAAATGTTTCCGATCCCGATTTCTTTACAGGAGCTTTTGGACGTATTGCTAGTGAATACGGAAATCGTGCCGGAATTGATTGGCAGGATGCTGTTTTTGGTGGTACAGCTATTCTTCAGAATCATAACTTGAGTATTACAGGAGGTAGTGAGAAAACTAAGTTCATGCTTAGTTATAACTATACCGGACAGGATGGGTTATTGGATAAATCAGGGTATAATAGAAATAGTATTCGTACTAAAATAAACCATGAAGTAAGTAAACGCATTCGTATGGATTTTGGAGCAAATCTTCAAAATACAAATATTGAAGGTGGAGGCTCTTTAGGTGGTATGCTTAAAATGTCTATTCTGCAACCTGTAACGGGTGGTATTCGTTTTACGAATGAACAGATGTTAAATACAGATCTTGGTGATGAAATGTTAGCAATAGATTCTCAATATGATATCTCGAATCCTCTTATTACCAATGATGCTATAACTCAGAATAAATATACAAGAGAGGCTACTGTGAATTTGGGGTTAGAAATAGATATTGTAAAAGATCTGACTTTCCGTACAGCAGGAAGCTACTATTGGAGGCAAGTGCGTACTGATTATTGGGATGATGGTCGTACTAGAACTGCCGAAGTTAATAAAGGCCCATGGGGACGACGCAATAATGCCGAGAAACTAAATTGGCAGGTAACAAACACTCTCTCGTGGAAGAAAAACTTCGGATTGCACAATATCAATGCGATGTTGGGACAAGAAACCATGTACATTGAAACTATGAAACTGGATAATTCTTATTATGAATTTCCGGAAAGTAATTTTGGTCTGAATGATGTGAATATGGCAAAAAGATCGACTTACAACTCAGATAAAGGACGAGAAGGTTTGGTGTCAGTTTTTGGACGTATAATGTATAACTATGCTGATAAGTATTTACTGACAGCTACTCTCCGTGCTGACGGAACTTCTAAATTTATCAAAGGAAAACAGTGGGGAGCTTTGCCATCGGCTTCGGGTGCATGGCGAATTTCCGAAGAACCTTTTCTGAAAGATCTGGATATATTTGATCAATTGAAACTTCGTATTGGCTATGGTACTACAGGCAATTGTAATATTGATGACAATATGTTTAGAACAGATTATGGGTCGACTCTTTATTCTATGAATAATGGAATAGTAAATGGTCTGAAACCCGGAGATAAGTTAGGTAATAAATTGTTGAAATGGGAACAAACAACTTCTACAAATATAGGTCTTGATGTTTCAGTGCTTAAAGGACGGATAAGTCTTACTGCCGATTATTACAATAATGTTTCGGATAATCTGCTGATTGAAAATCAAATTCCAACCTCTTCAGGTTATAAAACACAGTTTCAAAATTCAGCATCTATCCGTAATAGAGGTTTTGAGTTTGTTTTGAATACGGTGAATATTGCCTCTAAAGACTTCACTTGGACTACCGACTTTAATATATCGTTCAATAAATCGAAAGTCTTAAGATTATTCTCTGATGATATTTCTTATTGGAGAAAGAATTACGAATCACGTGTTGATTTCTGGATTGAAGAGGGCAAATCTTTAGGACAATTCTATGGTTATAAGTATGATGGCGTATATACAACTGACGATTTTAATCAGAATTCGGACGGAACTTATACTTTAAAAGATGGAGTGCCTTACCTGAAAGGAAAGAATACTTCCACTCTAAAACCGGGTGATGTGAAATACAAAACTACTGCCGGACAAACGGATGCAAATGGTAATCAGGTTTGGTCTACCGACGATCGTACGGTAATAGGTAGCGCCGAGCCCGATTTTACGGGAGGTATGGTGAATACCTTCATGTATAAAGGTTTTGACCTTAGTGTATTTTTCACTTTCTCATCGGGTAACCAAGTATTTAATATGAATACTCAGCGTTTCCTTGGTCCATATCTACCCAATCAGAATTCACTAGCTGCTATGAATGACCGTTTTACATTAATTGATCCTGTTACCGGTAAAGAAACAACAAATCTGGCTCGTTTAGCAGAGTTGAACCCTGATCAGCATGCAAGCGATGCTTTATGGAGCATACATTCTGATAATAAGATTGCTATAACCGATGCTTTAGATTATTATTTGGAAGATGCTTCTTTCCTTCGTTTAAATACCATAACATTGGGTTATTCTCTGCCCAAAACGTTGCTTAAAAAAGCTTGGATAACTAATGCCCGTATATATTGTACACTAAATAACATCCATACTTTTACTAATTATACAGGTTATGATCCGGAAGTGTCATCTACAGGAAGCTTATTAACAAAAGGTGTTGACAACTCCGCTTACCCCAGATCTAAAAGTTATGTTATAGGCTTAAATTTAACCTTTTAAAGAATAAACCAGAATGAAAAAGATAATTAATATAGTATTGATCCTAGCCACAGCTATGAGCTTTAGCTCATGTCAGGATTGGCTGGATATGGAGTCGGAAAGTAAGTTCGATAACGAGACTGTTTTTGAGAATGTAGACAGAGCCGAAATGGCTGTTATTGGTTGTTATACAAGCATTTTTAATAGAGAATTGTATTATCAATTAGGTATGGGTACCGATGAGTGTATTTCGACAGAAGGAGATACTAACTCCAAAAACCAGGTTGCAAACTATGTATTTAATACATCAAATATACCTACGTCTACCTATACTGCTATGTATGCAGGAATAGAATATGCCAATATTTGTATAAAGAAACTAGAGGGAATGACTGGTGCTACGGAAGCTGAACAGAAAAAAATAAATATGCTATTGGGCGAATCGTATGCTATCCGTGGTATGAATTATTTGAATATTGTTCGCTTTTTTGGAGATGTTCCTTATTCTACAATACCTGTTGAGGATGCAGGAACATTCTTTTCGTCGCGTGTGAGTCGCGATATTATAATGGATGGTTCTGTTGAAGACCTTCAAAAAGCAGTAGAGCTTTTGCCTTGGCAGGGAGAAGGAATGGTTTCTTCTATTGAGCGTTTTACAAAGAATTCGGCTTATGGAATTTTAGCACGTGTAGCCTTATATGGAGCCGGTTATTCTTTACGTTGGGATTTGAATACCTACGATCCGGGATCAGTAAAAATGGCTCAGCGTGAAGATGGTGCTCGTATCAAAGAATTATATGCAATAGCTAGAGACGCTTGTAAGGCTGTTGTTGACAGAGGCGAAAATGATTTGATTGATTATGAAACTGTTTTTCGTGATTTAGTGAATGGACGATATAATAAGGAGTCAATGTTAGAATTTGGTCAGTATGGAACCGATGTAAATGGTTCGGCTATTGGTTATACAAATGGAATGTTTTGCCATACAAGTTCAATGTTTCAAAAAGCAGGGCCAGCCATGACTGCTCTTCCTACATATTGGTTCGATTTCGAAGAAGGAGACGTGCGTCGCGATGTAACACTTTGTAACTATGGTATAGCAGCCGACAATACTCGTCAGATGAGTGCCTATCCAAGTATGAGTATTGGTAAATTTCGCGTTACATGGAAAAAAGAAGAGGGTACAGCTATAAATAAGCGTGATATCAACTGGCCTTTTTTACGTTATTCAGACGTATTATTGATGTATGCTGAAGCTGAGAATGAATTAAATAACGGAGTTTCTGCTGCAGCGAAATGGGCATATGAAAAAGTAAGATTACGTGGGTTTAAAAATAATGTCTCTAAAATTGGTACTACACCAACCAGCTATCAGGCATTTAGAGATGCTATTATTAATGAGCGTAAACTAGAACTAGGTTTCGAAGGAATGCGCAGAACAGACCTTGTTCGTTGGGGAATCCACTTCGAAGCACTTACTCAAGCAAAAAAGAATGTGATAGATATGGCGAATCATGCAGGTAAATATTCTAATATTGATCGTTACAGAGCATATAAAAAAGAAAAAGCTACATCATTCGAAGATCCTATTGTAGTAGTGCCTTATATTGGTTATAAATCGGAACCAACAGATAGCGAAAAAGCTAAGCTGAAAGCGGACGGATATACTCTTCTTGATATGTACAGCAATGTATCGTTACATTACACACAAAAGCTGGAAGCCAATGCAACATGGGTACAAGGAATTTTCAGAGGCTTAGAAAAGAATAAAGTTGAACTTCTACCTCTGAACTCTGAGACTATTGATACCAATATTGGTCTGAAAGGTCAACAACACCCCTTGTATTAAAAGATGTTGAGGTATATAACGATATTTTTAAGCATATTCTGCTCCTTTAGTTTATCTGCTCAATCTTTGGCTTTTCCTACCGCCGAAGGGTATGGTAAGTATACAACCGGAGGACGTGGAGGACAAGTACTCGTCGTTACAAATCTGAATGATGCGGGAGAAGGCAGCCTCCGCAATGCTATTGAGCAAAGCGGAGCACGTATAATTGTATTTGCAGTAGATGGAACGATAGATTTAAAGTCGAAACTTATCATAACTAATGACAGTATAACCATTGCCGGGCAAAGTGCGCCCGGTGATGGGATCTGCTTGAAAGGATATCCTTTCTATATAAAGGCTAATAATGTGATAGTACGTTATATCCGTTCACGGATGGGAGACCTGCATGGAGTAGAAGACGATGCTATAGGAGCTATAAAAGTAAAAGACTTAATAGTCGATCATTGTTCCGCTTCATGGTCGGTTGATGAATGCCTTTCTATTTATAATTCAGAAAATGTAACGGTGCAATGGTGCATGATTACCCATAGCTTGTCTAAGTCGGCACACTCAAAAGGCGCACATGGTTTCGGCGGTATTTGGGGCGGTTGCGGAGCTACTTTTCATCACAATTTGATGGCTCATCACAGTAGCCGTAATCCTCGCTTTGCATCAGATGGATGTTCACCTGTAGACTTTCGAAACAATGTGGTTTATAATTGGGGATTCAAGTCCGCTTATGGAGGAGGACGCAATGGGAGAATAAATTTTGTGGCGAATTATTATAAACCCGGCTCTGCAACATCCGATGATAAACGTGCCTGGTTTCTCGATCCTGCCGAAGATGGGACAGGCTCTTACTATATCACTGATAATGTGATGGAAGGAAGTGATCTTGTAACTTCCGATAATTGGAAAGGGGTAGGTACAACTAATAGAGTCCGTGCAAAGGAACCGTTTCCTTTTGTCGCTATTAATCAAAATTCAGCCGAAGTCGCTTATCAAAGGGTATTGGCTGAGGCAGGTTGTAGTTTTCGTAGAGATAGTTACGATGCTGGTGTAATCGAAGAAGTTCGTACAGGTACAGCCAATGGTGGCGAAAGTTATGGCAGAGGTAATAAAGGTATCATAGATTCTCAAAATGCAGTTGGAGGATGGCCTCAGTTAAAGAAGGGGAGATATCCTAAAGACAGCGACGGTGATGGAATACCCGATGAGTGGGAAGTACAACACAAATTAAACCCGAATGATAGTAAAGATGGAAATATGTACAATCTCAGTAAAGATTATACAAATATTGAAGTCTATCTGAATTCTTTAGTAGATTTAGATACACATTATTTTTCTGTACTGAAAAAAGAATATGATAAGAATGTCATACAGAAATATCCGCAGGATAAGATTTCGGATTTCAGTAGGAATCTTCAACCTATGGGACGGATTCTCGAATCGGAAGGATATTATGTTTGGTGTTGTGCTCCTATCTATGGAGAAGATGGTAAGGTACATGTATTCTATTCCCGTTGGCCCGAAAAATACAAAATGGGAGGTTGGATACATAAATCTGAAATAGCTCATGCTATAGCAGATAAACCCGAAGGACCTTATACTTATGTGGAGACAGTATTGGCTCCTCGTGAAGGTTATTTCGATGCAACTACTTGCCACAATCCGCATATTCAGTATTTGAACGGTATATATTATTTATTCTATATGGGCAATAGTGATGGTACGGTTTATACGAAACGAATCGGTTTAGCGAAATCGAAATCGATAAACGGACCTTGGATCAGAGCGGATAAGCCGATTTTAGAGGCCGGCGAAACAGGGACTTGGGATGATTGCAATACAACTAATCCTGCATTTGTTTCTAATCCTAACGGACAAGCTTGGTTATACTATAAATCGTGGAACAAGGAAGCTTATCAGAATGAGAAAGGAGCCATAAGAGCCAATCGTAAATATGGTTTGGCGATTGCCGATAATATCGAAGGAGAGTATAAAAGATATGAGAGTAATCCCGTTGTAGATTTCTCAAAATATGGAGATAATAAGCAGGTCGAAGATGCTTATGTATATATTGAAGATGGTAAATTTAAAATGTTGATGCGTGATATGGGATATTTCGATCATGAAGTAGGTTTGATTTTTGAATCTATGGATGGAATAAATTGGTCGGAACCTCAAATTGCTTGGTTTGGAGCCGATGTCTATTTGGAAGAACCTCCTGCTCCTTCGCATTTAAAAAGATACGGACGTTTTGAGCGTCCTCAGTTATTAATGAAAGATGGAAAGCCTGCATATCTTTTCAATGCTATGCAAGGAGGTCAATATGGAACCTCCTCCGGTTTTGTCTTTAAAATCAGTACAAATGAATAATCGTTTTACTATGAAAAAATGGAGTTTTATTGCCTTAACTGCTTTCTTGGTTGCTTGTAGTGCCGGAAAGCAGGAAAAGATAGACAGATATGCACTTGTAGAGAGAAACACCCCGAAAGTAACCGAGTTTGAAGAATTATCTTCTTTATCAGTTGGTAATGGCAATTTTGCTTTTACGGTAGATGCAACAGGATTACAAACTTATCCTGAACTTTATTCAGCCGGAGTTCCGTTGGGTACACAATCTCAATGGGGATGGCACAGTTTTGCTAATCCTGAAAAATTCATGCACGAAGAAACACTGAAAAACTATAATTTCAGAGGATGGGAAGAACCTTATGCCGTTCAGTTCAATGAACCGGGCAGACCGAAAGAGGCTGCCGATTGGTATCGTGTAAACTCTCATCGCCTGCATTTAGGAAATGTAGGATTAGAGCTTACCCATGCGGATGGAACGATTGTAAAAGCGAATGAAATAAAAGGTATAAATCAAACGCTCGACCTTTGGAGGGGAGCAGTTATAAGCCGGTTCGAATTGGATTCAGACACTGCATCGGTTCAAACGGTGTGTAATCCCGATAAAGACCAGATTGCTGTAGCTTTAAGTTCGGAATTGATGAAAAAAGGCAATATGAAAGTCAATTTCAAGTTTGCCTATCCGACAGGAAAACATACGGATGATGCTTCGGATTGGTCGGTTCCCGAAAAGCATAAAACAGACATATTGGCTCAGGATGATCAATCTTTAGTCTTTAAGCGTACGCTGGACAGTACCACTTATTATGTAAACGTTAAATGGGAGGGAAAAGCATCTGTAAGCCGGAAAGAAGCACATTATTTTGTGTTGAGCCCCGAAAGCAAAGACTTTTCTTTCACCTGTGAATTTACAGACAAGAATCCGGCAGAAACAAAAAATACCGCAAAGGAAGCTTTCGATGCTTCAGCTAAATATTGGCAATCGTTTTGGGAAAAAGGCGGTGCTGTCGATTTCTCAAAATGTACGGATATCAGAGCCAAAGAATTGGAGAGACGAGTTGTTCTGTCTCAGTATCTAATGGCTATTCAATCAGCAGGAATGTACCCGCCACAGGAAACAGGACTTACTTATAATAGTTGGTTTGGCAAATTTCACTTGGAAATGCATTGGTGGCATGCTGTTCAGTTTGCGTTGTGGAACAGAACCGATTTATTGGAACGCAGTATGGACTGGTACGCAACGGCTTATCCTGTAGCTAAATCTATAGCTGAAAGACAAGGATTCAAAGGTATACGTTGGATGAAAATGACAGACCCCTCGGGAATAGAAGCACCCTCGAAAGTTGGTTCTTTCTTGGCATGGCAACAGCCTCACTTTATTTATATGGCTGAACTGATTTACAGAAACAATCCTTCGCCCGAAGTTTTGAAAAAATACAACTCCTTAGTACAGGAGACTGCCGAATTTATGGCGTCGTTTGCCACTTACGAAGAATTAGAAGGACGTTATGTATTAAAAGGTTTGATCCCTGCCCAAGAATCTTTAAGGGCATCGGAAACCATTAATCCTCCTTTCGAATTATCTTATTGGCACTATGCCATGTCTGTTGCTCAACAATGGAGAGAAAGATCGGGCGAGAAGAGAAAACCGCAATGGGATGAGTTGATCGATAAATTATCGCCGCTTGCGGCTTTAGATGGTTTATATCTTGCTGCTGAGGATGCGGTAGATACATACAAAGATATTCGTTTTACATCCGATCATCCAGCTGTGTTGGGAGCTATGGGCGTCTTGCCTCAAAACAAACTCATACGTCCCGATTACATGAAAAATACATTAGATTGGATTCTGGAAAACTGGAACTGGGGTAAAACCTGGGGGTGGGATTATCCGATGACAGCTATGTGTGCCGCCCGTTTAGGTGAGCCTGAGAAAGCTGTCGAAGCTTTATTAATGGATAAAAGAACAAATACATACTTGATAAATGGTCATAATTATCAGGATTCACGCCTAAGAGTGTATCTTCCCGGAAATGGCGGATTGTTAACGGCCGTAGCCATGATGTGTGCCGGATGGGATGGAAATAAAGAAGAAACTCCCGGATTTCCAAAAGATGGAACTTGGAATGTGGTTTGGGAGGGTTTAAAACCTATGCCGTAAAACGTAGGGTGTTTTCGTTGTAAGGGCAGACCTATGTGTCTGCCCTATATAGAGCGAACACATAGGTTCGCCCCTGCTTAAACCTTAAACCATATAATATGAGACACTTTGTCCTGATACTTTCTTTACTTCTTTTTTCTTATGTAAATATCTTGGGACAACCTCAGGGATATTGGCATGGAAAAGAAAGAAAACTACGATATACTCCCGAAGGGCAAGACCTTATCATTGTAAATGGAGATAAGAAATTCAATCGGGCATTATACGGAACAAATACTGCTTTCCGCATAGAAACAGGCGATTTACCCGAATTTGGTTTTTTCATGCCAAACATGGGAGGAAATATGCAATTGGGATTAATCAAGGACGGTAAAAGTCTTTGGTTGAATAATGCGGAATATATTAAGTCTATTTATCGTGCAGGTAGTCGGATTTATGAGATAAAAGATCTCTTTATTCAATCGGGAAAACTAACCATTTCAGTATTGGCAATGGCAGATGCCGAGGGGCTGATAATGAAAATAGAATCTGAAAATATTCCTGCTGGCGTAGAACTGATAACTACTTTTGGAGGGGCAAGCAATAAACGCTTTTTCAGAAACGGAGATTTAGGAGTGGATGATCCCAATGCTTTTGGCTTGCATCCCGATGCTTGCATAAATAACGAATTTGCGATAAATGGCAATTCGTTTATTTTGGAATATGGTCAGGAAACAAAGGGGGGATCACAAAAAATAGCAGGTGTATATCCCGAAAATTCGGAATTGAAACTAGTTTCTCCGTATGTTATGACAACACCTTTGAATGTCTGGAAATCGCTTGTTGTTGAAAATAAGCCGATTGTGATTTCTAAAACAGCTCTACATTCATCTAATACTTATTATATTGCTATTCAGAATGATAAAGATAAGAAGCTTCTTTATGCAGAATTAAAGAAATGTTTTGAAGATGCCGAAACTAAACGAAAATCAATATCAGAAACAGTAAAAATAAATACACCTGATCCCTATTTCAATACATTGGGAGGCATTTTAAGTATTGCTGCCGATGGTATTTGGGATCCCGATTGTTGGCAACACGGTGCTGTAGGATGGCGTATACCTCTCAACGGATGGCGTGCGGCTTATGTGGGCGACGTTATTGGTTGGCACGATAGAGCCAGAAAGCATTTTGATGGATATGCAGCTTCGCAGATTACAAACGTTGAACCGACTATTCCGCATCCTTCGCAAGATCAAAAACTCAATTTGGCACGAGCCGAAAAGATCTGGGGTACACAAATGTATAGTAACGGTTACATTACCCGTAATCAGTACAGCACGAATCAGATGCATCATTATGACATGAATCTCTGTTATATTGATGAATTGCTCTGGCATTTCAACTGGACAGGCGATATGGATTATGTACGTAAAATGTGGCCTGTATTGAAAAGTCATTTGGCTTGGGAGAAACGAAACTTCGATCCCAATGACGATGGTCTTTATGATGCTTATGCCAGTATTTGGGCGAGTGATGCACTGCAATATAATAGTGGTAGTGTGACGCATTCATCAGCCTATAATTATAGGGCTAATAAAATGGCAGCTCAAATTGCTTCAAAAATAGGAGAAGACCCTAAGCCTAATGCCGATGAGGCAAACAAAATTCTGAAAGCTATTAATTCGCAATTATGGATTGATAATAAAGGATGGTGGGCAGAATACAAAGACTTTATGGGCAATAAAATGATCCATCCCAATGCTGCCGTTTGGACGGTTTATCATGCCATAGATTCGGATATTCATACACCTTTCCAAGCTTATCAGGCAACACGATACATTGATACTCAGATTCCACACATTCCCGTTTTAGCTAGGGGATTGGATGATGAGGGGTATCAGACAATTTCGACAACTAATTGGTTACCTTATTCGTGGTCTATTAATAATGTGGCTTTTGCGGAGGTGGCTCATACTAGTTTGGCATACTGGCAATCTGGTAGGAATGATGAGGCTTTTAAACTATTCAAAAGTTCAGTTTTGGATGGTATGTATCTGGGCGGTAGTCCCGGAAATATCGGGCAGGTAAGCTTTTATGATGCTGCACGAGGCGAGTGTTACCGTGATTTTGGCGATCCCATAGGAGTATATTCGAGGGCACTTATTCAAGGGCTTTTCGGGATTTTACCCGATGCAATGAACGATCGTTTGGAAATCCGTCCGGGTTTTCCTTCTGCTTGGGATTATGCCTCTGTTTCGACTCCTGATATCAATTTTGATTTTAAAAGAAAAGGCAATTTTGATACATATATTATCAATAGTAAGTTCGAAAAATCATTGAATCTCGATCTACGACTAAAGGCTCAAAGAGAGAATATACTGTCTGTAAAAGTAAATGGTAAACCTCAAAAGTGGTCTTTAGAAGAAAGTGTTGGACAGCCTCTCATTAAGATTGAAAGCGAACCATCAACTAGTTATACAGTAGAAATAGAGTGGGGTGGAAGTAAATTAGATCAGCCCTCGTATATCTCAAACGGTGTAAATGGTGAGAATTGGAATCTATCAACTAAAGCAAAAATCCAGAAAATATATGATCCTCAAAATGTATTATTGAGTATAAAATCAAAAGCTAATAGTGTTACTGGCCGATTGAATGGGGAGTTAGGACATCGTACATTATTTGCTCAATTAAAACAAGGACAAATGACATGGTGGCAACCTATCGATATAGAAATAAAAGAACCTGTTTCTATTGATTATGATGCCGAAGCTACCAATTTACAATTTACAGTGAAAAATAATCTGAATCACGATTTGAATGTACAATTGCTTATAAATAATTCAGTTCAGCCGTTAATTATAAAACAGGGAGAAATATCCAACTTAATTACGATTCCAGAAAAGAATGCAAGATTGGGAACAAACGTATTGCAATTACTTGAAAATGGAAAAATTATTTATAGAACGAATCTAATTAATTGGAATTTAAGGAATCAATCGCCTAATTACGAGACTATAAACATCGATAATGTACTGAATGCTTCGGTTACTCAGATTTTTAAGAATGAATATCTGACACCCCGTTCACCCTATACAACATTGCAAGTGCCGAAACAAGGAATAGGAGAGTGGTGTCACCCAACAATGACTGCTAATATAGATGATTCAGGTCTGCGGAAAGTAACCAACGGAAATCTATTTATGACACCATTCGGTGTTCCATTTCGGACTCAAGGTGAACCAAAAGCTAATAATATTGCTTTTACCACTTTATGGGATAATTACCCCAATCAGTTATCAGCACCTTTGACGGGTAAAGCATCTCATGCTTATCTGATGATGGCGGGAAGTACCAACCACATGCAATGTCATGTCGTAAACGGAACTGTTACAATTAATTATCAGGATGGAGCAAAAGAGGTTTTAGAATTGATAAACCCTGAAACATGGGCACCTATCGAACAGGATTTCTTTATAGATGGGCAAGCATTCAGATCGAAACAGCCTCGCCCTTATCGTGTTGTTTTTAAAACAGCAGTGGTAAGCCGTGATCTGGAAACCAATTTCAAAATAAGTCCTACTGAGGTCTATGGTCGCACTATTGACGGTGGTGCAGGAATAATTCTCGATCTGCCTTTAAATCCTCAAAAGGAATTAAAGAACATCGAAGTAAAGGCGGTAGCCAACGAAGTTGTAATCGGATTAATGGCTGTAACGGTGGTAAGATGAGTTGACGACAGTCAAAAGTCATACAATAAAGATCAAAATGCTTATTTTGAAAGGATAAGCATTTTGTAGTTTTATAAACTGTAACCTATATAAAATATTTATGAGAAACTTATTCCTAATACTGATCGCTTTATTTACAATACAATCAGCTTATTCGCAAAAAACAGGAATCCTTTTTGCCGATTCCGAAATGAAACGTTTTCCTCAAGCATGGCAATTAGATCATGGTAAAGGACTTTATTTCGGGTATTCCCAAGGGTTAGGATGTCAGGCGATGCTTGATGTCTGGAAGCAAACAGCCGATAAAAAATATCTAGATTATGTGGTGCAATGGGCTGATACCATTATCAACGATTTAGGAGAAATATATCTTTATAAAGTAGAAACTTATAATATCGACTATATTAATTCGGGAAAAATTCTGTTTGATGTTTACAAGCAAACAGGAGATGAAAAATACAAGTTGGCTATGGACAGGTTGGTAAAACAAATGAGTGTTCATCCCCGTACTCTCGAAGGAGGATTTTGGCACAAACTTATCTATCAGCATCAAATTTGGTTGGATGGTTTGTATATGGGTTCTCCGTTTTTGGCTCAGTATGCTATCACATTTAATAAACCCGAATGGACTGAAGATGTTATTAATCAATTTTTGATATGTGCTAAACATACTTATGACCCTGCAACGGGGCTTTATTATCATGCCTGGGACGAGAGCAAAAAACAGCTTTGGGCAAATAAGGTAACAGGTCAATCACCTAACTTTTGGGGACGTAGTATCGGATGGTGGTTTATGGCTTTGGTGGATGTTTTGGATTTTATCCCCCAAGAAAACCCTCAGAGAGGCGAACTTATCAGAATAATAAACGGATTGGCTGAAACTTTACCCAAATATCAGGATAAAACAGGACTTTGGTATCAAGTTTTGGACAAAGGCAATAAGCAAGGCAATTATCTTGAAGCATCCGTATCGTCTATGTTTATGTATTCTTACGCTAAGGCTGTTAACGAAGGGTATATCGACAAAAAGTATAAAGCTGTTGCCGAAAGGGCTTACAATGGATTGATGAAAAATCTGATTGTGAAAAATGCAGACGGAACATTGACTTTAACGAAATGTTGTGCAGTATCAGGTCTTGGAGGTAATCCCTATCGTGACGGAAGTTTCGAATACTATGTTAACGAACGTATTCGGGATAATGATGCCAAAGCAACAGGACCATTTATTATGGGATGTTTACAATTGGGCAAGTAAAAGGGGGGACAGATATATTTGCTATTTCGGCAAATATAAGTATAACTGATAGTTATGGCTATATGATATTATCTTAAATACTAATTGTTACTTAATCGGTTTGAAACCTTATTAGGGCGAATGAAAAAGAAAAACACTATACTCTGCTTATTCAGCATAGTTTCGTTGTGTTTATTCGCACAACAAACAAGCTGGCCGCAAATAAAATCTGAGATGAAACCCGCAGCACGTTGGTGGTGGATGGGGAGTGCCGTCGATAAAGATAATCTTGCTTATAATATGAGCGAATATGCCCGTAAAGGCATAGGGGGGCTCGAAATCACCCCTATATATGGTGTGCAGAACAATGAGGCAAATGAGATTCAATACCTGTCGCCTCGTTGGATGGAGATGCTTAAATATACGGAAGCACAAGGCAATCAATTTGGCTTGAAAATAGATATGAATGGTGGCACGGGCTGGCCTTTCGGTGGACCTCATGTAAATATAGAAGATGCTGCAACAAAAGTTATATTCGAGGAATATAGCTTGCAAGGCGGACAACAATTAAATGAAAAAATAGAAGTAAAAGATGAAAATCAAAAGGCAATTGCAACCTTTTATCGTTTGATGGCTTTTTCGGATAAAGGAGATAAATTAGATCTTACTTCTAATGTAAAAAACAATACACTTTCATGGACTGCACCCAAAGGTAACTGGCGATTGATAGCTGTTTTCAATGGAAAAACATTGCAGCAGGTAAAACGGGCTGCTCCGGGAGGTGAAGGATTGGTGATGAATCATTTTTCGAAAACGGCTGTTTCAAATTATTTGACTCGGCTTTCAAAAGCCTTTCAGGATAATAATGCTAATTATCCTAATTCTTTCTTTAACGATTCGTATGAAGTATACGGAGGTGATTGGACTCCCGATCTATTTGAACAATTTGAGAAGAGAAGAGGGTATAAATTAGAAAATTATTTGCCCGAATTTATCTCCCCAAAAAGAACAGATGCAACAGCACGTATAATTGCCGATTATAGAGAAACTCTGGCTGATCTACTTCTTGAAAATTTTACCCATCAGTGGACAAATTGGGCACATCAGCATGGCAGTACTACCCGAAATCAGGCACACGGATCACCCGGAAATCTGATCGATTTGTATGCAACTGTAGATATTCCCGAATGTGAATCGTTTGGTATATCCGATTTTCAGATAAAAGGACTTCGGAAAGATTCGATAAAAAAGATAAATGATTCTGATCTATCGATGCTTAAATATGCCTCTTCGGGTGCACATCTTACAGGAAAAATATATACGAGTTCCGAAACATTTACTTGGTTGACCGAGCATTTTAGAACTTCACTTTCTCAATGTAAACCCGATTTAGATCTACTGTTTCTTTCGGGAGTGAATCACATCTTTTTCCATGGAACAACCTATTCGCCCAAAGAAGCTAAATGGCCGGGTTGGAAATTTTATGCTTCGGTAGATATGTCATCCACCAATAGTATTTGGAGAGATGCAGATGCCTTTTTTGAGTATATCACCCGATGTCAGTCTTTTCTGCAAGAGGGTAAACCAGATAACGATTTTCTGCTTTATTTCCCTGTGTATGATATGTGGCACGAGCAAGACGGACGGTTGTTGATGTTCGATATTCATAAGATGCAGCAACGTGCACCTCAGTTTATTTCGGCTGTAAATAATATTGTGAACTCAGGATATGATGTCGATTATATTTCAGATAACTATTTACTATCGACACAGGTTGTTGATGGTAAGCTTGTCACATCGGGCAATACAACATACAAAGCTATAATTGTACCCTCTGCCGAGAAAATGCCGATTGAAACATTATCACATTTATTGAAATTAGCGAGGGGCGGAGCAAAAATTGTTTTTATAGAAAAGTATCCGAATGATGTTCCCGGATTTAAGAATTTAGACAAACGAAGAGCAGAATTAGTAAAGCTTATAAATCAGATTTCTAAGGCAGGATTATTTGCAGAAGTGAATACCCAAACATTGGGTAAAGGACAAATAATAACAGGATCGGATTATGCTAAAACGTTGGATGCTTGCCATATTCAGAAAGAAGAAATGAAAACCTTAGACGGTCTACAATATATCAGGCGAAGCAATGGCGATGGTTATCATTATTTCATTTCGGCACTTAAAGCCGAAGATACAGGTGGTTGGATAACTTTGGGTGTGGATGCCGAAAGTGCGATGTTTTTTAATCCGATGGATGGAAAATCGGGATTGGCTAAGATTCGTAGAGAAGGAAATAAAACCCAAGTATATCTGCAACTCGAATCAGGGCAATCGATTATACTGAAAACATTCGATAAGAAGATAACGAATGTTGCCGATTGGAATTATTACACTCCTCAAAATCTATCTATAATGCAGAATAGAGATTGGACAATGACGTTTTTAGAAAGTAGTCCTGCGATCACCAATCAATTTAAATTAAACAAACTCGGATCATGGACCGAACTAGATCATCCTGATCTTAAAACAAATATGGGAACAGCCTTATATTCTACTGAATTTAACTTACCATTGATACAGAGTGATGAATGGGAGTTAGATCTTGGCGATGTCCGCGAGAGTGCTCGGGTAAGAATAAATGGTCAAGATGTGGCAACCCTTTGGGCTGTTCCTTTTAAAACCAAGGTTGGTAAATACCTGAAAGAAGGTAATAACCGAATTGAAATTGAAGTAACTAATCTACCGGCAAATCGTATTTCTGAATATGACCGACAAAAAGTTGATTGGCGAATATTCAAGGAAATAAATTTTGTAAAAATCGATTATCAAAAAGGAGATTATTCAGAATGGGAAACAATCCCTTCGGGTTTACTAGGTCCTGTAACCTTAACTCCTTTGACTATTGAAAGCTTGAAATGACTATGAAAAAACATGTAATTATAATAACCTTATTCGTTGTATCTGTTTCTAATCTCTTTGCGAAAGAAGAGGGAGGATATGAATATCTATATGAAAATCTACCTTTTGAGATGCCTAAATTGGCTCGTCCGACTTTTCCTGCCAACAAAGTATCCATTACAGATTTTGGCGGAATAGGCGATGGAATAGCTTTAAATACAGAAGCTTTTGCAAAGGCGATAAGTGCTTTGGCGGCTAAGGGCGGTGGGCAATTAACTGTGCCTTCGGGTGTATGGCTGACAGGACCTATTGTTTTCAAAAGCAATATTAATCTGCATTTGGAAGATAAGTCGATTATTCTTTTTTCGCCCGATAAAAATCTATACCCTTTGGTTGAAACGGTTTTTGAAGGGTTCGATACACGCAGGTGTCAATCGCCGGTTTCGGGCAGAAATTTGGTAAACGTTGCCATAACAGGAAGCGGAGCGATTGACGGTAATGGTCATTATTGGAGACCTCTGAAAAAGCAAAAAGTATCGGATAGTTTCTGGAAAAGTACCACTTCTAAAGGAGGAGTATTTAAGCGTGATGACTATTGGATGCCTTCGGCTCAATACTTGCATGGCGATACTATCAGTAATATGAATGTACCCCGAAATTTAAAGACCGAAGCCGAATGGGCTTCGGTACGGGACTTTCTTCGCCCTGTGATGATTAGTTTTCAGCAATGTAAAAATGTATATCTGCAAGGAGTAATTTTCCAAAATTCGCCTGCATGGAATATTCATCCTTTTATGTGCGAAAATGTTATTCTCGATGGGATTCAGGTGAGAAACCCGTCTTATGCTCAAAATGGGGATGGTTTGGATTTGGAATCGTCCAAAAATGCGATCATTGTCAACAGTACTTTCGATGTGGGTGATGATGGTATTTGTATAAAATCGGGTAAAGATGAAGATGGTTTGAGACGAAATATTCCTTGCGAAAACGTAATTGTAGATAATTGTACCGTATTTAAAGGGCATGGCGGTTTTGTAGTCGGCAGTGAAATGTCAGGTGGAGTGCGGAATATATCCGTTTCCAACTGTCAGTTTTTAGGAACAGATGTGGGTTTGAGATTCAAAAGCAGCAGAGGACGTGGCGGAGTTGTCGAAAACATATACATTACCAATATAAGTATGATCGATATTTCAACCGAGCCTATCCACTTCAACCTTTATTATGGAGGCAAATCGGTCGTAGAAACATTAGAAGATAACGATGCTGAGCCTGTAACCGAAGTGATACCTCCTGTAAGTATTACTACACCAACTTTCCGAAATATATTTATAAAAGATGTAACATGTAGTAATGCACGCAAAGCCATGTATTTCTATGGATTGCCTGAACATAATATTGATAATATTAATGTGGAGAATGTGGTTATTCATTCACAATTAGGAGCGGAAATCATGGAATCGAAAAATATAACATTGAAAAATGTAAATATTTATCCACAAGAAGGTGCTGCTCTGACTTTAAGAAATGTCAGTAATGTAAAAGTTGAAGGCTTTACTACAGATTCTAAATTGCTTACGGTATTTGATATTTCAGGATCAAGATCAATAAATATAGTAATTTCTTCACCTTACAACGATAACCAACTGAAAATAGGCTCAGATACTAAAACGGGAGGGGTGAAATTGATATATAAAAAGTGACAAAACCTGTAGTCTTTGTCTCAAATACACTATCTGTATAAATGAGAAGAGGCACTACATTTGCTTTACTCAATAAATTTTTATTCACTTAAAAGGATAGACCTTAAATCTAAATAAATGAATACACAAAACTTTCTGGCAGTTGATATAGGGGCATCAAGCGGACGCACTATACTTGGTACTCTCGATAACGGAGTCCTCAAAATTGAAGAATTAACCCGTTTTGCTAATCCTCTGATTGAAGTAAACGGTCATTTTTACTGGAACATATTATCGCTTTATGAGTCGATTCTTCTCAGTTTGAAGAAAGTTGCTCAGGAAGGAATCAAGATATCGTCGATAGGTATAGATACTTGGGGCGTCGATTTTATAGCCATTGATAAAAATAAGGAAATTATAGGGATGCCTTATGCGTATCGTGATCCTCATACAGTAGATGCTCCTGAGAATTTTTTTAAGCTTATTCCCCGTAAGGATGTGTATGCAGCAACAGGGATTCAGATAATGAATTTCAATTCGTTGTTTCAGTTCTTTGCACTTAATAAAAATGAAGCCACTTTGTTGAAAGAGGCTGATAAGATTATATTCATGCCCGATGCTTTATCCTATTTGCTTACAGGTGAGGTGGTAATGGAGTATACGATAGCTTCGACATCTCAGGCTATGAATCCTTATAAAAAAGAACTGAATTGCGAATTGCTCGAAAAAGTTGGTCTTAATAAAGAAAAATTCGGACGTTTTGTTTTACCCGGAACGGTAATCGGAAGCTTATCGGAATCTATATGCAGGCAAACAGGGCTTGAAAGTATTCCCGTTGTGGCGGTTGCAGGGCACGATACAGCTTCGGCGGTTGCATCAGTGCCTGCCGAGGATGAATGCTTTGCTTATCTGAGTTCGGGAACGTGGTCATTAATGGGAATTGAGCTAAAAGAGCCTATTATAAACGAAAAGACATACAATCTCAATTTCACAAACGAGGGTGGGGTAGACGGTACAATCCGTTTCCTTAAGAATATATGTGGTATGTGGCTTTTAGAGCAATGTCGTAAAGAATGGGATGCCAATCTCACTTATCCCGATTTGATTGAGCAGGCATCAAAGAGCGAACCGTTCAAATGTTTGGTGAATCCCGATGCTGATGTGTTTTCCAATCCGACAGTAATGACGAAAGCAATAAGTAATTATTGTAGAAATACAGGTCAGCCAACGCCTCAAACTATCGGTGAATATGTTCGCTGTATATTCGAAAGTCTGGCATTACGATATAAAGAGATATTTGATCATCTACAGGAATTAGCTCCTTTCGAGATCAAAAAACTGCATGTAATTGGAGGTGGTTCTAAGAATAACTTGTTGAATCAGTTTACTGCCAATGCGTTGAATGTGCCTATTATAACAGGACCATCGGAAGCTACAGCCATTGGCAATATTATGTTGCAAGCAAAAGCTCTGAATTTGGTGAATAATTTATCGGATATGAGGGCGGTGATAAATAATTCGGTACATCCCGAAATATTTTTACCTCAAGATACTGAGGTGTGGAATAAAGCATATGTAAAATATTTGCAGATAAGTAAATAAAAGAATAACAAATAGGTCTGAGACCTTAAAAAATAAATGACCATGAAAAAAGAAGTATTAGTAGAAAAGGCATACGAAATCGCAAAAGAACGTTATGCGGCAGTTGGTGTTGATGTTGATAAAATACTAGCAAAAATTCAGGAAATATCAATATCGCTTCATTGCTGGCAGACGGATGATGTGGTTGGTTTCGAGAATCTCGGAAATATGGGTGGTGGCGGTATTCAGGCTACGGGAAACTATCCCGGAAGAGCCCGTAATATAGATGAAGTCCGTGCCGATATTGAAGAAGTGTTGAAATATGTAGGTGGTAACCATCGTTTCAATCTACATGCCATATATGGAGATTTTGGAGGAAAGGCTGTTGATAGAGACCAAATTCTACCCGAGCATTTTACAAGCTGGATGGATTGGGCGAAAGAAAAGAATCTGAAACTGGATTTCAATTCAAGCTCGTTCGGACATCCTAAGAGTGGAGATTTAACGCTTGCTAATCCTGATAATTCGATCCGTGAATTTTGGATCGAGCATACAAAACGTTCACGTGCCATATCGGAGGCAATGGGTAAATTTCAAAACGACCCTTGTATTATGAATTTATGGATACACGATGGAAGTAAAGATATTACTGTAAACCGTTACAAATACCGTCAGATATTAGAGCAATCGCTGGATAATATATTTGCTACCAAGTATGATAATATGAAAGATTGCATCGAATCGAAATTGTTTGGTATAGCATTGGAAAGTTACACGGTTGGTTCTCATGATTTCTATATGGGATATGGTGTGAAAAACCAAAAAATGGTAACATTAGATACAGGTCACTTCCATTTGTCGGAAAGTGTTGCCGATAAGATTTCGTCTCTATTACTTTATACTCCTGAGATTATGCTGCATGTAAGTCGTCCTGTACGTTGGGATTCGGATCACGTGGCTATCTTGAATGATGAAACTATCGATCTTGCTAAAGAAATAGTAAGAGCAGATGCTTTGAAAAGAGTACATATCGGTCTCGATTTCTTCGATGCATCCATCAACCGTATCGGTGCATATGTAATCGGTATCAGAGCTACTCAAAAAGCTTTCCTTCAAGCATTGCTTGAACCACTAAATATCCTTCGTGAATACGAGTCGAAAGGACAATATTTCGAAAGACTTGCACTTCTTGAAGAGTCTAAAGGTCTTCCTTGGAATGCGGTATGGGATTATTTCTGCTTGAAAAATAACATTGCTGTGGGCGAAGATTTTATTCCGATGGTTCAGCAATACGAAAAAGAGGTAACATCTAAACGATGAATACATTAATAGGTTTAATTATAATTGCGATAGGAAGTTTGGGTCAATCCAGCTCATACGTTCCCATTAATAAGGTCAAAGATTGGTCTTGGGAAAATTTCTGGTTGATACAAGGGGTGTTTGCATGGTTAGTATTCCCTTTTTTGGGAGCTTTATTGGCTACAAACTTCCAGTCGTTAATTGACGTATATTCGATAGAATCTGCTGCTACTCTGAAAACCATTTTCTATGGTGTTTTATGGGGCATTGGAGGCTTGACTTTCGGGTTGAGTATGCGTTATCTGGGAGTGGCATTAGGTCAATCTATCGCCTTGGGTACTTGCTCGGCTTTCGGAACACTTATTCCTGCTGTGCTTAGCGGTAACGATTTGCTGTCGGGCGATGGAGTAATTCTCCTGATAAGTGTTTGCATCACTTTGGCAGGTATCACAACGATTGGTTATGCGGGTTCTTTAAGGTCGAAAGATATGACCGAAGAGGAAAAGAAAAAAGCTGTCAAAGACTTTGCCCTGAAAAAAGGATTGCTTGTAGCTCTGCTTGCAGGTGTGATGAGTGCCTGTTTCAGCTTGGGGTTGAATGCGGGTGAACCTATTCAGCAAAGAGTAATGGAACTTGGAGCAAGTTCTTTCTTTGCTCAAAATCCCGTAACTCTTTTGGTTACAATCGGAGGATTTCTTACCAACCTTATATATTGCGTATGGCAGAATAAAAAGAATGGTACTTCGGGACAAATATTTACTACACCTTCGGGTTTATTGGTGCGGAATACTTTATTCTGTGCTTTGGCGGGTATATTATGGTATTCTCAGTTTTTTGCATTGGGAATGGGTAAAAGCTTCTTCGAACCGGGTAGTATTATGATTGCCTTCTCGTGGAGTATACTTATGTCGCTCAATGTGATATGCAGCAATATCTGGGGAATTGTTCTGAAAGAATGGAAAGGTACAGGTCAGAAAACAATTATGGTACTCGTATTGGGTATGGCTATACTTATATTTTCATTAGTGTTGCCTAACCTGTTGTGAGATGTCTTATAAATAATAATTCTAATTAAACAGGTCTGTGACCTTAAAATTGTAAACTAAATGAAATCAATATTAGATAATCGTCCTGAACTGTCCAAAAAAGTATGGGAAGTTGCGGAAGTAGCAGGCTACCTTTGGCAAAAAGGATGGGCTGAACGTAATGGAGGAAATATAACAATAAATATCACTGATCTGGTTGACGACGAAATCAGAAATCTAAAACCAATTAGTGAAAAATATGTGATTGGAAAAGTTCTTCCAAACTTGAAAGGGTGTTATTTCTTCTGTAAGGGAACCAATATGCGTATGCGTGATTTGGCACGCTGGCCTATGGAAAACGGTGCAGTAATTCGTATCGGAGACGATTGTAACAGCTACGAAATTATTGCAGACAATCCCGTTCGCCCTACATCAGAATTACCATCGCATTTGTCGATGCACGATTATATGATTGGTAGTGGATCTAATTATAAGGCGGCGTTACATACGCATCCTATTGATTTGATTGCTATGACTCATAATAAGAAATTCTTGGAAAAAGATAAGCTTACTTATCTTCTCTGGAGTATGATTCCCGAAACTAGAGCTTTCTGTCCTAAAGGATTAGGGATTATACCTTATCTGATGCCTAGTTCTATTGAGTTGGCTGAGGCTACGGTTAAAGAATTGGAAAACTACGATGTTGTAATGTGGGAAAAACATGGCGTATGTTCTGTTAGTGAAAACATAATGGAAGCATTCGATATGGTGGATACCCTGTCGAAATCGGCACAAATATATCTGACTGCTAAATCTATGGGCTTCGAACCCGAAGGTACTTCTATGGCAGATATGCAAGCTTTGAAAGAGGCTTTCAATTTACCCAAATAAGTAAGGTGTAAAACCTCGTATTTTGAATAATATAGGGACAAACCTGTGTGTTCGCTCTATTTGAGCTGATGCTCAGATTTGTCCTTTTTTAATTCTCCCTATTATTTCATTAAGAAACAATGTTAACCCTATGTCGAAAAAACTAATACTAGTTGCCTTTGCTCTTATTACGACAATAGCAACTTACTCTCAAGCTACTCAACCTGCAGATAAAATAGCAATAGCTATTGCTGACAGAATCATATCGGAGACACCTTATACTTTTGTCAATACAAAGACAGAGCAAACCTATACCAGTCTGAAGAATGTCCCATTTTCAATGGATATTAAAGTGCAGAATGAGTATAATGACTGGCATTATACAAATGGAGTTCTGAATATAGCTTTGTTAGAACTTGCAGATAAAATCAAGTCAAAGAAATACGAAGATTATGTTTTCAAGAATATGAACTTCGTTTTTGATGAAGATAATCTGAACTTCTTTAAGAAACAATACGATGAGGCATTTAGCGAAGGAGGTTGGAGAGCTATTCGTAAACTGACATGGCATATGATATTCAGAGCTAAACGGTTGGATGACAACGGACCAATGGGGGCTAGTTTGATTGAGCTTCAAATGCGTAAGCCGAATAAGGCATTTCTCAATTACATAAATGAGACTAACGATCATTTGATGTATGCAGAGCCTCGTCTTGATGATGGAACGATAGCTCGTCTGTGGCCTCATGAAAATACAATATGGGCAGATGACTTGTTCATGGGAGTAGCCTTTCTTTGCCGTATGGGTAAAATGACCGGTGATGTGAAGTATTTTGATGATGCAGCCAATCAGGTTTTGAATTATACAAAATATCTATGGCATCCCGAAAAACAAATCTATTATCATTGCTATCATACAGACACCGATGAGCATGGTGTTGCGCATTGGTCTAGAGCCAATGGGTGGATTTTAATGGCACAAGCCGACCTGTTGACCATGCTACCTAAAAATCATCCTAAGAGACAGGCTTTGATCGAAAATTTCAAACAACAAGTGAGCGGAGTAGCCCGTTATCAGGGAAAGAATGGTTTGTGGTATCAGATATTGGATAAAACAGATTCGTATGAAGAGATAACAGGTACTGCCATGTTTGTATTTGGTATTGCCCGAGGAGTGAGAGAAGGCTGGATAGGTAAAGATTTTATTTATGTTGCAGAGCAGGGTTTGAAGGGCATGATGACAAAGATGAGTGATGATGGCGATGTTACTTCAATTTGTGTGGGTACGGGTATTATGCCCTCATTATCATTTTATTATAATAGAAAAACTCAAGAGAATGCTCCTATGGGAGAAGGCCCGGTGTTGCGAGCTTTGGTCGAAATGTCAGATGCAATTAAGTATTCAGAGATATCAGCAGACGATCAGTATGACAAGATTGTGATAAAAAAATAATACCTTTAAGAGCTTGATTCATTGTTGTATTGAGCTCTTAATCTTATATACCTATGATACGCCTTAATGATTTTGGAGTTAACTTTAAATACTTACTGGTTAGCGAGCGCGATAAGCAATTTGGGCTATGGGTGAATACAGTAGGATTTCAGCCTATTCAAAAAGGAGGAAAATATCCTTTGACAAACCATCCGTCCGACTACTTTTTTAATACAGCTAAAGGTCGTGTCCTTCGTGAATATCAATTACTTTATATAACAAAGGGCGAAGGCTTTTTTGAGTCCGATTCTACAAAGAAAAGACGGGTAGAAAAGGGTTGCCTCATAATGCTTTTTCCTAATCAGTGGCATACTTATAGCCCGCTCTCTGATAGTGGGTGGAACGAATATTATATTGGTTTTGAGGGGCCTATGATAGACAATCTGGTTCAAGCATCTTTTTTTACCAAAGAAAACCCTGTGCTAGAAGTTGGGTTTCAAGATAATTTGGTGAACCTCTTTTCTCGTGCTATTGAAACGGCTAAAGAGGACAAAATTGCTACTCAGCAATATCTTGCGGGACTTGTGCTGCATATTCTAGGTAAAGTACTATCAGTCTCGAAAAATATAGTAACCGAAAATGCCGAAATATATCAGAAAATAGAGAGGGCTAAGATTATCATGTCTGAAAATATCTATAAAGATGTTGCACCACAGCAAATTGCCGAAAAACTGAATGTCAGCTATTCATGGTTTCGCAAGGTCTTTAAAAATTATACAGGATATGCCCCCACTCAATACTTTCAGGAATTGAAGATCAATCAGGCAAAACATCTTCTGGCTGAAACATCTCAATCGGTCAAAGAGATTGCTTTTGAGTTGAACTATAACTCAACAGAACATTTCTTTTCTATCTTCAAGAAAAAAACAGGATTTACTCCTATTGCTTATAGAAATTATCAACGGGGTATAGGCTAATTTTAATACTGTAGTCTCTTTATTAGTATAGATAATGTTTTTCTTTCAGTTTCTTTATCTTAACAAAGAAATTGAAAGCTTGGTATGTTATTATGATTTCTCAGCTTCTACAAATTATCTCTTCATAAACATCCTCTTCCGATATATTTCCTCTTATAAATGTGATATATAAAAACTTTATGTAAATTTATAATTTCAAGGTTCCAGACCTTTTTATTAACTATTTACATTAAACATGATATATATAGCTTTACCAGAAGACAAAATAAGACGCTTATCCTTTTACTTATCCATGGAGGAGTATGTTGCACGCTTTCTCGATGAAGAGGAATGTTTTTTTATGTGGCAAGTAAATCCAACAGTTATTTTTGGTCGAAATCAGTTGATGGAGAACGAAGTAAATTTGGATTATGTAAAGGCAAACGGAATTGAAACTTATCGTCGTAAATCGGGAGGAGGGTGTGTATATGCCGATTTTAGTAATATCATGTTTTCGTATATTACCAAAGATTTTAATGTAAGCTTTACCTTCAGTAAATACCTTCAAAGAGTTTCACACACATTACAACAATTGGGTATAAACGCTATTGCTTCAGGCAGAAACGATATTACGGTAGACGAAAAGAAAGTTTCGGGAAATGCTTTTTATCGAGCATCGGGAAAAAGCATTGTACATGGTACTATGTTATTTAATACCGATTTGGAAAAGCTTGTTTTGTCAATAACTCCCAATAACCAGAAATTAATTTCTAAGGGCATAGAGTCTGTAAGGAAGAGGGTAACAAACCTCTCGGAGCATTTTGATATGGATATCGAAGCTTTTAAAACTTTTGTTAGAACTCATCTTTGTGATAGTGAGCGAATGCTTACCGAAGAAGAAATAGTGAAGATTGAAGAAATAGAAAAAGAATATCTGAGTGAGGAGTTTATTTTTGGTAATAACCCACGTTATACGCTAATAAAGAAAGATTATAATGAAGCCGGTGAGATAGAAATTCGATTAGAAATCAAAAATAATATAATCAAGGATATTAATATTGTAGGAGATTATTTTCTTATTGGAGATATTGGTGGTATATTTAAATTGTTGATAAATACACCTTATGATAGAGAATCTGTCACTAAGATTCTTCAAGACATAAAGATGGAGGATTATATTTTCAATTTGCACAAAGACCACTTTATAAATACTTTGTTTAACGAAAAAGCGAATTAGAATGTAATTCTAAATGTATTTCTTGAACTTAAATTATAAACCGATATATAAATGGAAACACTTAAAACTTGCTTACACGACAAGCATCTCGCTTTAGGCGCAAAGATGATGCCTTTCGGAGGGTTTGATATGCCTATCGAATATACTTCTATTGTAGAAGAGCACAATGCAGTTCGCCATGCTGCCGGTATCTTTGATGTGTCTCACATGGGTGAAATACTAATTAAAGGCGAAGACAGTGAGAAATATATAAACCACATTTTTACAAACAATATTTCGGGAGCAGCCAAAGGAAAAATATTCTATGGTATGATGTTGTATCCAACAGGCGGTGTTGTCGAAGATTTATTGGTGTATAAAAAAGCAGATAAGGAATTCTTCCTTGTTGTAAATGCTGCTAATATTGCCAAGGATTACGAGTGGATGATAGAAAATAGCAAAGGCTATAATGTTGAGATTATCAATCAATCTGATTATTATGGTGAAGTTGCCGTACAAGGTCCCAAAGCATTTGAGGCAATCGAGAAATATATAGGTATTGAGGTAAACGATCTTGAATTTTATACATTCAAAGAATTGGAATACGATGACGAGACTATCATTGTTTCGAGAACCGGATATACGGGAGAAGATGGTTTCGAATTATACGGAAGTCACAATTTTATAAACAAAACATGGGACTTACTCGTTCAATCAAAAGAAGTTCTTCCTTGTGGTCTGGGATGTCGCGATACACTTCGTTTCGAAGTGGGGCTTCCTCTTTATGGTCATGAGCTCGATCAGGACATCACACCGCTAGAGGCGGGGCTTGGTTCTTTTGTGAAACTCGATAAAGAAGAATTTATAGGAAAAGACGCTATCCTTAAGCAAAAAGCTGAGGGTGTAAAACGGAAAATAGTTGGTATTGAATTAGTTGATAAGGCAATACCCCGAAGTGGTTATGATGTAGAAATAGATGGTCAGAAAATAGGATATGTAACTACCGGATACAATTCTATCTCTACCGGAAAAAGCGTTTGCTTGGCTCTGATCGACAGTGAATATGCTACCTTGGGTACAGATGTAGATGTTCGTATTCGCAAAAAAGAATTTAAAGGTCAGGTTGTGAAAAAACGATTCTACGAAAAGAATTATAAGAAATAAATCATCATATATATATTAATATAAAAAACATAGAGAAATGAGTAAAGTTGTTGAAGGTCTGTATTACACAGAATCACATGAGTGGGTGAAAGTTGAAGGTGAATTTGCTTATATCGGTATAACTGATTTTGCACAACATCAATTAGGAAATATCGTTTATGTGGATATTCCCGAAGTAGGTGATGAAATAAAACAAGAGGAAGAATTTGGAGCAGTTGAAAGTGTAAAAGCTGCAAGTGACCTGCTTTCTCCTGTTAGTGGAACGATTGTAGAAGTAAATGAGAAACTTTCGGACGAACCCGAATTAATCAATAAAAATGCATTTGATAGTTGGATTCTAAAAGTAAAACTATCTGATGCCAGCGAACTAAAAGGGCTTATGGATAGCAAAGCCTATGCAGAAATTTGTGAGTAAAATCTAAAATCTAATAAGCTATGTATAAATACTTCCCACATACAGAAGCTGATATAGAACAAATGCTGAAACGAATCTCGGTAAAATCAGTAGATGATTTGTTTGCCGAGATTCCAGACAGTGTGGTTCTTAAAAAGGAATATGATCTGCCGGTTTCCAAATCGGAAATTGAGATTAGAAAATATTTCGAAAACCTTGGAAACAAGAATAAAAAGCTGACTGTTTTTGCCGGAGCCGGAGCCTACGATCATTATGCCCCGTCTGTAATCGGCCCGTTAATTTCCCGTTCCGAATTTTTGACAGCATATACACCTTACCAACCAGAGATAGCTCAGGGTACATTGCAATATATATTTGAGTATCAAAGTATGATTTGCGAACTTACGGGTATGGAATGTACTAATGCCTCGATGTATGATGGACCTACTGCTACTGCCGAAGCCATGTTTATGGTGGTGGCAAGTGCTAAAAAGAAAAATACGGTTCTGGTTTCTCAAACTGTAAATCCTAATATACTTAAGGTTGTAAAAACCTATGCCAAATATAGAGGTATAAATATAGAGGAAATAGCAGAGAAGGACGGATGTACCGACAAAGCAGATATGGAGAGTAAGTTATCTTCGGGCGATGTTGCAGGTGTAATTGTGAGTAGTCCCAATTACTATGGAATCATCGAAGACTATACCGGATACAGTGATGCCATTCATGCCGCTAAGGCTCTTTTTGTAATGAATACTGATCCATCTGCTTTGGCTGTGTTGAAATCGCCGGCAGAGTGGGGCGCAGACATTGCTTGTGGTGATGGACAATCTTTGGGGATGCCTCTCAATTTCGGAGGATCATACATTGGTTTCCTTGCCAGCAAAAAAGATTTGGTACGTAAACTTCCCGGACGTATAGCTGGTGCAACTACCGATGTGGATGGAAAACGTGCTTTTGTATTAACATTGCAAGCTCGTGAACAACATATACGTCGTGAGAAGGCAAACAGTAATATCTGTTCCAACCAATCACTGATGGCATTGTATGTTACTATTTATATGTCGTTGATGGGTAAAGAAGGTCTTCGAGATGTAAATAAACTATCATATAGTGGTGCACACTATTTATATGACCAGTTGTTGGCAACAGGCAAATTTAAAGCCGCATTTGAGAAACCATTCTTAAAAGAATTTGCTGTGAAAACTTCTTTAAATATAGATGTATTGAGTAAGAAATTACTAAATCATGGTATTCTGGGAGGTATTCAATTAGGCAAATATAAAGATGGGATGGATGATTGCCTGCTTTTCTGTGTGACAGAAAAACGGAGTAAAGAGGAAATTGATCAATTGGTTTCATTAATAAAGGAGGTATAAGCCATGAAATATTACGACAAATTAATATTTGAAATCTCGAAGGAGGGACGTCACGGCTATACTCTGCCCGAAAATCAATTGGCAAAATATTCAATTGAAGACATTCCTTCTACTCTCTTAAGAGAAGAAAAAGCTCAATTGCCCGAAGCGAGCGAATTAGATGTGGTTCGTCATTATACCAATGTTTCTAATAAGAACTTTGGTGTCGAAACAGGTTTCTATCCTTTGGGTTCATGTACTATGAAATATAATCCTAAGATAAACGATGAGATAGCCAATATGCCTGCTTTTTCTTCTTTGCATCCGCTTCAATCTGACGAAACGGTACAAGGAGTCTTAGAGGTATATTATAACTTGGCTCGTTCATTATCCGAAATATCGGGATTAGCAGAATATACATTGAATCCGTTTGCAGGTTCGCATGGAGAATTGGTAGGTCTGATGATTATGCGTCAGTATCATATTAAAAGAGGTGACTTGAAGCGTACAAAAGTAATTGTACCCGATAGTGCTCATGGTACTAACCCGGCAAGTGCAGCAGTTTGCGGACTGGAAATTGTTGAGGTGCATTCTAATGAAAAAGGAACAATCAGTGTTGAAGATTTAAAACCTTTGTTGGATGATACCATTGCAGGAATCATGATGACGAATCCTAATACATTGGGTATTTTTGAAACTGAAATTTTAGAAATAGCCGATCTGATTCATGAAGCAGGAGGATTGCTTTATTATGATGGTGCAAATCTTAATCCGTTGTTAGGAAAATGCCGCCCTGGTGATATGGGATTCGATATTATGCATATCAATCTACATAAAACATTCTCTACACCTCACGGAGGAGGAGGTCCTGGAAGTGGTCCGGTAGGTGTATCTAAAGCATTGGTCGATTTTCTGCCTAATCCTCGTGTGAAGAAAGACGGAGATTGTTATTATCTTGATAATGGAGATGACTCTCTAGGTAGTATATCCGGTTTCTTAGGTAACTTCTCGGTATATATACGAGCCTATACCTATATTCTTTCCTTAGGCAAGGATAATTTGAAAAATGTAGGACCGTTGGCAACCCTTAATGCAAATTATATCAAAGAATCTTTGAGACAATATTATTATTTACCAATTGAAGGTATTTGTAAACATGAATTTGTTTTCGATGGTTTACTTGATAAATCGACAGGGGTAACAACCTTGGATATTGCCAAACGATTGCTCGATTATGGTTTTCATGCACCAACTATTTATTTCCCGTTATTGTTCACTCAATCTATAATGATTGAACCAACAGAGACCGAATCGTTGGATACATTAAATGCATTTATTGAGGTAATGAAAACGGTGGCTATCGAAGCCAAGGAAGATCCCGAGACTGTTAAAAATGCTCCTTACACAACGCCTGTCAGGAGATTAGATGAAACTATGGCAGCCAAAAAGCCTATGCTTATCTATAAAGATCTGCTTTAATCTATATTGATGGTTAATGATTGATTTGCGATTTCTATTGATAATTTCTATCAGTCATTAACCATTCTATGAAACATTTACTGCCATTGCCTCTTAGTGCTTGGGTAAGTATCATAACCAAAGTCTATTATGATCCGGTAGTACAGCAATAATTATTATGCTGTATTTCCTAATTCTTCTAAAGAGTAACACAACTCAAAATACTTACACGAGGTAAGAACTAAACATTTCTATTATTGTTCTATATTGCAGTGCTGTATAGTATTTATTGTTAAACTATTCAGCTTACATTAGTTTGTATAACACTTAGAATAACAATAATAGACCTGTAATCTTATTATTGTTAACTATATCTCAAATTTATTATGGAATACGATATTGCTATTATTGGAGGAGGACCAGCAGGATATAATGCTGCTGAAAAAGCTGTTGCAGGAGGTTTAAAAACCGTCTTGTTTGAGAAAAAATCTCTAGGAGGAGTTTGTCTAAACGAGGGATGTATCCCAACGAAGACATTACTGTATTCAGCGAAAATCTTGGATAATATTAAAGGAGCATCCAAATACGGAGTTTCCGTTGAGGGTAACGCAGGTTTCGATCTGGGTAAAATTATTGGTCGTAAAGACAAAGTTGTAAAGCAATTGACGCTAGGAGTTAAGATGAAACTAACCGGAGCAGGTGTAACTATTGTAGAGGGTGAAGCTTCTATAAAAGGCGAAGCCAATGGTAGTATTCAGATTACATCGGGTGGGCAAAGCTATTCGGTAAAGTACGTTTTAGTTTGTACAGGTTCTGATACAGTAATTCCTCCAATCAAAGGACTTTCTGAAATTAGCTACTGGACATCTAAAGAAGCTCTTGATATCAAAGAACTTCCAGCTTCATTGGCTATTATTGGTGGAGGTGTTATCGGTATTGAATTTGCATCCTTCTTCAATAGTATGGGTGTAAAAGTTAGCGTTATCGAAATGATGCCTGAGATTTTAGGAGCTATGGATAAAGAAACCTCTGCTTTGCTTAGAAAAGACTATGCAAAGAGAGGAATTGACTTTTATCTGAATACCAAAGTTGTAGAAGTTTCGGCAACAGAAGTTACTATCGAAAAAGATGGTAAATCGCAAAAAGTAAAGACTGATAAAATCCTAGTAAGTGTAGGAAGAAAAGCCAATATCGCGAATGTAGGTTTAGAAAGTCTTAAAGTAGAACTTCTTAAAAACGGAGTAAAAGTAAACGAATATATGCAAACTTCTCATCCACATGTATATGCTTGTGGTGACATCACAGGCTATTCGATGTTAGCTCATACAGCTATCCGTGAGGGCGAAGTGGCAATTAATCAGATCTTGGGTATTGATGATGTAATGAGTTACAAAGCTATTCCAGGAGTAGTATATACTAATCCTGAATTGGCAGGAGCGGGTAAAACCGAAGAAGAGCTTAAAGCAGCAGGAATACCTTATAGTGTTCTTAAACTTCCAATGGCTTATTCGGGACGTTTCTTAGCCGAAAATGAAGGTGGTAGTGGATTATGTAAACTTATTGTAAACGGAGACGATCAGATAATAGGATGTCATATGCTGGGTAACCCTGCATCGGAACTTATTATTTTGGCAACGGTAGCTATCGAAAAAGGTTACACTGTTGAAGAATTCCAAAAGATAGTATTCCCTCACCCAACAGTGAGCGAAATTATCCGTGAAACATTATTTGCTAAATCCTGAACCTGAGAAAACGATTCTATGCTTTGTATTAACAACACATTTACTGATGCATATTTTAATATTGCAGCAGAAGAATACCTACTGAAAAATTTTTCGGACGATATTTTTATGGTCTGGCAAAACGAACCATCCATTATTCTTGGTAAACATCAGGATGTATGGGCGGAAGTCAATATCGATTTCGTACGCGACAAACATATAAAGGTTGTCCGTCGTTATTCGGGAGGTGGTGCCGTTTACCATGACTTAGGTAATATTAATGTAACTTTTATTGAACGTAGTAATAATCTTGATTTTGATAAGTATACCAACTTAACGTTGGATATTCTATCAAGAATGGGAGTTAATGCACAAGCTGATAAGCGTCGTGGGCTGAATATTGATGGGCTAAAGATTTCAGGAAGCGCTCAATCTATACATAAGAATAGGGTAATGTATCATGCTACATTGCTCTATTCTTCTAATTTAGAATATCTTACTACTTCTTTGGAAAGTCACAACGAGCAGCTCGAGAACAATTCAAATATACAATCTAAGATATATGTAAGGTCTGTAAAAAGTCCCGTTACTAATATTAGTCAGCATCTGGCTAATCCCTTAGCAATAGAGGATTTAAAGGCTTTGATATTGAATGATTTTATAGATAATAATTCAGAAAATAAACAATATAAATTTACAGAAGAGGATATAAAGGCTATTTCGTTACTGAAAGATGCAAAATATGCTACCGAAGTATGGAACTTTAATGAGGCTTCTCATAGATAAGTTCTAATACTGATTAGTTTTCTGTAAGTTGCATATAGATAGAATGTTACGGAAGTGTGACATTGTTTAGTGCATTTTGCTATCTCCAGATGTCAACATTCTATGCGGAAAATGCGTTATATTGTTAAATATATGTACACCATACAATAATTGAAACCTATACGTATGTGTTTTTAAATTAATAGTTATGCCAACATTTGAAATAAAAATGCCCAAGTTGGGCGAAAGTATTACTGAGGGAGTTATTATCTCTTGGTCTGTAAAAGTAGGAGACACCATCGAAGAAGATGATGTCCTTTTTGAGGTAAATACGGCTAAAGTAAGCGCGGAGATTCCTTCGCCCGTAGCTGGTAAAATTTTAGAAATCCTTTTTCAAGAAGGAGATACTGTACCCGTAGGAACAGTTGTAGCAAAAGTAGAGTTAGAAGGCGAAGATGCTGGCGATTCAGCAGCGAGTCCTGCACAAGAAACTCCAAAAGTAAGCGAAGCTCAACCAGCACCAGAGAAAAAAGAAGCTCCGGCTACTGAAGTTGCAGCTCCTGCTAAAAAGAACAAAGAAGAAGGTCGATGGTATTCGCCTGTTGTAACTCAATTGGCAAAAGAAGCCAAAATATCTCAAGATGAACTTGATAAAATAGCTGGAACAGGTTATGAAGGTCGTCTAAGCAAAAAAGATATTACAAAATATATTGATCAGACTAAAAATGGTGTTGTTCCAACTCCAGGAGCGGCTAAACCAGCCGCAAGTGCTGCGCCAACACAAAGCGCACCAGCTGCAGCCCCTGCTCCAAAACCAGCTATTCCGGTAGCAGAAGGAGACAAAGTAATACCAATGGATTTTGTAGGTAAGATTGTTGCCGACAGAATGGTAGAATCTGTAAGAACATCTCCACATGTTACTACTATTGTAGAAGTAGATGTAACTAAGCTTGTAAAATGGCGTACTAAAAATAAAGATGCATTCCAAAAACGTGAAGGTATAAGTTTAACTTATCTGCCAGCTATCACAGAAGCTGTAGCTAAGGCTTTAATTGATTTCCCAAGAATCAACTCTTCGTTGGATGGTTACAATATTATTGAGAAAAAACGTATCAATATTGGTATAGCTGTATCGTTGCCTGATGGGAACTTAATTGTACCAGTAATTAAAGATGCTGATAAGATGAATCTTACAGGATTGGCAACAAGTATTGATGCTTTAGCTCTCAAAGCTCGTAATAATAAACTATCGGGTGATGATATACAAGGTGGAACATTTACTATAACCAACTTTGGTTCGTTCAAGAATATTATCGGAACACCTATTATCAATCAGCCTGAAGTTGCAATTTTAGGAGCTGGTATTATCGAAAAGAAACCTGCTGTTATTTCAACTCCTGATGGAGATGTAATCGCTATTCGTCATAAGATGTACCTATCTCTTTCATACGATCACCGTGTAATCAATGGTGCATTGGGTGGAGCATTTGTTAGACGTATTGCTGATTATTTAGAAAATTGGGAAGCTTGATTATACTAAGCAACTGAAAAAAAATATATAATGAAAAAATTTACTATAAAAACCACAGATAAAGACACCCTCCAAAGATGGTTTTATCTGATGACACTAGGACGTGCTATTGATAATAAAGCACCTGCATATCTACTTCAATCATTAGGTTGGTCGTATCATGCTCCTTATGCAGGACATGATGGTATTCAGCTTGCAATGGGTGAGGTATTTGTGAGAGGTGAAGACTTTATGTTCCCTTATTATAGAGACATGCTTGCGGTTTTAGCTGCTGGTATGACTGCCGAAGAGATAATCTTGAATGGTATATCTAAAGCTACGGATGTGGCTGGTGGTGGTAGACATATGTCGAATCACTTTGCTAAACCCGAATGGAATATCGAGAACGTTTCATCTGCAACAGGTTCTCATGACCTTCATGCAGTTGGGGTGGCTCGTGCTATGGTTTATTACAAACACAAAGGTGTAGCTTATACTTCACATGGTGAGGCTTCAACATCCGAAGGATATGTTTATGAAGCTATCAATGGAGCAAGTACCGAGCAGTTGCCTGTAATATTTGTTATTCAGGATAATGGTTACGGTATCTCAGTTCCTAAACACGAACAAACTGCTAACCGTAAAGTGGCAGATAACTTTGTAGGATTTAAAAACTTGAAGATCATTCATTGTAATGGAAAAGATGTATTCGATTCTATGAATGCAATGACTGCCGCTCGTGAGTATGCTATAAGTACAAGTAATCCTGTAATTGTTCAGGCAAACTGTGTACGTATGGGTTCACACTCAAACTCTGATAAACAAACTTTATACAGAGATGAGGATGAGTTAGCATATGTAAAAGAAGCCGATCCATTATTGAAATTCCGTCGTATGCTATTGCGTTACAAACGCTTTACAGAGGAGGAATTGAAGCAAATAGAGGCTGATGCTAAGAAAGAATTGAGCCAAGCAAATAAAAAAGCTATCGCGGCTCCGGATCCAGATCCAAGTACAATTTTTGACTTTGTAACACCTGAACCATATCATCCTCAAAAATATGTGGATGGAACACATAATGAAACAGGCGAATCTAAAAACCTGGTTACAGCTATTAATGAAACATTGAAGGCTGAATTCAGACTTAACCCAGATACTTTCCTTTGGGGACAAGATATTGCAAACAAAGAAAAGGGTGGTGTATTCAACGTTTCAAAAGGTATGCAACCCGAATTTGGTGAAGGACGTGTATTTAATGCTCCTATTGCCGAAGATTATATAATGGGTACTGCAAATGGTATGAGCCGTTTTAGCAAAGATATCCGTGTAGTTGTAGAAGGTGCAGAATTTGCCGATTATTTTTGGCCTGCTATCGACCAATATGTAGAATGTACTCACGAATATTGGAGAACAAACGGACAGTTTTCTCCGAATATCACAGTACGTTTAGCTGCCGGTGGTTACATTGGTGGTGGTCTTTATCACTCTCAAAACTTAGAAGGTGCATTGACTACTCTACCAGGAGCACGTATCGTATATCCATCTTTTGCTGATGATGCAGCGGGATTATTACGTACAAGCTTGCGATCAGAAGGATTTACACTATTCTTTGAACCTAAAGCACTTTATAATGCTGTAGAATCATCGACAGTAGTTCCTGACGATTTCGAAGTACCTTTTGGTAAAGCACGTATCCGTCGCGATGGTAGCGATATTACTATCATTACTTATGGTAATACTACTCACCTTTGTTTGGATGCTGCCGAACGTTTGGCTAAAGATGGTAATTATTCGGTGGAGGTTATAGACCTTCGTTCGTTGATCCCTCTTGATAAAGAAACAATTGCTGAATCTGTTAAGAAAACAGGTAAGGTATTAGTAGTACACGAAGATAAGGTCTTTTCAGGATTTGGTGCAGAAATAGCAGCATCTATCGGAACCGAACTATATCGTTATTTAGATGCTCCTGTTCAGCGTGTAGGATCAACATTTACTCCAGTAGGATTTAATCCAATATTGGAGAAAGCGATACTTCCTAATACTGATCGTATTTATGCAGCAGCTAAAGAATTATTGGAGTTTTGATCAAAGAAACTGAAAAAGAATACTAACTATAAACGTGTGCGTATAATGAAAAAGATAGGTTTATTTTATGGTACTAGTACTGTAAAAACAGCAGAGATAGCTAAGAAGATACAAGCTGCATTTGGAGATACTACAATGGGAGTTGTGGCTATTGAAGAAGCTTGGAGAAAAGACTTCGAAGGCTATGATAACATAATCTTGGGAACCTCTACTTGGTTTGATGGAGAATTACCTACTTACTGGGATGAAATACTTCCTGATTTAGATGATTTGAAATTGAAAGGTAAAAAAGTAGCCATCTTTGGTCTTGGAAATCAAGTTGATTATCCTGAGAATTTTGTTGATGGAATTGGACTTCTAGCCGAAACTTTCGAAGCAGGAGGAGCTACAATTGTAGGTCTAACTTCAACTGAAGGTTATACTTTTGAGAAATCAAAAGCATTGAGAGATGGTAAGTTTTTAGGATTGGCTATCGATATCGATACTCAAGCTGATAAAACTGATAAACGAATATCAGATTGGGTAGCTCAACTAAAGAAAGAGTTTAACTAAGAATTCAGAATCAGTAGATTTCTACAAATAAAAAAGAGAGAGTAACCAATTGGTTACTCTCTCTTTTTTATTTGTAATTTGATTTCTTAGTGAAAGCGCAGTTATAGTTACAACTGTTAAAGAAAACAGGAGAGTTCCTTTAATCTAATTTAAAGAATCCACCTACAAACGTTGTCGAGATTTTAGCACCTCTTTCGCCTGTTGCCGTTTGTGGATCAACACGATATATGTAAGTGCCTTCGGCTGTTGTGATGGGACAATATACGTATCCACCGTCTACCAAAACATTGAAACGTCGTCCACCATTTCCATTATGAACGGGAATTTCTTCAATATCGGTTATTGTTTGTTTATTTAAGTCGATAATACAACACTTCAACGCTTTATCAGACCATCTGTCTGCAGTTGTCTGAGGGTTAAGCGTACTCACTTCGGCATATAGTAACCCATCTCCAATATATCTGATATGGGCAGGTTTTAATCCACCCGATTTAGTTTCGAAATCGAAGAAGTAGTCATCAAATTTAGTCTGTCCCTTAGGTATACGAAGGAAAGCCGCATTCTTGGTACTTTGCGAGAATCCATTAGCTAATGCAGAGTTTGACATGATATACATATCTCCCGATTCTACTTTAAAGATTCCATTATGTGCATACCACGATCCAGCAGGTCCTGTGCGTGTATCTTTCATAATCGTTTCGAGTTTCATCTCAGGATATGAGTATACAGCAACATAAGTAGTATCAGTAAATTTAGTACTGTAATCTGTTGGATTCATTCCGAAGTAGGTCATATAGACTCTATTTTCACTCATGCAAATCCCCGTGATGCTAGGCCATTCTAATGTGGCAATAGGAGCAATAGGGGTTCTTACTTTATTGGTTATAGATACAGTGTTTATATCTACAGTATAAAAGGTAATTTGGTTTCCACTTGCTGCATTTGCCGGTATTTCGACTCCTAACATAGTATTGTTATCAATTTGAGAAAAGGCTCTAAGTGATTCATCAAAAACAAAGTCACCTTTTTCTTGTAAAAATCCATTAGCGTCTCGTACTATTCCTGTAGCACTTGTAACACCAAGTCCCCCTACACAAAATATGGTTTGATTACCTTGTTCATAATCGTGATATCCGTTTTGCTCTATTCCCTTTCCTACTGCGGTTATTTTGTCAGACATAAGGTTTTCTGTGCTAACTACGTAATAGGTAGTAGTTCCATTGGCAGTTATTCCTAAACTGATAACATATGGAGCATTCGGAATTTCTGTATTTTCATCATCGGTAGTGTCATCGCATGACGTCATGCCAAGTGAAATAAGTCCGATGAAGAAAAAGTTTGTTATATATTTTATTAATTTCATTTCAATATTGATTTGTTATATAGAAGGTTTAAAACCTTTTTATTGCTTTGGATTAAGTATAATAACAATAGCTATTTCTGTTGCTAAATTATTAATGATGCACTTATCTTAAAAAGTAACGTACTTTAAAGTTGAAAGCTCTACCTGGTTTTTGTAATCTGTAATTATCATACAATTTCTCATTTGTGATGTTTGTACATTCTAATACAAAACCATATTTACCATTTTCTAATGTATAGCCTAAAGCTATGTCGTGCGACATTTGTTGAGGTATTACTTTTTTAGAAGCTTTAGCTCCTAATCCGGGGAAAGACAAGTAATATTTCTGAACATAATCAAATAAATAGTCTAATGTAAGCTCAGAGTTTTTTATAATCACGTTCTGGAATAGAACACCTGCATCTCCATTAGCAAAGAAATATGGAATGTTGGGAAGACGTTCTTTATATGATATATGTTCGAAAATGCCTTCACCTACAAGGCTTCCCGAATTTTTCTCAAATTGTTGATTATCTATGATACTTTGATAAGTAACATTTACACCTGCATGAAGTAGATTTTTCCATCTATATTTTACTCCACCTTCTATTCCCTTAGTCAATACCTTGCCTAAATTCTCATAAGCAGTCGTAGGATCAGTAGTTAAACTAACTCCTTTAAGTATAAAATCTTTAGTGTTTCTGTAAATTAAATTTGTTTCAAAATATAGGATATGTTCATTATTTAAGTGTTGCTCATAAGCAATACCTAAATTCACATTATCACTGCTTTCTGCCTTAAGATCGGGATTTCGTTGTTGAATCAATCCATCTCCAAACATTTCTGTACTTTCGGGTAAACGATAAGCTTGTTCGTAAGATAGTTTAGCTTGTAATTTTGGTAGGATGAAGAAGGTAGTAGCAGCACCATATCCAAAATAGGTTTTGCTGTCTTTTACTTTTTCGAGCCTTGCATTTTCTGTATATTCATCCAATCTTTTATAGGTTGAACTGTTGGTATTGTAAAGTTTGCCGAATACATTTGCATTCCAACGATCATACTTTATTTGCCATCCCAAACCTGTAACATTCTTAGTTAGTTTTTGAGGAATTTTATTCGATTCATTTTCGGGGTCTACCTTGTCATGTATTTTTCTGTTCATAGACGAAAATACATGGTTCAATGTGATAGATTGATGAGTGTCTAGCATATAGCTAACATTTGCAGTTGAGAGCCATTCTCTATTCTTTATTTCCGAATCGGTATATGCTCTTTCGCCTCTGGTCGAATCTTTGATAGATTCTCCTAACCAGTTATAGCTTCTGGAAATAGTGTCTATATTAAAAGTGTTGACACTGTTGTATGCTCCGTAAAAAGAAGCAGATAAACCTTCTGTAAACAAATCATCCTTTTTGTATCGGATAGAAGGTATCAGAGATTCACTTTTTACTTTTACACCACCATATACAGCATCCATAGTTGCGCCTGTTTGCACATCTTTATCATTTTTGGAGACGATAACGCCTGCTAATAAATAATCGGCATACGATTTGTTTGTGATCCCACTTTCGAGCCTGATTCCACCTGCTTCATAGTTGTCGTGAAAGCGTTTAACCCAACGATTATCTACTATCTTATTTGTATTTAAATCCTTTATCGGAGCAAAAACTTTATAGTTATTATCCGAATAATTATAAAATGCATTTGCACGTACAGTAAAACCTGTTTTGCTATCGGTATAAGCTCCGTTTATAGCTGCTCTGTGTGTATTAAAAGATCCTATTGCATAAGATGCATCCAGATAATTTGCATCTTTACGACTAACAATGTTTACGGCTCCACCCAATGCGTCAGCACCTAGGCTAACAGGAAGTACACCTTTGTACACTTCTACACGTTCAGCCATATTGGTAGATATATTATTCAAATTGAATGAGGGACCAAAATTATCCATAGGTATTCCATCCAGAAAGAATTTTACTTGATTTCCTGAGAATCCATTTAAACTGAAATTGTAGTTTGAACCTACACCTCCGTCTTGGCGTACACGCACCCCCGATACATTATTTAAGAGTCTATTGAGAGGAATAGAGATAACTTGAGCTCTGTTTAAGTCAAGAACTGTTATTGCAAAAGCTTGTTCTTGCTGTTTACGTGCTTCACTTTTTCCTATTACGGATACTTCGCTTAAGCTGACAGAGTTGTCAACCTCAATATCAAATATTTCCGTTGTTTTATTGGCAATAACTGTAATTGCAGTTTTTTTAGGTTTTACACCTATTCCCGAAATGGTTATAGTTTGCTTTCCACTAGGTATATTCTCTAGTTTGTACTCTCCATTCTCGTTGGTGTATGCACCAATAGTAAGACCTTCGATCGAAATTGTCGCAGGGTAAACTGGAGTCCCTTGAGCATCAATAACTCGTCCGCTAATAGAACCTTTAGCTTGTTGTTGTGTTGCCGAGTGTAGTGATAGATTTGCGAGAGAAAGGAGAAGAAAGCTTAGTAAATAAAATTTAGATAATTTAGAATTCATTGTTGAATTTGTTATGTCCTTTTTTGAAGTCGTGAAAGTATAATTTCCAAGTTGTTTATGCAATCGCAATTAATAGGTATTTTCTGCTTGATTGATCCCTCTTGATACCTAGATATGTGTAGAGAGGGTGGCTTGTTTAATAATATTATGGTATATGCTATTTCTTGAAATTTGGTATTCTCTGATGTATAGTTAGATGACTTTTTCTTGAGTTTTTAATCAGTAATAATCATAATATCTTATCATTTTTATATTTTTAATTAACAGAATTTTTGCTAATTTTGAATATCATTGAACTTTTGAATTATGCAAAAATTAATATCATACCCCCTATCGATAATTTATTATCTGCTTTTTTTGATCACTCTACTTATATTTCACCCGATACAATGGATTTGTTTTAATTGGTTTGGATACAATGCTCATAAGAAAAGTGTGGATGCATTAAATTTCTTTTTAACAGCCAATACTTATGTTTTAGGCACAACTTATAAAGTCGAAAATTTAGAAAGACTTCCTGAGGGAGTTCCTCTAATTATAGCTGCAAATCACCAGAGTCTATATGATATTTCGGGTATTATATGGTTTATGAGAAAGGTCCATCCAAAATTTATTAGTAAAATAGAATTGGGTAAAGGTATTCCTAGTATTTCTTATAACCTGAATCATGGAGGTTCGGTACTTATCGATCGAAAAGATGCAAAGCAGTCTCTATCATCCATTAAGAAAATGGCTGATTATATAGAAGAGAATAAAAGGTCGGCTGTTATTTTTCCGGAAGGAACAAGGAGTAAAACAGGCGCACCCGGTCCTTTTGCTGAAAATGGCTTAAAGATACTTTGTAAATATGCACCCTCGGCCTATATGGTTCCGGTAACTATTAATAATTCGTGGAAAATGACTAAATGGGGTTCTTTCCCAATGGGGTTAGGCAACAAGCTAGTATTTACTATACATGAGCCTTTTGCGATAAAAGGTATTCCCTTTTCTGAAGTCTTTGAGAGGGTTGAACGAGAGGTTGTAGGAAGTATTAAAGTTTAAATTGCAATAGAAGATAAATATTAAGCCTGCTATTAACTATAATATAGATATATCGTAAATTTTGTAGTCCTTTTTTGTTGATATGTAATTGGATATGTTGATTTTATAGTTTTTTTTTCTGTAAGTTACATTGACATACTTATTCTATACTATCCTACAAAAAATACAAGCACAACCTTCTTCTATAATTCGTCAAAAAAAGATATTTTCAGAAAAGTTAGAAGTTGAAAAATGAACTCTTAGACTAAGTTTTAGGTTCATAGATAAAATAGATGAGTCTTAGATTTCTTTGAAGCTTATTGTCTGTTTGACATGTTTTACTGTATAGTTCTCTTCTTTATTGTGTCACCTATCGGTTCGCCAGTATTCACTTAATCCAGATCAGGTTCTAAAAATCAGACATATGAGTAGAATTTAAGATTATCTTAAATTCTGCTCTACAAATTGTTCTTCAGTAAATAGTATTCAGATCTTTTTATGACATAAAACTGTTATAGATAACTAAATAAGAGCCCTTTTTATTCTGGTTGATAAATAATCTTAACTTTACTTTTCGTCCGTCTTTTTGTGTAGCAAGTATATTGTTTTCCTATTCATAGATAAAGAGAATATACACTCATAGAAAGTCGTAATTTTAAATAATTATAGTAGAATGTCTATCAAAAATATCAGACTGGAAGTTATGCGCTTCTTGGAAAAGAATGTCGATACCTTTATCGATCAATATTTAATACCTGTTGAAAAAATATGGCAACCAACAGATTATTTGCCTAATTCTGAAAAGGAAACTTTTTTTGACGAGGTAAAAGAATTACGCGAATTGGCAAAAGATTTACCTTACGATTTTTGGGTAGTGTTAGTAGGGGATACCATTACAGAGGAAGCCTTACCAACATACGAATCGTGGTTAATGGAAATTGATGGTGTGGATAATGTAGAACGTAATGGTTGGTCTAAATGGATCAGACATTGGACAAGTGAAGAGAATCGTCATGGCGATTTATTAAATAAATACTTATACCTGTCGGGTAGGGTGAATATGAGAGAGATCGAACAAACTACTCAACATCTTATCAGCGATGGTTTTGATATTGGTACAGGACGCGATCCTTATAAAAATTTTGTATATACAAGTTTTCAGGAATTAGCAACTTTCATTTCTCACAATCGGGTGGCTGAACTTGCCAAAAAGGTAGGGGATGACAAACTATCAAGAATGTGTAAGCGTATTGCGAGTGACGAGATGAGACATCATTATGCATACAGTGAGTTTGTAAAACGCATATTTGAGGTCGATCCAAGCGAAATGATGTTGGCTTTTCAGTATATGATGAAGCAAAAAATTGTAATGCCTGCTCACTTCCTTAGAGAATCGGGTGAAAAGATAAGTACAGCCTTTGAGCAATTTTCTAATGCCGCACAACGTATGGGTGTATACACAGCTAGCGATTATGTGGATATTATGCAAAAACTGATTGACAAATGGCAAATTGATAAAGTTTCAGGATTGACGGACGAAGCTGAACGTGCCCGCGATTTTCTTATGAAATTGCCTGCCCGTATGGCTAAAATCTCAGAGAGAATGGTTGTTCCGGTTGACTCTTATATATTCAAATGGGTACAACCAGCGATGAAATAATAATATTTATATATATATAAAAGGAAACTATCTTAGGGGTAGTTTCCTTTTTGTATTTTAGCAATAATTCTTTTCCAATTAACTGAATAGATGCCTGATCTATAAAGCTATTTCCTCATCATTGGAAATAGCTCTGATTATCTATCCCAAGACTCAAAAAAGACATTCAAGTTTAAAATTATCGACAAGAGATTATGAGTCTAAAATAAATAACTCCTATCTTTAAAAGACTATAACCGATATAATTCTAAAATAACATGCAAAGACAATCATTTAAGTTTATCTTATTTTTTCTCAGTTTATTATTTTTAAGTTCAAATCTATCCTCTCAGCAAATCAATCCCAATGTTTTGTATAAAATAGTTAGTCCTTCGGGATTGGTCTTGGATAATGTAGACACTCCATCTAACAGTGCTAAATTATTTTTATCGAAAGATAAAAAAGGTAGCGAAGGTCAAGTGTGGAAGATAACTAAGCTTGACAATGGATATTATACAATAACTAACACATTTATCAATAAAAGCCTTGATAATGATAATATGGCTTCGGGCAATGGAAATGCCATTGTTCAGTGGGATGCAAGTGATTCAAATGAAAATCAGCAATGGAAATTTGCCGTAACAGGTACAGGAGCATATGCCATAACTCATAAGAATAGTAGTATGTCATTAGCATTCACGGGGGAAGAAGCCGATGGTGCAACAATATATCAACTACCTAATACTTCTCAATTATGGAGGTTGGTTCCTACTAATCTAAAAGCTCCTAAAGAACCGAAAGTAAAGCGAAGTAAAAATGATTGGGAAAACGAAACCATTTTTGCTATAAATAAAGAACCGGGACATGTAACTTACATTCCTTTTCCTTCAATAGAAAGTCTTAAAGCAGATAAAAATTTCGACCAACCTTGGTTAGAGCCATCATCATCACTATATCAGTCACTAAACGGAAATTGGAAATTTCATTGGGTAAAACAGCCATCGGAACGCCCTCAGGATTTTTATAAAATGAATTACGATGTTTCGTCTTGGAAAGAAATACCCGTACCCTCTAATTGGGAGATGCATGGATATGGAACTCCTATTTATACAAATATTACTTATCCCCACAAAAATAATCCACCTTTTATTCAACCTCAAAAAGGGTATACAAATGAAACGGAGGTAAATCCCGTAGGCTCGTATCGACGCGATTTTTCTATTCCTGCAGATTGGGATGGAAAAGAAATTATCCTACATTTCGATGGTGTATATAGTGGTATCTATGTTTGGATAAACGGAAAAAAAGTAGGCTACAGTCAAGGAGCTAGTAATGTTGCCGAGTTTAATATTACAGACTATGTAAAGATCGGAGATAATACGATTGCAGCCGAAGTATATAGATGGACAGATGGTAGCTATATTGAAGATCAGGATATGTTCCGTTTAAGTGGCATACACCGAAGTGTATTTTTGTATGCTACACCCAAAGTACATGTGCGTGACTATTTCTTATTATCCGAATTTCAGGGAGATGATTATAGTTCGGCTAATTTTAAAGTGAAAGCTTCTGTTCGAAATTATGATAGCGAATCGTCTCAGGCAACAACTGTGAATATTTTGTTATTGGATATTTCAGGAAAAGAAGTTGCTAATCTAAGTCAGAAGGTTCCAACTTTGAAAGGACAGGAAGAACAGGTTTATGAACTGCAAACAAAAGTAGAGAAACCTCTATTATGGTCAGCAGAAAAACCTAATTTGTATACTGCAGTTGTGACATTGAAAGATAATGATGGAAAAGTGCTGGAAGCTATGTCTTCTAAGTTTGGTTTCCGCAAAATAGAAATAAAGAATAAGCGGGTATATGTAAATAATGAGCAAGTCTTCTTCAAAGGAGTAAATAGGCACGATATTCATCCTCAATATGGAAAGGCTGTGCCCATTGAATCTATGATGCAGGACGTATTACTAATGAAACAACATAATCTGAATACAATCCGTACAAGTCATTATCCGAACGATCCTCGTTTATATGCAATGTTCGATTATTATGGGTTGTATGTAATAGATGAGGCCGACTTAGAAAATCACGGAAATCATTCTATCAGCAATATGCCAAGTTGGCTACCAGCTTTCAAAGATCGTGTAGATCGTATGATACAGCGAGATAAAAATCACCCATCGATTATTTTCTGGTCAATGGGAAATGAAGGAGGCGATGGTAAGAATTTCGATGAAGTGTGTAAATTGACCCGTATTCTCGATTCTTCTCGCATAGTGCATTATGAGGGGCGGAACGAGTCAGCAGATATAGATTCGCAAATGTATCCTTCAATAGAACGGATGTCAGCATTTGATCAGCAGACATCAGACAAGCCTTATTTCTTGTGTGAATATGCACATGCCATGGGTAATGCAGTGGGAAATTTAGCCGAATATTGGGATTATATCGAAAATAAATCGCAACGTATGATTGGTGGTTGTATCTGGGACTGGGTTGATCAAGGTATTAATATGCCGGGGAAACCTAAAGATCAGTATTATCTGGGAGGCGATTTTGGAGACAAGCCCAATGATTTTGATTTTGTTTGTAATGGACTAACAACACCCGATCGGAGAGTTACTGCAAAATTGTTAGAGGTAAAGAAAATATATCAATACATTAAATTCAAGCCATTGGCATTGGTTAGCGGAAAGATAGAAATTGAAAACCGTTATGACTTTACTAATCTAAGCGATTTCAATATTACATGGGAAATAACGAAAGATGGAGTAAAAGTAGAATCGGGTACGTTAGAATCTTTGAATTTGGCTCCAAACCAAAAAACTGTAGTTGCAGTGCCATATAATAAGAATCTGGAAGCAGGTAGCGAATATTTTCTGAATGTATATTTCAGTCTTAAAAATGCTACAAATTGGGGCGAGGCTGGCCATATAGTTGCAAAAGAACAATTTGCTTTGAATAATCGGCAGCCACTATCAAATATAGATACTTCTTCGATGTTTGATATACAGGTTACAGAACAAGGTAATTCTTTAAATATTAATGGAACAGACTTCAAAACCATTTTTGATACGGCTACGGGTATTATGACTTCTCTTCAATACAGCGAGCAAGAGATGATATTTAATAAAAAAGGATTTGACCTGAATTGGTATCGTAGTATAAATAATGATAAGTATACCGATCAGAATTATTATCTAACCACAAACGATAAGCCTATTTTCACATATCAGATAGCTAATGATAAAAAATCGGTAACAGTAGTAACAAGTACTACAGCTACAATTGCAAGCGATAAAGCTGTAAGAATACCTTATCTTCTAAAATATACAATCTATTCTGATGGAACAATTGATTTAGATGCGAGTTTTACCTCTCCTTCGGCAGGTTCTATTGTACGTCGATTGGGATTACAAATTGTTTTACCTGCTGGTATGGATAATATTCGTTATTATGGTCATGGTCCTCATGAAAACTATTCAGACAGAAAGCATTCAGCATTTATCGGAGCATACAATACTACTGCGAAAGGAATGGAAGCCGAGCATTATGTTCGCTCGCAAAGTATGGGAAATAGAGAAGGTGTAAGATGGGTTGAGATAACAAACCAAAATGAACAAGGATTAAGAATATCGTCAAAGGATAGGCTTGGTTTTAGTGCTTTACACTTTACCGATCAAACACTCTGGGATGCAGTGCATGATTTTAAATTGAATGAACTTCGTAAACCAGAAGTTTATTTGAACTTAGATTGTGTACAACAAGGTTTAGGTAATGCCAGTTGTGGTCCACTTCCTCTTCCCGAATATATGATTCCTGCTAATTCATTGCAAGGTTATTCTTTTAGAATACAATCTTTAAAGTGATAAGATATAGATAAAGATAAAGTGAAAAATAACATTCGCTAGATTGATTGGTTTTCTGAGTATATAATACTCGGAAAACCAATTTTTATTTAATCAACTGAACAAACATCCTAAGTCTGACTCTTTAGATATGGTTTTTAGTATTTCTAATTAACAAAATATTGCATTTGAGAATCTAAATAGAAATCTCTTATTCTATACTTGAGAGGTTCTATTTCAAAGAAAATAAATCAGTCCTATAATATTAGAAAGTATTAAACAGTTGATTATTAGTTGGTATTAGGCGGATAATGAACTGATTTTACAAAAAAAAGACTCATTTCTGCAAATGGAGATTACAGTTGCCACCTATTTTTGTACAGAACCTATTACGAAATAAACCTTAAAATTCTACATCCTATGAAAAAAATAATGGTATTCATTATTTTGCTAAGCTTTATCTTTAGCCTTCACGCTCAGAAAGCAAATACATCCACCGTCGATCAGGATAAAAAAATGGAGTGGTGGCGCGAAGCCAAGTTTGGAATGTTTATCCATTGGGGACCTTACTCCATATTAGGAGGTGTATATAAGGGACATAATCAGAATCGAGGAGGTGCTGAGTGGATTATGAACCGATGCAAAATACCAGTAGCAGAGTATCAGCAAATTACAAAAGGATTCAATCCAACCAAGTACGATGCCGAGGTATGGGTTAAGCTGGCAAAAGAAGCAGGTATGAAGTATATTGTTATTACCACAAAGCATCACGATGGTTTTGCAATGTTTAAGAGTAATGCCAGCAAATACAATATTGTAGATTTTACTGTTTACAATAAAGATATACTGGATGAGTTGGCTAAAGCATGCCGTAAGCACAAAATGAAGCTTGGCTTTTATTATTCTCAGGCACAAGATTGGAACAATCCAGGAGGTTCTGTTGCTCGTAAGTTGATGAGAGAAGGATGGCCAAATCCGGATTCAACCAGAATAGATGCATACACCGAAGCTAATAAAGGATACTGGGATCCGGCTCAGCAAACTGCAACAATGGATGAGTATATTGATAAAGTATCTGTTCCTCAAATAAAAGAGTTACTGACTAACTATGGAGATGTTGCTGTCTTATGGTGGGATACTCCAACCCAGATGACAGACGCTTTTGCAGAGAAAATTTCAGCAGAATTAGCTAAATATCCTCAAATTATTCAGAATGATAGATTGAAGCGTCCTAATTTCCCTGGAGATTATAAAACACCCGAAGGTAGAGTACCTAAAGCCGAAGATATTGAAGGTGTTGATTGGGAGACTTGTATGAATATAGGTAGTTCGTGGGGATTTAAAAGCTGGGAAAATGCATGGAAACCCACGGAGGTATTAGTGAGAAACTTGATAACTATAGCTGCCCGAGGAGGTAACTATTTATTGAATGTGGGACCCACACCCGAAGGCGAAATTCCAGAGCCAAGTGTAACTCGTTTGAAAGAGATGGGCGAATGGATGAAAATAAATGGTGAAGCCATCTACGGAACGCAGCGTAGCCTTATTTTTCCTACATGGGGAGAATGTATCCGCAAAGACAATAAAAACAATACGATATTATACTTATGCGTGTTTGAATGGCCTTCGGATGGTAAACTCTATTTTAATATTGACTCAGAAGTAAAAAGTGCGACTTTATTGCAAAATAAAAAGACCTTGAATATTCAAAAAACGACAGATGGTATGATTATCGACGTGCCGACTAAATCTCCTGATGCCATAGCCTCTGTAATAAAATTAGAGCTAAAAGAAAAGCTGCTTCCATTGAAGATTGTATCTAATTCTGTAAAAACATTCGAAATACTAGACTTGTAAAAGCAATACCTTAAGATTTTTTATAACACTAACTGTTTTGTAAACTGTGTATACAATAAAATATTATTGTGGTCAGGGAATGGTCTTGCCATGTCCGAAAACTAATATGATAGAATAAAAAAGGTTTAAGACCTTAATTAACCGTGAAAAACCAAACCTATTAAAATCTAGTTTAAATGAAAGAAAAAGAAAACAAAAAGCCTAAACTGATGAGTCGGTGGCTCGTTTTATTCTTGTTTGTTTTTTGTCTGGGGCATACCCTTTCTGCCCAGACACTAAATGTTACAGGGATAGTGAATGATGATTCGGGAGAACCCATGATCGGTGTAACAATTACTATTAAAGGAACAACAAAAGGTACTATTACCGATTTGAATGGCGGATTTACATTGGCCTGCCAAAAAGGAGATGTATTAAGCTTTGTTTATATGGGTTATAATAATCAAGATGTAAAAATCGATTCTAATAAGAAGCTCGTGATTGTTATGACAGAAAACACAAAACTATTGGATGAAGTGGTAGTTGTGGGATACGGTGTTCAGAAAAAACGGGACATTACCGGAGCAATAACTTCAGTCGATTCTAAACTAATAGAGGAAAGATCTCCGATTAATATTTATGATGCACTTCAAGGTGCAGCTCCCGGTCTTCAGGTTACATCTGCATCGGGTGCCCCGGGAGGTACAAATATGATACAGGTACGTGGGGCTTCTACTTTTGATGATAATGGAGTTTCGCCTCTCTACATTGTTGATAATGTTATAACAAGCAGTATCGATAATATCAATCCATTGGATATCAAATCTATTGAGATATTGAAGGATGCAGCTTCAGCCTCTATATATGGGGCACGTTCGGCTAATGGTGTTATAATAATTACAACAAAATCAGGAGAATCGGGTAAACCAAAAGTAGATCTTCGCTATTTACGAAGTTATAGTTCTATGGCAAATAAGTTGCCACAGGTGAATGCTTTTGATAGGGTATTAAATATGCAAGCAACGGATTTAAGTAACCCTGCAAAAACACTTGAAAAATTTAGTGCAGTAACAGACTCTGTAGGATTGGTAAATAGTGTGAATAATTATTATCAAGATTTATTGACACAAACAGCAATAAGAAATGATGTGAATCTAGGAATTAGTGGAGGTACTGATAAGTTGAAGTACATGGCATCATTTGGTTATGTGGGCGATGAGGGTATTATAAAAACAAGTTATAATGACCGCATTACAGGTCGGTATAACATGGATTTTAATGGATGGGATAATCTTAGATTCACAACCAGAGTGAGTTTTAGTAATAATAAAACGAATAGCATAAACGAAGGGAATGTGTTTCAGACCGCTATGAGACGTCCGCCTAATATGATTATTTATTATCCTGATGGAACATTTGCCCCTCATCATGCTATGGGAGGAAATAGAAACCCGGTTCAAGAATTATATGGACGAGACAATAAGAGAGAACGCTTTCAAGGGGTTATTTATCAGGGAATGGACTGGAAGTTTACTAACTATTTATCGTTGTCTGCAAATATGCAAGGCGATTTGGGTTTAACTCGTAATACTCAATTTGCTTCTAAAGAACTAGATAGTAATGCTGATGAGAGTTTACGCAAAAACACGGCAGCTGATAAAACAACCTTTAATCAAAGGTATTCGGGCGAGATGTATTTAACCTTTAATAAAACTCTGGGAAAGCACCATGTTCTTTCGGCGATGGCTGGGGCAAGTGTAGAAACCGGAAAAAATGAATATTTGAATTTTGAAGGATCCGATCTGGTAACCGAATCAATACATACGATGAATATGGCAAATCTGGATTTGGCTAAAACATATACTACTGCCGAAGATTATGCCCTAGCTAGTTTCTTTGGTCGTGTAGGTTATACGTATAAAGATAAATACATATTTAATGGAAGTGTGAGATACGACGGTTCATCGCGTTTTGGACCTAAAGAACGTTGGGGTGCATTCCCAGCATTCTCTCTAGGGTGGCGTTTTTCTGATGAGGTATTTATGGATTGGGCATCCAGCGTAGTTTCCGATGCAAAATTGCGTGGTAGTTGGGGGGTAACCGGAAACGATAGAGTTGGGTATTACGAATATCAAACGCTTTTCACCTCTGGAGAATATAGTTACAATGGTACGAGTGGAGTGGTTCCTGTAGCAACTTATGGTAATCCTAGTTTACATTGGGAAGAAACCAAACAAACGAACTTTGGTCTTGATCTGAACTTATTCAACGGGCGAGTTACTTTCATCGCAGATTATTATATTAAAGAGACAAGTGATTTACTATCTACTATGAGTCTGCCTTATACAACAGGGTATGATAAGATGCGTGTAAATCTGGCGAGTATAGAAAACCGCGGACTTGAATTTTCTTTATCAGGGTATCCTGTTATGACTAAGGACTTTAAATGGAATACAACTGTTAACTGGTGGACAAACAAGAATAAAATAACCGATCTGGCAAAAGAAGATTATGTAGAAAGCAGTCTGTGGTTAGTTGCAAAAGGCAAAGCAGCCGGTCAATGGTATGGTTATAAAAATGAGGGAGTATACGAATATGACTTTAGTAATGCATATACCCCTGATTACAAAACGCGTTTGAATCCAGTATTGAAAAGAGACGAAAATAATAATGTAATAATAGGGCTTAATGGGCAACCTATTCTCGAAGGTTATGTATTACCCGATGGATCGAAGTATTCGGGAGATGTTAAGCAAATCTTACAAAATGGAGTAGCCGCAGCCGGAGGAGATGTTATATGGGAAAATATTCCGGATAAAGACGGCAATTATGACAATAAGATAGATGATAATGACCGTAAAGTTCTAGGGAGTGGAAATCCGGATTGGTTCGCTTCATGGGATAATAACTTTACGTATAAAAACTTCTCTCTATCATTCAATTTATACCTGAGCTGGGGAGGAAAAGTATACAATAAACTGAAACAATATTATACTACATGGGGTGGTAATACGCACATGCAACATCCCGAGTATATAAGAACAGGATGGAAATATCAAGGACAAATAACACCTTGGTACGCACTAGATTCTCGTACTCGAAAAACTCAGAACAGACAAGAACTTAATAGCCAGTATTTGGAAGATGCATCATTCCTGCGATTGAAGAATATTCGTTTAACCTATAATGTAGAACATAAATTCTTAAATAAAACTCCACTTCGTACTTGTCAAGTATATGTATATACAAATAATTTGGCTACTTGGACTGAGTACTCGGGTTATGATCCCGAAATAGGAGGTAGTGTATTGACTCCGGGAAGAGACAATTCGGCATATCCACGTTATCGTGAGGTTGGATTTGGAATCAATGTAGGATTTTAAGTAAATGAAAGTATTTAATGATATACTTTCTAATTATAACAGGTTATAGTTTTCGTACTTGACTAAGTAATAAAAAGGTCTGCGACCTTAAAATCAATAAAACAATGAAAAAATATATATTACTCACTATCATAGGAGCTTTCGGGCTTATAGGATGCAACGATTTCTTAGATAGAGATCCATTATCCGATATGTCTCCGTCAACCTTCTTCGGGTCTAAGGGAGATATGCGTACTTGGAATGCCGGTATATATGATGCCATGCAAAAGACGTTAAACAGAGCTCATATCGATTGGGGAGATCTACGTTCCGATAATTATACAACAACAGGTTATGAAGACAGTCAGGTGTATATGAATGCTCTTGAATCTACGAAAGAAGAATATAGCTGGAAAGACTTGTATGCATGTATAACCAGATGCAACACTGCAATAGAGAGATATCCTACCATACCCGGTATTATTGAGTCAGACTATGCCAACTATATAGGACAAGCTCATGGAATGCGTGCATTAATGTATTTCTATGCAATACGTGTATGGGGTAGAGTTCCGTTAGTGACAGCACAATGGGATGGAGATGTTGTGAAAGCGCAAGTTACAAGATCGGAAATAGAGGTTGTAAAGAAGCAAATAATGGATGATATAATAAAGGCTGAAGCATATTTGGTAAATACATCAGATAAGTTTTATATCAACTATGCAACTTGTAAAGCTCTTAAAACCGATGTTCATATGTGGTTTAAAGAATATAAAGAAGCATTAGAAGCATCCGAATATTTTGAAAACAACAGCAATTTCGAACTAGTGAAGAATGAAGCCGAATGGAAGCAAATGTTCTTAGTACCCAATTCGTCCAGAGAAGCAATATTTGTTATGGCATGGAATTTCGATGCTGATGGTGGTTCTCTTTGGCCTCAACGTGTAGGTGCATCCAATACCAATAATGGATATAAGATTTCTCAAACACTGTTTCAGGAATTTGTAGACAGACGTTATTCAAATCAGGGTACCGATGGTCGTTTGTGGAATGTTTTGGATACCGTTAAATTATACTCTAATAACAGTAGAATGCCCATATCGTATAATAGCTATTATGCAGTAGGGATAGAAAAAAATACAAAATATAGCGATGTAGACCCTAATAGAGAATATGACTCGAAAAACTCGGTCTATAAATCTCATTGGTTGGTATTATCAACTACCAGTGCAGCCGTTCAACCTCAGATATATCGTTTGGCAGACGTGTTATTGTTAAGAGCCGAGGCTTTAAATCAGCAAGGCAGAGGAAGTGAAGCTCTCGAAATAGTAAACAAAATCCGCAAACGAGTAGGATATTTAGCTGATGCTAAAAAGGAAGTTTCCGCTACATCAAATAAGGAAGAAGTAGAAACAGTTATTTTGCTAGAGCGTCAGTTAGAGTTTATGGCAGAAGGGAAACGCTGGTTTGATCTAGTAAGAACAAATAGAGTGATTCCGGTAATGGATAAGGTTATAAAAGAGCGTCAGTCTGCTATTGGAATAGCTCCAACAGGGTTTGGAGATGAAGGGCGAATACTTGCACCAATATACTATCGCGAATTTGAGGCTAATCCTGCATTAAAAGGGGACCAAAATAAACCTTATTCTGAAGGATAATTTAAATACAAGTTTGATTAAATCATTAGAATTATGATAAAAAAATATATAAGAATAGCTTTTGCTATTATCGCTTTCCCTCTGGTATTTGCGGGTTGTGAAGTATTTGGTTTGGATTTACAAGAACCTTACGACTATGACTATGAAGCAGGTACTTATGATAATCATATAAATATGACGGTCTGGGAATTTGTACAAATCCGTCAGGATCTTTTTCCGATACTGAAAGAGGCTATTGAGTATGCTGAGATGCAGAATATGTATAATGAGTCGGCGGCAACTTATATTCTTCTTACAGATAAAGCTTTCAATTCAACAACATCTACTGATCTGAGCTATTTTCAGACACATAAATTATATGAAAGACCGGGTGATGAGACAAGTTTGTATGCACCTATATCGATGACTCAATATCCAAAAGAGCAAGTCAAGGAATTTTTACTTTACCATATTGTAAAGGGAGCACATACATGGAGTAATCTTCCAGCCGAACCCAAGTGGTTCGACTCTTATGCTTCTGCCGATACAGCTAAAGTAAATATGTATCTGATAAAAGATCGTAATCCGAATATTGTCTTTAATAACTTTAATGGGCACTACAAGTCTGAAATCAAGCCACGTACAAGTAACCTCCTTTCTACGTCGGGTGCATACATTCATGTAGTAGAATCGTGGATAGACAGACCTACTAAAGACATATTTAAATAAATTGACAAATAAAAATTGTATATATATGAGACATTATATAAAATCACTATACTTTATCTTGCTTTGTGGACTCTTGGCTACAAGCTGTTCGGATGATCATTATGTGGAAATTGATTCGTTGAATACAGACGGAGATGAGTTTTATTGTAATCAGAAAGTTAAGATATGGATGGCTGTTCGCTCTGACGATTTGAGCGAAGTGGATTATCAATGGTCTTGTGAAGGTGGACGCTTAACTCAGCCTCAGGGCTTGGATGAGATGACTTGGCAAGCTCCTAATACTCCGGGTACTTATACCGTATCGTGTACTGTTAGCTCAGGAGGGAAATCTCAAACACGCATTCACAAAATGTATGTATCTAGTTATTTCTTCGAAAAATTTGAAAAAACTCCTTATGGAATTACACCTCAATCGGGGTCGGAAATAATAGCTAAAACCGAATCCATTGGTGGGACAACCAATACTTATGCTCAATTTAATGGCAAATCAAGTACCGAGGTACAACGCTATTTAGAAAAAGTCTTTAATGATGCTCAATTAAAAATTCCTTTTAGTACAATTTCTAAAATAGGGTTCATTAGTGCTATTCCTGCTGACTCAATGACTGTAGGGACAAAAAAAGGACCTCCTTCGTTATATTATGCATGGGGTTTAAAGCGTGATCCAAAGCAGACAGATGTAGTATATCCAACTCAATTAAAAGTAGAGTGGTATCCTAACGTGCAAGGAAAAATGCCTGTTACATCTCTTGGAGAGAAATTCAACCTAGCCATTTCAATTTCTTATTTAGAAAAAGGAGTTCTTAAAGTTGTTTCATTTATGACGTATGTTGGCAAAGTGTCGTCTTTTGACAACGGGATATACAAAAAAATCTCGATGAGTGTAGATAAAGATTATTATATCTATGTCAATTTAGATGGAGAGGAAGTACTTAAATCTTCGTGGCTGAGAGAATTTAGAACGAAAAACAATAGTCAGGATAATATTTATATTGACTGGTGGCGTATCGGATTTCCTAATGGAACGGGGAAAAATCTACCGGTTTTATATTTAGATGATGCATACGGGGCAAATGATGGAGCAATACTTAAATAAAGTATTAAATAGGTGTGTAGTTTAGATAGTTAGAATGTAGGGGCGAATTGATTTGTTCGCCCTTCATTTATTCTATTTACTGCATTAGTCTGTCTTTACGTTTATATAACCTTAAATATTAATCTATGAAACAGATACTTTGTGTAATGCTTCTGGTATTTGTATTATTTCCGATTAGAGCCGGAGATATTACAGGACGGATTGTAGACAGAAAAGGGAAGCCTATTAAAAACATATTGGTAAAAGTCAAAAATACATCTAATACGACCAAAAGTTTGAAAGATGGAATATTCTTATTGAAGAGTGTTTCAGAAAGTGATACCCTGCAAATAAGTCCTTCAAAAAATAAGAAAGTATATATTCCGGTGAAAGATAATTATGCGTTTGATATTATTCTAGGCAAGGAGAGTCTGAGCTTAAATAGATTAAGCGGCGAAGAATTTTTTGATTACTTAAAAACACTTCCGGTTCGTAATAATTCTAATGTATTGACGAGAGAGGAAATCGAAGAATCGAGCGCCAACTCGTTGATAGATCTATTACGCGGAAATATTCCAGGAGTTCAGGTGACCGAAATAGACAATGTACCTATTGCTAAAATACGTGGAGGGAGTTCTATGTCATTAAGTGTAGAGCCTCTTTACATTGTTGATAATGTAGAGTATAACAGTCTTGTAAATGTCAATAGTTCGGTCAATATAAAAGATATTGAGTCTGTAGAGGTGTTGAAAGATGCTTCAATGTATGGCCTTAAAGGTGCAAATGGGGTGATTGTTATTAAAACAAAGATAAATTGATGTGCTTTTTTGAATAAAAAGCATCCATTTAATAGAAACGAGACATCTAATATATTATGAAAATTTTACAACATATATTTCTCTTAGTCTTTTTCAGTCTGCTTGCAATTGGCGTAAATGCTCAAGAAACATGGAAGTCTGATTTAGTAAAACTAAATACAGATGGTAGTCTAAGTTATATACCCGATAAAGAAGGAAATATAATACCCGATTTTAGTAGAGTGGGCTACCATCATGGAGACAAAAATATACCCGATTATTCTACTACAATAACTCTTCAACCTCTTATTGCGGGAGATTGTACTGCCCTTATTCAAGATGCTATTGATAAAGTATCACTTATGCAACCCGATGCAACGGGACATAGAGGTACGATATTATTAAAGAGTGGAGAATATAAAATAGAAGGCAATCTATATATAAAAGCTGGCGGAATAATTCTCCGAGGGGAAGGAGATGGTATTGAAGAAACTCGGCTTGTTTCATTAAGCAAGAATCAAAAAGCACTTATAAATATTCAAGGCGAGGGCAAAATAACAGAAGTTGAAGGTAGTCGTATAAAGATAACAGACAAGTTTGTACCTGTGGGTACTCATTCATTTGCAGTGGCTTCAGCTAAGAATCTGAAAGTGGGCGATCGTATTATTGTTTTTCGTCCGGGAACCGATGCTTGGATCGAAGCCATAAGAATGAATAAAATTGTGGAAAGACAAGGTACAAAGCAATGGAAAGCCGAAGAATATAATCTGCATTTCGAACGTGTAATAACTGCCATAAAAGGTAACCTTATAACTATTGATAATCCAATAGTAATGCAATTGGATGAAAAATTTGGAGGTGGCGAAATCTATAAATACACTTATGATGGACGTATCAACGAAATAGGTATTGAAGATATGTATTTAGAAAGTAGATATATGGGAGAGCAGGACGAAGAACATAGCTGGATAGGTGTAGAATTTAATCATGCAGAAAATTGTTGGGTTAAAGGTGTAACTGCTCGTTATTTTGCTTATGCTTGCGTGAGCCTCGAAGCAGGAGCTAAAAACATAACAGTACGAGAATGTAAAAGCTACGAAGCAAAATCGATTCCTACGGGAGGAAGGCGATATTCGTTTAATAATTGGGGGCAGCAAAATTTATTTATGAATTGCTTAAGTACACAAGCACGACACGATTATGTAACAGGAGCCAGAGTATGTGGTCCTAATGTGTTTTATAATTGTGTGGCAAGAGAGTCTTTGAGTGATATTGGACCCCATCATCGTTGGTCTGTGGGTACATTATATGATAATATAACTACCGATAATCAGATTAATGTTCAGGACAGAGGACAAATGGGTAGCGGACATGGCTGGGCAGGAGTAACACAAGTGTTGTGGAACTGTAAGGCTAGGATTGTAGCAGTACAAAATCCATGGACATCCGGAAATAATTATTGTATTGGTTTGCAAGGTGAGAAAACTCCGGGACATTTCAAAGACCGTCCTGATGGTATATGGGAGGGACATAATAAATCGGGTTTAATACCTGTTTCCTTCTATTTGGCTCAGTTAAAAGCTCGTCAAGTGAATAAATAAAAGGATACGCTATGAAAAAACAGATTATATCATTTGTCTTAACCAGCTTATTATTAAGCTCTGTATCTCAAGCTCAAATTAAATTTGACAAAGGGGATGAACAGGGAATGGATGTTGGAAAACTTGATTTGCATCAGGATAGTATTGCAGTGCAAGAAGCACTATCGGATTGGTGGAAAGATTCACAAAAAACTCTTAGTGAGAGAATGTCATGGTATAACGACGCCAAGTTTGGTTGTTTCATTCATTGGGGTGTATATTCTGAAGCAGGAGGGGAATGGAAAGGAAAACCTGTTACAGGATACTCGGAGCATTTGATGAGAAAAGAAAAAATATCGCTACAAGAATACAAAGATAAACTAGTCATACCCTTTAATCCCATAGACTTCGATGCAGACGAATGGATGCTACATGCTAAAGAAGCAGGTATGCGTTATTTTATAATTACAGCCAAGCATCACGATGGATTTGCTATGTATTTCTCAGATGCTTATCCATATGATATGCGAATGACCAAATACAATAAAGATCCCATGATGGAATTGAGAGCTGCTGCCACTAAATATGGAATCAAATTTGGATTCTATTATTCGCATGCTTTTGATTGGGAACATCCAGATGCTCCCGGAAATGATTGGGATTATAATAATCCCGGTGGAGACAAACTAATAGGTGGTGCCAATTGGTGGCTAACTCGTACTGATTTTATTCCTCACGCAGAGAAATATGTAAGCGAAAAATCGATACCTCAGATAGTGGAACTCATTAAAAAGTATAATCCGGATATCTTGTGGTTCGATACACCGCATAAGCTACCCTTATATGAAAATATCAGGATACTGAAAAGTATTCGAGAGGCTAGCCCCGATATTGTAGTTAATGGTAGATTAGCACGTTTTGCGGGTGGTAATCTGGGCGATTATATCAATACCGGAGATAGGGCTGCGTACTTTTTTCCTGTGAAAGGATATTGGGAGTCTATTCCTACCACTAACGAATCGTATGGATATAGCAAATACGACTCGTCTCATAAGGCGGTGAGCCATTTTATACGTTTGGTATCTTCAGCAACATCAAAAGGAGGAAATATATTGATGAATGTAGGACCAATGGGAAATGGAAAATGGGATGAGAAAGATGTTGAAATATTTAAAGGGGTAGGTAAATGGCTTTCTGTATATGGAGAAGCCATTTATGGGAATGAACGAACAGACCTTCCTGTTCAGACATGGGGTGTTACAACAAAGAGGGATAATATTACTTATTTGCATATATACAATTGGCCTAAAGATGGTAAACTTATAGTGGGTGGTCTGACTTCTGATATTGATAAAGCTTGGATTGTGGGTAATTCAAACAAGAATGAACTGAAGACAGGCAGATTAAGTAGTAAAGATGTGGAGATCTTCTTACCACAGATAGCACCTGATACTATAAATACAGTAGTGGCTTTGACTTTGAAAGAAAAGAAAGCTGCTTATCCTGTAAGATTGCTTTCTACTTCATCAGAGAACATATTATATGCATTCGATGCGGAGCTTAAAGGCGTAGGTTTAGGGTATGGAGATGGCAAACCAAATAGGAATTATGTAAAAGGATGGAATAATAACAGTCAATCCTTTCAATGGAAATTCCGAATAAATGAAGCAGTGAACTATGATATATATATAGAGTATAATACTGAATCGGAAAAAGATAAAGGAAGTGTTATCTTAAATATCAATGGGAAGCGATATGAGATAAATTATGTACCAAGACTTGAAAAAGATGGAGTAAATAGTATTAAGGCAGGACAGATTAGTATTCCTAAAGGAGAATATATTTGCTTACTGGAAGGAGATAAATATGAGGGAGTCTCTTATCTGAGACCCATAGCTGTGCGTCTTATTCCAGTTAATTGAATATTGGTAAGAAAATAATAAAGTCTTACAATATTTCTGATGTTGTAAGACTTTTTGGGATTATGTGACATTGATAAATGATACCTATCAAGTTTAGCTATAATACCAAATATTTCACTATTTTTATCGAGAGTTGGAATATATCCAAGAGTGAATTAAGTAACAATTAAGTAGGAGCAGACATACATATATTCTAGACCCACCGTGTATAATATATCGAATTAGCTCCCATACCAAAGTAACACATAGGTCTGAGACCTTATTAGCCTTATTTTCTATGAAGAACTTACTATTTCTTCTGCTCTTCTCTATGTCAATAATATGTGTAGAGGGAAAAGATCTATACTACTTTTCTAATTTGTCGTTAGGAAACGGATTATCTCAGATAACAGGAACCTCTATCCTCCAAGATAGTAAAGGATTCATGTGGTTTGGAACACGGAATGGATTGAATAGGTTTGATGGTTACAATTTTGATGTATTTATAACGGATGCAGAAGATAATTCGAGTATAAGTGATAATCATATTTTATGCATGACCGAGGATAATAATCAGAATCTTTGGATAGGAACAAACAATGGACTTAATTGCTTAAACCCTTCTACTAATAAATTTAAGAGGTATTATCTCGAACCTAATAATAAGAACTCATTATATCACAATACAATACTATCTATCTTTTTCGACGATCAGAATAATCTTTGGGTAGGAACAAATCAAGGCTTGAATTTATATGATCAGGCTACGGATTCATTTCGTCGTATAACAATAGATAATTTGTTGGAACATAACCGTGTGAATGCAATAGTAAAGAAAGAGAATAAACTTTATCTCGGTACTTTGACAGAGGGGTTAATTGTGTATAATCTCGAGAATAAACAATATACAGTTTATAAAAATACACCAAATGACGCATATAGCATTTCAGATGATTATGTGAAAGTCCTTTTTATTGATAGGAATGACAATTTATGGGTAGGTACACAAAACAAAGGTATAAGTTATTTAAAAAAAGGAGCAAAGGAATTCACCTATTATAATGAGAATAATGGACTAACAAATAATAATATAAGAAATATTACTGAAGCACCCGATGGAAGTATTGTAGTGGGGACTTTCAATGGACTCAACGTGATAGATAATAAAACAAGAGAGATTACACAATATAAAGAATACTCTTCGGGACAAGGTGCATTGAGTCATTATTCAATTATTAGCGTTTACTTCGACCGATCTCAAACATTGTGGGTAGGTACTTATGCGGGTGGTATTTGTTATTACAACAGATATGGCCAAAAATTTCAGTTTTATAACCCTAGTGCAAGTTTGAAGGCAATATTGGGAATAATGGGGCCAATTGTTGAGACTCCAAGCAGCCTTTATATTGCAACCGAAGGAGGAGGATTGCTCGAAGTGGATAAAAAAACAGAATCGTTTAAGCATTACTTGATATTTGATAATGCGAATAAAGTTTATCAAAAGAACATAATAAAATCGCTCTATCAAGATGGCTCTCGAATTCTTTGTGGAACCAATCTAGGTACTATTTATAGTTTTGATATGAGTAGTCACAAATTTTCGTTAGAATATGATCTAAAAGAAGAAAGATCTATTTATCAAATAGGTAAAACACGAAAAGGAGACTTAGTGATAAGTGGTGTTAGTGAATATGGTTTTTCTCTGATTTTAGGAAATAAAGATGTAAGAAAAGAATTTCCGGTTATAGGAAAGCAGAATATTCGATTTTCGGATGTACGAAGTATACTTGAGATCGAGACAAATGTATTTCTTATCGGCACAAGAAATAATGGCTTGTTCTACTATGATTACAATACCCATATATTAAAGAATTATAAGAACAATCCATTAGAAAATAATCCCGATAAAATACCGGAAAACTTTGTTACTTCTATTGTTAAAGATAGTGCGGGAGAGATATGGATTGGAACTTTTGGTGGTGGTATAAGTTTGTTTGATCCTAAATCCGATAAGTTTATTACTTATGGTACAAAAGACAGCCTATTGAATAACAATGTGTGTATGATTGTTGATGGAGGTAACAGGCATTTATGGATTAGCACAAGTACGGGTATTTCCGATTTTAACACAGACGCAAAAACGTTTCAGAATTATACACATTCTAATGGATTGAAAATTGATGAGTTTACACTTCATGCAGGTCTGAAACTTTCTAATAATAATATAATCTTCAGTGGTAGTAATGGCTTTGTAACATTCAATCCACAGCGAATGACGGTCAACCCTTATGTTCCGCCTATTGTCTTTAATAATTTATATATCAATAATGCTAAGATTGTGTCCGGTGGTGAGGATAAAATACTTAAAGAGCAATTGAATTCACAGAAAAAAATTGTGCTCAAGTACGACCAATCCAATATTTCAATAGAGTATAGCGCTCTTAATTTCATTTTTGCCGATAAAAATCAGTATGCTTATAAACTGGAAGGTTTCGATAAAGAATGGAATAATGTGGGATCAAGAAGGATGGCATATTATACAAATATCCCTCCCGGAGAATATCAATTTGTAGTTAAAGGATCTAATAATGATGGTGTTTGGAATGATGAAGGAGCGAGTCTAAAAATCGTAGTTTTGCCTCCGTTCTGGAAAACATGGTGGGCTTATACTTTTTATGTTTTATTTATTTCGGGTATTATCTTGTTTATTATACGCTATTTTACGGAGAGGAAGAGATTGGAAAATGATATAAAACTAAAACAGATGGAAGCGAAAACTCAAGACGAATTCCATCAGGCTCGAAATAAGTTATTCACTAATTTTTCGCATGAACTGAGAACACCACTTACACTCATCATTAATCCTCTAGAAGATATGGTGGAAAAGGAGGACCTTACATCTAAGGTCAGAGAAAATATGATTTTGATGAGGAGTAATGCCCGACGATTACTGCGTTTGGTTAATAACTTAATGGATTTCCAAAAGAAAGAGAGTGGAACGATGAGTTTAAAAATCTCAGAAAATGACTTTGTGAAGTTTTCCGAAGAAATGGTTTTAATCTTTAGGGAGTTGGCAGTTTCAAGAAAAATTAATTTCGAGTTTAATCATACAATTGATATTGTTAATAATTGGTTTGATAAAAGCTTAATGGAAAAGGTATACTTCAATTTGCTGTCCAATGCGTTTAAAAACGTACCAAATGGAGGGGTTATTGATGTTAATTTAAGTTGTATGACACTATCTGAAATAAAGAAAAATTTCGCAGAAAAAGGTAAGAGTTTTATAAATGAAGATATATCATACATAATATTAGAAATCAAGGATTCAGGGACGGGGATAGCAAATGACGAGCTAGAGAAAATATTTATACCATTCTATCAGGTGGCACAGAACGAACACTCTGCATCGGGTACCGGCTTAGGCTTAAGCCTTAGTAAATCTATAATAGAAATGCATCATGGAGTGATATGGGCTGAAAGCTCCGACGCATCGGGAGCTGTTTTTAAATGTATTCTTCCTGTATGTAAAGACTGTTTCAGAGACGATGCTTATACCGAAGAAATCGTGGAAGAGACTGAATTACCATACACTATAGATTGTTCGGAAGATAAAGAATCGGAAGAAAAGAAAACGGTAAAACGAACCACTATTTTAGTTGTTGAAGACAATATTGATGTTCGGAGATATATTATTTCTCTATTAAAAGATGCACATAATATAATTGAAGCAGCCAATGGATTGGAGGCCATAGATAAAGCTATAAATCACTCACCAGATCTGCTAATATCGGATCTGATGATGCCCAAAATGGATGGTATGGAAATGTGTAAAAGAATAAAAACCGATTTGCGAACCAGTCATATTCCTGTGATAATGATTACAGCACGTGCAATGACCGACGATATTAAAGAGGGTTATGAGGCAGGAGCAGATGAATATATAGTAAAACCGTTTAACTCGTCTCTATTAATTGCCAGAGTAATAAATATTCTTCAAGCCAGAGAAAGTTTGAAAGAAATATATGGGAAGCGGTTTTCTTTGGAAACTTTGGGCGTTGAGGCTTCTTCTGTTGATGAACGATTTATGCAGAAATTATATGAAATCTTGGAAAAAGATGTCTCGAATCCCGAACTAAACTTGGATGATTTTAGTCGCGATGTTGGAATGAGTAGAGCCAATTTATACCGAAAAATAAAAGCTATCACTAATCTTTCACCTAATGAGTTTATTCGTAATTTTCGTTTGAATATGGGGGCGAAAATGTTGAAAGAAGCAAAGTTGCCAGTTTCGGAAGTATATGTTGCTGTAGGATTTAATAGTCATGCTTATTTCTCTAATTGTTTCAAAACTTATTTTGGTATGTCTCCTACCGAATATACTAATCAATAGGTGAATATAGAGTGCTGATTGGATTGATTTTGTAATTATTTGATTGTTTTTTACAAATGAGCAGATAACTATGTGAGTAATTTTATGATCTGAATACTTTAGATTGAGATACTATGAATTATGTAATTATAACCTTATCTGTTCTTACTTTTATTAATCAAATATGAAAATATCAATTTTCATCTGGGCTTTTATCACTCTACCTTTTGGGTATTTATCAGCTCAAACCATAGGAAAAGATACTATTTCATTGGGTGAAGTAACAGTGATAAGTAGTACAAAAACACAAGTCAACCGCAATCAGATACCAGCCACAGTATCCGTTATAACTCGTGATGAAATAGAAGCTGATGGAGAGTCGGCTTTACTTTCAGTTTTATCCGGACGTGTACCGGGATTGTTTGTTACCGAGCGCAGCATAACGGGGTTTGGGGTATCGTCAGGTTCGGCAGGAACTGTCAATATCAGAGGAGTAGGAGGCGGAAATAAAGTGCTGATGCTTCTCGACGGGCAACCCCAGTGGGCAGGTATTTTCGGACATCATCTTCCTGATACATACGTATCTTCTGATGCCGAAAAGGTAGAAGTAATACGAGGACCGGGTTCGTTGCTCTATGGATCTAATGCTATGGGCGGAGTGATTAATATAATAACACGTAAGGCAAAGCAAGATGGAGTTAATGGACAGGCGCGTTTACAATACGGATCGTACAACACACAAAAATACATGGCGAATGCCAGATTAAAAGAAAATAAGCTGAATGTCTTTGCATCCGTTAATCACGATTGTACAGATGGGCATCGTGAAAATTCGAAATTCTATATAACTAATGGATTTGTTAAGGCCGGCTATGAAATCTCTCATAACTGGAATGTATCGGGGGATGCCATGGTAGCTAAATTTAAATCGAATAATCCGGGAAGTGTCGAACAATTAATGACAGATAATTGGGTGGATGCTCTTCGCTCATCTTATTCTTTTTCAGTGGAGAATAACTATTCCAACTCAAGTGGAGCATTTAAAGCTTTTTATAATTATGGAGATCATGAAGTAAATGACGGATGGAAAAATGGAAAGCCCCGAGATTATTTATTTGAATCGAGAGACCATAATGCAGGGTTTATGCTTTATCAATCGGCTCATCTTTTCAAGGGTAATCTTTTAACTGCCGGACTCGATTATAAAAACTGGGGAGGTCATGCCTGGAATCAATTTCCAGACAAAGAAGTAGACATAATAGATAAAACAGTAAATGAAACAGGGCTTTACTTATTGATGCAACAGACTTTATTTCATAAGCTGACATTAAATGTAGGTATTCGCCTCGAAATAAATCAGGTATATGGTCGTGAATGGGTTCCGCAAGTTGGATCAGCTTATCAACTGAATAAAAATACAACTCTGAAGGCTTCATTGTCAAAAGGCTTTAGAAGTCCCAATCTTAGAGATTTGTATATGTATGTTGCAGCAAATCCCGATTTACGACCCGAATCGATGATGAATTATGATTTTTCAATTCTCCAAAAATGTTTGCAAGGTAAGTTGAATTTTGAATTAACAGCCTTCTACATCGATGGGAAGGATATGATACAAACTGTTCCTGTAGATGGAAAAATGCTAAATGAGAATATAGGTTCTTTTATAAATAAAGGATTTGAGTTTGCTGTTAATTACTATATTCTACCCTCTTTAAAAGTGACAGGAAATTATAGTTTCCTCCAGACCAATAAACCTATTATTGCTGCACCCAAACACATGGCATTTATTGAAGCCACCTGGAAGATAAATAAATTGACATTGAGTGCAAATACTCAATATATCGATAAGTTATATACTCGGGTGGGAGACGATTCTAAAACCGAAAATTATACTTTGCTAAATGCACGGGCTCTCTATAAATTATCGAAAACATTCTCTCTGTTTATGAATGGAGATAATCTTACAGGGCGTAAATATACTATCAACGAAGGGTTTCCTATGCCCGGTACTACTGTAATGGGAGGAATTGATATCACATTTTGACAGTTTCTACAAAAATCTGACTGATTCCTACAAATAGGAAAGATTATTAATGCTGAGATTTGAATATTCCTTAAAACTATTTATTATGAAAGATAAAATAAGGAGGATAACATTATCCTTTATTCTAATCGTTACTAGCAGTTTATTATTTGGCCAATCTCAAAGTGAGTTGGTCTATTTCGGACAAAATGGAAAACTCGAATATAAACCTTATTCAGATAAAGGCGATATAATTCCCGATTTTTCCAATTGTGGATATATGGGCGGTGGTGTAGCTATACCCGATCTGCCGATTGTAGCAGTGGTCGAATCTCCAAGTAAAGGAGATGATACTTCTATGATTCAGTCAGCAATAAATGCAGTGTCAAAACTAAGCCCTGATAAAGATGGGTTTAGAGGAGCTATATTAATAAAAAGAGGAGTATATAATATATCCTCTCCTTTAAAAATAACAACTGGTGGTATAGTTTTGAGAGGAGAAGGAAATAACAAAGAGAGTGGAACTGTATTATTGGCAACCTCTACAAATAAATACAATGTAATCGAATTAGGAATTAATGCTAAACTTACACCTATAATCTCTAGTGAGCAATATATTACAGATAAATATGTTTCGTCGGGAAGTAAAATAATACATGTAAAAGATGCTGGAAAAACATTTAAAGTAGGGGATAATATGGTAGTACATCGTCCGAGTACTGCCGAATGGATTCATGCAATTGGTATGGATTCAATAGCACCGCGTCCATTAAAGGGTGAGACTACGAAGGAGTCGTTTCTTCGGTTTCGTAAATATGGAAACAATACAAATACAAATGGAACAAAACAATGGGAAGCAGGATCTAAAGATTTGATCTTTGAGCGAACCATAGTTTCTATTGATGGCGATAAGGTCACGTTAGATATTCCTCTGGTAAATGCTTTGCAGCAAGAATTTGGAGGGGCTAAAATTTATAAATATAATTTTCCAGAGAGAATTGCTCAGTGTGGAATCGAGAATATCTATGGAATGTCGGTATATGATCCAAGTGTGAAAGAGAAAGATAAATACATAGGGGAGTATAATGCTGATGAAAATCATGCAAACAATTTTGTCTTTTGCAATGCTATCGAAAACGCATGGATAAGAAACGTAAGTGTAGAGCAGTTCGATTGTTGTGTTTGGACTTCATCTTCTGCCAAATTTATTACCGGACAAGATTTATCGGCAACCAATCCCGTGTCAGTTATTACAGGAGGTCGTCGTTATGCCTATTCAGTTTGGGGACAGATGTGTTTGTTTCAGCGTTGTTATTCGAGTCATCATCGACACGAATTTGTATTGGGGGCAAGTGTTGCAGGACCCAATGTTTTTGTAGATGGTGGGGGAGATATGACTTTTGCTTCAAGCGAGCCCCATCAACGGTGGGCAGCAGGTTGTCTCTATGATAATATCACAATCAAAGGACCCGATGGCTCATTACTATCCGTGAATAGAGGATGGTATGGTTCGGGGCATGGTTGGTCTGGTGCACAGATTGTTTTCTGGAATTGCAGTGCTCCAGTTATTATGGTAATGCAGCCTCCTACAGCTCAAAATTTCGCAATAGGAAGTAATGGAACTATACAGGATAAGTGGGTTGAAAATGGCAGAAGGAGTACAATAACGGCTATAAATGGAGTTTCGAGAAGCAATTTTCAAGATAAGGGGCTTATCTCTGTTGGTGATGGGTGGATAGAATTAGTTGATCAGACAGTTAATCCAAAGAGTCTTTACTATCAACAATTAAAAGATCGTTTGGGGCTGACCGCTTTGCAGAATGTAATTAGTAAGAGTCAGGAGCAGAACTTAATCGAAAAGAAATAAATCAATAGATTTTACAAATGATTCGATTTTACAAACAATTGAATAAGCATTACAAATTCAATGAATTGTGAGTTACTATATTTGAGTGCCTGAATATATTACCGAACCTTTATTTCTAATACCATGAAAAAGACAATACTATCAGTCTTATTTTTGACAATGAGCATCCTCTCGATTTCAGGATTGTATGCCCAGAAGAATACCGATTTAAAGAATTGGCCAAAAGGCAAAGATCCTCAAACTGTTGGGTTACTGATCGCAAACCGCTTTGTAGAGAGTCCTCATAATAGTTTCAGACCACCTGTACCTCCTAAATCAATTACTTATCCTGAAGTATGTGTATGGTATGGAGCTATTAAATTTGCAGAAGTAACTAATAATAAAGTATTACTTCAACAATTAGAGCAACGTTTCTTACCTTTTTTCGATGATGAAAAGCATTTAGTGCCACGACCGTATCATGTAGACTATTCGGTTTTTGGTACTATTCCTTTAGAGCTTTATAAACACAACAAAGATCAGCGATTTTACGATATGGGTATGGGTTTTGCCAATGCGCAATGGACGTTACCAATAGACTCTCCCGAAATAAAGAAAAAAGAATATCAAAAATTTTTAGAGCAGAATCTTACATGGCAGACCCGCTATTGGATTGATGATATGTATATGATAACAATGGTGCAATCTAAGGCATATCATATTACAGGAGACAAAAAGTATATAGAACGGGCTGCACATGAGATGGTTATTTATTTGGATACGATTCAACGACCGAATGGGCTATTTTACCACGCACCCGATGCTCCTTTCTTTTGGGGAAGAGGCAATGGATGGATGGCGGCAGGAATGAGTGAGTTGCTTACTTCTTTGGATAAGAACAATAAAGATCATTATACTATTATGACATCTTATTTGAAAATGATGGAAAGTCTTAAAAAGTATCAGAGACCAGATGGTTTGTGGGGACAGCTTATAGAAAAACCTGAATCGTGGGTAGAAACATCAGGCTCGGCAATGTTTGCATATGCTATGATAATGGGAGTAAAAAATGGGTGGCTCGATAAGAATGAATATGCTCCTTTGGCTCGTAAAGCATGGCTTGCATTGGTCGATTATATCAATGAAGACGGAGATATATCAAATGTGTGTGAAGGCACTAACCGAAGAAATGATTATCAGTATTATCTAGATCGTAAGCAAAAAACGGGCGATATGCACGGGCAAGCTCCTATGCTATGGTGTGCATGGGCATTACTAAAATAAAACAACCTTTGAAAATAATAGTTTATGAAGAAAATCACGATTTCAACCATCTTGAGTCTGGTTGTATTTCTAGTACAAGCCCAGTCAATTCAGTGGACTGAGGAGTTTCCCGGAGTATGGAAAGGTTTATTTGGTAGCCCCGATTCGTATACTTTGCTGAGTGCTGCCGGTAGTAAACCAAAAGCAGATATACTGAATAAATTACAAGCAACAGTATTTCCATTGAACAAAATGGATATTCATGCTGAAATAATAGATGGAAAAACATATTTGAGGTTTCCTCTTGTTAAGGACGAGCAGATTTATGGTTTAGGACTTAATTTCCAGACAGTACATCAAAGAGGTAAGATTCTCAATTTGCATGTAGACCATTATGGAGGAAAAGACAATGGAAGGACGCATGCTCCCGTACCATTCTATGTCTCTTCCGAAGGATATGGTATATTAATCAATTCGGCTCAATACCTCACCTTTTATGTGGGAACAGGAGTGAGAAAGGACTCAAAAAATCCTCCTGTGGCAAAAGATCGTAATACAGATAAAACATGGAATTCGCGCCCTTATTCCGATGCAGTAGAAGTTTATATTCCTGCTGAAGGAATCGAGTTTTATATATTTGCGGGAGAATCGTCTTTAGATGCCATCAAGAAATACAATCTGTATTGTGGCGGTGGTACGCTTCCTCCTCGTTGGGGTTTGGGATTTACTCAACGCGTACAAAAATTATATACTGCAGATGATGTGATGAAAGAGGCTGCCGAATTTGAAGAAAAAGGATATCCTCTCGATTTTATAGGCTTAGAGCCGGGTTGGCAAACCAAGGCTTATCCATGTTCTTTTGAATGGGATAAGACTCGTTTTCCTGATCCTGCCGAATTTACAAAGAAAATGCTAAATAAAGGTATTCGGCTCAATTTGTGGACTAATCCATATGTTTCACCCGAAGCTTCAATAAGTAAAGAGATAGAACCATATACTGGTTCTCATACTGTTTGGTGTGGTACTGTGCCTGATTTGAATCATCCCGAAGCAAAAAGAATATTTGCAAATCAGTTGGATAAAGATCAGGTGAAAATAGGAGTCAGTGGTTATAAGATTGATGAGGTAGATGGTTACGACTTCTACTTATGGCCCGATATGGCAACTTTTCCATCAGGAATTAGTGGTATACAAATGCGTCAAACTTATGGCGTATTAGCTCAGAAATTAACGGATGAGTTATATCGGAAAGAAAACACCAGAACATTCGGCTTAGTAAGAGCATCTAATGCAGGAGCTAATAATTTACCTTATGTAATCTATAATGATTATTACAGTCATCAGGATTTTATAACAGCCCTAGTGAATAGTGGATTTTGCGGTGTATTGTGGACTCCTGAGGTAAGAGGTTCTAAAACAGGAGAAGAATGGTTATGCAGATTTCAGTCTGTTACTTTCTCACCCATGGCTATGATTAATGCATGGTCGAGTGGAACTAAGCCTTGGTCGTTTCCCGAAGTTGCCGATCAGGTGAAATTCTATGCAGAATTGCGTATGCAGTTGATGCCTTACTTCTATTCTGAATTTGCAAAGTATCATTTTGAAGGTACTCCTCCTTTTAGAGCAATGGTTTTGGAAGAAGGTTTCAGAAACGAATCGAAAACCATTGCAGGCAGTCAGAGCTTAGAAGATAATCCTTATTTAGAAGCCATTAATAAAGAAGTGAAAGATCAGTATATGTCGGGTGAATATCTATTGGTTGCACCTTTGTTTACAGGACAAAGTACACGTAAGGTTTTACTTCCACAGGGTAATTGGTATGACTTCTATACCGGAGAATTGGCAGGTAACGGGCAGGAAATAACAGTAACTCCCGGATTAGATCGTATTCCTGTATACGTAAAAGATGGTGGTATTATCCCTATGATGGAAACCCGTTTGCATGCTCCAGCTGCAGGTGAAAAAGTGAATATGGAAATTCGGCATTATGGAACGAAAGAAAGTTCTTACAATCTGTATGATGATGATGGGGTGAGTTTCGATTATGAGAAAGGAGCGTACTCTTGGAGAAAGATCGAAATTAAAAAGGACAAGAAAGGACTGCTAGTGGGCACTGTGTCTAATGCCGTAAAAGGGAAACCTGATAATATCTCAAAAGTCAGTTTTCGCTTTATGAGTAAGTAATAAGTTATCCTTTAAAGCGAATCTTATGAATAACCTTCAAAAAATATCGAGTCTGTTTTTATTACTAGTTATTTGTCTGCAAGTAAATGCTCAGGCTGGGAGAACGGCAAATGCCGATGGCAAAACAGATACATATAAATTGATAGAATCTTTTGGTTATGGGGTTGAGGTGCCCGATTGTAAACATCCTATCAAGCATATTATGCAACAATATGATGATGAACTTCAAAAACAAGTATTTGTTTTTACACTTCATGCTCAATTAGATGACGATCGTTGCGGAGCACAAGATAGGCAACGCACAGAAATAAAGACCTTCGGAACATCGCCCGAATCGATGAAAGGGCATAGAGGAAAAACCCAGAAATATAAATGGAAGTTTAAGCTGGACAAAGATTTTCAGCCATCGCCTAATTTTTGCCATATTCATCAGATAAAAGCTGATGCCGGTCCTAATGCAGGAGCACCGATTGTAACGCTTACGCCTCGTTTCAAAGGAGGTAAAGAGGTGTTGGAATTTAATGTTGTTTCTCCACAAAACTCTTCCACAATCTTGGCAGAAGAAGACTTGTCGTTATTTAAAGGAACTTGGGTAGAAGTAACAGAAACAATATTACATGATAACCCTGGTACAATAGAGTTGGAAATAAAAAGAGTTTCGGATGGTAAAAGGCTTCTCTATGGTAAAAGTAATAAGGTAGATATGTGGCGTGAAGGAGCACGATTCAACCGTCCAAAGTATGGGATTTATCGTAGCCTCAAAGAACCATCTTATTTAAGAGATGAATCTGTATTGTTTGCAGATATAGAATTTATAGAAATATCAGATAAGAACTATACTCAAAGAACAAATATAGGATGGGAGTTGGCCACTGACGTTGAAAGAGAGTTACTTGCTGTTTTACCACAACAAACATTTAATGTAATAGACTTTGGCGCATTAGGTAATAATACAAACGACTGCTCAGAAGCTTTTAAAAATGCCATAGAAAAATGCTATAAAATGGGAGGTGGTGTTGTTCTGGTTCCGAAAGGAATGTACAAATTGAATGCACCTCTCTATTTATTGTCAAACATTCATCTTTTGCTATCCGAAGGAGCTATATTGTCTTTTGATCCTCAAATGAAGTCTGTTTTTTTGATTAGTTCCGATAATCAAGAAAATATCAGATTAACGGGACCCGGAAAAATTAGAGGTAATGGAAAAGGAGCAATATGTTTATCCGATAGTCGAAATATACTTGTAAGTAATTGTGATTTTGAATCTTCGGGAGATAATATTACGATTCAGGCTAATATCAAAAGCGAGAATATTATTCTAAAGAACAATTATTTCAGAAAAAGTGGAGAAAGTGCAATTACTCTTGGTGGCAGTACATCAGGAGTAATTCGCAATATATTTGCCGAGCAAAATACTTTTGGAGTCATTCCTAAATACATTGTACATATGTATGGCACAGATAGGGGTGGGCTTATCGAAGATATTTGGATGAGAGATAATTACTCGGAAGGTTATCCTTGTGAAACAGCTTTTCAATTAGAGCAGTTAGTAAGTGATTCATCTAAAAGTATGAATATTCCTATATTATGGTATAGCTATTTTGAGAATTTCTCGAACTTGAATGTTACCGATAAAGGAATATCTTTTACCTCTTTATCAAAAACAACCCAGCCTATCGAAAGTATGTGGTTTAAAAACATACAAATAATAGGTGCTAAAGAAATTATTAATAGACATATAACGAGAGATATTTATGTAGACAATGTGAGTGCAAAACCAATTGATTTGTTTGATATTACAGAAACAGGTGTAATGAATGCCTATTTGCCTTGTGCACCAGTACCCCAATTTAGGTCGGTGACTGCTGCACAAAGTACTATGGCACGTTATCCTGATTTTACAAAAGCATATTGGAATGCATGGACATATGTTAATAGTTACATGGCTTGTGCTTTTGAGCGTTTATATAAAGCTACGGGAGACGATACATATCTTAAGTATATAAAAAAATATATAGATAATTTTATTGATAAAGACGGTAATTTTGTTGCTGTTTCCAACTATAAAGGCTTATCGAGAATCCCTAATGTTTGCGATAATCTGGATAATATGATGCCCGGAAATACACTAGTCATGTTATACGAATATTACAAAGAACCTCGTTATAAAAAAGCAGCCGATTATATATTTACATGTCTAAAAGATTATCCCCGAAATAATGATGGTGGATTTTGGCATGGTAAAGGTCTTCATGGACAAATGTGGATAGATGGTGTTTTTATGAGTCAGATGTTTTTGCTTCGATATGGTCGTTCCATTGGTGATGCGGAATATGCTTATGACGAAGCAGTCAAACAAATAATGGCTTATGCTAAGAGGGGGGAGCAGGGTAATTCGGGACTTTATGTACACGCTATTTATGAGCTGGGGCATGACGATCGTCTTTGTAAATGGGCAGATACTTCTACGGGTAAAGCGCCTGAAGTATGGAGCGAAGGGTTGGGCTGGTATGCTTTGATATTACTTGAAGCATTAGAAACTCTCCCTAAAAATCACAAAGGATATAATGATGTTAAAGATATATTCGTGCGTTTAGCAGCAGCTTTAAAACGTACCCAAGATATAAGAACGGGAGGTTGGTTTCAGGTTGTAGATAAAGGGAACATGCCCCATAACTGGATAGAGACTTCGGGAAGTGCTATGTTTACCTATGCATTGCAGCAAGGTGTAAATCTGGGAATTCTGAACAAAAAGGACTATGAGTTGGTTGTTAAAGATGGATACAGTTCCATTGTTAACCATGCCAAAATAAACGAGAGAGGATTAGTTGATATCTATGAAGCATGCGACGGTGTGGGGGTGCAAGAAAACTATGAAAAATATATTAACCATAAAAAGTCTCTGAATGCTAAAGAAGCCTATGTTGGTTTTGTTTGGGCTACCGAAATAGTAGAAAGAGATGCAATAAAAAAGAATCTAAAATGAAAAAAACACACCTCGTAAAATCAGGTTTGGTTGCACTTTCTGTCTTCTTTGCAATGGGGAGCTGCAAGACCGAAGAAACTAAAAGCAATGACCTTAAGCTTTGGTATGATCGTCCGGCACAAGTTTGGGAAGAAGCTTTGCCTTTGGGTAATGGACGGGTTGGCGCAATGGTATTTGGAGAGCCTCAGAAAGAGCTTTTCCAATTGAACGAAAATTCGCTGTGGTCAGGATATCCCAAAGATGCTAATAACCCTAAAGCGGTAGCTGCTTTGCCTGCCATAAGAGAAGCTATCAATAATGGAGATTATGTAAAAGCATCTTCTATCTGGAAGGATAATGCACAAGGACCTTATACTGCTCGTTATTTGCCAATGGCAGATCTACATCTAACGACATTGTTGGACAATGATATTGCAAATCTGTATCGTGATTTGAATATATCTGATGGAACATCTACGGTTAGTTTCGAATCAAACGGAGTCAAATACAAACGGACGGCTTTTATATCTTATCCCGATCAGGTGATGGTAATCCGTCTCGAAGCAGATAAGAAGGAATCTTTATCATTTGATGTTACTTTAGACAGTAAACTAAGATATACATCCAAAGCTAAAGAAGATACTTACTTAGTATTAAAAGGAAAAGCACCTAAACATGTAGCGCACAGATCGGATGAACCCGAACAAATAGTATATGATGAAGAAAAAGGTGAGGGCATGAATTTCGAAGTTCATGTAAAAGTATTAGCTGAGGGGGGAAAATCTACCGCTAAAGATAGTATTCTGAGCATTAATAATTCGGATGCTGTAACTCTGATTCTTTCAGCGTCTACTAGTTTTAACGGATTCGATAAATCTCCAGGTCTCGAAGGTAAAGATCCATCTTTACAGGCTAGAGCTAATATGGAAGCGGCCTCAAAGAAATCGTATACTGAATTATTGAATAATCATACAAAAGATTACAAATCGTTATTCGATAATGTAGTTTTAAAGCTTGGAGAAGCAAAACCAGAGAAAGAAGCTTTACCTACTGATAAAAGGCTGGAACAGTTTTCTACTGACGATAGTGACAACGGCATGGTTACCCTCTATTATCAATATGGTCGCTATCTGACTATTTCTTCTTCTCGTTCAGGTTCAATACCTTCTAATCTTCAAGGATTATGGAATCGCCATGTGCAACCACCTTGGGGTTCTAATTATACGACGAATATAAATACAGAGATGAATTACTGGCCTACTGAGTTAACAGGCTTGCAGGCTTGTCATGAGCCGCTTCTTAATTTTATAAAGTCTCTATCTATCAATGGACAAAAAACAGCACAAGTAAATTATGGTATGGATACGGGTTGGTTGGCTCATCACAATACGGATGTGTGGGCACAGACTGCTCCAACTGGAAATTATAATATAGACCCGAGGGGATCGCCACGTTGGTCGTGTTGGCCAATGACGGGTGTTTGGCTTTCTCAGCATCTATGGGAGCATTATGCTTTTGGTGGCGATAAACAATATTTAAAGGAGAATGCATATTCATTAATGAAAGGGGCTGCCGAGTTTGTTTTGCAATGGTTACAGAATGATGAATCGGGTTATCTGGTAACAAATCCGTCTTCTACTCCCGAAAACTTATTTAAGTATAAAGACAAAAGCGGTAAAGAGCAGACAGGGGAAATAAGCAAAGCCACCACTATGGATATGGCTATGATTTGGGATCTGTTGAATAATTGTATTGAGGCTTCAAGGGTATTGAATATAGATAGTGATTTCCGTAAGACTTTAGAAGAAACAAAGGAGAAACTATATCCTCCACATTTAGGTTCGAAAGGACAATTGCAAGAATGGTATAAAGATTTTGAGGAAGTAGACCCAGAACATCGTCATGTATCGCATTTATTCGGGTTACATCCGGGTAAAGAAATATTACCTCGCATAACACCCGAAACGGCTGCGGCAGCCAAACAAACTTTATTGTTAAGGGGCGATGGTGGCACAGGTTGGGCTATGGCTTGGAAGATAAATTTTTGGGCACGTCTCGAAGATGGAAATCATGCCTACTTGATGTTGAAAAACGGTTTAAGACATGTAGATGCAACCGATGTGTCAACAAAAGGAGGAGGTACTTATTCTAATTTGTTTGATGCTCATCCACCTTTCCAAATTGATGGAAATTTTGGAGGAACGGCAGGTGTTACCGAAATGCTTTTGCAAAGCCATGCAGGAGAGATTTTCCTTTTACCGGCATTGCCCGATAATTGGAAAGAAGGTTCAGTAAAAGGACTTAGAGCGAGGGGTGGTTTTACGGTGGATATGGAATGGAAAAACGGTAAAATAACAAAGGCTGTTATTCATTCGTCTTTGGGAGGAAATTGTAGAGTTAGAACTTTGACTAAAGTATCTTCTAAAGGTTTCGATCTGAAATTGGCAGAAGGTAAGAATCCAAATGAATTTTATTTTAGTGGAAAAGCCCCAGAATTGGTCAAGGGTGACAATGCCTTATTATTACAAAAATTAGAGTTGAAAGAAACATCATTAGTAGATTTTTCAACAGAAAAAGGAAAGAATTACGAACTCCTAAATATATCAGACAAATGAAAGCTAAATTATTAGGAATCTTTCTTGTCACAGTTCTTCAAGCAGGAACGATGGCCGCTCAACACGTGGATCCTAATCAGTCGGCTACAAAAGCTGCCACTAAATACGATTGGAAGCCAGATGCTTCTAACAAACCGATAGGCAATGCAAAAGGAATATATAGAGGCAGAGTTTCGTGGGCTCATATGCCGGGTGTTGCACATTGGGCTGGTGATTGGAAGTCGATGGAAAACTCATGGTGGTCTGATCAAAGTACCGATCAAGATGGAGTTAATGCAATGTTAGGTGCTATTATTCGCTCGCTCTCGGGGCAGAATAAATATGAAGACGCATGGCAGGCAATTTTTAAGTATCACAACAAAACTTTAAGCCGAAATAATGCAGGCTATAAAAAAGGAGAAATAATTGCTATCAAGCTAAATATGAATGGTACATTCCGTATAACCCGACACACCAATGCTACGGATACCTCTCCACAAATGGTGTATGCTATGATAGAGCAGTTGGTTAAATATGGAGGTGTGGATGCTAAAGATATTGTAGTTTATGATGCCAAAAGAGACATATATCCTGAAATATTAATGAAAGTATGGTCTGATTATAAAGATGTACGCTTTCTACAATCTAAAGAACCGGGCGAAGAGCAAAAGCATCCCTATTACGGAGAGTTTCGCAATATTGAAACTCCCCAATGGGTACAGGCGATAGAGTATTCTAATGGAAAATACGATAGAGCACGTAATATTCCCAAGCAGATAAAAGATGCAACTTATTTAATCAATCTGGCTTTATTGAAGGCACACTCTTATCCGTATTCTAATCAGGAAAAAGGAGATGAAGGGCAAACAGCGGTCACCATGATTGGTAAAAGCCATTATGGAACTATACAACAACCCGATGAACTACATGCAATTATTAATACCAACAAAGAAGGTGTAGCGAATGCCTTTTCTCCGATGATAGATATGGCTGCTTCACCCGAATTAGGAGCAAAGTCGATATTATACATTCTCGAAGGTTTGTATTGTGCCCGTAAGCATAATTCGAATCCTGTACACTTTCCCAATGCTCCATTTAATAATCAGGTTTATCCGTATGCTAACCCAGAGTGGCCTTCTTCAATATTGGGTTCTTTGGATATGGTAGCATTAGATTCTGTGGGCTTAGATATTTTATATTCTCAAAGTCAGAACAATAAAGACCCTGAGAATGATAACAGACCATCTATTATGATTCGTGAAAATGCAGATGATTATCTGCATGAAATGGCTTTGGCTGGCGATAATCCTCCATCGGGAACAGTCTATATGCAAGGTGGTAAGAAGGTCGAAAGTCTGGGAGTTCACGAACATTGGAATAATGATCACGATCGTCAGTATTCGCGCAATCTCGATCCTAAGAATGGACGGGGAATTGAGTTAGTCTATATAAAATTATGAAAAAGAAACACACATAATGAGAAAATTATCCTTATTTCTATTTGCTGTTGTTGGGTGTCTAAGCCTATGGGGGCAAGGTGCTACTGATGGTAAGATATTTAAAATTAAAACTAATAATTCGAGTTTGACTTTGTTTGCAGGTAACGATAGCTTACTCTATCAGTTAGGGTATGGCAGTTTGCAAGCACCCGAATCTACTATTCCGCCTAAAGGAATAGCTAGAGAGAAAGAGTTTTATCCGCCATCTGGCAATGGGTTTATTGCTGAGCCAGCGATTGAGGTAAATCATGCTGACGGAAATACATCTACCGATTTGTATTATCAAAATCATGAAGTAAAACAAATTGATTCTAATATTGATTTGACAGTTATTCATTTAAAAGATCCTCAATATCCGTTTTTTGTAGATATATACA
>NZ_CVRU01000149.1 GCF_001261715.1 Dysgonomonas sp. HGC4 | reverse complement strand
CTTGTTGTAGGGGGGTATTACAATGGAGGAACAAGGATGCGGTATTACCGGATCGACTTTAAGACAGCGGGTTCTTCGGGTGTTTATGTTGATTTGTTGCGAAACTGGGAGTACTACATTACGATTACCGATGTCTCGGTAGACGGCGAAAACAGCGAAGATGAAGCTTATCGCGGTCCCAGCAGAATCATCGCCAGTGTAGAGTCCTGGAATGCGGCCAGTAGCGATTTCTGTATCGGCATCTCCCATCTGTATGTCTCCAAGCGTTATCCGATCGTTAAACATGATGGTACAGAGATGTTTGCCGGAGATGGTAGGATACAAATAAAAACCACTCATCCGGATGGTTGGCAGTTCGATACCGATGCGACCACTACCGCTACTCTTGCATGGGCGAATGTTTCTGTGACCGGTGGTGTTGCCAACACGGATTATCAGTTGTCGTTTGCCCCGGGGGTAACGACAGTTCCTCGTAGGGGTGAGGCAATAATAGTGTCCGGTAATTTAAAATACAAAATCTATTTTATTCAGGGTCCTTTCTTGGCCGGGTCCAATATCTACTACGATGCTGTTGCCGGGCATTTAACTTTTGGTATTGATGACCCTTCAATGGAGATGTATCAGGGTGTTTTGTTTAAATTTGGCGGCCTTACGGGTGTTGCTCCTACTCCTGCTAATTATAGTACTTCTACTGTTACTTATCCTCCGAGCGGCGGGTCCACAACATCGTCACCGGCTTGGGGTTCTATTCCTTATACAAATACAGGTGATCTTGTCCATAACTCTGCTAGTATTGCACAAGGTAAAGGTGATATCTGTAAATACCTGACTAGTAAGGGTTGGGCTCCTTCCGGAAACTGGCGTTTGCCAACGAGAGATGAATTAGTCTTCTTATTAAATAATAGTGGTGGTTCTTGGGTGAATGGTACAAACACCTCTGGCAACGATGCGGGTACGAACAGTATAGCTTCAGGATGGAAAAATCCTGGTGATATAAATTATCCTTATGAATACTTCTTCCCCGCTTCAGGGGCCCGCAACAGCAGCCCGGGTACGTTGACCAGTGTGGGTACGACCGGGGCCTATTGGTCGTCGTCACTGGATGGTCCGACCGGTGTTAGCTTGGGCTTCTCCAGTGGGGGCGTGAACACCGACATCCCCACGGGCCGAGCGTACGGCTTAGCTGTTCGCTGTGTTGCAGAATAAGCGAACTGAAAGTGAGCGTATTCGATTGATTGGATTAATTTCCTCCGTGCATTTAAAAGCACGGAGGATTAAATACTGCCGTAGGCAGTCGAGAACAATTTTTTTTTGAAAAAAAACGGCAAAACCAGCGATTTATGGCATCAACAGCGGAAATTTTAGCAAAAGGGGCTCTTCTCGAGCCATGGATCTTTCTTTACAGGGAAGGCATTTTCTGGAAAGCCTACCAGCAGTCAGCCTATCGTGTCTTGCAACGTAAGCCAGGGTTCAGGCTGAAGAAAAAGTTTGTCAAGGCAGTTTCGTGTGAAGTCGTGTCGTTGGGCTTTCCCGATGAAACATTGGAGCGTATCTTCAATACGGAAGAAATAGAAAATGCCGGTGAAAAGATGATCTGCATACAGGATAATGATATTGATATGCAGGCTTACCGGGAATGGTTCGATGCGGTTCCTTTAAGCGAACAGAAGGAAAATGTTGCACCGCCACAACCGGAGCTTATATATATAAATACCCAAGATACCGTGCTGAAGAAAATCAGGGAGTTCCCTATTGAACAATCCACACCGATAGATTGTATGATTTTCCTTGTATCGGTACGTAAAGAGTTGAAGGAGAAATTATTTTAATTTTCAAAATCATTTTCTTGAAAAAATTAAACGGTTTCTGAGTATGGCAATATATGAGAATCTCCCGGTATATAAACAGTCTTATGATCTGTTACTTGAGATATACGGAATGTCCAAAAACATGTCGCGTGATTACCGCTATACCATCGGCGAGGAACTGAAAAAAAGAATTATGGATTTGATGGTATGCATTTACCATGCCAACGGCAGTACGAATGAAGGCAAGGGAGTGCATCTGAAACAAGCGCGGGAATATATCGTTGAGATAAAGCTTTATATACGGCTGTTGGCGGACTTAAAGCAGATTTCGGTCAAGAGGCTGGCAGACCTGACGGAAAAGACGGAATCGGTCTCAAAGCAATTGTCGGCTTGGGAGAAAAGCGTAAGGAAAACCGACGAAAAGAAGCCGGATAGTACAGGATGAATTTCGCAATCTATCCGATTAGCGCTCTTTCGCTATCGTGGATTGTAAATTATAAAACAGAGTTATAAATCATTAAAAACAAACGCATGGGCAAAAAGTGTAACGTAAAAAAAGCATAAGCCGGGAGTTCCGCCGGGCCATAGTGAACCCGGCGGGAGGGTGGCGAATAAATTCAGCAGTCCGCCAATTCGTTCGTTTTTCAGGTCTGAGGGCCCGGTTTAAACGAAAGGTTGGCTATACACACAGAGATTGTAATTCCGTTCAAAGGTTTACCCCTTGTCCGCCTTTACATTCATTCCAGAGACTGCTTTATCCCCGCTTCAGGGAACCGCAACAACAGCACGGGTACGTTGAACAATGTGGGTACGAACGGGTACTATTGGTCGTCGTCACCGAATGGTACGAACGGTTATAACTTGAACTTCAACAGTAGTAACGTGAACACCGACAACAACGCGAACCGAGCGAACGGCTTAACTGTTCGCTGTATTGCAGCATTTATCAAGTTTTTTACATGATTAGAATTATCGGATATGAGAAAAAACAATTTATTGGCAGACTTATTCCATGCATACTATGATACAAGGAAGAACAAGCGCAACACCATTAATCAGTTGCGTTTTGAAATGGATATGGAACAACACCTCTACGACCTGTACCGGCAGATACGGGAACGGAGGTATGAACCCAAGCCGAGTCTGGCCTTTATCGTCTTCAAGCCCGTGCAGCGGGAAGTCTTTGCCGCCGATTTTTCGGACAGGGTGGTACATCATTTGTTTTTCAACTATGTCAGCCCCCTTTTCGAGAATACCTATATAGAGGATTGTTACTCGTGCCGCAAAGGCAAAGGTACAAGCTATGCGGTGAAGAGGCTGGAGCGTCATCTCCGAAGTTGTTCTAATAACCACACTTGCCCGTGCTTTGTTCTTAAACTGGATATACAGGGCTATTTTATGAGTATCGACAGGAGTATCCTTTACAGTATGATAACCAGGACTCTCGAAAAATTTGCAGATCGCCAGGACAGCAAAGGCGTGAAGTGGAAAGACAGGCTGGATTACGATCTGGTTATGTACCTGGCAGAGGTCATTATATTCAATGACCCGACAAAAAAATATCATATCAAAGGAAGCCGCTCGGACTGGGTGGGTTTACCGCCAAGCAAAAGCCTTTTTTATTCGGGAGAGGGGCGGGGCTTACCCATCGGCAACCTGACCAGCCAGCTGTTCAGCAATATCTACCTGTCGGGATTTGACAACTATATCAAACGGAAGCTGAAGTTCAAACATTATGGCAGGTATGTAGATGACTTTTTTTTAGCCGATACCGATAAGGAGAGGCTGAAGGCGGCTATCCCGAAAATAGACGCTTATCTGCACGATAAACTCAGGATAAAGCTTCATCCAAAGAAAATATACCTCCAACCCTATGGGAACGGAGTATTGTTTATCGGGGGGTATGTCAAACCCCACAGGACGTATTAGGGAACAGAGTGAAAGGAAATATGAACAAAGGTTTAGCTGAACTAAAAAAACAAAATGATCCGGATTTGAATGCTCTACGTTCATCTGTAAACTCTTATCTGGGAATAATGAAGCATTACAAGTCTTTTTATATACGCAGGGAAATCATGATAAAGCAAGCCTGGATTTTTAAATATGGTTATGTGCAGGACTGCTGCTCGGTTTTTAAACTGAACAGGCCCGGAAGAAATATCGCAACTATCGGACTGGATGCAGATGTACACACCTGATGTAAAACGAAATACGGAGAACCATTTTCCCGTTTCAAGGATATAATTAGACGCAGAGCCTGTATGTAGTTTTGTAAAGTTTGTATTAAGATGGGTCTCGTCCACCGGGATGACCATACGGGGTCCCTTTAGTTCCGCTATTCCGATGCGGTATGATAGTGTGTATACTTCATAAGCGTAAATAATAGCAAAATACCCGTATCTCTATGGTGTGGACAGTGGGCATGATACATGCAGATAAGTATGGGAAAGAGGATAGAGGTCGTCGCCAGACGGGTATTTCGCAAGATTACATAGCAATGTGTACCCCACCAGCAATTACGAGAGCTGTGCCAACGGCTTCACTGTCCGTTGTATTGGATACGAACTGAAAGTGAGCGTATTTGATAAATTCCCTCAAATGTCTCATTTTTCAGAGAAAAATATGAAGAAATTTCTTTTCTGTTGTTACAGAAGATTGAAACGGTAAGCAGGACAGTACTACAAGTATACCCTCTCCATAATATACGAGTGAATGAGTAAGCAATATGCAGATGAATGAAGATCTGAAATTGCTGGAAACCCGTATCGTGGATAAGTATAAGTATCGGTTTTCAAAAAATAACAGAGCCAATCATAACAAAGAAAATAAAACAAATGATTTGCTTGAACTTGAAAGAGATATACAGGATTTGTAAAACTAAAACCCGAGAAGGTTATATGGTAAATATAAAAACACCTGATTACAAATAGATAATAGTTCATTGAAGCACATCTTGTTCAATAGATTTATTTTCAAATGAATATGATCTGCAACAATTAGGTTTTAATTTATAATACTTGATTTTTAAATATTATTTTACTTAGCTTCAAATTAAGTATTGACTATAAAATCAACGAACAATGAGCGATGGATTTGAACCGATAAGAGATGGTCAGGAAGCAAGACTCCAAAGACATCTATACGTATGAGTGTCAAAAAAGAGGATATAAAGAGGCAAAGCACGAATAAAATTACTATTGTGTTGAGAAATAGTCGGTTAATGTCTTCTGATATTTTCATAAATTTAAGTATACATAATCGTTTTATTTTTTCTGAAGAAAATTTTCAACTAAAACACGAAAGGAATGAACAACAACTATAACTACAATTTAAAACCAGAACCGACAATACAAGCCATAAGATTAGCAGACGAGTTAAAACAAATCGGAGTAAAATGCGAACTAGAAAAATCAGACGGATATAAACACATAGACATTGCTATAACCAGCGCATTTCTTAATATAGAAATAGATGGTTGCCATCATAATCTGGATAAAGAACAAGCAAAAAGAGACTTAAATAGAACATACTACTCCTATATAAAAGGATACAATACTATCAGAATTCCCAATTCTTTACTTAAAGAAGAAAAAGACATAAAATATACAGCACAAAGAATAAAAGAAATGATAGAACAAAAACCTAAATCATACAATCAAAGGGCTATCCAAACAATTAAGGAGAAGGAAAAAATAAAATACCTAACAAGGATCGGAATTGGAATAGGAATTGTAGTAATTATAGCAATATTAATCTTATAAAATCCCTAAATGAGATAAATATTTTCTAATTACCCGAAAAAAAATCTAAAAGATCAGTTATCAGACTATCTTTTAAAGCCGTTATTAGCCAAAAGCCAAGGTCTTTTCGTTGTAATTTTCTTGTATGTAGTAAATTGTTTGATGTGTTTCAATGAATATGCCAATACGAGCGAACTTCAATAATTTGTTTAATTACGGCACAAAATAAAGAACAACTAATAAGTGTAAAGGTACTCAATTTTAGCCTTAGTATTACCTAAATATTACATGCTATACAGTATTAATTAATCTTTCCCATTTTAATTTCCGATTTTAGAATCTCATATACATACGCCGAACTTTCAATATATAACCCCGTTGCTTCGTCTGAAAGTTTTTCAAATGTTTCAGAGTTGTGAAACAGGACTATTGCTTCAGGCATAGACATACCATGATCTTCCATCAGGTAAGCAATGATATCCTTTGTTATGCCTTCTATTAAATATTGTGCTTTTTTATTCATAATACTTTGAGATATACCACAGCTTTCTGTGAATGAAAGAAATATTGGGAAGATATTTTCTTGTATCTTAGCCCGCTCACTAAAGTAGGTAGTTCGATAATTCCATCATCGAAATTACGAAATAGTGTAGCTATTGTATCATCGGCTACTGGTCCAATAACAATATCGTATTCATGAACAGGGTATACCTGTATCCGACTCCGATTGCCCATTACAAACAAAGCCCATTCTTCATCAGGGTTTTCAAAATGCTTGATCAACAAGGTAGGAGTATTATTAAATGCTGCTGTTTTGTCAAATTCAAAAGCAGTAACAATTGGCTCCCCTCCATAAATGGATGCGGTACGCCTTGCCATCTGCATAGCTTGTTCTTTGATTTCTGTAAGATAAAAGCCTTGTCCAAAATCCTTATATGGTTTGCATTTAGCAAAGTTTATCGTATTAATAGTTGTATTTGAGCCGTGAAATAATTTCATAATATTCCTCCCCCTTGATTATAGCAAATACGGGCTAGATCCTGAACACTGTCCTCGAATGACAGTAAATGCTCCGCTTCGTAATGTTCGGTAAGAAAATCCAACCCCTTATGCCGATTCAGGTAATTGCTTGCCTCACGTACTGTCAGATTATATGTTTTGGCAAACTCATTTATGGCAGCAATGACATATCCGATAACCCCTTTATCGATGCTTCTTGCATTAACTAACTTGACCGTAGCAGACAATTCCAATGCTTCCAGAACTTTATTGACGGTCTTTATTGTCAGCCCTTTCCCGCTTTCTATTTTTGAGATTTGAGCCTTTCCGACACCAACTTTTGCGCCGAGTTCCTCTTGAGTCATTCCTCGCCGAAGCCTTTCATTTCGAATCAGTGCCCCTATTTTATTGATTTGAACGTTCATAATTATCTTTTCTGCAAATATAAGCAAAAGTTTCCAATTTGAGAAACATTAAATACGGTTTTCCAACTTCTCCGTGCAAGATTGCATTACATTATTTATTCCATCCATAACGCCCGTTATAGAAAGTTGTTTTGAGTTCAATATAGCAGAGTTAATTCATGATTTGAATTCAGGATCTCCGCTTCTATATCTTTAAGAGGTTTATTTATAACAGTAACTATACTTTTTTCGATTGGTTTGAGCCAGCTTGCCTCAATAACTGATTTTGCATTTAATTGCTTACGATACTCATAAAATTTCCATAATTCTATTAGCGTTTGAAATTTCTTATCTTGAATAGTATCTCCACTAAGTTGAGTTAATGTCAGCTCCTTTTGCAAGTAATGTTACCTCTCAGAAAAAATAGGAAGAGGCTTAAATCTAAAACAAATTCTGTAGGTTTGCCTCAAAATCAGCCTTTATGGTCTTAAAAAAGTCTTGCTGTAATTGTAGTCCACCCAAGACAATTCCATTTTGTACATTCAGAATCGCAAAAAAATCAGCCAAATCAATTAAATCAACGGCTCACCGTTGAAGTGAATTCTTATTCGTAAAACTTAGCCCTACAACACCTATTGTAAGGGGTCGGTATGGTATGTCTGTTTCACCAAACTCATAAACAATACAGCTTCTAAAAATACTCGTTGATATTACCAAATTTTCAAATAGATTATGATCCCTTGTTTTCTCAGACTTTTTTGTTTAGTCATTCATACGTAACGAGCCATTCGTATTCTTCCCTCCATAGCTTTGTTTAAAGAAGTTCTAATTGATAGGCTAAGCCGGATGATGGGATTTCAAAGGATGTTTTCGGTTGTCAAATAAGCACTATCAGGACAAAAATAGGTAACGTTATTTAAATGGTTATTCTTTCTCTTTGTTGTTATTTTGTATTGGTATTACATTTTAGACTATTGTATCTATCAATGACGATATAATACAATAATAAATAAAAGCATATACTGTTTCAAATATAACTCTGCATATATAAAAAAGAAAGATATAAAAGATTATGAAAGGAGCATCTAG
>NZ_CVRU01000148.1:3750-116674 GCF_001261715.1 Dysgonomonas sp. HGC4 | reverse complement strand
GTGCACTGCCTTTAGTAACCACACTTATTCTTCATCATGGATACATGTTTTTAAGTAAATAAGGTCTCAGACTTATCAATTACTTTAGTGAGTACAACGGCAATAGTTTGTTGCGATTTGAAAGTATACCATTCAATAATTATCATTTTATAAAAAAAAGATCTCTACTCGTTTAGGGGTATTTATATCTCTTATGTGTCTAATAATAAAAGGGAGCAGAAAATATGAATAATAAGCAGATACCATATGATATTTTAGCGAGGCATATTCGTCAGGAATGTACGGATGATGAACAACGCTATATCGAAAATTGGATCAGTTCTTCGGACGACAATAAAAAGCTATTCGAGCAATTGTTGCATGAATGGGAATATATTTATGATAGCCCCGAGAAAATTGTATATCCTGATAGAAATAATATCTGGGACAATATTCAAACCCAACTTTTTGCATCTGTAGCCGAAGCATCGTACTCGAAGAAGCTTCTCATCAAAGTTTGCAGTGTGGCTGCCATGATTGCCCTAATTATAGGAGCTGCAACAACTCTGATTATAAAATCAGCAGCAGACTCTTCCTTCTTAGCCGAATCTATTACAACAATAGAAACTATGCAAGGACAGAAGATGCAAATGACATTGCCCGATGGTACACAGGTCTGGTTAAACTCAGAGTCGAAACTAACCTATTCGGCAGCCTTCAATAAATCGAGCAGAGAAGTTAACCTCGAAGGAGAAGCTTTTTTTGATGTGAAGAAGAACGAGAAAAAGAAATTTATAGTAAAAGCATCCAATATCAATGTAGAAGTAAAAGGTACAGCATTTGATGTATCGGCTTACTCAGCCGATGAAAATATTATTGTTTCGCTACTACGTGGAAAGGTTGGTATAGTTAGTAAAGATGGAAAACACTTAACCGATCTCGAATCGAACGAAATGGTAGTAGTCTCTAAAAAAGATTTACAATACAGTTTGTATAAGAGCGATGCCGAAACGCATAGGGCATGGATAGAAAACGAACTGATATTCTACAATTCGGATATTCATCAAGTTGCTAAAAAGCTCGAACGATGGTATGGTATAAACATAACACTTATTAATCCCGATGAAAAACAAAAATATACATTCTCTGTAAAAACCGAATCATTACGCGAATTACTTGAACTATTTAATAAAATAACACCCATAGAGTATTCAATAAAAGGAAAGGAGGTTACTATTACTCACCGATAGTTCTCGTGAAAAAACACATATAGAATGTGGTAACCTTTCTGCTCCTCAAAAAATCTAATCCAATATTAATAATAAATAATTTTGTTATGCGAAGAAAAGCACTAATAATTAGCTGTCTATTTTTTGTATGTTCTACATTATCTGTTTTTTCCCAGAATAAAGAGAAAATAGACCTGTCATTAAATAATGTGACGCTAAAAGAATTCTTTTCAACAGTTGAAAAAAAACTGGGCTATTCGTTCATGTACAGCAATGTAGATATTGACGACAGCCACTTAATTTCGGTTGAAGAAAAGGGTGGAAACATCAATACTCTTTTGGACAAGGCTTTTAAAAATCAGCCGATAAGCTATGAAATAACATCCAATAAGATTATCCTCAAAAAAACTGAGCGATCAACTAATCAGCAAGTTGCAAACCTAAAAAAAGTAAAAGGAACTATTCTCGATGAGTACGGAGAGCCTGCCATCGGAGTAAGTGTAATTGTAAAAGGCAGTCCCAGAGGCACAATTACCGATATTGACGGTAATTTTGATATAGAAGCTGCCCGAGGCGAAACTCTATTGGTTTCGTATGTTGGATTTCTAAAACAAGAACTCAAAGTAAACGAAAAGAATACATTCGATATTAAGTTAGAAAAAGATAATAAACTACTGGATGAAGTAGTAGTTATTGGTTACGGAACTCTTCGTAAAAGTGACCTTACAGGTGCTTTGAGTTCCGTAGATACAAAAGACCTTGATACCAGAGCAACCGCCAACGTTGCCGAAGCCTTGCAGGGTATAGTTGCAGGTGTGAATGTGCAACGAAACAGTGGTATAGCGGGAGACGATGTTGCAGTAAAAATACGAGGTGTAAACACATTCGGAAGCAACGATCCTCTCTATATTATCGACGGTTTTCCCGGTCAGGTAAATAGTGTGAACCCCAATGATATAGCATCTATGGAAATTCTGAAAGATGCTGCCGCAGCCGCTATTTATGGTTCTATTGCAGCCAATGGGGTGGTAATTATAACCACTAAAAACGGACAATCGGGTAAAACTCAAATCGATATCAATAGTTTTGCAAGTGTAACACAAACTGCAAAACGGTTGGAGATGCTAGATGCCGATGGATATGTTGCGGTACATCAACGTATGTATGATGAGTATAATAAATATGCATCTTCTCCGGTTGATCTTCCCGGCTATCTGTCTGCTCCCGGTGTGCATAATACCAATTGGCAGGATGAGGTATTCAGAACGGGATTTGCTACTACTCAAAGTGCTGCGGTGCGAGGTGGTCAAAACGATACTCAATATTCGTTATCAGCCAACCTTACAGATGAAAAAGGTGTTGTGATTTCCAACACATTCACCAAACAGAATGCACGTATGAAAATCAAAACCAAGAAAAACATCTTCACTATTGACGGAAACATGGCAGTTACTGCTATAAAGAGCAGAAGACCCAATTTCAGTTTGAAGGAAGTATATATGATTTCGCCACTTGTACCCGTACATGACGAAACTCAAGAAGGAGGTTTTGGACTTACAAATTGGGGCGATCTTCCTAATAACGTAAATGTTATAGCTCAGGATCATTATGTAAGCAGTTGGAGAAAAAAACAAAATATAGCTGCTAATATAGCCGTTGGTGTAGATATTACTAAAGCTCTTTCTTTCAAAACGAGTTATTCATATAGTGGTAACAATGAGCAATATTACAGACACAATCCGGCTTATGTTGCCGATGTGAAAAACCCATACGAATATCCTGCTTACGAAGAATACCGATCGTATTGGGAAGAGCAAGTATTTGATAACTTGCTGAATTATACTCAACAAATAGGTAAGCACTCTATTAATGCTATGGTAGGAACATCGTTGATCTTGAATGCATCTACATGGAATACGGTAGGGGTAGAAGGTAAGAAGACGGTCTATTCGGTAAACAACGGTTCTATTGTAACAAGCGAATTACCTGCCGGTTTCCCCGATCCTTACTTTATGACTATTGATGCTGGTAAAGGAGGAACTTTTTCTGCCGATGGTTCTAAATTCAAATACAATAGAATGTCTTATTTCGGAAGGTTAAATTATTCGTATGATAGTCGTTATCTATTGCAGTTTACATTCCGTCGAGACGGTTCCTCTAAATTTGGAAGCGAAAGCCGCTACGGAAATTTTCCCTCTTTAGCATTGGGATGGAGAATAAACGAAGAAGCATTCTTTCCTAAAAACAGTGCTGTTTCTAATCTTAAGCTAAGAGCCAGTTGGGGTAAACTGGGTAACGAAGTTGCTTTAGGGTATTACGATCATCAAGCTCTCATCAGAACCTATAATAACTTGTTCTTGGGATACGTTCAAGGCGATGGAAACAACCCTTGGCCGGGAAGTATTGCAACGGGACTCGAAAACAGATCGTTACAGTGGGAAACTACAGTGTCAAAGAATCTTGGATTCGATTATGGTTTCCTTAATAATGCCATAACAGGATCTATAAACTACTTTAATAATACAACAGAAGACCTTTTGATTATAAAGAAAATGGCTCCCTCGGCAGGTCTGGACGACCCTATCCTGAATGTTGGAAAAATACGTAACAGTGGTTTAGAATTTGAATTTACCTACAATAAAACCTCAGGAGATTTTCAATACAGTCTAGGCTTTAATGTATCTACCTTAAAGAACGAGGTGGTTTCTTTAGCCGATCAAAATCAGATACTTTTGGGTACAGGGTTGAAATTCGATACGGAGCATTTTCCCAATCAAACTAGAGTAGGTCATCCAATTGGAGCATTCTTCCTCTATAAAACAGATGGAATTTTCCAAAGTCAAGAAGAAGTAAATGCGTACAGTCATAACGGAAAACTGATTCAGGAAGATGCCAAACCCGGTGATATACGCTTTGTTGATGTAAATGGTGATGGCGTTATTGACGATGATGATAAACAATATTGTGGAACGGGAATACCAAAAGTAGAGGTCAACTTTAATTTAAGAGCCTCATATAAAGGTTTCGATGCATCTGCACTTATTGGTAGCGGATGGGGACATAAATTGTATAATGGTAATAAATATTATTATGAGGGAATGAACTCAGGATCTAATTTCTTGAAATCGACTTTGGATGCATGGACTCCCGAAAACCGAAATACAAGTATCCCTCGTGCCGTATTGCAAGACCCTAATGGAAATACAAGAGAGTCGGACAGATTTCTTGAATCGGGCGATTTTATCCGTCTTCGTCAGATACAAATCGGATACACTTTGCCAAAAAGATTGCTAACTCAAATAAGATCCGAAAATCTAAGGGTATATGTAAGTGGAGAAAATTTATTTACATGGACAAAATACGATGGAATTGATCCTGAATTTGCAGCTGCCGGAACAAGCAGTACGCCAAGTGTATTGAATACGGGGGTAGACAGACTCATATTTCCATTCACACGTTCATATGTGTTAGGTCTCCAATTTACATTTTAAGGATACAAATCACTTCATGTTATAAAAAAGGTCTGAGACCTTAACTTGTTCATTTATTTAATATTATCAGTATGAAAAATAATATATATATAATACAGTCTTTAGTATTGGCTATATTTCTATTTTCAGGATGTGCCGATCAACTGAATGTGGAATCGCCCGACCAACTGACTTCCGATAATTTCTGGCGTTCGCAAACAGATGCCGAAGCAGGGCTTGCAGCCGTATATTCGAAATTGGAATGTGCTACGGATATTTGGGGCTTTGCCGAAGTGAAATTTCCCGTAGAAACCTATCGAGACGATCTTTCAACCATAGGCAGCGATGCTCTTAATTACCCTACATGGGTAGACCTTTATAACTTTAGCTACACTAATGGTAATAGCCAGTTTACTGAGTATTGGACAATTCATTATCAAGGAATTTCGTATGCTAATCAGGTATTGGAAAAAGTACCTACTATTGTAATGGATGAAACTTACAGAGATCAGATTGTAGCCGAAGCACATTTCTTGAGAGCTTATTATCACATGAAATTACTTCTCAATTGGGAGAAAATTGTGTTGAGAGATGAGTACATCAAAGACGAAAAGCAAATAAGCAAAGCTCTATCAGAAAGAGCCGAAACTTGGGATTTCATCGTGAGCGATTTTGCAGAAGCAACTGCCAATTTACCGGTAAAGCAATCGAACGAACATTTAGGACGTGCAACCAAAGGAGCAGCATATGCATACTTAGGCTATTGCAACCTTACCCGTGCATATGAAGAAAGCGATAAAAAGGCCGAGTATTTAAGCAAAGCCGAAGCCGCTTTTAAAGAAGTGAAAGGTTATTCTTTAGAATCTAACTTCTTATCGATGTTTGACGGAACGAACAAAAACTCAAAAGAATCTATTTTCGAATTACAGTTTACTGACAATACTGCCAATGGTGCTTCTTATAGAACTGCAATACACAAATGGGTAGCCACGGGCGAAATTGGTGGATGGGATGAAATATTACCAAGCAAAAGGCTGATAGATGAATTTAAGAAAGAAGGACAAACGTCGTCCATAGGAATGTATGATGCACGTATCTACCAAACGATGTTTTTCAACGATGATTATTTTAATGATCCGGTAGAAAAGCGTGTGTATGGACGCACATATAAAGAGCTTTTTGGTGCAGATTCGGAGAAAGCTTGTTTCAGAAAATATTTACCTGCAAAGTGGTCAGATATGCAGAAAGGGCAAACAGCCGTAAATCTTCCATTGATGCGATATTCGGATGTATTGTTACTATTGGCTGAAACCTTAAATGAAGAAGGTAAAACAGCAGAAGCTATTCCGCTTATTAATCAGGTACGCGAGAGAGCAAAAATGTCGGGCATACCATCGGGTTCTAACAAAGATTTTGTAAAAGCTCAGATAGAACACGAGCGGATTCTCGAATTTGCTTTAGAAAATACCCGTTTCTATGACTTAAGACGTTGGGGTAAGGCTCAGGAAGCTTTAGCGGCTGTAAACAGAAAAGGCTTCGATCCTTCAAAAAATAACTTTTATCCGATACCTTTGCTTGAAATAAAATCGAACGATAAGGTTAAGTGATACTAATTGTAGTTGTTTACGAGCAAACGAATAAAAGGTTTGAGACTTTAAGTAAGGGTTTTGTATCCGATTTTGATTAGACGATAAATATAAATGACATTAATTTTTTGAACTATGTTTACTGTTTTCACCATTATGGTTATAGGAATTATAGCCGGATATTTTCTTCGCAGGATACCCGATATTAAGATAATCGGCAAGCTTATTACAGGCTTTATTTTTCTGCTTCTGTTTTTCTTAGGAATAGCAGTTGGTCATAATGAGAAAATAGTAAATAACTTAACGACTATTGGCTTGCAGGCTCTCATTATAACAATGGGAGCCATAGCGGGCAGCGTAGGTCTGGCATGGTTTGTTTATAAAAAGTTTTTCGAAAAAGGACGTGAATAATCTCATTAGTCGTATTTATAGTAGTCAAAGCAATAAACAGGTCTGAAACCTTACTTAGAAAGATATGAAAGGAAGTCTTATAATATTATCGTTTTTTGTTGTCGGAGCCGTAGCAGCCTATTTCGGAGTATTACCCGATATAGTATTAGAGAACGACTTTAGCATCTACATACTATATGGTTTGATGTTTCTGGTCGGTATCAATATCGGTTATGATAAAAAGACATTATCAACCCTCAAAAACAATAAATTTAAAATAGTACTTGTACCACTGGCAACATTAGTCGGAACATTGGGCGGCTGTGCAATAGTTAGCATCTTCCTTCCTCAATGGAGTCCGTTCGAATGTATGGCAGTAGGTTCAGGCTTTGGATACTACTCGCTTTCGAGCATTTTTATTACTCAATACAAAGGGGCCGAGCTGGGTACAATTGCTTTGGTATCTAATATCATTCGCGAATTGTTTACCCTGCTGGCAGCTCCGCTTTTAGTAACCTATTTCGGAAAACTGGCTCCCATATCAGCCGGAGGAGCTACAACGATGGACACAACTTTGCCTATCATCACTAAATATTCGGGGCAGGAGTGGGTTATAGTCGCCATCTTTCATGGCATAACTTTAGACCTTACCGTCCCGTTTTTAGTAACGTTTTTCTGTTATCTATAAAAAAATACAAATGAAAAAAATAAATATCCTCTTGTGGTTATTCTGTATCATACAGTTTAGCCAAGCCCAACAATTGCCCAAAGAATGGGAAAATCCACTTGTAAATCAGATCAACCGCTTGCCTATGCATGCCCATTTCAAGCCCTATGCAACCAAAGAAGCAAGTATAAAAAGAGATGCTGATAACCAGCGCGAACAATCGTTGAATGGTACTTGGGATTTTCATTATGCGAAAAATCCCGATTCGCGTCCCAAAGATTTTTACAAGAAAGATTTTTCGATTGCAGGATGGAGTAAAATCACAGTTCCCGGAAGTTGGGAACTACAAGGATTTGATGCACCTATTTATACCGATGTGGCATATCCATTCTCTGCTAATCCGCCCTATGTCCCTCACGATTATAATCCTGTGGGATCCTATAAAAGGACATTTACAGTACCCGCAGATTGGAAAGATATGGACATTATCTTACATTTTGCAGGTGTTGAATCTGCATACTATTGTTGGATAAATGGTCAGTTTGTAGGCTATGCTGAAGACAGTCGCTTACCATCCGAATTTAAGATAAACGACTATTTACAACCGGGAGTAAATGATATTTCGGTAGAAGTATATCGTTACAGTGATGGTTCGTATGTTGAGGGACAAGACTATTGGAGATATAGCGGTATAGAGCGTAATGTATCGCTGATTGCCCGTCCAAAAGTCAGAGTTCAAGATTTTGGACTAAAGGCTGATCTTACTAATAATTTCAAAGACGGATTATTTGAGCTTGAAGTGAAAATGAATAGAGATGCTTCTTTTGTAAACTCATCTGTTCTCATCGATGTTTCTGATAATGGCAATATCATTTATACTACAACTCAAAAGCTGAAAAGCAAACAAGATTCTATAATCAATATCGACAAGACGTTTACCAACGTCAGACCATGGACTGCTGAAACGCCCAACCTGTACACTTTAACTGTGAGTATGCTTGATGAAAACGGAAAAGTAACAGAAGCTTTTTCGCATCGCTTTGGCTTCCGCAATGTGCAGATCAAAAACGGTATGCTCATGGTAAATGGTGTACCCATTACTATAAAAGGGGTAAACAGACACGAGTTTGAAGCTAAAACAGGACGTACTATTTTTGAAGAAAGCATGCTTAAAGATATTGAGTTGATGAAACTATTTAATATCAATGCAGTACGATGCAGCCATTATCCGAATAATGAGAGGTGGTACGAATTGTGTGACGAATATGGCTTGTATTTGGTAGATGAGGCTAATATTGAATCTCACGGTATGGAAGCGCATGAATTGGGCACTTTGGCTAATCTCCCTGATTGGAGTGTACCTTTCCATGAACGAGTTGAAAGAATGGCGCTTCGTGACCGAAACTTCACTTCTATTATTATCTGGTCGCTTGGTAACGAATCGGGATATGGCGAACATTTTGCAACTATGTACCATTGGTTGAAGAAGTACGATCCTTCACGACCCGTTCAATACGAAGGTGCACGAAAAACGGGATTATCTGATATCTTTTGTCCGATGTATGCACGTATTTATCAATTGCAGGAACATGTAAATCAACGTCAGATACGTCCGCTTATTCTATGTGAATACGCTCATGCTATGGGTAATAGTGTAGGCAACTTGCAAGATTATTGGGATCTGATAGATAAACACGATCAGTTGCAGGGTGGTTTTATTTGGGATTGGGTAGATCAAACTTTCCCGATAAAAGATGCTGCTGGAAACGATATTTGGGCATATGGTGGCGATATGGGGTATGTAGGTGTCCCTAATGATTCTAACTTCTGTGCCAATGGATTGATACTTGCCGACAGATCTTTGCGTCCACATATTTGGGAAGTGAAAAAGGTGTATCAACCTCTTCGATTCGAGCCTGTATCTTTCTCTGATAATAAGATTAGGATAACCAATCGTCAGGATTTTGCGAATCTGGATGATTATGAATTCGAATGGCAGGTAAAAGCAGATGGAAAAACCATATTCAGTGAGAAGTTTGATGTTTCGGGATTAGAGCCTCATGGCTCAAGAGATATAATTCTGAATATTCCAAAGATTAATGCAATTGCAGGAACTGAGTATTTCTTAGACCTGAATGCTTATTATAGAGGGAAGCACCCGATGATACCTGCCGGACATTTACAAGCATATGAGCAATTTCAACTACCGATAGAATTTAAAGCCATTGTTAGAAAAGATGCACAAGGAGATATAAACCTCAAGGATGAGGCGAGTAAAATAATTATATCGGGTACTGATTTTGAGATTTCATTTTCAAAAGAAAACGGACAATTATATTCTTTAAAGAAAAGCAACAACGAATTATTAAAATCGGGTATAATGCCAAACTTCTGGCGACCTCTTACCGATAATGATGTAGCCAATAAATTGGGAATCCGTTCTGTAACTTGGAAAGAAGCTACACAGAATATGACTTTAGCAAATATAGAAAGTCGTAAATATGGTAATCTGGTTAAAGTAAATACTATTTACGATCTTGCAAAGCAAGGTTCTAAAATAGAGATGAACTACATTATTTATCCAAATGGAGTAATAGATGTAAACTACAATTTAATAGTGGGAGATATGCCTTTACCAGAAATACCCAAAGTGGGCTTGCATATGGTGCTGAAAGGCGAATACGATCAGATGACTTGGTTAGGAAGAGGACCTCATGAGAACTATTGGGATAGAAAAACGTCTGCAACCATAGATCTATACAAGAGTGATGTTTGGAGTCAATTCCATCCTTACATACGTCCACAGGAAACGGCTAACAAGTCCGATGTTCGTTGGTTCAGCCTTCAAAGTACCAATGGAGATGGTCTTCTAATCAAAGGCAGACAACCTCTAAGTGTAAGTGCATGGAACTTCCCTATGTCGGATATTGAGTATGTTCCGTTTGATATTGAACGTAAACATGGGGGAAGCGTCAAGAAACAAGATATGGTGTGGGTAAATATTGATTATCTGCAAATGGGAGTCGGTGGCGATAATACATGGGGAGCTCAAACTCATCCTCAGTATACTATTACCCCTCAAAGTATGTCTTATGGATTTACTATAATTCCTGTGAAACAAACAGATAACCTGATAGAAGTAACTAAACAATACTAAGGTTAGATACCTCCTTATTCCTTTGGTCAGTATTATGAACAAGTTAACAAGTGTACAAGTTGAGAAAGCTTGTACACTCGTAAACTTAAAAGACCATTAAAATCAAACTTTTACTTAAATACAATTAAGATGAACAGAGCAATATTATATACCTTTTATTTTATATCAGTCTTGTTAGCGAGTTGGTTGTACTCATGTACGCCTACTCAGCAACAAGATATGCAGCACGATTTAGCATCAGATTACCCCAATCTGTTGAATCTTACACATAATCCGGCAAAACGTACACAAGGAAAAGGATTCTTTACCGATAAAGGTTCTTGGATGGGTTTTTCCGTTCCAACAAAAGATACCGAAGTAAATGGCTTCTGTGGACCTTACGATCTCGATCATAGAAATTGGATAAGTAGCTCGCTGTGTCAAGTGTCAGCTTTATCACCTGAGGAAATACAGATACCTCTGAAATTAGATACTGCTATCTATTATCCGGGTAAGGCTGTTCTCAAATCGGTAGGTGAAAAACTGCAATTAGATCAGGAGTTGATTTTTGTAACAGCCAATCATGCTTTGTTGAGATGTAAATCGACAGCCGATATTTATTTCAAAATAGAGGGCAATCTATCCGATAGCCTTATTTGGGATGCAGAGTCACATAACTTAATTGCCGGTTTGAAGACGGGAGAAGTTCTGGGGATCAGTTTTCCTCAAGATGTAATTTTAGAAATAAATGGGGGTGGGTATAATGCAACATCAAAAAAAATGGGAAAGCAATTAGATATTGTAATTTCTTATTTCAATACAAAAGATGATTATTTGAAATTGAAAGGCGAGATTCCTGAGATTCTCTCATCTTCCGATCAAAAGATAAAGGAGCATACCGATCGTTGGAACAATTATATTGCCTCGAACATAAGAGAAGATATGCCTGAAAAGTACAATCGGGTATTGGTGAAAAGTATAATGACACTCATTAGCAATTGGCGTAGTCCTAAAGGGGCTTTGCTTCATGCTGGAGTTGCACCTTCTCATGCAATGGATTATTTTGTGGGATTTTGGGCGTGGGATTCGTGGAAGCATGCCGTTGCGTTAGCTTCTTTGGATATCGAACTGGCAAAAGATCAGATACGAACCATGTTTGATTATCAGGATGAGGCAGGTATGATAGCAGATTGCATCTATACCGATGAGAAAGAAAATAACTATCGCGATACTAAGCCTCCTTTGGCTGTGTGGGCTGTTGATGCTATTTTTAAAGCTGATAAGGATACCGCTTTTCTGGCAGAGATATATCCTAAACTTTTGAAATACCATCAATGGTGGTACATATACAGAGACCACGATAAGAATGGAATATGTGAATATGGAGCAACAGATGGAACCCTAGAAGCTGCCAAGTGGGAGAGTGGTATGGATAACGCTATCCGTTTTGATGACACCAAAATGGTAAAGAACAAAGAGAATGCATGGAGTATGGATCAGGAATCGATTGATCTGAATGCTTATCTTCAATACGAATATACTTTGTTGAAAGAGATGTCGGGTATATTAAATATAGCATTTGACGAACCTGATAGAAAAGCTTTGATTCAGGATCACTTCTATGATTCAAAACTGGGATATTTTTTCGATAAATCGTTGAAAGGTTCTTTTATTGAAGTATATGGTCCTGAGGGTTGGACTCCCTTGTGGACAGGTCTGGCAACTAAGGAGCAAGCCGATAATGCTACTAAAATAATGTTTGACACGAATAAGTTTTCTACCTATATTCCGTTCCCGACTGCGGCTGCCGATAATCCTAAATTTACTCCCCGAGGATATTGGAGAGGTCCTATTTGGCTCGATCAGGTATATTTTGCCATATCGGGTATACGCAAGTATGGTTATACGAAAGAAGCGGATGAATATACACGACAAGTTTTTGACCGCCTTCAAGGTTTGGAAGACGATGCACCCATACACGAAAACTACGATGTACATTCGGGTGAACGATTAAAAGCTGCTCATTTTAGTTGGTCGGCTGCTCATTTGATGTTATTGTATAAAGAGTATGGAACGGCATTGAAATAATCTGTCGTTTTTAAATCCTAAAAAATAAAACAGTCCGAAATCACTTCGGACTGTTTCGCTATCATGATAAAAATACTTTCCCTATGTTAAGGAAAATCTGAAATCAAATGTTGTGTATTTAATGAAACTATTTTGCTTGTTTTACTTGTCTTTCGTTTTATACTACGCATGAAACAAAAATAAGGCGTTGGTTTGTATTGGAGTATATAAAATAATTCAAATGAATGTAATATTGTCTTTTATACTGTCTTATGAATAGGTGATGTGTCTAAAGCTGTATTTAAAATGTCAAAATGTATAGGCTTTTGAATGAATTTACATAGTAGGCTCAATGTGTGAGTGATATATTTGTATTGTAGTTTTTACCTGAATCTGTAAAATTAAACGATACAATATTATGAGGCACTCGGCTAGTACCCTTTCTCGAATTTATTTAACCGGTCTTTTTCTTTTTATGTGCTTGTCTGTCTTTTCTCAGGAGAAGACAATCGATCTGCAAGGAACATGGCGTTTTAATATTGATGCCCATGACAATGGTCTCAAAGAACGTTGGTATTCACGAATGCTGAAAGATGAAATTGTCTTGCCAGGTTCTATGACCGAAAACCGAAAAGGAGACGAAGTTACACTTCATACTGATTGGACTGCGAGTATCTATGACAGTTCATTCTTTTACAACCCAAGATTAGAAAAATTCAGAAAGCAGGAAAACTTGAAACTTCCTTTCTGGCTGACTCCTCTCAAATATTATGTAGGTGCAGCGTGGTATCAACGTGATGTAGTTATTCCTAATTCATGGAAAGGTGAACGGATTACATTATTCTTAGAACGTCCACATACCGAAACCATGCTTTGGATTAACGATAAGGAAGTCGGCATGCAAAATTCGTTATCAGTTCCCCATGTATTTGATGTAACACCTTATCTGAAAACAGGAAAGAATACTATCAGCCTAAGGATTGATAACCGAACCAAAGAAATTAATGTAGGCAAAGACTCGCATAGTATAACCGACCAAACTCAAGGTAATTGGAATGGGGTAGTGGGTCGCATGGAATTACAAACCACACCTCGAACGTATATAGATGATATTCAGATTTTTCCCGATCTGAAAGCTAAGAAAGCAGTTGTAACTATTTTCATTGCAGGAAATACTTCGGGCGAAATTCTACTCGAAGCCGAAAGCTTTAACGGTGAAAAACGACACGTTGTAATACCTGTCAAACAGGGTTTTAAAGCACAAGGTAAACCTACTTCTTTATCTGTTGATTTACCGATGGGCAATGATATGCAATTGTGGGATGAATTTCATCCAAATCTATATAAACTGACTGCTACCCTACAAACTAAAGCAGGTAAAGATGTACGTGAAGTACAATTCGGAATGCGTGAGTTTACTATTCAAGATAAATATTTCTATATCAACGGTCGTAAAACCATGCTGAGGGGTACGGTCGAAAACTGTGTTTTTCCATTGACGGGCTATGCCCCTATGGATGTAGCATCGTGGGAAAGAGTGTTTCGTATCTGTCGTCAATATGGGTTAAATCACATGCGCTTCCATTCGTTCTGCCCTCCCGAAGCTGCTATGATAGCTGCCGATTTAGTAGGCTTTTATCTGCAACCAGAAGGACCTACATGGCCTAATCATGGGTCGTCTTTAGGAGACGGTCGTCCCGTAGATGACTATCTGTGGGAAGAAGCTAAACGCATTGTTAAACAATATGGTAACTATCCATCTTTCGCGATGTTTGCTATTGGTAACGAACCTCGTGGACGTTGGGTGGCATGGGTAAGCAAATTTGTAGACTATTGGAAAGAAACCGATTCGCGACGGGTTTATACAGGAGCTTCAGTTGGTAATGGCTGGGCATGGCAACCTCGCAATCAGTTTCATGTAAAAGCAGGAGCAAGAGGTTTAACATGGTCAGACGAACGCCCCGAATCTAATTCTGATTATCAGGCTCGTATTGATACGGTTAAACAGCCCTATGTATCACACGAAACAGGTCAATGGTGTGTATTCCCTGATTTTACTGAGATTGATAGATATACAGGTGTGATGCGTGCACGCAATTTCGAATTGTTCCGTCAAGATTTGAAAGACCGAAATATGGGCGATTTGTCGGCTGCATTTCTCAGAGCATCGGGCAAACTACAAGCTTTGGCATATAAATATGAAATAGAAAAAACACTGCGTACTCCTAACTATGCAGGGTTTCAATTGCTCAGTCTGAACGATTATTCGGGACAAGGCACAGCTCTGGTTGGAGTTCTTAATGCTTTCTGGGAAGATAAAGGATACATAAATGGACGAGAATTTCGTGAGTTTTGTGCTCCTACGGTTTTACTTTCCCGAATGGATAAGTTTATATTCGAGAATAACGAAACGATGCAGGCTCGAATCGAAGTTTCGCATTTCGGAGAAAAGGAACTGAAACAAACTTCTATCGATTGGATTATCAAAGACGCTTACGGAAAAGTTATTCAAAAAGGACAGTTATCACCCAAAGATATAGCTGTCGGAAATTGTCAAACTTTAGGCACTGTTTCTTTTCCTTTAACTACTATTGATAAGGCTACAAAATTGAATCTTGAAGTGAGTATTCCGTGTTCAGACATAACTAATAATTGGGATTTCTGGGTATATCCTAGCACTTTGCCTCAAGTAAATATATCGGATGTCTATGTGACTTCGACAATAGATACTAAAACAAAGGAGATACTGAATAACGGAGGTAAAGTATTGCTGTTGTTGGCTTCAAAAGTTGAGCAAGGCAAAGATGTTGTACAATATATGACAGCTGCCTTCTGGAATACATCGTGGTTTAAGATGCGTCCGCCACATACTGTTGGTACGCTGATTAGAGATAATCATCCGATATTTAAAAACTTCCCTACCGACTTCTATACGGGCTTACAATGGTGGGAACTGATCAATAAAGCTCAGACAATGGAGATGAATAGTTTTCCTGCTGAGTTTCAACCTATCGTACAACCTATTGATACATGGTTTATCAACCGTAAATTGGGTATGCTGTTCGAAGCTAATGTAGGTAAAGGCCAGATAATGGTTTGCAGTGCCGATATTCAAACAGATTTGGAGAAACGACCTGTTGCACGCCAACTCTATTATGCAATAACCAAGTATATGACTTCGGGATTCTTCTATCCAGAATCTGATTTGAAATTGTCAGTAATAGAGGATTTAACGAAGTTGGAAGGTGAACGAATCAATACACATACACAAGATGCTCCTGATGAGTTGAAAAATGTAATACAATAGAAATTGTAGGGGCGAGTAATTATTTGCCCCTATATCAATATACCATGACCTTAAAATAAAGAACATGAGAAAGAAACTTCTTACAGGATTACTATTGATAGCTTTTGCTTTAGGACTGAATGCCCAGAAAGTCGATCGATTTTTCAATCCAAAAGATTTGACAATTGTCGGTACATATTATTACCCTGAACATTGGGACGAAAGCCAATGGGAAAGGGATTTAAAACAGATAAAAAGCTTGGGATTCGATTTTGTACATTATGCCGAATTTGCATGGGCACAACTCGAACCGCAAGAAGGAGTTTATAATTTTGAATGGTTAGACAAAGCTGTTGATCTGGCAGATAAGAATGGGTTGAAAGTAATTATGTGCACTTCAACAGCTACGCCTCCTGTATGGTTGGTAAGGAAATATCCCGATGTATTGATTACACGTGAAGATGGTACAAAGATGGATCATGGAGCACGCCAGCACCCATCGCCATCGAATACATTTTATAGAGAATATTCATTGAAAATGATTGATAAACTGGCTCAACATTATGGCAATGATAAACGTATTATGGGTTGGCAGTTAGATAACGAACCTCGTCCCGTTTCCGACTACGGAGAAGATGCTAATAAAAGATTTCGCACATGGCTGAGAAATAAATATTCTACTATTACGGCTTTGAATAAGGCTTGGGGAACTAACTTCTGGAGTCAGGTATATTCTGACTTCTCGGAGATAAATATTCCTCAGACTTCTCAAATGTTTATGAATACGCATCAGATTCTCGATTACAATAGATTCACAACGAATGAAATGGCTAGTTTTTTGGACGATCAAACCAAAACTATCCGAAAATATAGTATTCCTTCTCAATGGGTAACTACTAATTACATTCCGGCTTATGAGGACGGACACTTGAGAAAAAGCGATGAACTGGATTTTCATTCATATACCCGATATATAGTATTTGGCGAAAACTATGGAATTGGTCGTAAAGGGTATCGCTTAGGACCTGTTGAACGTATTGCAAAAGCTAATGATTTTTTCCGTCCGATTGATGGGGTTTATGGTATCATGGAACTTCAACCGGGGCAAGTAAATTGGGGTAAGATAAATTCTCAACCACTTCCGGGAGCTGTTCGTTTGTGGCTATGGCATGTTTTTGCAGGAGGTAGTAAATTTGCTTGCACCTATCGGTATCGTCAACCGATTTATGGAACCGAATTGTATCATTATGGTATTGTTGGACCCGATGGGGTAACACCAACCCCAAGCGGATTAGAATATTCAGAGTTTATCAAAGAAATAGCATCACTTCGTAAAGAATATAAGGCAGATACTAAAAATCCCGATGCTTACGAAAAACGAAGAACTGCCATTCTCTACAATCACGAGAATACGTGGGAAATGGAACGCAACAAGCAAACAACGGAATGGGATACCGAAAAACATATAGATAAGTATTACGATGCTTTGAAAAACTTTGGTGCACCTGTCGATTTTATTGATGAAAGAGCCGACTTATCTAAGTACAATGTAATTGTTGCCCCTGCTTACGAAATGATTGATCCCGAACTGGTACAACGATGGAAAACCTATGCAGAGCAAGGTGGAAATTTGGTTTTAACTTCCCGATCGGGACATAAAACTCGCAACGGACAGTTGTTTGAAGCCAAGTTTGGTGAACTCATCTATCCGTTGATTGGTGGTCAGATAGAATTTTACGATCTTTTACAGCCCACTACTCCCGATAATGTAATTTTTGGAGGAAAACCTTATAGCTGGACTAGTTGGGGCGAAATATTAAAACTTGACACTGGTACTGAAACATGGGCAACTTATCAAGGTGATTTTTATGAGGGAAAACCTTCTGTCATACACCATCGTTTAGGAAAAGGAACAGTAACGTATGTTGGTGTGGATTCTCAGAAAGGACAATTAGAAAAAGATGTATTGAAGAAACTATACTCGCAATTAAACATTCCTATTCTTGATTTGCCTGCGGGGCTGCATATCGAATATCGCGATGGTTTTGGTATAGCTGTCAATTATGCCGATAAAACATTGGATTTACCTTTTATAGGAAATGTACAATATATTATTGGAGGTAAAGCAATACCAACAGCAGGCGTATCTGTTTGGATAGAATAAACGTCTACCTCTTATTGCTTTACTTGTATGGGCGAATTATTATTCGCCCAATTATTTACCTATTAGATATATCAATATGAAAAATAAATTAGCCTTACTTGCTCTTCTTATTTTGCTGTGTAGTTTTACTTCTTCCGAACCTAAAATAAGAATTTTTATTGCGGGCGATTCTACGGCTCAAAGCTATAAGGAGGAGAAAGACGGTCTGATAAAAGGATGGGGGCAGATGCTCGAAAAATACCTCACGAATGATGTGCAGGTAGTTAACTATGCAATGGGAGGACGAAGCACAAAGACTTTTATTAGTGAAGGACGTTGGGATAGTTTACTGTCGGAAGTAAAAGCCGGCGATTATGTATTTATCCAATTTGGACATAATGACGCTTCAACCCGTCCTGAACGGCATGCTTCCTATGAAGATTACGAAAATAACTTGCTGAAATTTATTCACGATGTGAGGAGTAAAGATGCTTATCCCGTATTATTGACCTCGGTGGTGATGCGTACTTTTAAAGATGGTAATTTGGTGGACGATCGTCTAAAAGGTTACCCTGTTATTACAAGAAAAGTAGCTAGAGAACAAGCGGTAGCTTTGATTGATATAAACTTAAATACCCGTGATTTTGTAACCATGTTGGGCGATTCTGCCTCTATTCCTTATTATCGGTGGGTAGAAGCTGGTGTAGATCATGCTAAACCCGATGGGCTGAAAGATGATACCCATATGATGGAGAAGGGTGCAACGCAAGTAGCTTCTTTTGTGGCTGATGGAATAAGAGATTTGAATCTGTATGGATTGAGTAAATATCTTAAAGCGGAGAAAGAATAAGCCTGTTATATTCTTTAGGGGGTGAGTAAATTACTTTGTAGCATTTCATTATTTTTTTACCTTTGGATGATTTATTACAATTAATAACCTTGTTCTGAGTTCCAAACCTCTATCTACTTTTGAAAATATGAAAAATAACTTCTTGATTTTTTCTCTGCTTCTTTTCTTATTCTCTTCTTGTGATGGAAAAGATGATAATGTAGAGTCTTATTTTATTCAACTCTCTCAAAATGAAATTGCTTTCGATTATAAGGAAGGAAAAGATACGATAGAATTAAAAACAAATACTTCTTGGGAGATTGTTAATATTCCAGATTGGCTGATTGTTAGTAAACAAAAAGGAACAAAAGAAGATACGGAGGTGGTTATTGCAGTTCAGAAGAATAGTCAAAGCGAAAGCCGTGAGTTTGAATTAATTTTTCAGATAAAAGGTAAGAACGAAAAAATACGTATTTTACAGGAAGCTAAGCCTAAACCCGAATATACTTTACCTCGATTGGGTTTCAGTTCTTTAACTCGCCTCATAAGCGGAACTTATTCAGAGACCGAACCTTTTGAACTCGAATATGAAGCAGATCAACTGTTTATTAATTCCTCAAATAAAGAAGCTATATTTCTGGGAAACCTCTTTAGTAGTAATCTTACTAATTATCCAAAGTTAAGTGTTATAAAAGGTTATGCGTATAATCTAATAACGATAGGTATAGGATATGGTCAAAACTTTTCAAGAATAGATAATTTTATGCCTTCTTATGAAGCGTATCAGAAAATAGAAAAAGAAAGTATTGATAAACACGCTTCTAGCTCGAGTTTGTCTTTAAGTGCTTCAAATGGGACAAATTATTACTCTCGTCGTCATTTACATTGTATTGGGCTTTATGAACTTGGTATTTCGTTGGATAAATTGTTGAACGGAAAATCTTATAAAGAAGAATCAATGAAGCATGAGTATGGATTAATATATCCTATCACACATAAGCGATTTGGATCATTTATGGACTTTCCTTATCCTTCTTTGTTTACGGAGGAGCTGAGTAAAGAGAAGTATGAACCTTTGCATCCTAATTACGTTGCAGAGATTAGCTATGGTAACAATTCTTTACTGTTGGTGGAGTCTGATTTTGATAGAGGAACAGTAAATTCTCTTAAATCAAAACTGAGTAATAAGGGACAATTAGATGCCGAAGAAGTGAAAAAGGCACAACAAATAGATGCTTATTATATTTATATGGTGGCAGCAGGCGAATTTAATGTAATCAAAGGAAATCTAATAGAAGTTATTGAGCAATTGAATGATCCTAAGATAGCGAAACCTGTTATTGTTCCCGTTTCATTTGGTTTCTCTGATTACTATACTAACGGCGTTGGCAGTGTAACCTACAAGATACATGTAGAATAGATACTGACAATAGTCTCTATTCTACTGATTTAGATTCTTCTTTTGGTTGACCGTATTTCGATGGTGAACAATTGTATTGAGCCTTGAAACATTTACTGAAATAGAATGGGTCTTCGAAACCTACTTTGTATGATATTTCCGAGACTGTAAATTCTCCCGAAAGTAACATTTCGGCAGCTCTTTTCAGCCTCTTTATCTTTATCAGTTCATTGGGTGAGAATCCCGTAATACCTTTAACTTTTTTATAGAAAATAGTTCTCCGAAGTTTAGATAGTTCTGCAAAACGATCCACAGAAAACTCACTATTCGAGATGTTTTGTTCTAAAATACGATCAATAAGTTCGAAAAACTCTTTGTCCTTGTCTGTTGCTGTAATCAGATTGCCATCGAGTACATATTCGTTTGAAAATCTTTTCTTTAATTGCTCGCGTTGTTCTATTAGTTTAAAAACTCTGGTTGTTAGATATTTAATGCTAAATGGTTTCATTATATAGGCATCTGCACCGCTTTCTATACCTTCCAATTGATGCTCGATAGAAGAATGGGCAGTTAATAATATGATAGGAATGTGGCAAGTCTGAAATTCGTGCTTTAATAGGCGTGTAACCTCAAAGCCATCCATTTCGGGCATCATAACATCGCAAATAATCAGATCGGGATTTGTTTCAATAGCTTTTTGAAGTCCTTGTTTTCCATTCTCAGCCGAATCTACCATGAAATACCTGCTGAATTCATCAATCAGAAAGTCACGTATATCATCATTATCATCTATAATCAACATCTTGTAATTGGCTAAAGTCGATTCACTTATCTCGGGCAAAATATGAGGTACTTGCTCTATGGGCGAAATTGTGCTGATATTTTCATCAATAATATCAGGTAAAGCCATATCTATGAAATTCTCTCCTTCGTATACCTCTTTAGATGTTGATAGTTCAACATGAAAGATCGATCCCCCGTTAATATTATTCTCGTACCAGATTTTTCCTTTATGCGATTCCACAAATTCTTTAACAAGAGATAATCCTATCCCCGTACCGGACGATGAGAAATTGATCTGCATGAATCTACTGAACAACAAATGCTGCTTTTCTTTATCAATGCCTATTCCATTGTCTTTAACAGAGATAATGCAAGTTTCGTTCTTGGGGTTAATGCTTATAGTTATTTCTATTTCTCCATCTTTTGGGGTAAATTTAAAAGCATTGGATAGTAGATTGTATATTATTTTATCGACTTTTCGGCGATCAATATACATTCTCAAAGAATCAGGTTGACTGGTAAACATATAGGTAATGTTTTTCCGTTCGGCAATCTCTTGAAAGCCCGAATATATTTCCTGTACAAATTCAACCATGTTTATTTCTTCCAGATCGAGGGTTAAAATGTTGTTTTGTAGTTTTCTAAACTCTAGTAACTGATCGATAAGTCTGCTTAAGGTATTTGAGTTTCGACCCAAAATATTAAGTTGTTTCTTTATATTGTCGGGAATATTTGATTGTTCGTTCATGTTTTCCATAGCTCCTTGAATAAGTGTGAGCGGAGTTCTGAACTCATGCGAGATATTAGTAAAGAAACGCAATTTGTGATTGGTTAGTTGTTTTTCGACCTGAACTGCATTATTCAGTTTCCCGAATTTATAGATTAAGCGGAAAGCAAAATATAAGGCGCAGATCAGCAATAAACTGTATAGAATATATGCGTATGTCGATTTCCAAAAGGGAGGCGTAACCTCTATCTCTATCTGAGTAATCTTATCACTCCATACCCCGTCGCTATTGGCTCCTCTAACCTTGAATGTATATTTTCCGGCAGGTAGGTTTTTATAAGTTGCACTGTTGTCGTGTTTGGGAGTACTCCATTTTTTATCGTAGTTTTCGAGCATATACGAATATAAATTCTTCTCGGGAGAACCTAGCGTGAGTGATGCAAATTGTATTGTAAATGTATTTTGCTTATAGCTCAAATCTATTTTGTCTAAGAATGAAATTGACTTTTGTAGAGGCGAATCAGAACTTTCAATTTCTGCTTTCTGATCGTATAAAAAGAAGTTTGTGAAAGTGACGGGTGGTGTGTTTTGTTCTGCCACAAAACTTCTTGGATTAAATATAAGTAGCCCGTCGAGGCTTCCCCAAAGCATATTGCCGTCTAAACATTTAAGATTGGCATTTTCGTTGAAATGATTTCCGTATGTATTTTCTGAAAAATGATAATTGGTAAATGAATTATATTGCTTATCGAATTTTGAAATTCCGTTTTCGCTGCTGATCCATAATTGATTATTATTATCCTCCATAATACCCGAAACTATATCGCCCGACAAGCCGTTGCTGGTTGTAAATGCCTCAAAAGTTCCGCCTTGATCCGTATCTCCCAGATATTTATTAAGCCCTCCTCCGGCAGTACCTATCCATGTTTGTCCGTTTTCGTCTTCGTATATTGTTTTTACATCATTACTGCTCAATGTATTTGCCTTTTGCAGATTCAGTTTGTAGGCTGTAAATTCGAGAGGGTTATTTATAATCTTTTCAGGTTCGAATTTAATGATACCATCGCTGGTTCCAACCCATATCAAACCTTTGCTATCCTGATATATGCAGCGTATATAACGTCTGTTTCCTTCCTGATTAAATAATTGGATAAAAGGCGATGCTTCTGTGTGCTCTTGAAACAGATTGATTCCTCCTCCGAACGATCCCACCCAAAGACGGTCATTATTGTCGAGTAATAAACTGAATATCGAATTGTTACTCAGACTATTTGGATTAGCTGCATCATTCTTATAATGTGCTAGTTGTTTGAATGTTTTAGTATCGAATAGATATAAGCCATTACCCTTTGTTCCTACCCACATTCTACCTTTTTTGTCCTCCGTCATTGTATAGGGATTCAAATCTTCGTAAATATGTTTGATCGATTTTATACCATGATCATAAACATAGAGACTTCCGTTTTTAGTTCCTACCCAAATACTGTTGTTCGAATCCTCATAAATGGTTTTTACGCTGTTGTTTTTGCCAATGGATATTTTATTCTCGGGTCTTATATATTGTATATCGTAATTGGGTTTTACGGCTTTTATAATACCTGCATATTCGCTACCTAACCATAGGTTGCCAAATTTGTCTTCGGTGATCGAAAGCAGATAATCGGAGCTTAAGCTGTTTTCGCCCAACGTATATTTATAATTCTGAAGGTATTTGTTTTTAGGATCGTATGAGAATAGCCCATTGCCATAAGTGGTAATCCATACCATATCTTTCGAATCAATAAAGATATTGTATCTTTCTTCATCTATGATATTTATGATATTCTTAGGGATGAGTTGCAGCTTATTTATCTCACTGTTTTGTATATTGTAATGCCACATATACCCTGTGTGATTAAATATCCAGACGTTTTGTTTTTTGTCTATAATGAGCTGTATATTTCCTCTCAAATCGGGGTCTTTAGCCCACTCGGGAGTAGTGTATTCGCTATTTCTTATATTAAAGAGCCTAACTCCCGAGGCCTTTGTTACCACTAGTAATTGGTCTATTCTGGTTTTAGCTATATCCGTAAGAGTAGACGGCATTTGAATAGTTGTTATAGGCTCGAATGCTTTTCTTTTGAGATCATAAACCAATATACCCGCTTGTTCTGTCGAAAAATATATTTTACTGTTCAGCTCCACAGCCTTCGAGATATGATAGGTTGTATCTTGATTAAAAAAGCTTTCGGTTTTGTCACCCTCTATTCTGTGTAAACCCGATTCGCCTCCATACCATATTATACCTTTAGAGTCCTCAAAAAGAAATCGCCCATTTCTTTTATTATTAGAAGGAATATCTGCAAGAAAAGCTGTTGACGTGAAACCTTGCTTGTTTCTTCTTATACGTAAACATCCGTTGGTGTTTCCCCAAAGCCATATTTCGCCGTTTTCTGTTTCATGGTAATTTGTGTAATATCTTGGAGTTTTGTCGGATATATTTTCTTGATAATCAATAAACGATTCAGTTTCGGGATTGTAACAACAGAATACATTCTTGTAGGTTTTTATCCATAAATATCCATTTTGGTCTTCAAATAGATTTTTTATCCGATGATCGATCAACGATTTAGGATTTCCGATCTGAGGCTTATAGGTTACAATCTGATAGCCGTCATACCTGTTGAGTCCATCCACCGTCCCAGCCCAGATAAAACCTCTTCTATCCTGTAAAATATCTCTTACCGTATTTTGAGATAGTCCATCCTTTGTGGTTATTTGAGAAAAATGGAGTTCTCTGTTCTTGGCATTTGCAAAGTTGCAAATGAAAAAAAGGAGCACACTTATAGATAGGGTGATTTTGGTATTCATTATGCAGGGATTTAGATCAGGGTTTCTTACTCAAAATTAAAGTAAAAAATGACATAGATATTAATAGTGTCAAATTATATAGTTGAATGGACAAAATTCCATGTTTTGTTCGGCTTTATGGAAATACTTTTGATGGTAACTAAATCTAATTAAATCTGGCTATGAAACAACGCATGAATTTATTTCGCTGTAAAGCCTGTATTGTGCTACTCATTTTATCAATAACGAGTAGCTCTGCTATCCCTTTAACAAAAGGGAATCGGCGAGTAAAGTATAATTTTAATTCTCAATGGATTCTTAAAGTGGGAGATGTGGAAGGTGCTGATAAAGCAGACTTCGACGATGCTTCTTGGACAAAAATAGCACTACCCAGAGCTTTTAACGAAGATGATGCCTTTAAAGCTCCTATCGAAGATCATACAACCAATATTGTGTGGTATCGGAAGCATTTTAAACTATCGCCCAGTGATAAAGGAAAGAAGGTTTTTCTGGAGTTCGAAGGCATTCGCTTTGGAGGAGATTTTTATCTGAATGGAAAGCAGATAGCTATTCACGAAAATGGTGTAATGGCGTTTGGAATAGACATTAGCGATGATGTTGTTTTTGGGAATAAAGAAAATGTTCTGGCTGTACGAATCGATAATTCGTGGAAGTATGCCGAGCGTGCTACGGGTACTACCTATCAGTGGAATAATATAAACTTCAATGCCAATTATGGCGGTATACCAAAGAATGTATTTCTGCATATTACAAACAAAGTATATCAGACTTTGCCACTTTACAGTAACCTCAAAACTACAGGTACATATATTTATGCACGTGAAATAAATATAACGAAAAAGAATGCGCTCATATTTGCAGAATCGGAAGTTAAGAACGAACATTCGGCAGCCAAAACGGTTAGTTTGGAGATGCAAATAGAGGACATGGGTGGTCATGTAATAAAAAAGATTAAATCTTTGCCCATTGATTTAAAAGCAGGAGAAACAAAGACTTTGGCTGTGAATAGTCTTGTTGATGATCTCCAGTTCTGGAGTTGGGGTTATGGCTATCTGTACGACGTATATACCATTCTCTATGTTGACAATATTCCCGTAGATGTAGTAAAAACAAGAACAGGTTTTCGAAAAACAGCCTTTCGTAATGGAATGGTTGAGCTGAATGATCGTATTCTGCAAATGAAAGGTTATGCACAACGTACCAGTAACGAATGGCCTTCGGTGGGCATGTCTGTTCCCGCGTGGCTGAGCGATTTCAGTAATCGGATGATTGTTGAAGGAAATGGTAACCTCGTTCGTTGGATGCATGTAACCCCTTGGAAACAAGATGTAGAATCGTGCGACAGAGTGGGGCTTATACAAGCCATGCCTGCCGGAGATGCCGAAAAAGATGTTACTGGCAGACAGTGGGAGCAGCGGGTAGAGTTGATGCGAGATGCTATTATTTACAATCGGAATAACCCAAGTATTCTTTTCTATGAATCAGGAAATGAGTCTATAAGCGAAGATCATATGGCAGAAATGAAGGCTGTAAGAGATCTTTACGACCCTTATGGTGGGCGTGCTATTGGTTCGCGTGAGATGTTGGATAGCAAAATTGCCGAATATGGAGGCGAGATGCTATATATAAATAAAAGCGCACGGATACCGATGTGGGCAACCGAATATTCGAGAGATGAGGCGTTGCGTAAATATTGGGACGAGTTTTCTCCTCCTTATCATAAAGACGGAGACGGTCCTTTGCATAAAGGCAAGGATGCAAGCGATTATAATCGCAATCAGGATTCGTTTGCAAAAGAAGCCGTTATTCGTTGGTTTGATTATTTTAGGGTACGCCCCGGAACGGGTAAGCGAGTAAGCTCGGGTGGAACTAATATCATCTTTTCAGACTCTAATACACATTATCGGGGAGCTGAAAATTATAGACGCAGTGGCGAAGTAGATGCTATGCGTATACCCAAAGATGCTTTTTATGCCCATCGGGTTATGTGGGACGGATGGGTTGATGTTGAAAATCACCGTACCCATATTGTAGGGCATTGGAATTACACTCCTCAAACCATAAAAGATATTTTGGTTGTTTCCTCAGGAGATCAAGTCGAACTATTTATCAACGGACAATCTAAGGGAATAGGAGAAAGAAGTTCTCAGTTTTTGTTTACGTTCAAAGATATAAAATGGCAGGTAGGGAAGATAGAGGCAATCAGTTACAGCAATAATAAAACAGAGTTAAGCCGAAGTGAGATAAAAACAGCAGGAGAGCCTTTTGCTTTGAAAATGAAAGTAATGAATGCTCCTGATGGATTCAAAGCAGATGGTGCAGATTTGGCATTGATTGAAGTTGAAACTGTTGATAAAGATGGAAATCGTTGTCCTACATCCGAAGCGTTGGCATCGTTTACCCTTTCGGGACCTGCAGAATGGAGAGGCGGCATTGCTCAGGGAAAAGAGAACTACATTTTATCAAAGGAATTACCTCTCGAATCAGGTGTGAATCGCGTATTAATCCGATCTACAAATAACGCGGGAAAGGTTACATTGACTGCATCGGCAAAAGGTCTGAAGCCTAATACTGTTTCGTTCGAATCTGTTCCTTTTATACAAAAAAACGGGCTTGCAGAATATATCAGCGGAGAGCATCAGCCATCTTATACTGAAAGGGGGCAAACTCCCGTTGGTGCATCATTTACCCCAACTCGTCAGAGTATTGATATTGTAGCTGCCACCGCAGGAAGCAACGAAGATAAAGCCAACTTAAGTTACGATGACAACGAACTCTCGGAGTGGACTAACGATGGAAACATTCGTACGGGCTGGATAAAATATGAGTTGGAGCGTGATGCAACAATTTCGGAAATAGAGTTAAAGCTCACCGGTTGGAGAATGCGCAGTTATCCTATAATTATAAACATAGATGATGTTGAAGTGTATAAAGGTGATACCGAAAAAAGCTTAGGATATATTTCAATACCAATAAAACCTACAAAAGGACGTTTCGTGAAAATTCAGCTTATGGGACAAAGCACCGATGAAGATGCTTTTGGCGGAATTGTTGAGGTAACAGGTACCAAAGAACTCGATTTGTACAAAGATCCCAATGCTTTAGATGCTAAAGGACAGCTACGTATTGTAGAAGCTGAGGTTTATGAAACTCTATAAATGACCTTAAAGTCTTATTTTCTATGTTTCTGTACAAAAATACATTTGTACAGATACCCTTGTAGCCTACTTTCGCTGAAGATTTAATAAATGTAAACATAAGAGCCATGAAAACTTAAAGAAATCTTAATTCCCGATCCCTAAATCGGATGAAAAACCTGATCTAAGAATTACTTAAATTAAAAATCCATGAGAAATAAACTGAAAACGAATCAAAGTCTTGTGCCAGGAACAAGATACATGTTTTTGACGATGATCTTTCTTCTTTTGTCCCTAGCATACTCGTATGCACAGCAAAGAACGGTTAAAGGATCTGTTTATGATGAAAATAACGAGCCCATTATTGGAGCTTCGGTCACAGTGAAAGGCACTTCTATTGGAACAATAACCGACTTGGATGGAATATTTTCCATTGAAGCAAAAGCTTCGGATATTTTAGAAGTCGGGTATATAGGCTATGTAAAGCAATCGGTGCCCGTAGCCGGACAATCTCAGATTAAAATAGTGTTGAAAGAAGATACACAATTGCTTGACGAAGTAGTTGTGGTTGGATATGGTATTATGAAAAAGAGCGACGTTACCGGTGCAATGGTAAACGTGAGCTCCGAAGAAATAAGAAAACTGCCTGTAACAAATGCTTTGCAAGCTATGCAGGGAAGAGCAGCAGGGGTTGATATAACATCGAATGAACGCCCCGGAGAAATAGGGAAAGTTCTTATTCGTGGTAGCCGTTCATTGAATGCTAGTAACTCGCCACTGTATGTTGTGGATGGAATTCCTCTTTCGTCGGGAGGTATAGAGGCACTTAACCCTTTGGATATAGAATCTATTGATGTTCTGAAAGATGCTTCGGCAACAGCAGTATTCGGTTCGAAAGGAGCTAATGGTGTTGTGCTGGTTACTACTAAAAGAGGAAAAAGTGGAAAGATGTCTTTAGACTATTCGGGAATAGTAACGATAGAGAATATGTCTGATCGTACCGAGATGATGAACTCTCCACAATATGTAGAATTTCGTCGTGATGCATTTCGCCGTGCTTCAAAAAACACCTATCCTGAAGTTCCTACTCTTGAAGCAGATAAAGCAATCTTCGGTCAAGATCCGATAGCTTGGGCTAATATCGAAAAAGGATGGGCTAGTGGAACCTTTAACGGAAACTTAGTACCTACAACCGATTGGACAGACTTAGTTTTGAGAACGGGCTTAACTCACGAACATACACTGAGTGCAAGTGGTGGTACAGATAAAATGAGAACACATACTTCTTTTGGTTATCTAAATCAGGAAGGAACTCAAAAAGGTCAGGATTTTGAACGATATAATGTGAAAATAAGTACCGATATCAATCCTACAAAATGGTTTTCGATGGGTGCTTCTATAACCGGTACATGGAGTGTTCAGAACTACGGATATGCAACATCTAATGCAACAGGACCGGGCAATCTTTATTTTGCAGCTCGTGCGATGTTACCTTATGCTGTGCCTTTTGATGAAAATGGCAATCGAATCAATATGCCCGGTGGTGATGTTAATATCTTAAACCCCATAGGTGACGATCAGTATGTAATAAACGAACGTACAACCTTGCGTACTCTGGGTAGTTTTTATGCAGAGATTAAGTTTATGGAAGGATTGCGCTATCGTGTAAACTTTGGTCCTGACTTTTATAACTTCAGAAACGGACGCTTCATGGATGAGAGATCTTCGAACAGAGGAGCAGGTGAACCGGGTTCTACCAATTATGCTCAGTTGAATAAGACTCAACGCCTATCGTGGACGTTAGATAACTTAATCTACTATGATAAAACATTCAATAAAGAACACAATCTGGGAGTAACTTTACTGCAAAGTTCTTCAAAATTTCATGAAGAAACTTCTTCTATGACAGCCAGTAACTTACCTTGGAGTAGTCAACTTTGGAATCAATTGAATTCAGTTAGTGCTCTCGATGCTTTTGGATCGGGCTTGGTCGAAACTCAGTTGCTATCGTATATGGCTCGTGCCAATTATAGCTTCAATAGCAAATATATGTTGACAGCGTCGGCTCGTTGGGATGGAGCATCTCAGTTGGCAGAAGGCAATAAATGGGATTTCTTCCCATCAGCAGCTGTCGGCTGGCGTATAGATCAGGAAGACTTCCTTAAGAATCAGACATGGATCAATCAAATGAAAGTACGTTTAGGTGTAGGTTCAACAGGAAACTCAGCCATCGACCCATACCAAACAAAAGGAGGGGTAGAAACTCTTTATTACACATGGGGAGCTTTAGTTGCTCCGGGGTATGTTCAGTCTGATCCTTCAATGAAAGAGCCAATAGTGATGCCCGATAAAAATCTGGGATGGGAGCGTACGACTCAGTGGAATCTAGGACTCGATTTTAGTTTCTTCAATAACAGACTTAGCGGTAATCTGGATCTTTATACATCAACAACAAGCGATCTTCTGATGCAACGAGATATTCCTTCGGTAACGGGATATACACGCGTTTGGACTAATATTGGAAAAACTTCTAATAAAGGTATCGACTTGACATTGAATACTGTAAATATAGAGACTAGAGATTTTACATGGTCAACCAACCTTAACTTCTCGGCAAGTAAAGATAAGATACTCGAATTGGCAAATGGTAAAGAAGACATTCTTGCTAATAACTGGTTTATAGGTCAACGTCTGGGTGTTTTCTATGACTATCAAAAAGATAGAATCTGGCAAAATACTTCTGAGGATTTAGCTGAGATGGCAAAATTCAATGCAAACGGGCATGCTTTTAAACCGGGTGATATTAAGATTGTAGACCAGAACGAAGATTACAAGATTGACGCTAATAATGACCGTAAAATTGTAGGTCAGAAAAATCCGAGTTGGACAGCAGGTTTGGTAAATACATTTACATATAAAAACTGGGAATTGTCGGTATTCATCTTCTCTCGATGGAATTTCTTGATGGAAACAGGTGCTGAAGCTTTACAAGGACGCTTCGCACAACGTGTTGTTGATTATTGGACCCCTACCAATCCTACCAATGCTTATCCTGCTCCCAATTATGACCGAGCATCGGGCGATGACTTTAAGAGCTCTATGAATTATCAGGATGGGTCATTTATCAAACTGCGTAACATTTCTCTAGGATATGTCTTTCCTCAAAAATCTTTAGGGAATTTGGGCGTAACTAATCTTAAACTGTTTACTCAATTTAGAAACCCCGGACTATTGTATTCTAAAATTGATTGGATCGATCCCGATTTGGGAGGCTCTACATTCAATAGAGGTTTTATCGTAGGTATAAATATTGGTTTCTAAATATCATAGGATTGTGGTCTTTTAAGTAAGAGAAAGTATTTAATGATACATTTCTCAAAGATAACCAGCTTTAGTTATTGTACTTATCAAAGCAATAAATAGCTCTGTGAGCTTAAATAGAAAAAATATGAAAAATATAAAGAAAATAATATACTGTTGTGTAATTTCAACATCCACGGTTTTGCTGATGCCTTCTTGCTCTGATTTCTTGAATGAGGAGTTGACAACATCGTTAAGTCTTGAGTCTTTTAAAACTCCCGAAGGATTAGACGGGCTTTCGGTTGGTATGTATCAAGGACTGCGGTTTCATTTCAATTACAATTGGGCATACGCTACAACAAACTATGGTACAGATGAGTTTGCCGTTGGTGGCGACCGTAGCGAGCAGATGTGGAACTCGTATGACGCAAGCTTGAATTCTCAGAATGCCTTTGTTTCCAATGTTTGGGATAATATGTACAGCAACATTGCAAGTGCTAATATTCTTATTCAGAATGTTCCTCTCTATTACGGTGATTTGCCAAATAGAGATACACGTTTGGGTGAAGGGCATTTTATGAGAGGCTTCAATTATTTCAAATTAGTAAGACAATTTGGAGGAGTGCCTATCAAGCTCGAACCTTCGGTTACGGTAGAGTTTGAATTTGGTAGAAATACAACTCAGGAAGTGTTCGATCAGGTTATTAAAGATCTTACAGAAGCATATAATTTATTGCCGTCTACACCTGCTGAACAAGGACGTATAACAAAATGGGCTGCCGCTCACTTTTTGGCAAAAGTATATCTTACTCGTGCGAGCGAATTGTATAGTGACTGGAATTCTGCTACAAAAGCAGAGGATTTAGATAATGCTATTAAATATGCAGATATTGTAATAAACAGCGGAAAGCACTCTCTTGCAAAAGATTTTAGAGAATTGTGGAACTATACGACTGTAAATGGAGCGAACGAAAAACTGCCTGAAATTATCTTAGCTGCTGAGTTTTCTAACAATACAGCTACTCAAGGTCGTTACGGAAATCAGGTACATTTATATTACCCATCTATCTATCAAAATTTGGCAGGTATGCAGCGTGATATTCCCGGAGGTCGTGAATTTCAACGGATGCGAACTACCGATTATTCTATGGATGTTTTTGATAGAGTAAACGATTCTAGATTCTGGAAGTCATTTAAAACCAGCTATTCATGTAATAAACCGGCTAGTGCTCCCGTTTGGACTGCCAAATATGCCCCAAGTGAGGCATTAGTGGGCAAGGCACGCTTTGCAGGAGGTGAACAATCTATTCTTTACATTGTGAATAATGCAGGAGACAGCAGATATACAGAGGATAATATCAACTACCGTGCTCCCCATCTGTTTGTTCGTTATTTCAATGGCGAGCCCTATAATCTGGATAGCGATCATGGTAATTATTCAACAAGTCGCTATGTTACAATGAGTAAGTTTTTAGATGGATCGCGTATTTCGGTTGCTTCTCAGTTTGGCTGCAGAGATGGTATTCTGGCTCGTCTTGCCGAAACCTACCTTATTGCCGCCGAAGCTTATGGACGCAAAGGGCAATATGCTGCGGCATTGCCTTATATTAATGCGGTGAGAGACAGAGCAGCTTATAAAGAAGGAGAAGACAGAGCTATTTATTCGGATGGTGGAGTTGCCTACAAAAATAATGCTGTGGCCAATACTGCTCAATACACTTCGTATTCGGAAAAGAATTCATATTATGAGTCGAATAACATTGCGGCAACCACTACCGCTTCATCCTCATTGCATCTCAATAGTGTAAATGATATCTTAAATTCAACCAAAGAATTTTATGATGTAGTAGGAGCCTCTTCTGAGTCCGAAAAATTCCTACATTTTATATTGAATGAGAGATCTCGCGAATTGATGGGTGAATTGATCCGTTGGGAAGATTTAGCCAGAACCAAAACTCTTGTAAACAGAGCTAAGGTTTTCAATGACGAGGCTCTTCCTAAAGAAGGAGTACATTACCTTCGTCCTGTTCCTCAAACGTTCTTGGATGCTATTCATAAAAATGGCAGACCTTTGTCGGGCGAAGAAAAACAAGCAATGCAAAACCCCGGATATTAATTCTAGGTATTTATTAAATAGAATCAAGACTGAGCCCTTACTTTAATTGAGGGCTTAGTTTTGTATTCATTTATAAAATAGAGTAATAACCCGCTATTTGGTAATGAACTGTATCACAAACGTGTTTATTATGAAAAACCTATATCTAACTATCTTCTTATTAGTTTTCTGCACGACATTTTCTATGTCAGCAGTTTTTCCTTTGTTGAATAATAAGAAAGCAACAAATATATATGTATCCGCAAACGAAGACAAAGTAGTTTATACAGCCATCGGAATGTTCTGTTCCGATATGGAAGATGTGTCGGGTGTGAGTCCTGCTTGGTCGAACGATATTGTAGACAATACTATCGTAATCGGCACAATAGGAAAGAATGAGTATATAGATAATCTGATTGGTACAAAACAATTGTCTGCTGATAAAATAAAGAATCAATGGGAAGCCTTTCAGATACAGATTATAAAAAACGGAGATAAGAAACAGCTAATAGTTTTAGGCAGTGATAGCAGAGGTACAGCATACGGAGTGCTCCAATTGTCTCGATTGATTGGTGTTTCTCCTTGGAAATGGTGGGCAGATGCTATACCCGATAAGAAAGAAGCGATTAACATTCCCGATGAGTATTTTCTTTGCCAGCAACCATCCGTTCAGTATCGTGGAATATTCTTAAACGATGAGGATTGGGGTTTGATGCCTTGGAGCAGTCAGAATTTTGAACAATCTTCGGTAAAAGGGCAGATAGGCAGTAAAACCTATGGAAAGATCTTCGAACTCTTATTGAGGCTCCGAGCTAATACGCTATGGCCAGCCATGCACGAATCTACAGCTCCTTTCTATTTTGTTGAGGGTAATAAAGAAATGGCAGACAAATATGGTATTGTAATAGGAACATCGCATTGCGAACCGTTGATGAGAAATAGTGCAGGCGAATGGGATGCTAAGAAATATGGAGATTATAATTATCTAACTAATAAAACTACAGTTTGTAACTATTGGTCTGAACGACTCGAAGAAGCAGGAACATACGAAAATTTCTATACAATAGGTATGCGAGGCGTACACGATGGAAAGATGGAAGGTGTAAAAACCTTGGACGAGCAAACATCTGTCCTCTCGCAAGTGATAAAGGATCAGCGAGAGCTACTGACAAAATATGTAAATAAAGATATAACTAAAATACCTCAGTCATTTGTACCCTACAAAGAAGTATTGAGTATCTACGAAAACGGATTGAAAGTTCCCGAAGATATAACCCTTACTTGGTGCGATGATAACTATGGATATATAACACGACTAAGCAACGAAGCCGAGCAAAAGCGGAGCGGAGGTAGCGGAATCTATTATCATATCTCCTATTGGGGACGACCTCACGATTATCTCTGGTTATCAACGACCCAGCCTGCTCGCATCTACTGGCAAATGAAAAAAGCATGGGACACAGGAGCTCGCAAATTATGGATATTGAACGTGGGAGACCTAAAACCTGCTGAATATACTACCGAATTCTTTTTGGATATGGCTTGGAATATAGATAAGATAAATCCTCAGAATATTTATGCTAATCAACAAGATTGGCTTGCCCGAGAATTTGGCGAAGATTTAGCAAGAGAAATCACGCCCCTATTGAATGAGTATTACCGTTTGGCAAATGTCCGTAAACCCGAATTTATGGGATGGAGCAGGGTAGAAGAATATTCTGCTGAGGTGAAAAATGGGCGAACACCTGTTATTGATACCGAATTTAATCCCTATGCTTTTGGAGATGAGATTTACAATCGCTTATTGGATTACTCCACTATATCAGAAGAAGCCCTGCGTTTAGAAAAGAGAATCCCCCAAAACAAAAAGGCAGCTTATTTTCAATTGGTACAATATCCCATTTGTGTTTCGACGGAGATGAATAAGAAATTATTATATGCTCAGAAAGCCAGATTATATGCCTTTTATAACTTACCCGTAGCCAATGAATATGCAGAGAAAAGTGTAAATGCTTACAATGCGATTGCAGGGTTGACCTATACGTACAACCACGATTTGATGAATGGGAAATGGAATGGTATCATGGATATGAAACCACGTGATCTGAATGTTTATCAGCAAGCGGAATTGCCTGATAGAATAGAGTTTAAAAATAGGAAACAACCTTTAATATGGGTTGAAAATACGGATAAACCAATCGATAATCAATATACAATTGAGCTTGTTCCCTTTGTCAATCCATCAGGGAGCAAAACATTTGTTTCCGTTTTTCAACAAGGGATTCAACCTATTGTTTGGAGTATCAATCAAAAGCCAGAATGGCTGAATATTGATGAAGAGTATCTGAACCTCTTTACTGAAAAAAGAATTGTCTTTAGTGTAGATTGGTCAAAAGTAAAATTGGAGAAAGCAATCGGAGAATGCGTTTTATACATAAATGGACAAGACTATACATTTAAACTGGAAACTAATAACCTTAATACAGATATGGCAACAGAATATAATAAGATGGTAATACTCAATGCCTCTAACTATGAAAAGGAAACACAAGGACTATCGGAATTAATCGAAGGATTGGGAAACTCTACCCAAGCAGTAAGTTTGAGCAAAGGAAAAAGAAATGCTTTGACTTATAGAATATTGACAACCTCAAGCGGTGATGCTATTATCAGAACCTGCCTTTTGCCCAATCACCCCGTAAATGGAAACGATATACGCTATGCGATATCAGTAGATAATGGAAAGCCTCAGGTAGTATCTTTTAAAACTGAATTCAGAAGCGAAGATTGGAAAAAAAATGTGCTGAGAAATCAATCCGTAAATGTAACCTATCATAAGCTGAATAAGGCAGGCGAGCATACAATTACTATTTATGCATTAGACGATGGGGTTATCCTGGATCAGATAATGCTCGATTTTGAAGCCGACCGAAAATTCTATACAATACCATTAAGTAATAATATTTGAGAATATGAAAAATTACAAATTCAAACAGATTACTGTGTTCTTATTCTTTTTCGTTTTTGCAATTGGTGTTTCGGCACAACCCAATTATGATTATACAAAGCTCAAACGAGAAAAGCTCAATCGGGGGCTGGTGGTTGTGAAAAAAGATAGCCATACCAACTTTCTGAGCTGGCGTTACTTCTCGTCCGACCCTATCGATATATCATTTAACGTATATCGGAATGGAGTTAAAATAAACGATAGACCGATCATAAAAGGAACTTTTTTTGAAGACAAAACAGCTTCCGACCGTGAGCAAACTTATGTAATAAGATCGTTAATAAAAGGTGTAGAAAAAGAAGAACAAAAATATACCCTTCCTGCAAATGCTCCCATCGGTTATATAAATATCCCTCTTGATAAACCCAAAGACGGAGTTACTCCCGATGGGCAGGTATACACCTATTCGCCCAACGATGCCAGTATTGGTGATGTGGATGGTGACGGCGAATATGAAATTATCTTGAAATGGGATCCATCCAATGCACACGATAATTCGCACAAGGGTTATACAGGCAATGTATTTATTGATTGCTATAAACTGAATGGAACTAAACTCTGGCGAATAGATCTTGGAAAGAATATCCGTGCAGGAGCACACTACACTCAGTTTATGGTATATGATCTGGATGGAGATAACAAAGCCGAAATAGTTATGAAAACCGCTGATGGTTCGGTTGACGGATTGGGCAATATAATAGGCGATGCAAAACTTGATTTTAGAAATTCGGATGGCTTTATTCTGTCGGGAAATGAATACCTGACCATCTTCAATGGAGAGACAGGCAAAGCGATGGAAACCCTCCCTTACGATCCTCCGAGAGGCGATTTGATGGGTTGGGGCGATGATAAAGGAAACCGCATGGATCGCTACTTAGCAGCTATTGCTTATCTGGATGGAGAACATCCAAGTGTAGTCATGTGCCGGGGATATTATACCCGAACCGTTTTGGTCGCCTACGATTGGCGCAATGGAGAACTTACGAAACGCTGGGTTTTCGATTCGAATACTCCCGGTAATGAATCGTATGCAGGGCAGGGAAATCATAACCTCAGAGTCGGAGATGTAGATGGCGATGGTTGTGACGAAATTATATACGGATCGTGTGCCATAGATCACGATGGAACGGGTTTATACAATACCAAATTAGGACATGGCGATGCTATACATCTGACCGTTTTCGATCCGAAGAGGGGGGGATTGCAAGTGTGGGATTGCCACGAAAATAAACGGGATGGTTCTACTTACCGTGATGCACGAACAGGTGAGATTCTATTTCAGATACCTTCAACTACCGATGTCGGTCGGTGTATGGCAGCCGATATCGATCCTAATTATCCCGGAGTCGAAATGTGGTCGTGGGAGTCCAAAGGCATCCGTAACATAAAAGGCGAATGTATTGATACCGCCATGCAAAACATATCGGTAAATATGGCTTGTTGGTGGGATGGAGATTTGCTCCGTGAGTTGCTCGATAAAAATAAGATCACAAAATACGATTATAAGGAGGGTGGATTTCAAACCCTGCTTACTGCCGAAGGATGCGTTTCGAACAATGGAACAAAAGCAACACCTGCCATACAAGGCGATATTGTGGGCGACTGGCGTGAAGAAGTTTTATTGAGAACCGAAGATAATAACAACCTCAGACTGTATGTATCTACATACCCTACCGAATATCGTTTCCATACATTCTTGGAAGATCCAATTTACAGGATAAGCATGGCTACTCAAAACGTAGCCTATAATCAGCCTACCCAACCCGGATTTTATATGGGTGCTGATTTAGGTAAGATGTTTCCCGAAAAGGAGATTGTAACTGATGCTGACGAACTGTTATTGGATGCCGGCATGGATTATGACCGTTACTCGTGGTCGATAGGAGGAGAGAGTCGCAGTAGGTTGGTAACATCAAAAGATATTCCCCTGAGAAAGCGTACACTTATCAAATTAACAGGTACATTTCGAGGCTATCAGTTTTCCGATTCAGTGTATGTAACCTTAGGTGCAGAAACTCCATTGAAACCTTAAATTCTATGTAATTGAATAATTTTCCATGTTTTGGAAAGTCTCAAAAGCCTTATTTTGTAATGAGTAACATAAAGCATTTATTGTTGCATTTTATAATTATAACAGCACGTAGCTATTCTAATTGCCGGAGCAATAAACAGGTCTGCTACCTAAAAATAATAAGACGATGAAATACACATTGAAGATATTCTCAATTTTGATTTTCCTTTTTTTTGGCGAAATTCTTTCAGCTCAAAAAAAGGAGGACAAAATAAACGATTCTACTACACCTCTGCATCTTTTGGCTCCCGATTATAAAACGCCTTACGGGATGATTTCGAAAGAAGAAGTGAAAAAATCGTTAGACAAGGTTTTGTATTATTTAGAGCAATCGACTCCGACCAATGTGATCGATAAGAAAACAAAAAAGGTAATTACCGATTACAGTCAGATGGATAGCAATTCCGAATTAGAAAAAGGAGCTTTTCGTTTGGCAAGTTACGAGTGGGGAGTAACTTATTCGGGCATGTTAGATGTCGCAAAAACTACGAGTGATAAGCGTTATTTTGATTACGTGAACGATCGTTTTAAATTTTTATCGGACGTTGCACCCCATTTCAAAAAGCTGATGGATGACTATGGCGTGATTGATCCACAGATGAAACAAATGCTTACCCCCCATGCCCTAGACGATGCGGGAGCCATGTGTGCATCTATGATAAAGTTACAGCAAACCGAACCTCCATACGAGCTTCGCTCGCTTATCGACAATTATATCAACTATATAACGTATAACGAATATCGTCTTTATGATGGCACGTTTGCCCGCAAGCGTCCTCAAATGAATACTCTTTGGCTCGACGATTTGTATATGAGTGTTCCGGCTCTCGCTCAAATGGGAAAGCTGACGGGCGAAAGCAAGTATTATAATGAAGCGGTAAGGCAGATACTTCAATTTTCGAAACGGATGTTTGTCAAAGAAAAAGGTCTGTATATGCACGGTTGGGTAGAATCGTCCGAAGAGCACCCTGCCTTCTATTGGGGAAGGGCAAACGGATGGGCACTACTCACGATGGTTGAAGTATTGGATGTTTTGCCCGCTAATCACCCCGAACGATCGAAAGTATTGGCTCAACTGAAAGAGCATATAAAAGGTTTGGCATCCTATCAATCTGGAGACGGCTTCTGGCATCAACTGTTAGATAAAAACGACTCGTACCTCGAAACCTCGGCAACGGCTATTTATGCGTATTGCATTGCTAGAGCCGTAAATAAGGGATGGGTTGATGCCATCGCTTATGCCCCTGTAGCTCATCTGGCTTGGCATGCCGTATCTACTCAAATAAATAAAGATGGTCAGGTCGAAGGTACATGTGTAGGTACGGGTATGGCTTTCGATCCTGCGTTTTACTACCATCGTCCTGTAAATGTATATGCTGCACATGGTTACGGACCTGTATTATTGGCAGGTGCTGAAATTATAAACCTGCTGAATAATTTCTATCCGAAGATGAATGACAGTGCAGTCCAATATTACTCACAAAACCAAAATACCACTGCTCCTATTTTCGGTGTAAGTGATCCATCCCGTCCTCAGGAAATAGTCTCGGGAAGTTCACGTAAAAATACTATAGCCCCGGTTCTGTTCTTGATTGGAGATTCTACGGTTAAGAATGGAAAAGGAAACGGCGATAACGATCAATGGGGGTGGGGTAGCTTTTTCGAACAGTTTTTTGATAGCACACGAGTGTCTGTCGAAAATCACGCATTGGGAGGCAGAAGCAGCCGTACGTTTTTCACCGAAAACTTATGGGATAAAGTATTGCCCGGAATTCAGGCAGGAGATTATCTGTTTATACAATTCGGGCATAACGATGGAGGTTCGTTAAATACAGGTCGTGCCAGAGCATCACTCAAAGGTATTGGCAATGAATCGGAAACCGTAATAATGGAACGTAACGGAGGACCCGAAACCGTCTATACATTCGGTCATTACCTGCGTATTTATATTCGTCAGGCAAAAGCCAAAGGAGCTTATCCTGTGGTGCTATCGCCCACGCCTGCAAATTTTTGGACAGATGGTAAAATGAATCGTATGACCGATACATACATTAAATGGGCAAAGGAGGTTGCAGCACAAGAAAATGTTCCTTTTATTGATTTGAATAATCTTACAGCACAAAAATGTGAAGCCTTAGGTCAGGCAAAAGTAAAGGAACTTTATAAAGATAATGTACACACTACTCGGGATGGTGCTTTGATGAACGGGCAATCTGTAATTGAAGGACTGGTGGCTTTACCCGATTTCGGACTGCAAAAATATATTATTAGAAAATAACAATCTTATAAAACAGTGGCTATGAAAAGAGAAGCATTTATAATGTACTTAAAGCCCGGAAAAGAGGCTGAATACGAAAAACGTCACAACGAAATATGGGATGAATTGAAATCTCTTCTGAAAGAAGCAGGTATCAGCGATTATAGTATTTATTGGGATGAAGAAACCAATGTTCTGTATGCCTCTCAAAAATTGGAGGCAGGCTCTTCCCAATCGTTGGGAGAGAATCCGGTTGTTCGTAAATGGTGGGCATATATGGCTGATATAATGGAAACCAATCCCGATAATTCGCCTGTATCGAAATCATTGAAAGAGGTCTTTTATTTAAAATGAGGAAGAATGAAATCAGTACTTATAATATTTCTGGGAGTATTTGGACTCTTAAGCCCTGCTATGGCAATAGATTACAAATTTTATTTGGCAGAAGGGAAAAAAACGAAAGGTTTTACTTCCGTTGCTCCTCATAAAATATATATCGAAGGCAGTTATGGCTACGATTTAGGTACACTCCCTAAAGATGGAAAACCGTTCTTCTTTTCTGTAGATGTTCCCGAAGGCAACTATTTGGTAAAAGTCGTATTGGGGAGTAAAGATTCACCCGGTAATACAACCGTAAAAGCTGAGTCTCGCCGATTAATGCTTAAAAATATCCCAACCGAAAAAGGTGAATTTGTAACACATGAATTTGTTGTAAACATCCGTAATACTAAGATTTCAGAAAACGAATCAGTCAAAATAAAACCCCGTGAAATAGGGAAACTTATTTGGGATAATAAACTGACACTCGAATTTAATGGCGACAATCCATCAGTACAAAGTATCGAAATTAAATCGGCTGATAATCTGGTAACACTGTTTTTGGCAGGAAACTCAACCGTTGTTGACGAAGCCAACGAGCCCTGGTGCGGATGGGGACAAGCTTTTCCGCTTTTCTTCAGTTCGAAGGTGGCTATTGCTAATTATGCCGAATCGGGTGAGGCGGCAAATACATTTGTTTCGTCTAAACGTTTTGAAAAACTGCTGACCAAGATCAAAAAAGGAGACTATCTCTTTATAGAGTTTGGGCATAACGATCAAAAACAAAAAGGAGAGGGTAAAGGTCCTTATACGAGCTACACGAGTGACTTGAAATATCTGGTCGATGAGGCTCGTGCAAAAGGAGCAATTCCTGTACTGGTAACATCCATGCACCGCCGTAGTTTCGACGAAAACGGAAAAGTAATCAATACACATGGCGAATATCCCAATGCAGTCCGCCTATTGGCAAAAGAAGAAAATGTTCCTCTGATCGATCTCAATAATATGAGCAAAACGCTTTATGAAGCATGGGGAGTAGAAGGCTCTAAGAAAGCATTTGTACATTATGCAGCCGGAACATTTCCCGATCAGGAAAAAGCTTTGGAAGACAATACACACTTCAATCCCTATGGAGGGTACGAGATTGCACGTTGCATAATCAAGGGTATAATTGAATCGAATCTGCTCATTGAGAAATATATTAAAAAGGAATATCGGGATTATGATCCGGCTTATCCTGATGTTTTCGAGACATTTTATATTCCATTGACACCTTTTTATTCGACAGTTAAACCCGATGGAAATTAAGGTTACAGAATTTTAAACGCAAAGTCGCAAAGATTTTTTCGGTTCGAAGATTACATACAAAATCATATCGGCTTTGTGTTTCATCAAAAATGCGACTATAACCCTTTATTGAATTTAATAAACAGGTCTGTGACCTTAAATTTATAATATCTATATGAAAAGACGACTATTAACTGTATGTGGGATTCTTTCGTTAACGTTTGTAACGGTATTTTCTCAACAACGTACCGATGAAGAATGCATAAGGGCGGTAGCCGATAATATATTAAAAGAACCTGTAACTCAGTTTGTCGGGGCGAAAACAGGCAAAACATATAACAGCACCAAAGACATACCTAAAGGCGAAGATGTGAAGTTTAAAAGTCCGCTTTCCGAGTGGCATTATTCCAATGGAGTGCTGGATATGAGTATGATAAATCTGGGCGAGTATCTCAATGACCCCAAGTATATCAACTATGTAAAAAATCATGTCGCATTCGGATTCGCTAATTATGAATATTTTAAGAATACATTTCGTAACGATCGCAAGCATTGGCATTGGCCTTTCGGTCAGCTCTGGAATATGAAAGAATTGGACGATTGCGGAGCAATGGGAGCTGCCGTTATCGAAGTCTATAACTACGATTCTAAAAAGCAGTACAAAGAATATTTCGAAGCAGCAGCAAAGCATATCATGCAAGATCAGACCCGTTTAGATGATGGCACATTGTGTCGCACCTTTCCCCGTGAGATGACGGTTTGGGCTGACGATGTTTATATGAGCGTTTCTTTTCTGGCTCAAATGGGAAAGCAAACAGGCGAAACGAAATATTTTGATGAGGCAACCCGTCAGATTCTGAATATTTCGGGTTATTTGTGGAATCCCGAAAAACAACTGTTCTATCATTGTTATTATACCGATCTCAATCGTAACGGAGTTGCATTTTGGGGACGTGCCAATGGTTGGATTACCGTTTCATTGGTTCGCTTATTGGATGTGTTACCCAAAAATTACAAAGGCAGAAAACAGTTAATCGATTTACTCGAAAAGCAAATCGTAGGAGCATCCCGTTATCAGAACGAAAACGGAATGTGGAATCAGTTATTGGATAAACCCGAATCGTATGACGAGTCTTCGGTTACAGCCATGTATGTATATGGAATTGCCAAAGCGATCAACGAAGGCTGGTTGGATGATACGTACCTCAGAATAGCTCAATTGGGTTGGAATGCACTGAAGAAAGACCAGATAACCGAAAACGGATACTTCAAAAATGTGTGTGTGGGTACAGGTATTACCGATGATCTGCCCTTCTATTATACCCGTCCCGTAGGCGAAAACGAGAAGCACGGTTTAGGTTTGATTATTGATGCAGGAGTTGAAATACTGAAGCTGAATAAGAGAAACAAGAAATAATAGATATGAAGAAAATTATCAGTCTTCTGTTTATTGCTTATCTGATGATACCTACCGTAGGGGCATTTACTGTAGAGCCTGATATGTTGTGGACAAAAAAAGTAGGAGCCAGACAGTACCTCAAAAATACGAAGATTTTCAAAGTGTCGGATTATGGAGCAAAAGCAGATGGTACGACTTTAAATACAAAAGCCATTCAGAAAGCGATAGATGTGTGTGCTTCATCAGGAGGTGGAATTGTTACCTTCGAAAAAGGTAAATACCTGTCAGGTTCTTTGTATCTGAAAGAGGGGGTGAATTTTGAGATACCAAAGGGAACCATACTTTTAGGAAGTACCGATATAGAAGATTACCCCGAAATAGATACTCGTGTGGCAGGTATAGAGATGCGTTGGCCTTCGGCTCTGATAAATGTACTGAATCAGAAAAATGTAGTGCTAAGCGGTTCGGGCATCATACATGCACAAGGTAAAGTGTTTTGGGATGCGTATTGGAAAATGCGTAAAGAGTATGAAGCCAAAGGGTTGCGTTGGATTGTTGACTATGATTGTAAACGTCCCCGTACTTTGTTGATTTCCAATTCGGAAGATGTGACAGTTCGAGACCTTACTTTTCAGCAAGCAGGATTTTGGACTATTCAATTGCTTTATTCTTCCTATTGTACTGTCGATGGAGTAGTGGTTCAAAACAATATAGGAGGGCATGGACCCAGTACGGATGGCGTAGATGTAGATTCCTCGTCTTATATACTGATCGAAAATTGTGACATAGATTGCAATGATGACAATTTTTGCCTCAAATCGGGTAGAGATGCCGATGGTTTGCGGGTGAACCGTCCGACTGAATATGTGGTGATTCGCAATTGCCTGTCTCGCTCAGGAGGAGGGTTACTTACCTGTGGCAGTGAAACATCGGGAGGTATCCGCTATATTCTGGCTGAGGGGTTAAAAGCGAAAGGTACAAATGTAGCTATCCGTCTGAAATCGGCAATGAATAGAGGCGGGACTACCGAGCATATTTATATTAGAGATGTAGAATTGGAAGATGTAAATGTGGTTTTCGAAGCCAATGTAAATTGGAATCCCGCTTACAGTTATTCGACATTGCCTAAGGAGTACGATAATAAATCATTGCCCGATCATTGGGTGAAGATGTTGGAAAAGGTAGATGCAAAGAAAGGTATTCCCTCATTTAGAGATGTGTATGTTTCTGATATTAAAATAAAGGACTCTCGAAAATTATTGGAAGTCTCAGGAAGTAAAGAAGCCTATATGCAGGACTTTTATTTCGATAATTTGCAGGGAGACGTAGAAACATTAGGTAATATCTCTTTTGCGAAAAATATCGGATTGAAAAATATTAACGTCAGAACTTCTGATGATAAGCCTGTATCTATAACTAACAGCAACAATCTTAATTATCCGAAAGATGCAATAGGCAATAATCCTTTTCCATACCAACTGAATGGAAAAAGCGATAATGTTAAAATACTATTGGATAAACATCCCGAATCAGCTTTCTATTTTCCCGAAATGGGAGGTAATCTGAAATTTGGGATTATAGGTGCACAAACCGATAAATGGCTGAGCGATTTTAACGAAATAAAAGTACAACAGCCCGATAAAAGGTCATTGATTTATACCCTGTCCGACCCGTTACTAGGAAATGGGAAATTGGTAATAACAGTTGTCTCGCTCTCTCGATCAGACGGTGTAATAATAGAAGTAAATCCGCTGGATATTCCTCAAAACTTAAATCTGTTTTGGTCTTATGGAGGTGCTTATGGTAAAATATTGCCCGAAAACGAGCACGGTCGGTTAAAACCGATTTATTGCCGAAACAATGTTTTCAGTGTCGAGCGAACAGCTTTTACCCTATATTATGGTGAAAGTATGAGGTTGAAAACTGTGAATGCAGTGATGCCTGTAACATCCGAAATACGTTTGTCGGATGCCCATGTGCAAAACTCGCCACAAGCCTTTTTCGAGTCGGGAAAGAAAACCGATTCGCCCGCTTTGGCAGCCTCTTTGCCTTTGATCAGTAATCAGAAAGAATATTTCTGCATTTATAAACAAAACGAAAAAGCAGATTATAATCATTTTATGCTGCCGGATTTATTTAAAGACGAATTTCAAGAAAAATAACTATTTATGAAATGGTTACTTTTAGGATATGCACTTGTTTTCATGTTTTGTCGGGTTCAAGGGCAAACAGAGCCGATGGTATTTAAGGTATTCTGTTTCCCTTCCGATAAAGTTCCGATAATTGATGGAGATACTCACGACTGGAATATAGTTCCGCCTGATTATTCGATAGGAATCGACCAGATGACAGAAGACGAAGGTAAATATTCAGAATCTGATAAATCTACATTAGACATTCAGGTAAAAATAGGCTGGTCGGCAGGACAGAATCGATTATATTTTTTGTATGAAGTATACGATAACTATTGGTCGTTTACCAGAGATGATATAAATGTTGATATCTTTGAGGTAGTGGTAGATGGAGATCGTTCGGGAGGTCCTTTTATTGATAAATTCTATCCCTTCAAAGATATTACAAAAGAAGAGGCATGGGATTTATTTCATGGAAGACACGCTCAGAATTATCATATTTATACACCTCCAAAGAAAGACGATTGGTGTATGTATTGGGGACCGCAAAAATGGTTGAAAGAAAAACCATACTCCAATTATGCATACAAATATGATTTCAAAGAGGGTGAAAGCGGAAAGCTGACCCTCGAATTTTATATAACGCCATTCGACTATGCTTCGCCAAAGGGAAGCAAGTTTTCGGTAGGATCGGACTTGTATGAAAATAAATTGATAGGTCTTTGTTGGGCGGTAATCGATTATGATAATAGCGAAGGTAAAGCCAAAGATGGATTTTGGAATCTGTCACGCCATCATACTATGTACGGAAATGCTGATGAATTGAGAACTTTCAGGTTAATGCCTTTAGAAACCAATAAGAATTGATTATTATGAAAAAACTGGTTTGTATCTTTTTAGCTTTCTTTTTTATACTGTTTGTAACAATTGCCCAAGATGGTCGGGTTCGTGTAGCTTGTATCGGTAATAGTATTACCGAAGGGGCAGCAGCCAGCGACCGATTGAATAAAGGTTATGTGGGTTTGTTGAGACAGATGTTGGGTGATAAATACGACGTGCGTAATTTTGGAGTAAGTGGAGCCACTGCTTGCCGTAACTCCTATAAACCATATGACCAATGTGAGCTGTTTTTGGAAGCAAAGAAATTTCAACCCAATATTGTGACTATTGCTTTGGGTACAAACGATTCGCAACCAAGAGTATGGAACAGTGAGGCTTTTGCCGAGAATTTTGAAAAGGATCTGACTTATTTGTGTAAGGAGTTTGCTAATCTCGAATCTAAACCCAAAATATATCTTTGCCTGCCTATGCCTATCATTCCGAGTGAGAAGTGGCAGCATCAGCCCAAGGTATTATCGGACGAAATATTACCTAAAATCAGAAAAGTAGCACAAGAGTTGGGATATGAAATTATTGATTTCTATACACCATTGATCGGAAGAATAGATTGCTATCCCGCGGATGATATGCTGCATCCTAATGACTTAGGACATTTGATTCTTGCAGCACAAGTTTATCCTAAAATATATTCGAAATAAGCTAATCTTGAGACGGTTAATGTCTTAGACCTGTTTTTATGTGCATTCTCAAAGGACAGATATATAAGTCTGCCCCTAAAAATGCGATGTTGTATTAACCACTTGTTATTACTCATTTATATGAAAAAAAACATATTCATTTTTACTATCCTTTTTTATTTTGTTGGCAATTTGTTTGCGTCAATATATAATGTACGCGATTATGGTGCAAAAGGGGATGGAAAACAAATAGATTCTCCTGCTATAAATAAGGCTATTGACGCAGCTGTAGCCAATGGAGGCGGAATGGTGTTCTTGCCTGCGGGAACTTACGCCAGTTATTCAATCCGTTTGCAAAGTAATATTCATTTGTATTTAGATGCGGGTGCGGTTATATTGGCTGCTTATCCCGAAAAAGACAGAGGTTATGATTTGGCAGAGGAGAATGAGCATAATAAATTTCAGGATTTCGGGCATAGCCATTGGAAGAATAGTTTGATATGGGGAATAGGTCTCGAAAACATATCTATTAGTGGACAAGGTTTAATAAACGGACAAGGTTTGACACGTGAAGAAAGTCGTCTTTCGGGAGTCGGAAATAAAGCCGTAAGCCTGAAATTATGTAAGAATGTAACTATTAAAGACGTTTCGATGTTGAATTGCGGACACTTTGCATTGCTTGCTACGGGTGTTGATAACCTCACGATAAGTAATGTAAAAGTAGATACAAATCGGGATGGTTTTGATATTGACTGTTGCCGTAATGTACATATATCAGACTGTTCGGTAAATTCGCCTTGGGACGACGCTATCGTTCTAAAGAGTAGCTATGCATTAGGCTTTTTTCGGGATACTGAGAACGTAACTATAACCAATTGCTTTGTTAGTGGATTCGATAAAGGTTCGATGCTGGATGCCTCTATTCAGCGGGACGAACCGCAAGCCCCTGACCAAGGATATGTGACGGGACGAATAAAATTTGGAACAGAGTCGAGTGGGGGCTTTAAAAATATTACAATCTCTAACTGTATATTTGAGAGATGCAGAGGCTTGGCTCTCGAATCGGTAGACGGTGGAAGTCTAGAAGATATCACGATCACCAATATTACTATGCGTGATATAGTGAATGCGCCTTTCTTTCTGCGTTTAGGTTCTCGTTTAAGAAGTCCGAAGGGTACACCTGTCGGAAATATATCGCGTGTGATTATCAGTAACGTAAATGTTTATAATGCCGATTCTCGTTATGCAAGCATAATAAGCGGAGTGCCCGATCATCAGATTAATGATGTTCTGTTGAGCAATATTAGAATATTGTATAAAGGTGGAGGAACTAAAGAAGATGCACAATTGTTACCTCCCGAAAATGAGGCTCTGTATCCTGAACCTTGGATGTTCGGAACGATTCCAGCTTCGGGATTCTTTATTCGCCATGCTAAAAATATCGAATTAAATAATGTGCAGGTTGATTTTATGAAAGAAGATTATCGCCCGTCATTATGGATAAAATATGCTGAAAATATTCGCTTGATAAATTATCGTGCCAAAGTAGCTAAAGGGGTAGAATCTTATGTTTTACACAACGTAGAGGGCTTTAAAGTTGAATTGAGCGAAATTACAGAGTTTTAAGGTGTCAGACCTTTTTATTGCTTTGGTAAGTGATACATTCAGAGTCTACTATAGATATAAAGTGTATTATTAAATATATTCTTTTACTTATACAGAAATGAAAAGAGAAAATATTCCTTTTATTGTTTTTATATTGACTGTGTTACTGATTACAAGCACCATAAGCAGTACAGCAAAAGATGTTTATCTGTTTTCTTACTTTACGGGTAAGTCTGAAACGGGTCTGCATTTGGCTTATAGCTACGATGGCTTATCATGGACTCCTCTCAATGAAGGCAAGAGCTATTTGTTGCCTGTTGTGGGTAAAGATAAATTGATGCGTGACCCTAGTATTGTACAAGCTCCCGATAAAATTTTTCACATGGTTTGGACTACGGGCTGGCACGATAATATTATAGGATATGCCTCGTCCAAAGACTTGATTACTTGGTCGGAGCAAAAGGCAATTCCTGTAATGACTCACGAACCGACTGTTAGAAACTCTTGGGCTCCGGAGCTGTTTTATGATGAAGCTAGTAAGCTGTATTATATATTCTGGGCATCTACTATTGATGGTCGTTTCAGTGAGGTCGGACCCTCGGAAGATGGTTTAGATCATCGGCAGTATTATGTAACAACACCCGATTTCGAGACGTTTTCGGAAACTAAGCTTTTCTTTAATCCCAATTTTAGTGTGATTGATGGGGCTATCTTAAAGAAAGGAAAAGAGTATTTCCTCTTTGTGAAAAATGAAAACAAAACACCTCTCGAAAAGAATATAAGAGTAACTGTATCAAAGGATATAAATAATTTTCCGGCAGAAGTATCCGCTCCTATTACGAGTAGTTGGGTAGAGGGACCTGCTCCCTTGCAAGTAGGTGAATATATCTATGTTTACTTCGATAAATACCGTGAGGGAAAATATGGAGCAGTACGTTCTAAAGATGGTAAAACGTGGGAAGATGTTTCAGACTTGGTTACTTTCCCGAAAGGAACACGACATGGAACAGCCTTCAAGGTATCCGAAAGTGTATTAAATAACTTGTTGAAAAATATGAAATAGCAGTTTTATAAAATCAGTTGCCAAAACTCAACATCAATCAGTTTATTGAACTTTAACCCGGATTCTTTGAAGTTCCCTACCAATTCGAAATTAAACTTCTCATGTAATTTCTGACTAATAGGGTTGGGTAGAGAAATAACTCCTATCAAAGAATGAATGTTTATTTCTCTGGCTTTGTTGATCAGTTCGGCATATAGGATTGTGCCTAGTCCTTTCGCTTGAGCCTTTTCGTCAATATATACGCTTGTTTCTAAGGTGATATCGTATGCCGATCGCGATCGCCAGTTACTTAAATAAGCATAGCCAACTACATCGCCATTTTCTTGGTAAACGATATAAGGAAAGTTTTTTGCAGTGATATACTTAATTCTATCGGCAATGTCTTCTTCTGTCACCAATTCTTCTTCAAAAGTAATTATAGTATCTTTTATGTAAGGATTATAAATCTCGGCTATCCTCTTAGCATCTGATAATTGCACATTGCGTATCATATACGAATACTTTAAAATTGGTGAGAAAATTATTTGCTAAAAGTAATAAAAAGAGCTGTTTTTTTATTCTAATTCTTTGATAAATATTTTTTGTAGTATCTCTAGTTCCTTTGCATATATTGTCTTCTTTCGTTGAGCGAAATATAAGGTGTTTTCAACCGGAGTTTTACCTTCCCAGACTAACTGAACACTGTTATTTGCAAACTGTTCTTTAGCCAGAAAATCGGGTACAACTGCAAACCCTTCTCTGTTGGATATAGAGCGCAGAATAGAACTCTTATTGGGTACAATAAAATTCGGCTTAAAATCGGGTCTTTTCTTAAAATTCTGAATCCAGAAATTTCTCAAATGTTCCATATCCCCCGTTGTTCCAAACCAGATTTGATTGTTAAGCCACTTTTCGGCAGCTTTCAGATCACCTTTTTCTAGAATCTTATTAAATTCCGAAATGTCACTTTTAGCTCCTGCAACTATTATAATCTTTTCTTTCGAAAAAGAAGTGTATTGCACATTCAACGAATCGTCTTTCTGTGGAGAGATTACAAAGTCTAACAAGCCTTTATCCAGATCGCCCAACATCTGAGCATATCCACCGAATTTAGATATCAAGTCGAATGGTAATTCGCTTATATACGCTTCCAGTACATGCTGAAATGTCTCGAAACACATACCGATACTTATACTGGTTTTGTCCGAATTAGCATTCCTATAAAAATGTCTTTCGGCAGCTTCTAATTTATCTACCCCCTCTACAATAGAGTTATATAGTATATTTCCGTGTTCGGTTGCTACCATTTTGCGCGTTCCTCTATCAAAGAGTTTGTATCCGATGTGAGCTTCCAACGATGTGAGGTGTAAACTTACTCCCGGTTGAGATATATACAACTTGTTGGCTGCTGCTGTAAGCGACCCTGTCTCGTATATTGCTTTGAATGTTCTAAACCATTCTAGGTTTACCATATTTTTAATTATTATAATTATGATACAAATATATGAATTATATTATTTTGGTAATTAATAAAAGGTGTGTATTTTTGTACCACAATAATAAAAAGAATAAAAATTAGGTTATGAAAAAAATATTTGTGATAAACGGAGCACCTAAGTTTGCTCATTCAGGAGGCGAGTTCAATAAAACATTATTAGGATGGACTGTCGATTATTTTAAAAACAGTGGAGAATACGAAGTTAAGTTTACAGACATAAACGATAAGTACGATCTGAACGAAGAAGTTGAGAAGTTTGTTTGGGCAGATGTTATTATTTATCATACTCCAATTTGGTGGTTTCAAATACCTTTTGGTTTTAAAGAGTATTTTGATAATGTGCTTACCGAAGGGCATCAAAAAGGAATTTATTTCAGCGATGGCAGACGTTCGGCAAACCCTACACGTAATTATGGAACGGGAGGTTCGTTACATGGTAGAAAATATATGGTAACTACAACATGGAATGCTCCCGTAGAAGCATTTACTCTTGAAGGCGAATTTTTCAGACAGCACAGCGTTGACGATGGTGTAATGTTTGGATTCCACCAAATGAATCAGTTTATAGGATTGTCTCGATTAGAAAGTTTCCACTTCTATGATGTGATGAAGAATCCACAAATAGAGCATTCGAAAGAAATATATTTGAAGCATTTAGACAAAATAGCTCCATCTTTATAAACAAGATTTGCCCTATAACGTTCTATTCAATAAAAGGAAAACAATGAATGATTTGAATAACAAAGTTGCAATAGTAACAGGGGCTTCGAGAGGTATTGGTGCATTGATTGCTAAAAGTTTAGCGGAGCGGGGCGCAAAGGTTGTAGTAAACTATTCAAGCAGTAAAGAGGCTGCTGACGAAGTGGTTTCGGATATTAAGAGCAAAGGTGGCGAAGCAATCATAGTGAAAGCAGATGTAAGCCAAACGGCAGATGTGAAATTTCTGTTTGATGAAACAATAGCTGCTTTCGGTAAAGTTGATATTCTGATTAATAATGCCGGAATAATGATCAATAAACTGATTGCGGATACTACGGATGAAGACTTTGATAAGCTGTTTGGTATAAATGTAAAAGGAGTTTTCAATACACTGCGTGAGGCTGCAAAACGTCTGGCAGATAATGGAAGTATTGTCAATTTTTCGACTTCAGCTAATCGTATGATGATGCCTACTTATGGCATTTATGTAGCATCTAAATCGGCTGTGGAACAACTGACCCGAATATTTGCAAAGGAAATAGGTCATCGTCATATAAATGTGAACTCTGTATCGCCTGGACCTACTAATACCGAATTGTTTTCGGTTGGAAAAAGCATAGAAACTATTCAGAGACTAGCGTCGCTTACTGCTTATAATCGCATAGGTGAGCCTGCGGATATAATTCCGATTATTCTATTCTTGGTTAGTGATGAAGCTAAATGGATTAATGCACAGAATATAGGAGTGAATGGTGCAATGGCATAAACATCAAAGTTTATATATTAAAAATAAAGAAGGTTTGGACTTAGTTCTAAACCTTTTTTTGTTGTTATACGGAGTAAATAAATAAAATGAGTAAATGTTTCGGGTAGAGTATAATAAATAAGTAAGTTTTGAAATTTAAAATAGATTATGATCGAATAATTTTTAAGCTTTTAATATCGGATAATAAAGTAAGGTGTTGTTCGAAATTAGAAAAAGAGGTAGGGGCAAAAACATGAATATAGCAATCTCAATAGTTGTTATCCGCTCTACTTTTACATAAGAAAACTAAGATGATAATATAAAAGCTAAGTAATAATTAAAAAAACTATTTATTATGAGATCTAAATCCTTTTTTCTGCTACCCTTATTTGCTTTGATTTTGAGCATCGGTTTTTTTGCTTGTAGCAAAGATGATGATGCTCCGGCACCACCTAAACCTAACCCCGATCCTAGAGATACAATAGGTCCTTTGGTTGGGACATGGAAATATACTATTTCTACACATGACGTAGATGCTGTTACGCCCGAAATTAAAGATTCGGTAGAAAAAGCAATAGGAGAATTGGGAGGACCGGTAGGCAGTAGTTATCAGTTTTTTGCAGATAGTACTTATAATTACAAACCTCTTGCTGAAAGCGATTCTATAGTAAAAGGAACTTATGTGCTGAAAGACAGTATCATTATATTCGATGGAAAAGTAGATTCTCCGATTACATATACCTTGGTTGCCGATACAATAATCAATGCTTTCCAAGATGTCAAAGCCATGATTGCCGAGCAATTGCAGCTTGAAGAGGCTGATATAACTGTTGCAACTAAAACCGATGTGTATAATTTATTACCGAAAGAAAATAATGAATAGATCCTGATTGTTCTAGAATTAGAGTTTTTAATAGAGTTTTGTTTGTCCGTAAAAAAAGTGCTCCACTATAAATAATGGAGCACTTTTTTTATTTTATCTAATACCTAAATCTCAGATTTACTTATAACCATCTTTTGAATTTGCCGATATACCACTGTTTCATAATTTGTGTTAAGGTGCAATAAGAGAGAAGTATAGCTGCCAACCATGGGAAGTAAGACCATGGAAGCGGAACCAATCCGATGGATGAACCAAATGTAGTAAATGGTATAATGATACCAATAGCCATTACTGAGAATGTGGTTATAATAACTGGTAATGAAGCCCGACTTTGAATGAACGGGATTTTACGTGTTCGTATCATATGTACAATGAGCGTTTGTGACAGCAAGCCTTCGATAAACCATCCTGATTGAAACAGCGATTGATCTTCGGGCATAGTACATTTAAAAATATACCACATCACTAAAAATGTTGCAATATCGAATATAGAACTGATTGGACCTATACGTATCATAAAGCGTTTCAGATCCGAAGCATCCCACTTGCGGGGCTTTTGTAGGTATTCTTTATCAACATTATCAAAAGGAATAGTTGTCTGAGAAATATCGTACAACAGATTCTGAATTAATATGTGAATGGGCAGCATGGGCAGAAATGGAAGAAAAGCACTGGCAATTAAAACACTAAACATGTTCCCGAAATTAGAACTGGCTGTCATTTTGATATACTTGGTGATGTTCCCGAAAATTTTTCGTCCCTCAATCACGCCTTTTTCCAATACCATTAAATCTTTTTCGAGCAGAATAATATCTGCCGACTCCTTGGCTATATCTACTGCTGTGTCTACCGATATACCTATATCTGCTTGACGAAGGGCAGCAGCGTCGTTAATACCATCGCCCAGAAAGCCCACTGTGTTTCCTTGGCTTTGCAGAATAACTACAATTCTCGACTTTTGTAAAGGGCTAAGTTTTGCAAAAATAGTTGTTTCTTCCACTAGCTTCCCGAGATCTTCGTCACTCATCTTTTCTATTTGATGCCCCAGAAGAATATGTTTTGTGTCGATACCCACTTGTTGACAAATAGCGGTAGTTACTATATGATTGTCGCCCGAAAGAACCTTTATTTTGACTCCATATTCATCTAAAGCTTTAATAGCCGTTGTAGCCGATGCTTTGGGTGGATCGAGAAAGGCTAGATAACCAATCAATACCATATCAAACTCGTCTTCAACAGAAAAAGAATGGTCTTTGGTAATCCAGCTTTTTTGTGCAACAGCCAATACTCGCATTCCTTGTTGATTGAGTTCTACACTCGTTTCCAATAAGCTTTTTCTAACTTTGTTGGTAATAAGTGTAGGAACTCCCTCTATTTCTACAAATTGACATATCGAAAGCACTTCTTCTATGGCTCCTTTTGTAATAATCTGTCTTTTGTTATTTTTATCTTTAATAACTACCGACATTCGTCTGCGATTGAAATCGAACGGAATCTCATCATCTTTGGTGTATTCTTTTTCCAGATTCTCAAAGCCAAGCTCATGAGAGTGAGAAAGAATCGCTTGATCCATGAGATTCTTCAATCCGGTTTGAAAGAAACTATTGAAGTAAGCATGACGCAGAACTCTTACATCCTCGTTTCCTTGTACATCCAAATAGCGTTCGAGAATAATTTTGTCCTTAGTCAGAGTTCCGGTTTTGTCGGTACACAATACGTTCATCGCTCCGAAGCTTTGTATCGAATTGAGATTTTTTACAATAGTCTTATGCTTAGACATCTTTACCGCTCCCTTTGCCAGATTGGATGTTACAATCATAGGAAGCATTTCGGGAGTTAACCCCACTGCTACGGATATGGCAAACAGAAAAGCCTCGAACCAATCTCCTTTAGTGAGACCATTAATGAAAAACACAAAAGGAACCATTACAAGCATAAAACGGATAAGAAGAAGACTCACATTGTTGATTCCCTTATCGAAGCTTGTTTGAACATCTTTGCTTACAATATTTTTGGCGATTGTTCCTAAGTATGTATTCTCTGCTGTGGTGATAACTATGGCTCGAGCCGATCCGCTTATAACATTCGAACCCATATAGCAGATATTATTCAGTTCGATAACACTACCCGTTTTATGTGATTCGGAAACTAGAACTGCCATTTTTTCTACGGCATCCGATTCGCCGGTGAGAGACGATTGGCTGACAAACAAGTCTTTTGCTTCGGTAATCCTAATATCTGCAGGAATCATATCTCCGGCAGAAAGAAAAATTACATCGCCCGGCACTAATTCGCCAATGTTTATATCTTCTATAATCAGATTGGTGTCTTTTCTAAAAACAGAAACCGTATTGTTTACCATTTTTTTGAGAGCTTCGGTTGCTCTTTTCGATTTCCATTCCTGCGTAAATCTGAGAAGCCCACTTAGTGTAACCATAGTTGTGATAATGATTACAGTAATCCATTCTCTTTCGTTTGGGTTAGCTAGTAGTACATCTATAATGAATGAAATGAGTGCTAAGAATATCAATATCCCGATAAAGGGATTGATAAATGCTTTGATTAGTAATCCAAACCATCTATTGTTCTGCTTTGCTTTTATTTCATTCTTTCCGTATTTTCTCACCCTTTCGGCAACTTCCGCAGGATACAATCCCTCTCTCCTTGTGTCGAGAAAAGAATATACAGATCGGGTATCTTGCTTGGCTGCAAGGAATAGCCTTTCGCCATTGAACTGCATATCAGTGGCTTCTTTTGTTTTGGTTCTGAATAGTTTCATAATAATGCATTCTAGTATCTCATTTCGACTTGAGCCACAAAAGTAGGTATGCCTTTTTCATTAAACCTCACAAAAGTTATTAGAAAAGTATTAGAATTGGAGGGGTAATTCTAATACTTTTCTAATGTTTATTATAATAATATAGAGGGTTGAATATCATAATTTTGCCAACCGTAAAAGTAAAACAATGAGGTATGAAAAAGAGAAATTTATTATTGAACCTATTGATGTTGATCGTTCTGACAACCTCATGTAATAAACCCTCTAATGAACAAGTTACTGCGGCTTATACGCAGAAAGGAGATACGGTGTTTATTAGTGATAGTAGCATTCTTAGAAGCAAGGTTAAAATAGCGGAAGTAGAAGAAATACCTTTTGCAAAAGAGGTTATCACGGCAGGAACTATCCAGCCTATACCTACTCAGTTTGCATATATAGCTCCTCCGTTTTCGGGTAGAGTTACTAAATCATATATAAAATTAGGGCAGAAGGTAGCAGTTAATACTCCTTTATTTGAGATTATCTCACCCGATTTTACAACAGCTCAAAAAGAATTCTTCAAATCATTATCGGAGCGCGACTTGGCTCGCAAGGATATGAAAAGGAAAGAAGACCTTATAAAGAACGGAGTCAGCTCTCAAAAAGAACAAGAGGAAGCGGCTAATGCTCTTCATATAGCCGAAAAGGAATACGAGAATGCTTATGCTGCAATCAAACTATTTCAGGCTAACCCCGAAGATATGGTTTTAGGACAACCCTTGATTATCCGTTCACCAATAGCGGGCAATGTAATTGAGAATAATTTGGTTACAGGTCAGTTTCTTAATAACGATACCGAACATGTGGCTATTGTTGCCGACTTGTCTAAAGTATGGGTTACTGCCCAGGTTAAGGAAAAAGATATTCGATTTATTCACGTCGATGACGAAATGGATATACATATGTCAGCTTTACCCGAAAACTCGATTATGGGAAAAGTATTCCATATTGATGAAGCCATTGACGAGGAGACCCGTTCTATAAAAGTGTTGTCGGTTTGTGACAATCAGCAAGGACTTCTTAAACTGGGAATGTATGCTACCGTTCATTTTCTGGATAAGCCTGCCACCGTTATATCTATCCCCGAAAAGGCGCTGTTGCAAAGCGAGAATACCAGTTATGTATTTGTGCAATCGGCTCCCAGCACCTTTATAAAGACACCTGTACAAGTAGAGGTAACCAGAGATGGCAAAGCTATAATAGTGGACGGACTTAAAAAGGGTGACATAATTATCAGCGAGGGTGGATATTATCTAAAATAAAAGTATTGCGTGTAGAAGCAGAATTATAAATCTGTTTGAAGAACACAAATTTTTGATTCTGCTCCAGAATACTGAGTAGGTCTGAGACCTTAATTATTATAACTATCATTTTATGACATATAACAAAGCACCAAATAGCTCTTCGAGCTTTATGCTCCTAACGATACAAAAACGGTGGGTAATAGTTACGCTGTTTATCTTTCTATCCATATTCGGATATTATTCTTGGAAGCAATTATCAATTGAGGCATATCCCGATATTGCCGATGTTACATCGCAAGTGGTGACCCAAGTACCCGGATTGGCTGCCGAAGAGGTTGAGCAACAGATAACAATACCTATCGAAAGGGCATTGAACGGACTTCCGGGAATGCATGTAATGCGAAGTAAAAGTACATTCGGTTTATCGATGATTACCATCGTTTTCGAAGATGGAATAGAAGATTATTGGAGCCGTCAGCGTGTACAAGAGCGATTGGGCGAAGTAGATCTTCCCTATGATGCAGTGGCAGAGCTCGATCCATTGACTTCACCTATTGGAGAAGTATATAGATACATTATTGAAAGTGATCATCATCCACTTCGAGAACTTACCGATTTGCAGAATTGGGTAATAATTCCCCGTATAAAAGAAGTGGCAGGAGTTGCTGATGTAAGTAATTTTGGAGGCATCACTACCCAGTTTCAGATAGAAGTGGATCCACAAAAAATGGAACAGTATCATTTGTCTCTCAATGAGGTAATTGATGCTATTGAGAATAATAACTCGAATGTTGGAGGAAGTGTTCTTAATAGAGGAGACTTAGGTTATGTAGTTAGAGGAATCGGGCAGATCTCATCCTTAGAGGATCTCGGGAAAATTGTGGTTAGTACCGAGAAGGGTGTGCCCGTCTTTCTCAATGACATTGGTAAATTGAAATATGGTAATCTCGAGCGAAAAGGAGTTTTAGGATATACCGATCGTACCCGTGAATATTCGGAAAGTATAGAAGGTATTGTACTGTTACTCAAACACGAGAATCCATCGATAGTATTGGAGGGTATACAAGCAGCCGTAGATGAATTGAATAATGAAACTCTACCCGAAGGTGTACGAATACATACATTTTTGGATCGTACCGAATTGGTAGACACAACCCTGCATACCGTTTCACGTACGTTGATAGAGGGTATGGCTCTGGTTATTATTGTGCTTATTATATTCTTGGGTAATTGGCGGGGAGCATTTCTGGTGGCGATAACTATTCCCATCGCTTTGTTGATTGCGTTTATTTTGATGCACATAACCAATATCCCTGCTAATTTGCTTTCGTTGGGAGCAATAGATTTTGGAATCATAGTAGATGGGGCTATTGTAATGATGGAAACAATCCTCAAAAAGCGAGAGGATCATCCTGAGAAAGAACTCAAAGAAACTAGTATAGCCAAGCGTGTGACAGCTGTTGCTAAACCTATTTTGTTTGCAACTATTATTATCATTACCGCCTATTTGCCCTTGTTTGCTTTCGAGAGAGTAGAGCGTAAGCTGTTTACGCCGATGGCTTTTACCGTAAGTTACGCTTTATTGGGAGCCTTGCTTGTAGCTCTGTTTCTCATTCCAGGATTAGGATATGCATTGTATCGTAAACCTCAGAAAGTATATCATAATAAGTGGCTCGAAAAGTTGACCGAAAAGTATTCAAATACGGTCAATCGTATAATGAAGCATCCACGCAAGGTGATCTTGCCTGTTGTGTTTGTATTTGTTGCAGCCATTGCTTTGACAACATATGTAGGTAAAGATTTTTTACCAACGTTGGATGAAGGATCACTATGGTTACAAGTGAATCTACCTCCCGGAATCTCCATCGAAAAGTCGAAAGAAATGTCAGATACATTGCGTCAACGGACAATGAAATACCCTGAAGTTACTTACATAGCTGTTCAAGCAGGGAGAAACGACGATGGAACAGATCCTTTCACACCTTCTCACTTCGAAGTATCAGTAGGTATAAAGCCTTATAGCGAATGGCCTAGCGGAAAGACGAAAAACGATTTGATAGAAGAATTATCAAAGGAGTACGAATCTCTACCCGGATTTAAAGTAGGCTTCAGTCAGCCCATGATCGATGGTGTTATGGATAAAATATCGGGTGCTCATAGCGAACTTGTAGTAAAAGTATATGGTGATGACTTCAAAGAAACCCGACGCATAGCCGAAAGCATATTGGAGGTGCTTGATAATGTAAAGGGTGCTACCGATCTAGATATCGATCAAGAACCTCCTTTACCTCAATTGCAAATACATATGGATAGAGATGCTATTGCCCGTTATGGGTTGAATGTATCGGACGTAGGTAATCTGATAGAGGTAGCAATTGGAGGTAAGGCAATCTCTCAGGTTTATCAAGAGAGTAGGGTGTATGATATTACTTGCAAATACAAAGAAGATGCACGTGATACTCCCGAAAAGATTGCAGGTTTGATGCTTACTTCGTCAACTGGAGCAAAAATACCATTGTCGCAGGTAGCAGATATAAAACTGAGTGTAGGCGAAAGTACAATTACTCGCGAAATGAATAAACGTCATTTGACTGTGAAGCTTAATATTCGGGGGCGCGATTTATCATCTTTCCTCAAAGAAGCAGAGTCGAGCATAGAGAAAAATGTAACATACGATCACGCTAAATACCATATAAAATGGGGTGGACAGTTCGAAAACCAAAAGAGAGCATATTCTCGTCTGGGAATTATTGTACCCTTGGCGTTGGGTATCATGTTTGTGTTACTGTATTGTGCCTTTGGCAAATTCCGTCAGGCAGGTTTAGTATTGGCTATCGTACCCTTAGCTCTCTTTGGAGGAATGTTGGCTCTAAATATTAGGGGAATGACGCTTAATGTATCGTCAGCCGTTGGGTTTATAGCCTTGTTTGGTGTGGCCATACAGAATGGAGTAATTATGGTGTCGCATATCAATGGCTTACGAAAGGATGGTTTTGATTTATTATCGGCTGTGATTGATGGAGCCAGACACCGCTTCCGTCCGATATTGATGACGGCAACAGTTGCCATCTTGGGATTACTACCCGCTTCATTGGCTACAGGTATAGGCTCGGATGTGCAACGCCCCTTGGCTACGGTTATCGTTTATGGATTGATGTTCTCTACTATCGTTACCTTATTTGCCTTGCCTGCATTTTATTATATGGTGGAATCTCGATCAGAGAAGAAAGAACAAAACAAACAAATTGAAGAATGACAATGAAAAAGATAATATCAATTACAGCATTTCTTCTGGCGATTGTTGGGGTTTTTGCTCAAACAAATACGATTTCGAATTTGCAGAATATCAGTTTCTCAGAATATTTGAAACAAGTAGGAGAAAATAATTTAAGTTACATTGCCGAAAAATATAATATAGATATAGCAGAGGCAGAAGCTTTAAGCCAGAGAGTATTTCCTGATCCCGAATTGTCGGTAGAGGCAGTTAATAACGGAAAACGGAAAGATCAGTTAGGGCATGCGTTTGCATTTGAACTAGGATACACACTCGAACTTGGAAATAAGCGTGGAGCAAGAATCCACTTAGCTAAAAGTGAGGCAGAGCTAGAGCGACTTATGGTAGATAACTTCTTTCAGGAACTGCGTGCAGAAGCTGCCGATGCTTTTCTTGATGCTATGATGCAAAAAGAATTGTTGAGCGTGAAGAAGAGTTCGTACGAATACATGAAACAATTTAGTATATCAGATAGTATTCGTTTCTCTCTGGGGGAGATTAACGAAAACGAAGCCCGACAATCGAAGCTCGAATCTGTCACCCTCCTTAATGAGGTGTATAATCAGGAAGCTATTTATAAATCGGCTTTAGTAACACTTCGCCAATTTATGGGAAAGTCGATTGATATGCTGGATATTCCTGCAGGCGATTGGAATGTTTTTGGACGAGATTATATGCTTACCGATTTGGTGTCTCAAGCATTACTCAATCGTGTTGATTTGGTTGCCAGTCTCAAGAATTCGGAAGTAGCTACTAATCAGCTCCGACTAGCGAGAGCTGAACGCAAAATAGATTTGGGTTTGTCGGTAGGATATGAGATAAATGCAGAGGCGAGAAATGAAATTGCGCCTACACCGGCATTTAATGCTGTAAAAGCAGGAGTCTCTATTCCTTTGAAATTCTCGAATACGAATAAAGGAGCATTAAAATCGGCGGAATATTCGATCCGTAAAACAAAGGTTGAGTATAAGAATGTAGAACTTCAGATACAAAAAGAAGTAGCTCAGGCTTTTTTCGGTTACGAAGCTACTCAGAAACAAGTGCAGCAATACCAAAATGGTTTATTGAGCGATTCTCAAAAGCTTTTGGATGGTATTGTGTATAAATACAAACGGGGCGAAACCAGTATTCTGGATGTATTGATTGCCCAACGGACTTATAACGAAATACAAGAGCAGTATCTCGAAATCATTAAAGGATATGCATCATCATTGGTCGAATTACAAAAAACGTGCGGAATATGGGATATTGAATTCTAATACAGATTAATACAATCAAGAAAAGAGAGTTTTCGTGCCTGTTAAGTCAGGTATTGAAACTCTCTTTTTGATTCTCACCTTTAAGCGTTGGTTGTAACGTTTAGCTTTACTTCTATATTATTGCGGGTTGCATTTGAGTAAGGACATACTTGATGTGCTTCGTGAACCAATTCCTCAGCATCTTTTTGATCTATTCCGGGGATATTAACATCCATTTCCACAGCCAATTGAAAACCGCCATCGTCTTTCTTGCCAATACTTACTTTTGCAGTTATAGTGGGAACTACTTTTCTCTTTTTCAACAATGCCACATGATTCAATGCACTTCCGAAACAAGCAGAATAACCTGCTGCAAACAATTGTTCGGGATTTGTAAATGCGCCACCAGGACCACCCATTTCTTTAGGAGGTTTCACTTCAAAGTTTAGAACTCCATCTGAAGATTTCACATTTCCATTTCTTCCACCTACAGACGTAGCAACAGCTGTATATAATGCTTCCATACTAATAATGTGTTATTGATTTTTAATAAGTTATGTACCATATAGAACAGCCACCGAATGAGATTGTTCAAGCTTCCCTCTTTTCCCAGTAGCTCTCTAAAAAAAAGAAGAGCCTCTGTTTTAAAGAAGCTCCTCCTACGTTGTTCTATATTATTTTTGTAGTAGTTAGTATAGTAGATGGATTTATAGAGACTTGATTTCTTTAACTACGTTCTTAGAAGGTAAGTAAACTTGGAAACCAATTCCTAAAGAAAGACCATTGGTGTATGTAGTTGAACCGAATCCTACAATACCATTGTATTTTAATAATGCTTCAACAGCAACTGATTGAGTAATGAAATAAGAAATACCAGGACCAAATCCGAATCCTAAACCATTAGTATGCGAATTGTTAACAGTATTATTTGCACCTTCGAAACCTGCACTACCCTCAACAAAGAATTTAGCCTGTCCTAATGAAGGCAACTCTTTAAGGTTAACAAAATAACGAGCCAAAGGTCCAACACCATAAGTGTAACTATTACCGTCTTGTCCGTTAATGTGATTAAAACCAAACTGTCCGTAAGCACCCACAGCCAATCCATCCTCAATAAACCAAGCAGCTCTAGGAGTTATCTGAAAGCTTGTTTGGTTACTGAAATTGATGTTCAAATTTGCCAGGTCACCACCTATCAAAACATTACCTTTGCCTATTTGGGCGTTTGCTATGCCTGTACCTAACACAAGTATAACGAGTAGAATTAACTTTTTCATAATTAAACAATCTTTAAAATTAATATTATAAACCTTAATAATTATATATAACATTACTCATTCTTATTTGTTGTCGGATTGAGCGTAATCTGTTATTATTAACTTAATTATAGGTGTTTAGGGTGAGAAAAGAGAGAAAATTGTAACGAAAAGTTATAAAAAAGAAGACTGCTACTTTCGTATTATATTAGTAACGTGTGTTAATCTGGGATTGATAAGCTTGCTTCTGCTGATTGGCTGTGACAAAGAAATACTCTTGAAAAATGCTAAAACTAAATCGATCTGCATAGCATAAAATTTAAAGAACTATCTTTGCTATACACCATTATATTACTTATTAGAAATAATTTATGAAGAAAATACTGGTAGTAGAGGACGAACAACGCATAGCCGAATTACTTCAAAAAGGTCTGGAGGAGTTTGGATATGTTGTGTCTTTGGCATTTGATGGAGAAATGGGCAGGCGTTTAGTTAATTCTAATACCTATGATCTGATTATAACAGATGTTGTTCTTCCCAATATCAATGGCTTTGAATTATGTAAAGTAATAAGAGAGAAAGATCCTCATATACCCATTCTTATGCTTACAGCGTTAGGAACAACCGATGATAAGTTAGACGGATTTGATGCAGGTGTGGACGATTATATGGTAAAGCCATTTGATTTAAGAGAGTTAAATGCCCGCATTAATGTTCTACTAAAACGAAAAGTACAAACTGAAAACGTCGATCCTGTAACTGAGCTGCAATATAAAGACCTTTTATTAGATGTAAACACAAAAAGCCTTTTCAGGGGTAATCGGGAAATCAAGCTGACACCCAAAGAATTCACCCTGTTAAGATATATGATGGAAAACCCCGAAAGAATATTGTCGCGTGTAGAAATTGCCGAAAAGGTATGGGATACTCACTTCGATACGGGTACTAATTTTATAGATGTGTATATCAACTATCTGAGGAAGAAGATTGATAAAGATTTTGAGGTTAAACTTATTCATACTCGTCAAGGGATGGGTTTTATTCTGACCGAATGAAAATAAGATCTAAAATAGCATTACGATATGCGGCGGTAACAGCTATACTTATGCTGGTATTTGCTGTGGTAATTTATATTCTTTCTGCCAAAAGTAGAGAGAAAGAGTTTTATGACGGCTTGGTGAGCGAGGGTATTTCTAAGGCAAACTTGTTTTTTACTGCCCGAGTAGATCCTCAGACAATGCAATCTATTTACAAGAGTAATATCAAATATATAAATGAAGTTGAGGTTGCCATATATGACAAAAACTTCAATCTGCTGTATCACGATGCAAAGGATATTGATATAGTAAAAGAGACACCCGAATTATTGGGGCAAGTGCTTAAAGAGGAAAAGAATATTAAGTTTTATGTAAACGATTATCAAGCTGTTGTTTTTCTTTTTGTGAATGATAATGCTGAGTATATAGTAACTGCTGCCGCTTACGATGGTTATGGGTATGCTAAACAATTGAATCTGGCTTTGAGTCTTTTGGTTATTTGTATCGTTTCTATTGGTATGTCTTTTATAATAGGTTATATATTGGCTAAAAGGGCATTAAAACCTGTGGCTGAAATTTCGGATAGAATGAAAGATATTACAGCCAATAATTTAGATCTTAGATTGTTGGGCTATAACGAGAGCGATGAGTTTGGAGAGTTGGCAGGTTCGTTTAATAAAGCATTAGATATAATTGAAACTTCATTCGACTCACAGAAAATGTTTGTAAGTAATGTTTCTCACGAATTGAGAACACCTCTATCTGTAATAATAGGCGAGATAGATTGGGTATTATTAAAAGACCGCACTCTCGAAGAATATAAACAAACGCTTATAAATTCTCATAAAGATACAAGCAGACTTATAAAGTTGTTGAATGGCTTGCTTAATCTGGCAAAAGCAAGTTACGATGAGAATAAGATATCGAAGAGTAATATCCGTATAGATGAGGTATTGCTGGATGCAAGAGATATAGTACTAAAGGGGAATAGCGATTATTACGTGAATCTGCTTTTTGATGAAGGTATTCAAGACGATTCTGAAATTACTATTGTTGGCAACGAATATTTGTTGAAGATGGCATTTGCTAATCTGATGGATAATAATTGCAAATTTTCCGAAAATAAAACCTCTAGAGTGTATATTAGGGTTGAGGAGAAGAAAATTATTATTTGTTTTTCTGATACGGGTATCGGCATTCCCGAAACTGAACTTCCTCATGTATTTGCCCCTTTTTATAGGGGAGAGAATAAGAAAATAGCACAAGGTAATGGTATCGGGCTCGCATTGGTAAGTAAAGTAATAAGCCTGCACAAAGGAAGTATTACAATACAATCGAAACCAAACGAAGGCACTACTTTCGAAGTAATATTTACTTCCCTCTAAGCATAATAAGATAACGGAAAATGCAAAAAGCCCTCGAAATCACTTCGAAGGCTCTTTATCCTTAACAGAAACTTTACAAAACTACACAAATCAGAGTTGGCTAGACTCTGCACTATTAATTTCAGTGTTTTTCATAGATAAAAGGATAACTAGATTAAAAGAATCAATGTCAATAATGAAACTCTGTACAATAATTACATAAGCAAAGTTATAGTAGAACATCCTAAAAAAATGCAACAGATAAAGCATTATACAGTTGCTTTTTGTCTTATATCGTGTTTCTAAATTGTAGTGTTTTGATTTGTATGTTGAGCCGTAAAATTCGTAATATTTGTTTCGAATTTTGAAAGTGTGGAGGATTCATTTCTAAATATCGGTTTATTATAAGAAAAAGGCCCAAATTGTTATGATTTGGGCTTTTTCTAAAATTGATATGTGTAAATAATAAGTAGGTTTTATTTTTTCAAAAACACCCCATTTTAAGAGCTAGTTCTCTTTGAGTGTTGAAATACTCAGTACGTTGTATCTCGCAGCTTACCGAGATTAGTGTAGAATATCTCTTTAGAGATTCTATCCATTCTTTTTGGATGTTGCATATCGTAGGATTTTGTGAACCTATGATATTTATAGAGAATACTCTCATAAAACTGTTTTCACAATGATCAGATTCAAAATGTAGATACGACGATTCCAAATCGATATTTGATACATATAAATTTACCTTTGTTCCGGTTTTCTGCATACCTGTAGCTGCAATGGTTTCAAGATCGGATATCAGTTCAAATAATTCGTTTTGTATGAGCTGAACATCCATATTCGATAATAAATTGAGCTTATAAAAGTAGTTCACATCGCCTATAAAGGACTTGAATACGTTTTGATCCATTATAAACGTAGTATATGCAATGTACCGTTGCTCGGCAACAAATCTTTTCTCAATATCCGAAATTTTTTGAGGAACGACCATTTCTTCGTACGAACCGATAGTGGGTATTACTTCCAGTTGGTAGAGCCATCTGTATAAGCGAAATTTTGCAATATGGGGGAAAGATAGATAAAACATATAAGGTAGGCTGTTGAGAGCCAGTCGTGCAGTCGAATTTTTGCATTTATGCAATTTCTGAAACAGAAGAATACAGCTTTCGAGTTTGTCACAATAATGATCTAACGGATCGTTAAGCTGTTGCATTTTCAGATCTAAATCGAAAAACGCCCGTTTTGTATTTTTGATATTTACAATATTATCGAGTGAAATACATAGCTTAGATGATATTTTCGAAACTTCATCGAAAGTGAATGGAACATCGCCTCTAAGCCTTCGGTAAACAGCCTCTTTTCCCATAGACAGTATATCCATTAGGAGGTTTGCGATATTCATATCATCTGACACACTGTTTTTGATAGCTAAAACGAGTTCATCGTTTAGTTGATTTTTCATAAAGACATTCTATTGCGAAGAGTATGGTTTACTCAGTTGATTATTATAAGGTTTCATAAAAGTACTTATTTCTTTGTAGTGAGTTTCTTGCGCAATATACTCGTTCTACTAAAAAGAATTAAATGATGTTGTAGAGGGTATACGGATCGTAAAAAAATATTTTTTTTGTTAATAAAATGGGCGTTTTCAGAGGATAGAGTGCCAATTTGGATGATTATTTCAATATTAGAAATAGAAATTGGGTATGGTATCGTATTTGTTCGAAAAAAGAAACAGCCTCTTTATATCATTAAAGAGGCTGTTTTAAAAGTAAAGGTATTTTTCACACAGGAAGTTCGCTGCACTTTTTGTCAATTATAGAATATTTCTCCCGACAAGGATGTAATTTATTCAATTTTATAATCCTTTGGTTTGTACTTCCCCTAAAGGATAGGGTAGGAGAGTAGTTCTCTTTCTCAAATCTGCCATCTACCAGTACGTCAATGTAGGTGAGACAAGCATGTAATTCTTTTTTAGCGAGAATGTCTTCGTAAGTATAACCGGTATAGCACCAGATGTTTAGCTTCGTTTGTTCCTTTAATGTTTTTAAGAGGGTAACAAGCGATTGAGGATAGAAAAACGGATCGCCTCCCGAAATAGTTATGCCATCAAGTAACGGGTTAGACTTTATATTTTCTATTATTTCGAGTAACCATCCCTTCGAAAGAGGTGTTCCTGCACTTGGATTCCAGCTACTTTCGTTGTGGCAGCCTTTGCAACGATGTTTGCAGCCCGAAAGATAGATGGAATAACGAAGCCCTTCGCCATCGGATATCGTTTCTTCGTATATCTTCAATATATGTAATGGGTCTTTAAACATGTTTTATTCTGTCTTTTTCTTCAGCTTGTTTTGCTGAGTTCCACGAATCTAAATCTCCCGTAAGATATCCCGTTATGCGACGCATACGTGTAATGTTTTCGCTTTTACATAAGGGACATTCTGCATAAATCATTCCCTTATAGCCACATTTTCGACAAGTATCTACGGGGTGATTGATCGAGCCATATCCAATATTCTCTTTATGCATCAGGTGTACAATTTTGAGTATTACCGATATGTTTTTCTTTGCTTCTCCATCCAGTTCCACATAAGTTATATGTCCACCTTTGGTAATTGCATGAAAGGGGGCTTCCAATTTAATCTTATCGGCTACTTTTATATGCTCCTTTACATCTATATGGAATGAATTAACGTAGTAGTCACGATCTGTAACGCCATCAATTACACCGTATTTCTTTCTGTCTATCTTGGTGAATCTGCCCGATAAACCTTCGGCGGGAGTTGCCAATACAGAATAATTCAGCTTGTATTTTGCTTTATATTCTTCGGCTACCTTATTCATTTCTTGGATAACATCATAAAGAGTATCATAAGCCTTTTTATTGATGGCATGCCCTTCGCCATATATGGCAACCATTGCATTGTGCCCTCCGATAAAGCCAATGCCTAAAGTGCCGCTTTGGATGGTATTACCTACCTCTTCGTTCGAATCTAAAGCGTCGCCACCTTTCCATATATTATTAGCCATCATAAAAGGAAACTGTCTTGCCAGAGCTGTCCGTTGATACTGATAGCGATCGTATAACTGTTCGGCGATCATTTCAGACATCAATCTTACAGAGGATAAAAGTATTCTCTTAGCCTCTTCCTGAACACCTTGTTTGTCTTTTTCGGGAAACAAGTTCTCAGCTTTCTGATGTGCTTCAATAGCCAAACGGGGTAGATTGAGCGAAGTAAAAGATAGATTTCCACGTCCTAAAGACGATTTCTCACCATGTAAGTTTTCAAATACACGGGTGCGGCATCCCATTGTTGCAGTTTCATACATATATCGTTTAGGGTCGTCGGCTTTCCATTTCTCATGTAGGTTGAAAGGTGCATCCAAAAACATAAAGTTAGGGAAAAGTGCTACCGAAGTAGTGCGACAAGCTTCAATCAGAAGATCAAAGTTGGGAGACTCAAATTTCATTTTTCCCGCGAGAGCATCTTCAAAATTGGAGATTGCTGCTTCATAATCGGACTCGCTATAAGATACGCCTTTCTTTACCTTAAATATTTGTATGGGAAATACAGGGATTTCGCCCGTTCCCAATCCTTCGGTTGTAGCAGCCAGTAATTCTTGAATAACCATTCTGCCTTCGGGCGAAGTATCTGTTCCGTAGTTAATAGAGCTGAATACTACCTGATTACCTCCTCTGGAATGCATGGTGTTGAGGTTGTGAATAAAGGCCTCCATTGCCTGATGGGTATCCTTTCGGGTTGTTTCAACAGAACGGTGAATGAGAGCATTTAGGTTTTTTATATTAAGTACTTCCGATTGAATATTGAGTGCTTTAAGCAGTTCTTCTTTCTCATTATCGGGTATATTGATACTTGATACTAAGCTCTTAACGATCTTCTTTATATCCTGCTCATTGATGCTTTGATCTTCAAGTTGATATAATAAGGTAATATTAGAAGCCAGATGTTTTTGAAAGGACTTGAGTACACCCTTTGCCATGAAAAAATCGAAAGCGGGAATAGATTGTCCTCCATGTTGTTCATTCTGATTGGTTTGAAAAACAATGGTAGCCAATGTAGCGTAGCTTTGTATGGATTGAGGTGTACGGATACTTCCATTTTTTGTTCTGAATCCTTTCTCAAAAAGATCGTCCAGATCGTATTGAATACAAGTAGTAGTTTTAGTCGGGTAATAATCGAGGTCGTGAATGTGAATATCTCCGTTTTTGTGGGCAAGAGTGTATTCGGGATTTACCAGATATTTTTCGGCATAATCCTTTGTAACTTCCGATGCAAAAGTCATCATCTGTCCAGCAGGAGTATGAGCCGACATGTTTGCATTGCTCAGGTTTACATCGTTCTTCTCAATAGAAACAATTCCGTCCATAATATGTTTCATATGCGTTTTCTTATGGCGTTCCACATTGCGCCATTCACGATATATGATATACTTTTTGGCAGCCTTAGGATTTCTTCTCATCAATTCTTTTTCTACCAGATCTTGTATCTCTTCAACCGTAATGGTTGGCTTTTTAATTTCATTGGCAACAGCAAACGAAATCTCATACATTTCGCGTTCCGAGTCGGAGATGCTACTCGCTCTGAATGATTTGGTGACAGCATTTTTTATTTTCTCAATTGAAAATACTTCTTGTTTACCATCTCTTTTTGTGATAAGAATTTCTGAAAAGTCCATAGGAATTGCTTCTATTAAGTAGGATAATAAAATAAATGAAGAATATAATATAGCTGAGGTTTATACCCTTAAACAGCTTTCTTCTTATTTAAAAATTTGGGATTTACACCAATATTATAAAAGGTGCTGCTAGCTTCTTGCAGACATTTAGGACAAAGGCAGCTCTCGTAAGTTTCTTTTACATAATCGCGTACACCTATAACTTTAGCTGTTTTTGAGCAACTGCACAATTCAACTCTGTCTTCTCTGCATCTGAAAGCTGTTGTACAGCGTGGACATATCTTTTCCATAATTGTAATTTTTAGTTTGTTATTGAATCTATTTACTGAAGCTTTCTTATTGATAAAGCTTTTCTTTTTTACTTTTGGATTGTATGGTCAGTATAAAAACAGATTTATAGATAGATAAAGGAAGCCGATGCCATAGTCATTCCCTTGAGAGGAATGAAGGTTGAGGCTGATACCAATACATATTTAAAACTGAATTTTACTTCGTGTTGAATTGTCCTTAATCCTCGAAAGACAAAACTTTTACTTTTATCGGCAGGTCTTCTGACTTACTCTGTCTTTAGAAACATCCTTCCCGTTTCAAAATCGAAACAGTGGTTTGAGATTTGTTTCAAGACTGTTGTAGAGTTTACAGCAGCGGGTCTGTTCAGGATTTACACCTGATTCCCTTTTCATCACCCATCCAAGAAATAGGATTAGTGACACCAATAACTAATGACAAAGTTGTGAATAAAAAATGAGAAAGTTGCTTAAAATGGAAAATTATTTATCAACAATTTTTAAGAAAGTTTTCCAAAACGAAAATTTTAAAAGAGATTTCTGTTTCTTGTATTTGATGTGAAACGTTCTGTGTAGCTTATTAAATCAGGTAATTCTGTCTTGAAGTATAAGAATGGATAATTCTTATTTTCAATTTTGAATGGATGAAAGTTGTCCATTAAATTCTAAAAGTGTAAAACGCACATTGTTTTAGAGAAGTATCCTCTTTGACTCGAATATTAAATCTTGGGTATTCTTTTTTACTTTTTCCAGCTAAAATATATGATACTTCGATTCGCTTAAAATTACAGGAAAGTAGTAAGTTGTGGTATAAATAAATATAGAAAAAAGTGATAAAAAGATTATCTTTAATAGATTCTATCATTAAACAATTGCCGTAACCTTATATTTACTATTTTTGCCGCTTCAATTAAAAAAATATAAATGGAAACAAAGAATGTGAAAATTGAGGTTGCTGATCCAACCACGCTAGGATTGTTTGGTTTGGCAATTGTTACACTTGTCGCATCGTCTCAAAAAATGGAATTGACTTCAGGTCTTTCCTTCGTTATGGTTTGGGCTATCTTTTTAGGTGGCGTTGCACAAATCATAGCTTCTTTATTTGATTTTAAACATAACAACTTATTTGGTGCTACCGCTTTTAGTGCCTACGGATTATTCTGGGTAGGTATGGCTATGAGTTGGTTGATCAAGCTTGGTTGTTTTGGCGAAACATTGGCTCAAGCTGTTGATGTAAAACAATTGGGTTTTGTCTTTGTCGGTTACATGATATTGACAATTGTATTTACCATATCGGGGCTTAAAATGTCGAAAGCGATGTTTGTTCTTTTGATATTAATCGTAGTCTTGTTTTTAGGCTTAGCTTTAGATTCGTTTGGTTGTGGTCATGCGTGGCATGCAGTAGCAGCTTACGCAGAGTTGGCTATATCGCTGCTTACATTTTATATCTTGGCAGCAAAGTATCTGAATAGCTTTTTCGGAAAAAATATAGTGCCCGTAGGCAGTCCTATATTGAAATAAGAATAGTATAAGATAAAACAAAAATAAGGCATCTCTTTCGGGGATGCCTTATTTTTATATCTGATAAATCCTAAATTGTATTATTCAATTTGCATTGCGATTATCACTTTGGGTAACTCTAATTATTACCCCGAAAAGTAATAAAAGGTCTGTAAACCTTATTGTTTTCCGCTTGTTGCGATTTCTTTGTTGATCTTTTTAACAAGACCTTGAAGAACTGCACCCGGTCCTAGTTCTACAAATTCAGTCGCACCGTCAGCAATCATATGCTCTGCCGATTGAGTCCATTTAACAGGAGCAGTCAATTGAGCGATAAGATTTTTCTTGATTGCTTCTGGTTCAGTTTCAGCAACTGTTGTTACGTTTTGATAAACTGGGCAAATAGGTTTAGAGAATTGAGTCTCGTTGATTGCTTTCTCTAATTCTTCTTTAGCCGGATTCATCAATGGAGAGTGAAATGCTCCACCCACACTTAGTTTAAGAGCACGTTTAGCACCAGCTTCTTTCAATAGTTCGCAAGCTTTATCTATACCTGCATTTGTACCCGAAATAACAATCTGTCCTGGACAGTTATAGTTCGCAGGAACTACAATCTCATCAGTAATAGAAGCACATACTTCTTCTACCTTTTCGTCAGGTAAACCAAGTACGGCAGCCATTGTCGATGGATTTAGCTCACAAGCTTTTTGCATAGCCAAAGCACGTTTATAGACAAGTTTCAAGCCATCCTCAAACGATAAAGAGTTAGCCGCTACAAGAGCCGAAAATTCACCTAAAGAGTGACCTGCTACCATATCGGGTTTAAATTCTTCACCTAAAGTTTTAGCAAGAATTACTGAATGTAAAAATATAGCTGGCTGGGTTACTTTAGTTTGACGTAAGTCTTCGTCTGTACCGCTGAACATTAAATCGGTAATGCGAAATCCAAGAATCTCATTCGCTTTTTCGAATAAATCTTTAGCTACGGGAGATGTTTCGTACAAGTCTTTACCCATTCCTACGAATTGTGCACCTTGACCTGGAAATACAAATGCTTTCATTTTGTTTTTATTAAGTACTTTCAACTGTTTATTGTCATATTATATTGTAACATACTTTGGCTATGACATCTACCAAAGTAATGAAGAAGTCCGAAGACTTAATAGTTCTGATAAGGTTGGCAAATTTAATAAAAAAAGATAAGAATATACATCCTTATCTTTTTTGTATCGAAAGTTATCTTCCTAAAAGGTTGATTCTTAGTTGAGATCCATGAATTGTATTATCACCTCTCTATTATCATCGGGATATATTTGGTGGAACTGGTCAATAGTTTCCTGCATTTCTCTGATTGTTATTTCAGGGCAGTCTTCACCCGGTGTGTAGTTCTCTCCAATGGGTATTGCAAAAGACCCTCCCATACTGTTATTGCCCATTCCTACACCCAGCGAAAAGCCTTTTTTAATTTTATCTCTGTCGGTTGGTGTCCACTTCATGAAAATATCACCTACATAATAGACTTTGTCAGTCTCATTAAAGGATAATGTAAGACAACTGTTTGTAAGTATCTTACGGAAAGTTCCACCGTCTTTGTATTGAATAAAGTCGGTAAGAGTATTTCCAATCTGCATTTTCAGACAGAAGAAACCGTCTTTGCCGACCTTCACTTTAGCTGTACCTCTCGGGCTTCTTAGAAATTGTAATTCAATCTTTTCATGGTCTATATCCGAATTATTATCTAAAATAAAGCGACCAAATACGATTGCTTCATTAGGCTTTGTCTTTATGGGTTTGCTGCTTGTGCAGACCAATAAAGTAAATATTGCCAATATAAAGAGAGTAATATTCTTCATGAGTTTACTATTGTATGATAATTAAATAACCGGCAATTGTTTGTTCAGCAATCTTTATATAATCTATTGTTACTGTCGTAGCTTACAACGCTAAAACGGTTTGCAGCCTTAATTATATTGCAAATGTAATAAAAAGGTCTCGTGTCAGGAAAAACTCTTTTATATTTGCACCTTAATTATCAAATCTATGGATTCAAAACCGAAAGAACGTTTCTTTGTGCATTTCAAGGGAAACCGCTACAAATTTATAAGCCTAGCCAAAGACAGTGAAACTTTAGAAGATATGGTGGTCTATCAGGCTTTATATGGCGAATATGGAATCTGGGTGAGACCTGCATCCATGTTTTTCGGGAAAGTTATTGTCGATGGGCTAGAGGTTGACAGATTTAAAGAAGAACTTTAAAGCCACATAGCTTACAACCATAAAATGATGGTGAAAAAAATAGGCTTTCAATATCAATTTGAAAGCCTATTTATATGAATATAATTAATTAAGATCTCTTATTTAATATATTGTACTTTGCTGGCGTCTCTTGGTTTAGCTTCGGGACTTTCGTTTTTATAGCCGATTGCAATACCAAAAGCTACTTCGTGTGTATCAGGCATATTGATTTCTTTCAAGAATTCTTTAGCATCCGGATCGTTTAGAATACTAGCCATATTACCTATTGTGCATGTTCCGATATTCATCGATTCGGCACTAAGTAGTATGTTTTGTGCTAATAAGCCACAATCTACAAAGCTTGTTGGATTATTCTTCTCTCTACCTACAATTATAAGAGTAGGTGAGCCATGAAATACACTAAAACCGGGTTCTTGTGAACGTGAAGCACTACCTTTTAAGTCTTTTCCTTTCGCTTTTTCAACAAAACTGCTGTTGATACGATTCAGAAGATCTGCATTTTGAATTACACGAACTTCCCACGTTTGTTTGTTTAAAGCACTTGGTGCATTTATTCCACAATCGATAATAGTATCTAGTTGTGCCTGATCTATTTGCTCAGGTTTATACGATCGAATGCTTCTACGATTTTTAATTGCTTCTACCACTTCGTTTTTATGTTCTGATGCGGTTGTTATCATAGTTTCTTTTACTGTCTCTTGACAAGAAATAAAAAATAAAGATCCAACGAATAAGAGTAATAGTTTTTTCATATTCTAATTTTATTATTGCTGTTATTCAATTATTATTAGCTTAGTCTCTATTTCTTTGGTGTTTTCCGGAAACATTTGTTTAAAATAGTTTATTGTAGACTCTGAACTTTTTACACTTGCAGGTATACGTTTACCATCCTTACTATTTTCAACTAAAGTACCTAGAAGACCTTGATTTGATCTTTGCTCTCCATGGTTAGGACTCCAATTGATATAAATATCCCCTACATAATAAATGGTGTTAGGATCTTCTATATCTATACTTATATAGCTTTTAGGCAGGTTGGCATATTTATTGCTATATGCGAGCATTGCTATATGATTCTTTCCTAAAGGAACTTTAGCCATAAAATATCCTTTGTCATCAATTCTTGCTAGAGTTTTACCCCAATTCCGCTCATTAAAATGTACCCATATATCTTGCGGCTTTATTGAGTTATCTTTATAGATACTTAGTCTTCCGAAAATAATAGTCTCCGTAGGTTTTGTTTCAGTGGTTGATATTTTTCCTGAACTGCAACTACTTAGTAGAATAAGAGATAGCAGACAATAAATAATATATCTCATATCTTATTCTTACTGTGCGTTTTCGAATTGTTTCAAGAAACGTACATCGTTTTCAGAGAACATACGTAAATCTTTAACTCTATATTTTAAGTTAGTAATACGCTCAATACCCATACCTAGGGCATATCCTGTATATACTTTACTGTCAATACCACAATTTTCTAAAACGTTAGGATCTACCATTCCGCAGCCTAATATCTCTACCCATCCTGTGTGTTTACAGAAAGGACAACCTTTACCTCCACAGATATTACAAGAAATATCCATTTCGGCACTAGGTTCAGTGAATGGGAAATACGAAGGACGCAAGCGTATTTTTGTATCTGCACCAAACATTTCTTTTGCGAAGAAAAGCAATACTTGTTTCAAATCGGCAAACGATACGTTTTTATCAATATAAAGAGCTTCTACTTGATGGAAGAAACAATGTGCACGGTATGAAATAGCCTCGTTACGATATACACGTCCGGGACAAATAATGCGGATAGGAGGCTCTTGTTTTTCCATTACACGTGTTTGTACCGATGAAGTATGTGTACGCAATACTACTTCAGGACTACGGGCAATGAAAAACGTATCCTGCATATCGCGTGCGGGATGATCGTCTGCAAAGTTTAGAGACGAGAATACATGCCAGTCGTCTTCAATCTCGGGTCCTTCGGCAATAGAGAAGCCTAAGCGTTTAAATATATCGCAGATTTCTTTTTTTACCAACGAAAGTGGATGACGGCTTCCCAGTTGTACAGGGTAAGCTGTACGGGTAAGGTCTATAGTTTCCTCTGTAGAGTTTGAGTTCTCCAGATTTTCTTTTAATTCATTGATTTTGTCCTGAGCTTTGTTCTTTAGCTCATTAAGTCTCATGCCGAGTACTTTTTTCTCTTCTGCTGCTACATTTCTGAAATCGTCCATAAGAACAGAAATCGCACCTTTTTTACTTAAAAATTTGATACGCAGATCTTCCAACTCTTGAAGGTTGGTAGCCTTTACTTCTTCTATATCAGATAGTAGTTTGTTTATTTTATCAATCATCAGATTAAAACTTAGTCTTCTTTTTATTGCTATAATTAGAACTTAATTACAAAAATACACTTTTCTTTTTTAAATAGAGAAACAGTAATTCAATAATAAGGTGATGATGTGTATTATTTGCAGTGACAATAGCCTTTGAAGTAGAATACATTTACTGATTAATTCTTATTCTTTGCAATTCTTTTATAGATTACCTCTGCTAAAACTTTGTTCCCTTCTTTATTGGGATGCACAGAGTCGGGGAATAGTTGTGGGCTGTTGCTCAGTGGAGTATAAGTATCGATAACTTTAAGATTATACTCTTGAGCTACTTCGTTAATATAAGGTATAATATAGGATACAATGATACTATCACTAATACCTCGATGCCCTTTTGGGTCAGTATGGGGTTTTAGTGGATAACAAAGATATATCTGAGGGTGAGAAGATAGCTTTTGAAATGATTCTACTAACGATTCCATATCCTTTTTGTAATCATCCTTGTATAGCCAATTATTGGGTTTTGTATCATTTGTTCCAAGCATAATGACGACAATGTCGGGGTCGAATTTCAGAGCCTCATTGTAGATCTTCTCATTTATATAGGGGTAGTCTGCCTTGTTTATTACTGCTCTTCGATTGGATCCGAAGTTGCGAACGCGGTAAGCGTCTCCCATCATTTGTCCTAATATAGCGGGGTAGCTGTCTTTTGTAATATCTTCAACCCCTAATCCATAAGTGAGGCTATCACCAACACAGGCTATTTTTATCTGAGGTTTTTCGGAACAGCCTATTGTGAAGATTGTTGATAAAACAAGTAGATACAAAAGCTTTCTCATTTCTAAATAAGTGATTGGTTTCTCCTCTTAGAACAAACTTAAGGAAATAAAGTGCGCTTTACTCAATCTTTTCTTGTTATAGCATAATATACTTCTTTAGCTAAAACACGTGTGCCTACTTCGTTAGGATGTATCTGATCGGGGAAATTTTCTTTCATATTGCTTGTCGGCGTGTGCAGATTTATGATTTTAGTATTACATTCCTCAGCAACTTCGGTAATGAAAGGGATTATATAGTTCACAATAATGCTATCATTAATACCCCATTGAGTAGTGTATGCCTTAGCCGGATAGCATAGATATATTTGAGGTTGTGATGGCAATTGCTGAAAGGCTTTAACCATTGTTGTTAGATCATTTTTGTATTCATCTTTGTAGATCCAGTTTTGAGGTTTAGAATCATTAGTCCCCAGTTTAATGACAAAAATATCAGGATTGTATGCTAGTGCATCTCTGAATTTTTGTTCCTGCATATAAGGATGATCTCCTTTGTTGAGTGCTGTTCGTGCACTAATGCCAAAGTTTTGGACTTCGTATTCGTTACCTAGCATTTGTCCCAATACCGAAGGATAGCTGTTTTGGGCTCTATCTTTCACGCCCGACCCGAATGTAATGCTGTTGCCTATACAAGCTACTTTTATTTGTGCAGAAGCACTTGTTCCGAGAATAATAAATAAGAAAAGAAATGATACAAGATGTTTTTTCATGATGTTTAAGGTTCTGTGAAATATGATACTAGATAACGCTAAATTTCTAAACTGATATTTTATTACCATAACAACTTGTCGTTATTATGCCTACAAAGCAATAAAAAGGTCTGCGACTTTAAATGAAAACGTTAAGCATAACGTCTTCGTCAATAATGACCGTAAAAATAATAAATAGGTCGGTGACCTTGATAATTTTTTGTTACTTTGTTATTCAAATAGATAGAAAAATAATTAGCCCAATGATAGAGCTAAAAGATATAACAAAGGTATTTAAACAAAAAGACCGCACCACAACAGCACTTTCGGGTGTTTCGCTTTATGTACCTAAGGGTAAGATTGTAGGAGTGATAGGTGAATCGGGAGCGGGCAAAAGCACGCTTATCCGTTGTGCGAATCTGTTGGAGCGTCCGAGTTCGGGTGAAGTGTATGTGGATGGACAAAATCTGACTCGAATGTCGGAATCGCAGTTGGCAAAAGCAAGACGGAATATCGGAATGATATTTCAGCATTTCAACCTACTGTCGTCGCGAACAGTATTCGACAATATTGCTTTTCCGTTAGAATTAGATAAAACTCCAAAATCGGAGATAATTACACGTGTAAAGGAACTGCTTAACTTAGTAGGATTGGAAGAAAAGGCGAACGATTATCCCTCTAAACTATCGGGAGGTCAGAAACAGCGTGTAGCCATTGCTCGAACTTTGGCAAGTAATCCTAAGGTCTTGTTGTGCGATGAGGCAACAAGTGCTCTTGACCCTGCAACTACTCGCTCTATATTATCGTTACTGAAAGAGATAAATAAGCGTTTGGATATTACTATTCTTCTTATCACTCACGAAATGGATGTGGTAAAAGAAATCTGTGATGAAGTTGCTGTTATCAGCGATGGACAATTGATAGAGCAGGGAACGGTTGCCGATATTTTTTCGCATCCAAAAGCAGCTCTAACCAAACGATTTATTGCATCTTCTCTGCATATGGAGATACCAGACGATTATCAGGAAAATCTGGTTGCTTTGCCTCAAGCAGGAAAACATCCTTTATTGCAGCTCGAAATAACAGGGCAATCGGTAGATGCACCTGTATTATCGGAAGTAGCACGCCTGTTCGAAATAGACAGTAATATAATTAATGCCCGTATGGATTATGTAGGAGGCATGAAATTTGGAGTAATGCTTGTAGAATTTATCAGTTCCGCCGAAAATGAGAATCGGGCAATAGAATTTTTGAAAAGTAAGAATATTAAAGTGGAGGTATTAGGCTATGTCTGATTCGATGATAGAGATATTAATAAAAGGAACTTGGGAAACAATTGTCATGACTTTTGTTTCTGGTTTCTTGGGTTTTGTATTGGGATTACCTATTGGAGTCTCGCTTTTTATAACAAGTAAAGGACAAATAAGAGACAATAAGTCCGTAAATAAGACTTTGGCATTCTTTGTAAATATATTCAGAGCCATACCATTTATTATACTTATTGTTTGGATGATTCCCTTTACCCGTCTGATTGTAGGAACTTCTATCGGAGTAGAAGCCGCATTAGTTCCTCTAAGTATTGGTGCAGCCCCATTTATAGCCCGTATGGTTGAAAATAGTCTGCTCGAAGTACCTTCGGGGTTGGTGGAAGCATCGCGTGCAATGGGAGCTACTCCTTTTCAAATCATACGGAAAGTATTATTACCTGAGGCGATGCCTTCGCTCATCAATTGTGCATCTATTACTCTAATTACTCTTGTAGGATATTCAGCAATGGGTGGTGCAGTAGGTGCAGGAGGCTTAGGTCAGGTTGGTTATCAATATGGTTATGTAGGTTATGATACTACGGTTATGAATGTAGTATTGGTGCTTTTGGTTGTATTGGTATTTATTATTCAGACTTTAGGAAATTTTATTTCAAAAAAGGTAGACCACCGATAAGGGGGCGATTTTGAAATAACTAAAAATATTTAGATGAGATTAAAAATGTTTTCGATACTTGCTATGTGCTTAGCAGGTATTATTCTGTTTAGTTCTTGTGGACGAAGACGAAAGAACGATCCCAACTATATTCGAGTGGCAGTTGTTTTGGGACCCGAATATATTGTAGCAAAAACGGCTCAGAAAGTGGCCAAAGAAAAATACAATCTGGATGTTGATTTGGTTACTCTAACCGATTATGTTGTGCCTAATACACTGCTCGATCAGGGGGATATTGACGCGAATGTATTTCAACATGTACCGTATCTCGAAAACCAAATGAAGGAGCGAGGTTATAAACTTGCAGTTGTAGGCAATGCTTTTGTGTATCCTCTGGTGGGATATTCGAAGAAAATAAAATCGTTGGATGAACTAAAGGATGGAAGTACGATTGTAATACCTAACGATCTGACAAATGGCGGTCGTGCACTCCTCTTGATGCAAAAGCAAGGTCTAATAAAGCTTCGCGACAATGTTGGCTTCATACCCAAAGTGACAGATATAATAGAGAATCCCCGAAATTTTAAAATAGTGGAATTAGAAGCTCCTCAACTACCTCGGGTTCTGGATGATGATAAAGTAATAATAGCCATCATAAATAATACATTTGCCGCGGGTGTGGGACTCACTTTGAAAGATGGAATTTTTGTAGAAGAGAAAGACTCGCCTTATGTGAATGTGATAGTATCAAGAGAAGATAATAAGGACGATGACAGAGTGAAGCGATTTGTAAAGGCTTTTCAATCGGATGAGGTTGCAGAAACAGCCGATCGCGAATTTAAAGGCGGAGCAACTAAAGGATGGTAAACACATCCATAAAACACTAGAGGAATAAAAAAGAAAATATAACGAAAGAGGAGGCAATAGCTTCCCCTTTCGTCATGAAAAAACGATCAAAAAGAAACAAGTTATAAACAAAATCTTATCTTTGAATTGTAACCTGTATACCTAGGGCTTTTATTCAGTAGTTCTGCCTCATGAAAAAAGTAATATTCTGTATATTATTTATACTTTCTTATGTATTTGCTTACCCTATATATTTTAAACATATAGGAGTTAAAGATGGTTTGTCTCAATTATCCGTACTGAGTATACATCAGGATAAGTTGGGACGAATTTGGTTCGGCACGATGGAAGGGCTCAGTATCTATAATGGTTCGGAAGTAGTAAGTTATAAGGGAACCAATTCATTATCCCGATTAACGATTGAAGGTGAAAAAATAACCAATATTACGGAGAATAAAGAAGGTGATATCTTTTTTATGACAAATGATAATGGTTTGATGAAATATGACCTCAAGCAACACAAGTTTTCCACATTTAGTGGATTGGAAGTATCTGCACTTTCATCTATTGATGGAACCATATACATTGCATCAAAAGACACCATATATACTTGGAACGAACAGATGAATCGTTTTAGTTTCAAATTGGCTCCTATCTTAAGCAATAAAATAACTAAAATTTTCAAAGACCATAAACAACAATTATGGATAGGAACTTTGTCAGGCTTGTACAAGCTCTTACCCGATAATACACCTGTATGTGTAATTCCTGATAAGGAAATCTGGGAAATATTCGAAAGTTCTCAAAATGAGCTGTGGATAGGTACGCGTATGGAGGGCATGTATAGAATAAATGCTAAGGAAGTAGTTACCGAGTTTTTGCATAATCCCAAAGTCGAAAATAGTATTAGCAGCAATCAGGTGAGAACATTTGTGGAAGATCCGGATGGTAATATATGGATTGGTACTTTTGTGGGTTTAAATAAATATAATCCCAAAACGGGAGAGTTTAGTGTTTATACAAATAACTATACATCGGGTAGTCTCGCTCATTCTTCTATCTTTTCTTTATTAATAGACCGACAAGGGTCTTTTTGGATTGGGTCGTACTATGGAGGAGTTAACTTCTTCAATCCTAAAAAAGATGTCTTTACATATTACGGAGTAGATCCGCTTCGCGACAATTCGCTCAACTACCCATTTGTAGGTAATATGGTTGAGGGCAACGATCATAATGTTTGGATATGTACCGAAGGTGGTGGTTTGAACATGCTTGATAGGAAGAAAAGTCGTTTTAAGTATTTTACTGCCGATCATGGAGACGATGGACCCAATCATAATAATCTGAAAAGCATCTGCTATGATTCTATCGCCAATAAATTATATATGGGTACTCATACGGGTGGTGTGAGTAGTTATGATATTGCGACCGGAAAATTCAAGAACTTTTTGAATGAACCTAGTCAAGATGGTCTATATCATTCCATTCTATTGCAGACCGTTTTCTATAAAGGAGAACTTTATTTTCAAGATACTCATGGATTGTTTAAAATGGATGTTAAAACGGGGAAAATAGTACCACTATACTCCCCAGAATTATTTGAAAAGTACTCGGGTATAAGTTTTATTATTGACTCTAAAGGTTATTTATGGATATCAACATTTAGGAACTATATAGCCCGTTTGAATCTGAATGACAGTAAAGATCAGATCAAAAAGTATTATTTCGAAGAAAAATTTTCCACATCGAGATCATTAACGCTATTCGAGTCGAAAAGTGGCGATATATACATTACTACCCTAGGGCTTGGTTTATTGAGATTCAACCCGAAGACAGAATCTTTTACATCCTATACTTCCGAAAATGGACAACTGCTGAGTAATTATTGTTACAATGTAGCAGAGTCTCAATTGGGACATTTAATTGTAATTGGAGATAAAGGTCTTTCTATTTTAGATCCAGATAAAGGATTGCTGAAATCAATTGGTATCAGCCGATTATTACCCATATCTTCATTCAACAGAGGCAATTCAATACTGGTTTGTAAAAACGGAGAAGTGTTTGTTAGTACAACAGAAGGTCTTATTTCTTTTTTTGAGAGAGATTTATATTCTCCTGATCCCCCTTATAATCTCTATTTTTCGAAATTAGGAGTCAACAATAAGGAGGTTTTACCCGATGACGGTTCTCCCATTTTGAGAGATATCTTAGCTTATACTCCTAAAATTTCGCTGAAACATAATCAAAATAATCTGACGATTACGTTTGCCGATAATGATTATGCAAGCTCGTATAACCCTCGCTTGTATGAGTATAAATTAGATGGGCTTGACGATCATTGGATTCCCACAAATAAAGCATCCCTTGTTTATACGCATTTAACACCGGGCAAGTATATTCTACGGGTAAGGACTCAAAATGCTTATAGCACTCTAAATAGTCTTTCGGATGAAATTCAATTAGAGATTATTGTGAATGCTCCCTTTTATGCAACGCCTTTTGCGTGGATAGTATATCTGTTCATTTTCGGACTCTTGTTGTATGGCTTCATCTATTTTAGACAAAGACAGATAAGGCTCGAAGCGTCGTTACAGTATGAGAGAAAAGAAAAGCAATATATAACAACGCTTAATAAGGCGAAGCTTTCATTCTTTACCAAAATAAGTCATGAATTCCGCACACCATTAACGCTTATTATTACACAGATTGAATTGCTTCTTCAGAGTGATACATTATCGAAATCGGTGTCGGATCGAATTCAGAAAATATATAAGAATTCGTACCGAATGAGAAATCTGGTAAACGAGATTCTCGATTTTCAAAAGATGGAGGATGTGAGAACTCAGCTTCATATTTATCATGCCGATCTTATACCTATTCTCAAGGATATTTACTCATCATTTAAAGAGAAAGCACAATCTAAAGAGATTAAATATAATTTCGAATCTTCGTCAGAAACTCTGTTTTGTTGGTTTGATCCCGAGCAATTGCAAAAGGTATTTTATAATCTTTTGTCAAATGCTTTTAGCTATACACCTGCAAAGGGGTGCATAGAGTTAATTGTACTTGAAGGTGCTGATGAGATAACTGTAAAGGTTATTGATAATGGTGTAGGTATCGACAAGGCTGATATAAAAAATATATTCGAACAATTTTATCAGGCAAGTAATAATGTAAAAGCAGAAGACCCTTACCTTACAACGGGAATGGGCTTGGCTATCTGTAAAGAAATTGTAGAGTTTCATCATGGCGAAATGCTGGTTGAAAGTAAGCCCGATTATGGAAGTATATTTATTGTAATACTGAAAAAAGGAGTTGAGCATTTTCAGAAGGACACTAACGTTAAGATAATACGCGATGGTTATGAGGCTGTAAAAGAGGATACATTGCCTACCTTAGATTTCCTAGGGAACGATTCTGAGGGTGATTCATTAGTAAATGATGTTCCTGTGGCTAGGCTCTACACAATTCTGATAGTTGAAGATAACGAAGAATTATCAGAATTATTAGAATCAATATTTTCTCCTTTCTATAATGTGATGATTGCTTATAATGGTAAAGAGGGCTTGCAGAAGGCTCAAGACAACATGCCCGACATTATATTGAGTGATATAATGATGCCCGAAATGGATGGGACTGAGTTGTGTATGCGGATAAAGAATAATATCAACACAAGCCATATTCCCGTAGTTTTATTGACTGCAAAAACTTCGGATGAACAGAATCTAGAGGGTTTGCAAAAAGGAGCGGACGATTATATTATGAAGCCATTTAATGCGAAAATACTTTTAACACGTTGCAATAATTTAATTCAGAATCGACTACGTTTTCAAGAAACATTCAGAAAGCAGGAGTCTGTTGATATTCAACTCTTAGCCAATAATAAGTTGGATCAGAATTTCTTGAAAAAAGTAGAGAAGGTAATTGATGATAATCTGACTAATACCGAGTTTGATATTAATGCCTTGGCTCGCGAAATGGCCATGGGGCGTAGTTCTCTATTTGCGAAGTTTAAGACTCTTACAGGAGTTGGTCCTAATGAATTTATACTGAACTATAAGCTTAAACGCGCTGCTTTTATGTTGAGAAATAATACCAATTTGCAGATTGGTGATGTTGCCGATGAATTTGGTTTCAGTTCAGCCCGCTATTTTAGCCGATGCTTTAAGCTTCAATTCAATATGTCGCCCAATGAGTACCGCAAAAAAGAGGATGATGTTATTGACTGAAGATAGGCTTCTCAAATTAATTTGATCCTATTTTAGGAAAAAAGTGATACATTTGAGTTGTAATTATTAACAGAAGTAAGAACTAACATTATTAACTATGAAAAACAAATTCCTCTATTTATTTATTGCCTCTCTGTGTTTTATTGGCTTTGCATCCTGTAGTGACGATGACGAAGATACTGATATTAAGTTTCTCTATGGCTCCGAAAAAGTAAGTTTGGTAAGTGTAACGAGTGTTGGCTCAATTTTAGTTGAAACTCGTAATGTTAATGGAGCATTTACAGTAAAGTCTAACAATGAAGAAATTGCAACTGCCGTAATTGATGAATATAAAGATTTAAATACAGGACAAATAAGACTCAGGATTAATATTCAGGGTATTAAGGAAGGAAGTACCTCGGTTACGGTGATTGATAGTGAAAACCGATCGGCAACATTAAAAGTAGATGTTATCATTAAAACAGTCTCTCTTCTGATTACAAGTCAAGGAGCATCTGTTGAGGCTGAGAACGGAACTCCTGAAGATCAGCCTGCGATTGATAAGATTACTGAGGAAATTAAGAGTAAATTGGCTCCCATAGGTGGAGGTTTCAAACTTATTTATACTTCGCAGTATGAGGGAACTTTAATTTATTATCCAAATATTCAGAAACTATCAGAAAAAGAAGAAGGGATATTCAAATTTGAGGGTAATGAAGCTACTGAAAGAATGACTCTCAAATTTTTCTATAATAATACAGAGTATGTTTATGATCCTTATGGAGGAAGTCTTTTAACTAATTCGACAAGAACTAGTGAGGTTCGAGTTATTTTTATTCGTGATTTTATAAATGATTATATTGGAATGACCAAGCCGAAAATAAAGAAAGCTAGCGGGGCTTTATTTATGTCTCCAAGTATGGCTTTTTAAACTGTATGAAGTGACAGATAGGTCTAAGACTTCTATGCAGATATAATTAGATTAAAAAGGTGAGACTCTTGAGTCTCACCTTTTTTGTTTGAAAAGAAATAATCTGTCAACGCTTTACTTTATCTAATTTCACTTCCGAAATAGATGCTTTGCCCGAAGTTATCACAATACGGACATCGCTAGCGATTGTTTTTGGAAACGAGTAAGCTGATAACTTTTCAGTCTCTTTGATTTCCCCCTTATACACTGTTAGAAATTGACCACCACCGCTTGATAATTGAATCTCGAAAGCAGCGGGGTGTTCTATGGCTTTCCAGTAAATACCTATTTTATCAGGCTGTGCGTTTTCGTCCATTACAAAAGTCAGATAGTCGCCACTAACACCATTCCATTCAGTATTGTTGTTATTGTCCAATACCATTGAAACCGATTCGTTTACTCCTGCAATTTTCTTTTGAACCATTTGTTCGCCGTAGGGTGCTACTGTAAGTATATCTTTCAGGCGAATATCTTCGGACGAGGCTCCGATCATAATGCGGAAATCTCCCGGTTCTATCACCCAATTATTATCTAGGTTGAGAAGTTCAAAATCTCTTGGATATAGAGTGAAAGATACCTCTTTGGTTTCTCCTGCTTTAAGATGTACGCGCTCAAATCCACGAAGATTTTTTTCATAGGTGGTTACCGAACTGATTATATCACGAGTATATAATTGTACAACCTCATCACCATCTCTGTTACCTGTGTTTGTTATTTTACAACGTACAGTAACCTCTTGCTTGGGCGTGATTATAGCGGGCGATATAGAAAGGTCTGAGTATTTGAAAGTAGTATAGCTCAGTCCATATCCAAAAGGATACAAAGCTCCGTTAACTCGGCTCATATTACCTTGCATTCCTACGCTTTTACCACCATCTACTTGCGAAGCTGGTTTTGCAGGGAAATTGAATGGTATCTGCCCTACTGTTTTAGGGAATGTAACGGTAAGTTTCCCTCCCGGATTATAATCGCCGAAAAGCACATCGGCAATAGCTGTTCCACCTTGAGAGCCGGGATACCAAGCCTCTAAAATAGCAGGCACATATTTGTCTGCCCAGTTTATAGAATTGGGTCTTCCGTTTATCATAATCAAAACAACAGGTTTACCCGTAGCTTGAATGGCTTGCAATAGATTGAGTTGTCGTCCCGGTAAATCGAGGCTCGAGCGTGATTTATTCTCGCCGCAAGTTCTATTGTTACCTCCTAATACTACTATTGCAACATCACTTTTCAGAGCATTAGCAACCGCTTTGTCTATCTCAGCTTGTTCGTCAGTAGTTAGTGGACTTGGCAATATTTCCGATTCAGGCCAGTTAGCATCTACCAGATCACAACCTAGAGTATAAAGAACCTCTGTGTTTTTACCCACCTTAGCTGTTATACCATCCAATACAGACGACACTTCAACGGCTAAAGGTCCGTAATGAGTCAACGCATACGAAGCATCGTTGGCATTGGGTCCGCAAATACTGATTGTTTTTATTTTGTCTTTCAACAAGGGTAGGGTATTATTCTCATTCTTTAGTAAGACCAAAGATTCGCGTGATGCTTGTAAAGCAATCTGTTGGTTTTCTAAGCTGTTCACTTCTTTATCAGCAGCTTTTAAATCCATCTGATAAGGAGCATCGAATAATCCTACTAAGAATTTTACCCGAAGTATATCACGTACACGATCATCAATAGTTTCCATGCTTATACCTCCTTCGTGAATCAATTCTCTGAGAGGTAATACATAAGAGTCTGGTGAGCGGAAAGTACAACGTACATTTAATCCTGCTTCTACCGATTGACGTACCGACTCTTTCATGTCGGCAGATGTACCATGTTTAGAATGCAGATATTCAACCGCATCACTATCCGAAACTACATATCCTTTAAATCCCATCTCTTTGCGCAGAACGGTTGTCAGCCAATAATAGCTGCTTTGTATGGGGAATCCGTCGTAATCGTTATAGGCACTCATTGCTCCTAACAGTCCTGCTTCTTTTATAACACGTCTCCAAGGATATACATGTATGTTTTCAACTTCTCGAGGCGACATTTGAGGGTCTACACGAGCCATTCCTTCGCGTCCGCCTTTGTTGTTACTATATGCAATATAATGTTTGGCGGTAGATGCTACCTGATAATCTTTTTGCATACCTTTAGTCATGGCAACACCCAGTTCAGCAACCAAATAAGGGCTTTCGCCATACACCTCCTCGTAACGCCCCCATCGCTGATCGCGTCCTACATCCAGAATGGGTGCATAGATATTTGTGTAACCCAATAAGCGACCTTCGCGTCCTGTGATATATCCTATTTTATTTACCAAATCTCGGTTCCAAGTATGCCCCAATCCCAATTGAGTGGGAAAATTGGTAGCCATGTAACTTTCAACACCTCTGATACCTTCGTTCGTAAAATCGGTAGGAATACCCAAGCGCGTTTCTTCAATAAAGAATCGTTGTACTTCATTCAACGCCCATGCATGACGTGATGCTGGCCACACAAACGGATTGTCGGATGGAGGTAATCCCCATTGCTGAAACCCGTTGAGGTGTTCGTCAATAGCTCCCATACCATCTTTCCAAAGCTTGTTTTTCCATTCGGGAGTTGGCAGGTCATCGGCTAAAACCCGTTTGTAACCGTATAGGGTAACCATCTGACAGGTTTTTTCGTCCACATTCATTTGGCTGAGCAAATCTTCTATTCGGGCGTCTATTGTGGCAGATGGATCTTCATATACATCCATCTTTCCATTTTTGTTGAAGTCTATCCATCCTTTATGGTAGATGGATTTTTTTGGTAACTGATAGATTATTAAATCTTTTGCAGGAGGTATACGCGAGTCTTGCTGAGCCGTTGTAAATAAACTAAGGCTTAATAAACTACACGTTAATAAATATCTCATAAGCTATGGTTTTGTAGGGTTTGAGGTCAGAGACCTTTTTATAGTTTTATTGTAGGGGCAAACTTATAGGTCTGCCCCTACAATGGCTTTATTTTTTCTTAATCACAAAGGAGTATTTTCCTTTCTTTACAGCATTTTTGGCGTTAAGAGATACTCTGTAAATTTTTTCACCCCATACATTCGCTAGGCGAGGGTCGTCTAAAGTGATAGTTTCGATTGCCGGTGCAAAGCTGTTTTTATCATATTCCAAAACAGCCTTTTGTCCGTTTATGCTTATCGTAACTTCGCCTAAAGTATCTATGTTGATATCTCCCCATGTAAGGAAATTGATTTGATTGTTTACAGTAGCTTCATTTAAATCGAAAGTATCGTCAATAGCAACAGTTCCATTTTTAAGTTTATAAGAACGAATCCATTGTTTAACTTGTGCAGTCTCGGGATATGCCTTAGATATATCTACCGAGAAAGTGCTGCTCTTTGGATTGAAGGTAATGTTTGTTGCTTTGTATTGAGAGCCAAACGCCTGAGGTATTCCGTTGATGATAGGCAGATTGTGATAGTTACTTTGCATTGTCCAGATAGAATATCTTTCGCTGCTGAATGTTTGTCTGGTATATGTACCCACACCTGCATCTATTATTACAGGCATATTATTGATATAGAGCGAGAATGTACCTATGTCGTTATGATTGTGGCTTTCATTATTGTATCCACCTTTGGTAGCTAGAAATAAACCAGCTTTATCTTTTATATAACAAAATTCGGTTTCGGGATACCATGTGTAATCGGGTGTAATATGTACAGGCTTTTGGCTGCTAAGTTCGTGTCTGTATAGCAAGGTTTGCAATGCACGGAAAATATCTATATCAGCCTTGAATTTCGATGGTTTTTGCTTTTCAAGATAAGCTGCAAATTGCATCATCTCGGTACTATTCACTGCCTTGCCATATCTGTATATCAATTGTTGGTCACCTCCACCTTTGGCAGAAGCATCCGCAAAATTCACTACCCATCCGTCGCCAACGTATGATCTCGAAATGTATTCGCCCATATTTTTGATAATGGGTTCGTTGAATATCGAAACTTGACCATTTGTAATATTGCTTAGCAATTGCAAATAATCATACATTTTACCTGCTGCATGTCCCCAATACGATGGACCTTCCTCACATCCTCCATCGGAGTGTGTATAGTTGATAAATTTATCTACCGATTGCATGGTTCTGTATACTGCCTTTGCCAGTTGATCCTTGTCGTTTTCGAGAAGCATAAAAGTTTGCAGTACATTGAAGTTACACCATGGATTCCAGTTGTTTACCATTCCCCCCGGTTTAAGGTTGAACGCCATCCACCAGAAACGGTCTTCGTTCATATATGGGTCTAATGTGCGATCTTTTAGTGCGCGATACAAACGCTTCGATATGGCAGGATCTACTTTATCGAACTCGTTATTGAAAAAATAATAAGTCCATGCTAATACTGCACTTAAATTACCCGAACCCAAGTCTATCACTTGTTCGGTGTAATCAGGTAAAATTCTTTTGGAGTGCTGAGCTGTAAGATGAGCCGATAGTGCCCACGAAGTCATTTCGCACGATTGATAAACACCATTAATCAACTGATCGATGAAGCGTCCTTTTCCTTCGGCTAATTCAGCCATTAGTAAAGCTACTACGGCTTGATTGTTACTGTTGTAAGGGCTTTGCATGATCTCGCGGTTGCCCGATCTTTCAAATTCCAGATAGTCGGTCGCTTTTACCACCCGCCATTCGTAGTTGAGGTATTTCTCTCCATCTTTTATTAGATCGGCTTTTGACTCTCCTAATAAGTTGTCCCAATCTTTACGATCGTTGTACTTAGGGTATGGTACCCATTTCTGATTCATGATCAGCATGCTTTTCAGACTTTCCATGTCTGCTTTTTTTACGAGCAGATTTTTTTCAGTATAAGCAAATGTATTTGCTGTGAGAAACAGCAAAAGAATAATGAGGATGTGTTTTTTGTTTTTCATAGTATCAGATTTTAAGCTCGCAGAGCTATTGGTTGCTTTGGTAAGTGCAATATTTAAAGCTGGTTATACTTATAAATATACGATAAAATACTTTCCAATATTTGTATATGAGTCTTTATCTATCCCCAATAGTAAACTACTTTTTGTTTTAGTATTATTTCGGTAATATGTAACTCTTTGTTGTCGTTTATTTTGATTGTAACTTATTTAAAATGAGCTTTTTTTGTTGAGTAATGAAAAATCTGATAGCTTAAATAGCATTATAAGGGATTAGGTTACTCAAAATTTGTTCTCTGTACCAAGGATCGTTGGCTTGTTTCAAGAGGCGAACCATTTCTTCGGTCAATTGGTTTACAACCTCTTTGTGCTCTTTAATAGGTAGATTCTTCAATTGATATGGATCTTTTATATTATCGAACAGAAGAGTCTCTTTTAGAGCCTTGGTCTTTTTATCGATTGTAAATGTCAAAGTATACTGATCGGTGATAATTCCTCGGGATGTGGGGAAGTAAGAAATAACTTTCCCTTCTTCATTTTTGTCGCCATCTGCATTTTTTATATATAATGCACCTTTGGGTCTGTAATTGTTCTGCCCTTTTTCGTAAAATATATTAGCGTGGTTCAGACCTTCTACGGTTGATGGTATTTGTTTATCGAGTCCGCATAACCCTAATAGAGTTGGCATAATATCGGGTGAGGATAGCAGCAAATTATCAACACGATGTTTTATTTTTTCAGGATAGCGAACAATAAAGGGTACGTTTACCGCTTCGTTGTAAGGCGAGTTTTTAGGATCTTCAAGCCCTTGACTGCACATTGTTTCCCCGTGATCGGAGGTAAATACAACGATCGTATTCTTGTCTAATCCTTGCTCTTTGAGGGCTTGTAGTATGCGACCGAATTCACGATCTACACCTGTTACCGATGCAAAATAGTAGGGTGCTGATCGGGTTTTTTCCATTGATAAGTCGGCGTTCGGACGAATGAGCAGTTGATCCGTAGGCTTGTCTTTATACAGATTATAATCCTCTTCCATACAATCTTCTAACGATCCGTAAGGGCTATGTGGAGGATTCATACTTATTACCATAAAGAAAGGCTTCTTAGGGTCGCGAACCCCATCTTTATTTTGCAAATAGGCAATAGCCATATCTGCTTCATGTATGGGCGACCACTTGTTTATATCGTGCCTTTTTCCTTGAGTATCCCAGTAATGAGGGTGCTTGTGCACATCAAAAGTGCCGTACGAATACCAATAATTAAACCCGTGTCGTCTCTCGGGTGGAGTATAAGCATCCCACACAGGCTGTTTGTCTTCCACATACTGTCCGGGATTGGCAGGGTCATTTGGGGTAGGGTAGTCTACATGAAGTTTACCGATGTATGCACAGTCGTATCCTGCCATGCTGAAAACATCGCTTATGTTGTTGGTCTCTGTTTTGAGACTGCTGATTGGTCGGTTTGAATTGCAATTGAGTGTTACTCCACTATTCTCCGGGTACATACCCGTAAGAAACATGCCTCTATGAGGACTGCTTATCGGGCAATTGCTTATTGCCGAAGATAGTACGAGCGACTCGTTTGCAAATTTATTTAGATTTGGGGTCTGTACGGGATCTCCCCTAAAATTTACTTTATCATTGTATCCTTCCTGATTCCAGAATTCCATTGCGTGATTGCGCATCTGATCGGGAAATATATAGATAACATTGGGTAAAGTAGGTTCTGTTATGATTTTCTCGGACTTACAACTTACTAAAGAGAGTAAACCTAATCCTCCTAAAACGATATTTATATTTTTTCTCTTCATTCCTGTAATGTTTATTAAGTTGAGGTTGTAATTTATCTTCGTCTTTTGTGATAATAACTATATCTGCTTATTCTGTTTCTTAAATAGTAAAAAAGATATGAGACCTTAAAATAAATTATATGGGCGTATTTCAGCCCATATAATTTATAAAAAGTACTGATGTGTTTTTCGAGTAAATAGATTGTATATCGAAGTTATTCTTTCTTTTACGAAAGGTTTAATCCCATCCGGGGTTGTTTGGTTTCAGGTTAGGATTTCTCTCTATCTCAACGCCGGGTATAGGCCATAACATATCTTTTTCTGTAAACGAACGCGTCAATAAGCGTTTTCCTGTTACCCCATATACATCTCCGGGTAATGTTTTTAGAGCTATGCCCCATCTACGAAGATCGCTCCAGCGATGTCCTTCGGCTGCAAGTTCTACGGCACGTTCTTGTTTGATTCTCTCAAAAACCTGATCCTTAGATGATGCGGCTAGCCATGCAGGTCCACTGTTTATAGCAGGCATATTGGTAGATGCACGTTGACGTACTTTGTTGATGTATTGAACGGCTGTTGCCTGATCGCCCAATTCGTTTTTACATTCTGCATACATTAGGTATACATCAGCAAGACGTATCAATGGGAAATTTATAGGTGTATGAGCACGGTTGTTGATTCCTCCGTTCATGTTGCCTTCGGCTACAAATTTGCGGAAGATATAACTTTCAGTCCAAGCACCGTTTATTCTGATAAATCCGTTTACTTCGTTAGGAGCAACATTTCTGGCAATTACCATTTCGCATGTTTTAGTTTGGTTACTTACCCATCCCAGATATTTAGTGAAGGGAAGTATAACAGTTGCATCCATACGTGGATCTCTCTCTTTATACATATCCAATACTATATCTCTGTTTTTTGCATAAGCTTCTACAGTTTTACCGTCTTTGGTAAGGGTCGAAACAAATGTTTCGTCTTTGACTGTTGTACTTTCGTTGAAGCCGGGTATGAAATCGTTCCAATTGAAAGGTTTACCGTCTTTACGTTCGTACATATTCAGAAGTGTTGCCGATGGCATTACATTGTTCCAGCAACTGCCAAATGTACTGCGTGTTCCCATATAGAAAGTCATTGGCATACCATAGTCTTTACCTACTCCACCAGCGTTTTGTATAGCGAAGACCATTTCGTTACTCTTATGACCTTCTGGTTTGAAAAGGTTCACATAATCGTTGTATAAAGAATAGTTATAGCCTTTGCCCGAAGGATCGAGAATTATTTCTTCGAAATCTTTAGCGGCATTTGCGTATTCTTTTTTGTATAAATATACTTTACCTCTCAAGCCGTATACCGAACCTTTTGTAGCACGTCCATAATCACTGGCTTCCCATTTTACGGGTAAGTTGCTTTCTGCGGCGTAATTCAAGTCGTTAAGTATAAATTGAAATACTTCTTCAACTGTATTTCTAGGCTTTTTAAGATCGTTATAATCAGTAGGTAGATTTACAGTTTCGTCATACAATGGTATTGCACCATAAAAATTGTATAATTCGAAGTAGTAAACGGCACGTAAGAATCTAGCTTCTGCCAGAAAACGAGTTTTCAGTTCGTCACTAAGGCTGGTTACCCCTGGCACTTTTTGTATTACCAGATTGGCTCTCATTACACCATCGTATAACGATTTCCATTTGTCTTGTACCATTGCAGTACGGTCGTTGTATGTGCCCAATATAACGGGTCCAAAACCATAGTTGTCGTATCCTACGCCAATGTCGGACATGTTATCCTGTGCGAATTTAAGACCGAAGGCATTGTCATTCTTAAGTGCTGCATATACGCCCATCATCCCTTGATTAACTTGCGTTTCGTTTTGCCAGAAGATAGCATCTCCTACCTGATCGAAGGGATGTCTGTCTAAATCGTAGCATCCATTTAGGGAAAGTGCTGCAATAACAGCAGTCAATAATATTTTATATTTTTTCATAGTTAATCAATTTAGAATGATAGATTTATACCTATTACAGCTTGTCTCATTGTTGGATAGTCAACACCACTTACTTCAGGATCTAGTCCATCGTATTTAGTGAATGTGAAGAAGTTTTCTAAACTGCCGTATATGCGTAGTTTATCTAATGAGAAGCGGTTAACAAGAGCCTTAGGCAGCGTGTATCCTAGTTGAATATTCTTGATTTTAACGAAAGACTTATTCTGTACCCAGAAATCGCTGACACGGGTGTTTCTGTCATCACTGAATTCCAATAAACGAGGGTATTTTGCACTACCTTGCATATCCTTATGCCATCTGCCATCAGCGAGTTGTTTGTTCAATTGGTATCCTGAGCGAACTTGTGGGCGGAAATAGTTGTCCAACCAATATTGCTCTACACCTGTTACTCCTTGTATCAAGACAGCACAATCGAATCCTCTGTAAGATGCACCGAAATTAAGACCGAACGTGAATTTTGGAGTTTTACCGTTACCAATAGGCACACGGTCGTCGTCGTTTAATACACCATCGCCGTTTGTATCCTTATAAAGTAAGTCACCTAATTCGGGGCGTTTTATTGTTGAGAAAGGATTTCTTTGTTTTCCGGTTGCAGGGTCAATAGGAGCATTGTCAACAAGAGCTTGAACATAATCCAAATCTGCTTGAGTTTGTACTAAACGATCTACCTTATAACCAAATTGGGTATTAATGGCATATCCTTCTTTTATCATATTAGCACCATCTAAAGAGCTTTCGTCACCTTTAAAACGGGTTACTTTATTATTCAAGAAAGTTGCATTTCCATTCACAAAATACGATACGTTTTGTATTTTATCTTGCCATCCGGCAGTCAATTCAAGACCTTTGTTTACTACTGTTCCTGCATTTTGACGAGGTATAGAAGCGTTACCGTTTACAAGTGGAGCGGGAAGGTCGATAAGTATATCGTCGGTTTTTTTGTGGAAAACCTCAATTGTACCTGTCAACTTGTTATTTATAAAGCCCATATCTACCGCTAAGTTGGTAATTTTACTTCTTTCCCATGTAAGTAGAGCATTAGGTATTGCGGAACGTGCAATTCCCATTGCTATTTCGTTATTCAAAATATAATTACTGCTCGAATACAATGATTGTGCATCGTAGTTTCCGTTTATGTCTGCATCTGTACTTCTCAAAGCGTTGTTACCGAGCACACCATATGATGCACGGAATTTCATATTGCTAAGTCCTGATGCTACAAGATCAGTCATAAAAGGCTCTTGATCTACTCTCCATGCGGCAGATGCCGATGGGAAATATCCCCAACGATTGTCTTTAAGGAAACGAGATGAACCGTCGGCACGTAGGTTGAATTCGAATAGGTATTTGTTATCCCAATTAAGATTTATTCTGCTAAAGAACGATCTCATAGCCCATTCTACAGTGTTTCCCGAAGAGCTGGCTGCGCCGGTAGCTCCATCAATAGCACCTAATCCCGGATCGAGTAAATCTTGTTTTGTGGTTTTAAACCATTTGTATCTGAATAGTTCCTGACTGGCTCCAACCATTGCGCTGTAATCAAGCTTCGAAACTTTGTTTTCGTAACGTGCAACCGCATCCATGGTGTAATTATTCCATTTATAATCACTATTCATGATAGAGGTTTTACCTATACCTGTTGATGTTAATGTATTTGTAAGGAAGTTCCATTGCTCTATAAATACAGGTTTAGAATCGTCTGTCTTATTGGTGAATATATAGTTGAAAGAACCTGTTAGAGTAAAGCCTTTGAATGGAGCTAATGTTCCATAGAAACGAGTCTTTATGTTTCGGCTTTCTATATCGCCCGTGGTGTTATTTAAGCGATAAAATGGATTGTTAGCTGCTGTTTGAGCATCGTCTTCACTGTTGTTTATAGAACCATATCGTCCATCGGGTGCACGGAATACCATACCCGGAGTAGTGGCTGCTGAGTATGTGAATACATCTTTCACCTTATTGGTTCCTTGTTCCGTAAAAGCCATGTGACCACTGAGGTTGGTTCCTAGTTTTAACCATGGTTTTACATTAGCCTCTAAGTTAATACGGGTGTTGTACTTTTTGTAACCCGAGTTTTCCATAACTCCCGGAGTGTTCAAAAATCCGAAAGATGTGAAGAATGTAAACTTGTCCGAACCACCGCTTAATGCAAGGTTATGATTGCTTCCCAATGATGTTGAGAACAATTCATCCATTAAGTTGGTGTTAGGATACATCAATTGATCGCCACGCTCGTTATCTCTCCATAGTTGAATGGTTTTATCCGTAAATCGGGTAGGGAGGTTCGAGTTGGAATACCCCTCATTAATAAGTTCCATGTAATTGGCGTAGTTCGATACCAGATCGAATGTTTTGCCTACCGACTCCCACGACATATAGCCGTTGTATTCGATCTTTACATCTCCTTTTTTACCCATGCGAGTAGTAATAAGGATAACTCCATTAGCAGCTCTCGATCCGTAGATTGCTGCCGAAGCTGCATCTTTCAGTACCGATAAGTCTTCGATGTCCTGAGGGTCTACACTACTTAAACTACCTTCTACACCATCTATAATAACAAGTGGAGCGGCATTGTTTAAAGTTCCCTGGCCCCTAATCATAATAGATGCTGTATTGTCGCCCGGTCTGTTCGATCCCGAAGTAACCTGCACACCGGCAGCCATACCCGCCAATCCTTGTGAAATGTTGCTGATAGGACGGCTTTCTACCAATTCGTTCATTCTGATGTTGGCTACCGAGCCACTCAGATTCACTTTCTTCTGAACACCATATCCTACAACTACCACCTCATCAAGAGTTTGTGTATCCTCTTTCAGTGTGATGTTTAATGTAGTTTGGTCTCCCACTCTGACTTCCTGATTCAGATAGCCTACATACTGTACTGCTATAACGGCATTGGATGGAACATTGATTGTGAATTTTCCATCTAAATCGGTCACAGTTCCTACAGTAGTACCTTTAACTATAACTGTAGCTCCAATAATGGGATCGCCGCTTTGGTCTACAATAGTTCCTGCTACTTGTCTCTGGTCGGTTTGGTTGATAGCTGTGTTTTCCACCACTATGTTTTTCTCTGCAAAAGCAATTCCTGTTGTAAGGAAAAGCATTGTACCCCCTATTAATATTCGTCTGAATAATGGGGAATAGTAAACTCGCTTGTTTATCATAAGCTTTAAAGTTGAAAAAAGGTTAATCACTTAGAGTCGATACTCTATGGTCTTCGAAAGGTTAACGTATTTAATGTTTCAAACCAAAATTAGTATTCTTTAAGGAGGGGTAGGTGTCTATTTCGTCTGAATTAAGGGTGCAAATAGTCCAATGCGATCTATTTAACATGTGCTTTATAATGCTTGTGTGAATGCGACTTGTGTATTATGTCGCTCACTTATAATGACTAGAGGTTATTGTAAAGTATTTGCGAATGCATATAACGAAGAATATATGTTTTTTTGCATATTTTGTTAACATGCAAAAAAGATTCGTCCGAAAAAAATCGATTTCGGAACAGAGATATTTTTATTTTTTGTGGAATTATGGGTGACTAAAAAACAACAATATGATATTGTTACAAGAATAGTTCGCACCATTCAGTAAACTGTTTAACCGATCTGTCTCCAAACTTAGCCAATTTGCTTTTGATTATTTCTATTGGTTTTTCATCTCCCAGATGTGTTTTTGAGAAAAAGCAATCCGAGAAGCATATCAATTGTTCTTCGATACTTATTGGCATCATCTCACGATGAGGCAGTGGGAGGTGTTGTGCGATTATCTCATCAAGAGTCAATCCTGCACCGGTGTGTCTCTCGCAAACTAAAGCGTGTTTTGGGTATCCTTCTTTTTGTAATAATTCGCTTCCTAAATATCCATGAGCCATATATGGGTATTTACCAATGCAATCTATGGAGGGAGCGTTTGTCATAAAGATGCCAATGTCGTGTAGCATACCAGCTTCACGTACAAATTGCATATCGATATTCAGTTCGGGATGCTTCTTTGCAATATCCAGAGCTTTTCTGGTTACATCCGAGCTGTGATTTACCAATATATTGTATAGAGATGAACTCTCTTCGTAGTATTTTTTGATTATATCGATAGGATTCATTTATCAAAGGCTTTATTTAGACGACAATAACGCTTATCTTTACATCATAAACAACGAATTCTATGAAAAAAGGTTTTTTATTAATACTGTTTTCTGTTCTTTTTTGTGCTTTAACTTCCGGAGCAGATAAAATAAAGGTAGGAGCCGATCAATTGGATAAACTTCTTCCTCTGGTGAAGAACAAGAATGTAGCACTCGTTGTTAATCATACGAGCTGTCTGACAGATGGTACATATCTGCTCGATGCTCTTTTGTCTCAAAATGTAAATGTAGTTAAAATTTTTGCACCCGAGCATGGTTTCAGAGGAAATGCCGATGCCGGAGAGCAGGTTGCCGATGGCAAAGATGTAAAGTCGGGCATACCCTTGATGTCATTATATGGTAAGAACAAAAAGCCGTCAGCCGAAATGCTAAATGGTATTGATGTCGTGATTTTTGATATTCAGGATGTAGGAGCACGGTTTTATACCTATATAAGTACAATGCACTATGTAATGGAGGGTTGTGCTGAAAACAAGAAGGAATGTATAATACTAGATCGTCCTAATCCACATGATTATATTGATGGTCCGGTTTTAGAATTACCCTATAAATCATTTGTCGGGATGCATCCTATACCTGTATTGCATGGTTTAACGGTTGGTGAGTTGGCTCAAATGATAAATGGTCAGGGTTGGTTAAAAGGTAAACTAACGTGTGATCTGAAAGTTATTACAGTAAAAGGCTGGAAACATGGCGATCCTTATTCATTACCTATCAAGCCATCACCCAATTTGCCAAACGATCAGGCAATAAAGCTATATGCTTCTCTTTGTTTCTTCGAAGCTACGGGAGTGAGTGTTGGTAGAGGAACTTATTTTCCGTTTCAGGTAGTTGGTTATCCAAATCCTAAATTCGGGTCGTTTACTTTTACACCTGTTTCTTTACCCGGCTTTGAAAAGAATCCATTGCAAAAAGACAAGCTTTGTTATGGGCACGATCTTCGAAATATTCAGTTCGATAAGGGATTAACGCTTTCCTATTTGCTCGACTTTTATAAGAAATCGGGATTAGGAGCAAAGTTTTTTACATCTCCTCGTTTTATGAATCTGCTATCGGGTACAAGTAATCTGCAAAAGCAGATTATAGCAGGTCAATCGGAAGACGCTATTCGTAAAACATGGCAAAAGGGATTGGATGACTATAAACAAATGAGAAAGAAATATCTTCTGTACGAAGATCAGTACTAAATAAACGGAACTGTATAAATTGCTGTATTTCTTGGCTATGGCTAAGAGTTGTGGTTTAATTATTGAAAACAATAAATAGGTCTGAGACCTGAATTGAAACGAATACCGTAATCGGATAAACATATGTCAGATAGTAAGCAGTGCCCATTTTGTAGCAGACCTATAAGAGAGGATGAAAATATTTGTGAAGAGTGTAAAGATCACATGGATCATCAGTACACTACTGATTTTTTAGATGGAAATTTACCTACGCAGTCAGACAGCGAACCCAAAGCTGAGTCTGAAGAGGTGGTAGAGCCATCAATAGAGATAGAGAATGAAGCAGAAGAAATAATTGTTCCTGTATCAGAAAGAACAACTAAGAAACGTTCTAAAATATCTAAAGGTGTTCTCTTTTTAATTTTCGGATCTATCCTTCTTATTATTATAGGAGTTATAGGTGCTTTAAATATTGCTCATACCCGCGATTCGGATGAGCGTCAGGAAATGTTCTGGATGAAGTGTGTTGAAGAGAATACACCATTATCATATTCTAAATATTTGGTGAGATATCCCGAGGGTAACTTTGCCGAAGAGGCCGAGAAACGAATAAGAGCATCGCGTGAAGCCGAAGTGCAAGCATGGGAAAAACTACGAAAATCGTCAGATATAAATGTGTTTTATGCATATCTGAGCGAGAATCCTAAAACACCACATTTGGATCAGATCCGTATAATTATGGATTCGCTAAGCTGGAATACTACGTTGAAAGATAATACAGCGGATGCTTATAAGGCTTATCTTGAAAATATTGATCTAGGTAATATTACAGGTTCTCATAAAAATGAAGCAAAAGAGAAATACGACTATCTGTCTCAGGTTGTAGTATTGAGCGGAGCATCACTCGAAAGTCTAAAGCTCGATTTAGGCGATTTCTTTAAAAAACTATCGGAGAATAAGCCGAAAGATTTACTTAAGAAGTTTGCACCTAAAGCATTCTATTATACAGCCGAAATGAGTAGTACCGAGATTGTAGCTACAATAACAAAAGAATACTCGGATAAAAAGATAAAGAAGGTAACTTATACTCTTCAACCTGAATCTATATTGGCTAAGCAAGATAATGCTGGCGTTGTTTTCGTTGAATTGTCTGTGGGAAAAGAAATTGTTTACGACATAAAAAAGAAGAAAAACGACAATTTAAAACAAAACCTGCTACTTGAGTTCAATAGTGATAAGTTAGTACAATCAATAAAAGTAAAAGGTTCTAAATAATATCACTTTGTGTTTAGTTTACTGTTTATAGAACTATAGTATAAACAGGCTTCTGCCTGCTTCCATCCTAAAAATGGCTTCAAATTTTGCTTGTCTCGTTAATGGTTGGTTAAACAATTAAAAGGAAAAATCAAAGATTTTCATAGTTAATTTATGTTTACGGAAATATAAAAAGTGTAAATTTGGTTCGTTTGAGAAAATAACCTCCAAGTATATAGTATGCATCCAGATAATTATTCCGTTCTTTCGTACTAGAAGCAAAAAGTTTATTTTGTTCTTTCTCTTCATTACTTTTCTTAATGTAAACTATTAAGTCTTCTATTGTTGAAATTAGACCTTATTCTACTTCTTGTTTTTAAAATCACTTAATTAAATTATATTGTTATGAACATTTATGTTGGAAATCTTAGCTACGAAGTTAAGGAATCAGATCTACAAGCATTAATGGCCGATTTCGGTCCAGTTGTTTCTGCTAAATTAATTATCGATAGAGCTTCAAATAGATCAAAAGGATTTGGATTTGTTGAAATGGAAAACGAAGCAGATGCAAAAAACGCTATCCAAACACTTAATGGAAAAGAGCATTTAGGTCGCCCTATGGTGGTTAAAGAAGCTATTCCAAAAGTATAATTTGCTTCGCCTTAACGGCTATTTAAAAAATTTAAAGAAGCTTTGGATTAACCAATACAGACAAATTCTGGGCATCTAGATTTGTCTGTTTTTATATTATATATGAAATCATTTTATATAGGAAACTTAGAAATTAAACTTCCAGTTATTCAGGGAGGTATGGGAGTTGGTGTGTCTCTATCGGGGTTAGCATCAGCAGTAGCTAACGAAGGCGGCATTGGGGTTATCTCATGTGCTGGTTTGGGACTTATGTACCGACAACCTGCTTCAAACTATTTGAGCGATTGTATTTGGGGATTAAAAGAAGAAATCAGAAAAGCAAAAGAAAAAACAAAAGGAGTAGTAGGTATCAATATAATGGTAGCTCTTACTAATTTTGCAGACATGGTACGCACATCTATTGCCGAAAAAGCGGATGTGATTTTTGCGGGAGCAGGTCTTCCTCTTGATCTACCGTCTTATCTTAAATCTGATAGCATCACTAAACTGGTGCCTATCGTATCCTCTTCGCGTGCAGCAAAAATAATTTGCGATAAATGGTTTACTAACTATAACTATTTACCGGATGCTATTGTAGTTGAAGGACCTAAAGCCGGAGGGCACTTAGGGTTTAAAACTACACAACTTGAGGACGAGAAATATTCGTTAGAACAAATCGTTCCCGAAGTTGTAGAAGTTGCAATGTCTTACAAAGAGCATAAAAATATACCTGTAATTGCTGCCGGAGGAATTCATTCGGGACAAGATATGTATCGTTTTATTGAAATGGGAGCATCAGGAGTACAAATGGGTACTATTTTTGTGACCACAGACGAGTGCGATGCATCACTTACCTTTAAGAATGTATTTATAGATTCTAAAGTGGAAGATATTAAAATAATTAATAGCCCCGTAGGTATGCCCGGAAGAGCAATCGATGGAATATTTATCAAGAAAGTGGAAAGCGGATCGGAAGTACCCAAAAGCTGTCCATACCATTGTATAAAAACCTGCGATTACTCTAAAAGTCCCTATTGTATTATTTTAGCGCTTTACAATGCTGCTAAAGGAAATATGAATAAAGGATATGCTTTTGCCGGAGTAAATGCCCATTTGGCAAACAAGATAATCAGTGTAAAAGAAACGATTGCTTTGCTTAAAGCTGAGTTTTTACTTGCTAAACAAGCTGTTTTGTAAGTGATTTAGAATTGCACTTGAGATAAAAAAGGAGAGGGAGCGAATAATAATATTCACTCCCTCTTTCTCGTATAAAACACTAACACTAGAAAACATAAACTATAAAGAAAAAGGTGAGTTTACTTTTGAATGAAAAACTCGTAATGATGTGGAACACTCTTTTTTTTGCTGTGAGAGGCGAACGAATCTCTTTAGCTGTTGTTCCGATTTTCTGAGATACTTACCTCCTTTCATAAGAAAATTAAGTACATACAGTTCGCTCTTTTTTTGTCTCAGTTATTTACCCTCTTTTACTTTGACTTCTTTAATCCCTTTTTCTATCTATTAAACATTGGATCAGTAAGATTAGTTTTAAAAAACGCTTTTTTTTCTAATTGATTTTTTTGATTTATTAATTGATTTTTTTGTATAACTATATGCTCTAAAATAGAAAAAGCGGGGAAAGTCTTTTCCTCGCTTATCTTTAACAATTATAAAATGGTTCAATGAGTTCTATTCTTTTTCAACAAACTTTTTCTTAGGGGTAACTTTAACTAATTTGAAAAGCTTGTCCGATGGACGAATTTTATCAGTAAGCTTTATTGAGAACTTTTCGCCCTTCACAGTTTCTTCTACCGAATTAAGATCTACACGTATTTCATCCACTATTTGAGTAACTGCACCTGTTGTAGGGCCGGTGATCAGAATTTCGTCTCCAACCTTCAATGATTGAGTTTCCATCAAGAATTCGGCAACACCAATATTCGAAAAATACTTAAGTCCTTTACCTATATATATCTTTCTTTTGGTTGCTTCCGATCCATAGTTCATCGACCATTCACCTAAACGTTGTCCCAAATAATAGCCGTCCCAGAATCCTCTGTTGAATACTGTTGCCAAACGTGTATCCCAATCAGCAATCTTCTCTTCTGAGAATGTGCCTTCGCAATGTGCCTTAACTGCTTCTTTGTAGCATTCAACAACTGTGCGTACATATTCTGCACCGCGCGCGCGTCCTTCTATTTTAAAGACACGTACACCTGCATCCATCATCTTGTTCATGAAGTGGATTGTCTTTAGGTCTTTGGGCGACATTATGTATTCGTTGTCTATCTCAAATTCCATATCACTTTCCTTGTCTTTCACAATGTAGCCTCTGCGACACATCTGATTACAAGCACCTCTGTTGGCTGAAAGATCTTTTTCGTGTAGGCTCAAATAACATTTACCCGAAACAGCCATACATAAAGCTCCATGGCTGAACATTTCTATTCGGATAAGTTCGCCGCTTGGTCCTTTTATATCTTGTTCTATTATATCATTATAAATATCAGCAACCTGATCGAGTGTAAGCTCTCGTGCCAATACTACTACATCTGCAAATTGTCCGTAGAATTTTAATGCTTCCGAATTTGTTATATTAAGCTGCGTCGAAAGGTGAACTTCTACGCCTATGCTGCGTGCATACATCATAACCGATACATCGGATGCTATAATTGCCGACAGATTAGCTGCTTTGGCTGCATCTACAATTTTATGCATGAGGCTAATGTCATTATCATAGATAATGGTGTTGACGGTCAGATAACTTTTCATGTTATTCTCCTGACATATCTTAACGATGTTTTTTAAATCGTCCAGCGTGAAATTGTTAGACGATTTGGCGCGCATATTTAAACCTTCGATACCGAAATAAATAGAATCGGCTCCACCTTGTATTGCCGCAGCCAGTGAGTCGTATGACCCAACGGGTGCCATGATTTCGAAATCAGCAATATTTTTCATTCAGAAATGCTATTATTAAGTAGTGTAAATAAAATAGGTCGTTGACCTTAAATCGGATGCAAAGATATAAATAAAAAAAGAGTCGCCCGATTACTCGTTCGACTCTTTACAATATTATATGGAGTGATCGTCCTATCTATTCCCAAGTTTGGGTTTATGTTTTACTTTAAATTTAATCTTTTTGGATATAATGTCGGAAAGAACAATCAGCGAAACGGCTATTACAATGAGCAGGATTCCCAATGCCAAATTTTTGGTGAATACTTCCTTGAATGCGAAGATTCCTACACAAACAGCAGTTACGGGTTCCATAGCTCCAAGTACTGCGGTAGCGGTAGAGCCAATGTACTGAACGGAATATACCATAGCAATGTTTGATACTACGGTTGCTAATAGTGCTAGCATGAGCAGATCGACTAGGCTTATTGTATCGGGAAACGCTTCTACTCCCCCCGATAAGGATGCTTTTACGAGAAAGAATAATGAACTGAAAATCATTGCATAAAGAGTAAGCTTATATCCAGACATGTTTCTTACGCTCGATTTATTGACTATCACAATATATATGGCATAAAAGAGTGCCGAAAGGAGTAATAGCCCGACTCCAAATAGATTCAACGAAGTACCATTTTCTCCTTTATATAATAGCGACACTCCCAGAAATGCAATGATGATAGCCAGTTGCGACACCTTTGGTATTTTTTCTTTAAAGAGAATAGCCATTAGCAAGGCTACAAATACGGGATAGAGAAAAAGTATGGTGGCAGCAGTGCCTACTGCTATAAATTGATATCCCCAGAATAAGAACTGTGCAGACATAGCAAAGAGTATCCCCAGAGAAACAAGGGGGAGTAATTCTTTCTTGGTGATTGCAAAAGATTCTTTTTTGACCAAGATCAGCAAGGCAATCAGTAAAGATGTGCAGGTGAAGCGGTAGAATAATACCGAATCGTAAAGCATTCCTTTCTTTAGTATCGGAATGGCAAATAGGGGAATCAGACCATATGTTGCTGATGATAAACAACCCCAAAAATAACCTTTAACTCTCATTTCTTTTTATAGCCGCTTGATAAATTACTATCAAATAAATACACTATTTGATATGCGGTGCAAATTTAGAATTTCTTTCAGATTTCGATCATAAAAATCAGTAATATTTATGAGTGTATTCAAAATTAAAAAGTAGCGGCGAATTTTAGCACAAAAAAAGAGTTGATTCAGAAATACGAATCAACTCTTTTACTCTAATTGTGAGTAGTTTATTTTATTACCCTTTCTTGAGGAAACAAGTTTTGAGAACAATACTTGAACCATCGATTTTGCAATCTACCTCTTCAGGATTTTCTGTCAATCTGATGCTTTTTACTTTTGTGCCTCTTTTAATAACCATCGATGAGCCTCTTACTTTAAGGTCTTTTATAACCGTTACAGCATCGCCGTCTATAAGTTCTGCTCCATTGCTATCTCGTGGTGTGTCGTCTGCTTCTACATCATTGCCATCGGTAGACCATTCGTTACTGCAATCAGGACAGATGTATACTGTTCCGTCGAAATACGTATTTTCCATGTCACACTGTGGACAATTAGGTGCTTCTGCCATTCTTTTAAAGTTTTATTAATGAGTTAATGAACTGCAAATATACGGCAAAATGAGATATGAGGCAAATCTTAGTTATTTCAACAAATTGAAGTTATCGATATAATCTATCGTTAATAGATTATTTTTCTATTTCATAATATTTGTCTTGATTTAATTGTTAAAGCTGTTTCTTTTTGTGGGTTTTAACATTTTAAAAGTGCTTTGTAATTAAAAAAGCGAAAAACAATAGATGTTGTCTATTAAGGTAGGCGACTTATCCTTTGTGCGAATAGAATATATGCATATATTTGTAGTATAAAATCGCGTATGCGGCAATGATGACAACAATATTTAAAAAGTAGACTAACTGGCAACATGTAAAATTAAACAGCCTACTGGTATCCCATTGTGCTAAAAGTATTAGATGTATAATTGTTTTTTATTCAAGTAAGTTTGAATATATTAACATGCTACGCTCTTCTCTTTTATGCCTGAACTATCTTTTGTTAAAATAATTGTACACTATTCGACCTTCTTATTGTCGTTTAGCTAATGTATTCTTATACCCCTATTGACATTGAGATCAATAGAAACTAGTCTTGAGGTTTAATCCCGTCAATTGTTTTTATCGCAATTGCTAGTCAATATATTACAATAACTGTATAGGAAAACTATTTTTTTGATGATAAATTTATTCTTATGTACTGGTATAGTTGTGTTTAATCACATTAGAGTAAACATTACTTACCTAAAAGCTTTATTTGATTTTCGGGCATCTATCGTAGTTGCTGCTACTTCCGACGATGTTATGGCTTCCCGTCTTGCATTGACTCAACTGGCATCAAAAGACAACAGATGCTTGGTCGCCTCATCGGGTACTTTGGTTTATTAAACAAAGCCTAATATAATTTCCTGTGATTTTGAATATTAGAAACAACCTTTAAAAATAAATATAAAGAAAATTGTTTATGAAGAAAGTATTATTACTACTATCGCTGTCGATTTCTTTGTGTATGCAAGCGCAGGTAACCGTGGGGGTAGGAGAGGCTGCAAACCAGAGTGCCTTATTGGAGTTAAGAGAAAATACGGATGGAACATCCAACAGAGGCTTACTGCTGCCTCGTGTTAAATTGTCATCCTTAAGCCTTTCGTCTCCATTACCCGGACACGTAAATGGTATGACAGTTTTTAATATTGATGGAACGAATGTTCCTCAGGGATTCTATTACAATGATGGTACACGTTGGATACAGATGGTACCTCAAAACAGCATTTTCTTTTATGCTCCGTCTATTGTATTGCCCACTTCAGTGGACGATCCATCTTATAACAAGGATACCCAGGTATTTACTGTTTTTATTTATAATGTCTATAAGAGCCAGTTTGGTATGGGCGATCCTCTTAGCTCAGCCAAAAGTCCTTCGGCAGGAGCTTTACCGATTCTAAAAAGTAATGAACTTGATTATTTTGTGACTTACTACGATAATGCCGTTTTCTCCGAATTGAAAATAACCAATGACGGTATACTTAGCTATAAGATGAAATCGGGGTTTGTTATTACAGCAAAAACATTCGTAAATATTGTTTTTAAAGTACGATAATAGCTGCTTTGTATTTTAAAACAACAACTAACTAAGGATTATGAACAAATGTATTGTAGTTGCTACAATTAATATAGTTGAGAGAACGGCCCCGGTTGTTCCTGCCGAACCGGCGGTTGAGATATGCAGATTACCCGTTAACACGCTGGCTGATGTTGTTATCAACGGCGAAAGCCTTAAGTTCTATGCAACAGCGGTGTCGCCTGCAGTACTACCTTTAACTACTGTTTTGGTAAATGGAGCGGGTTATTACGTTACGCAAACTAAGGATAATTGCGAAAGTGCGCGTGTATATTTTACCGTGAAACTTAGGAATTGTATAAATGTTTATGTGAATCCCAATCTAAGGATGAGAGTTCCATTTTGAATAATATATAATAGTTTTATACTGGGTAACGCGTCTTTTAATGGAATTTTTCATGTTAACACTCTACGCTCATCTATAGATCAATAAAAAAGATATTTGTCATTTAAAGCAAATTTCAAATTCTAGATAAATACAAATAATATGTATATCTTTGTTGTGTTAAAATAGCTTTTATAGGAAGAACGACGACAACATCTAAAAAAAGTGGACTAACCGGCAACAATTAAAATAAGATTGACTATTGGTATTCTCTTATGTTAAAAGCATAAAGAGCTTAATTGATTCTATCCAAATGAATTTGGGTATATTATGATATTATGCTTCTTTGTTTCATGCCCGATTTTTTACACTGATATTAACAATCGTATTTTGTGCGAGGTTATGTCTGTTATCCGCTAATGCACTCTTAATCTTTTATTTGATTGCACAATCAATAGAAGTTAGTCTTCAACGTTTTTCTCTTATTGGCTTTTTACACTAATCTTTAACAAGGATATATAAGAGAACACTATGAGGAAATTATTTTTATCGCTAAGCTTATTCTTATGTGCAGGTGTAGCTGTGTTTGGCCAAGTTGGAGTAAACACCGTTGACCCAAAAGTATCGCTCGATGTTCAGGCCTTTAACACTGACGCTACTACCGCCGAAGGTTTTATGGCTCCTCGTCTAACATTAACTCAACTGGCTTCTAAAGATGGAAAATATCTGGCTGCTCAAACGGGTACTATCGTTTACGTAACAGATGTAACGGGAACAACTACTGCTAAAACAGTAAAAGTTACTCAGGCTGGTTACTATTATTTTGATGGTACTATCTGGCGATCGGTAGGGTCGGGTGCAGGCTTACAGTTTTTTTATATGCCTCCCTTTAATTTGCCTATAACCGCTGTAGCCAATAATGTAACTTTCGATTTGTATGCCGAGTATAAGAAGCAATTTACTAAAACAGGCAATTCTACTTATATAAGCAGTAATGCAGCTCTGGCTACTATACCCAATTTATATACTGCCGATAAACTCGATTTTGTAGTAACCTATTATGATAACACAGTTGTTAAAGTGAATAGTATATCGGCTGCCGGAGTACTTAATTACAATGTTCTGAAAACCGAAATTGATGCCGGATCATTTATTACTATCATATTGGTCGTAAAGGATTGAGGTTATGAATGAAGTGATGAGAAAAATATTTTCGTTGAGTGTCTTATTTATGCTCTGTTTAGGTGCAACAGCACAGAAGGAGATTTATAACTGGCATTTTGGTAGCAATTGTGGTATTACTTGGAATGAAACTCGCGATCTCTTAGCTACGGGCTTGTTTGGTGCGAGTGATGTGGTGCTGACGGGGTTACCTACTAATTTAGTAGGTTCTAAAATATCAGCGAGCGAAGGATGTTTCAGTATATCAGATACCGAAGGCAATTTGTTGTTCTATTCGGATGGAAGAACTGTCTGGAACAAACAAGACGTGCAGATGCCCCTAGGTAGTGGTTTGTTGGGTGACGCCTCTTCAGCCCAAGCGGGTATTGTATTACCATATCCCGGTAGTACAACTAAATATATAGTAGCCACAGTAGGCCAACAGGGTGCAGATAATGCTGCATACTCTGTTGTGGATATGACAGTAAATCCCTTAGGTGAAGTGATGGCTGCATATAAGAATATCAGATTTCAAGGATCAATGGGCATAACGAGTGAGACTATAACATCTATCCGCCATTCCAATAGGCGCGATTATTGGGTGATTGCTCCGGGCGTAGGTAGTCCGGCTTATATGAATGCTTGGTTAATGACTGATGCCGGTGCGGCTGCTCAACCGGTAATATCAGAAGTGCCAGGAGCTGTTACTTCTCTATCCGCAGGAGGTTATCTGAAAATTACCCCTGATGGTAAAACTTTTGTTTGGGGTAGTAATACCAGTGCAAAACTTGTATTCGGAGACTTTAATAATACAACAGGAGAATGTACTAATATTAGAATGATCTCGATGGCTAATCCCTACGGAGTTGAATTCTCTGAGTCTATGAAATATTTATACATTGGTACGGTTACGGGTTTAGCTGTTTTCGATTTTAGAGCTTTACTTGCGGCTGCCGATCCTTCTAAAGTTCTACCCAAAACTTATGTGATTGGAGGATCGAGTGTGCGTGCTGTACAATTAGGACCCGATGGCAGGATGTATATTCCTGCTCGCAGCACTAAATCTCTTACTGTAATTGATAATCCCGAAGAGGGAGACAATTTAAGAATATATCAGCTTCCTGCCGATTTTTTAACAGGAACTGCTCAGTTTGGTTTACCTTCTTTTGCTGCCTCGTGGTTTAAAGTAGCAATCGATGGAAATAAAACACCTTGTATTGATGGTGAAACCGATTATTCAACTGAGATTAATTATTCGATAGCCGATTCGAGGTACGATAATTTAAGATATTTTGAGTGGAGCTGGGGAGACGGTTCTGCTACCGAAAAAGATTATAATGTTTCGGTAGGAGCAAATCAGCATCGTACACATATATACAGATCGGGTGGAGCAAAAACACTTACTGTAACTCCTTATGTTGAGAACTCACCGGGTGTATTCACTCCTTTGATTAATGCAAGCAGTATAGTGATAAATCCTCGACCTTGTTTCTTACCAGTGAATCCGCATTTACATTCGAATTTTAAGAAATAAATAGTTCAGAATAAATTTTAAAGAAAGAGGATATTTATATCCTCTTTCTTTGTTTTGTGATTTCTGAAATGTTAAGTAAGAATTACTTGGTAATACTCTTTGTTAGTGTTAATCTAATATTAGAGTAGATAATTGCCTGTTTTTACAATAAGATTTGTTTCTGGAATATTTATACAGTTTATGACTAGCGATATGATATAGATGAATAATTATTCTGTTTTATCTGATTAAATTGTATATTAATTCAATTTTAAGCTCTGATTATTAGTTGATTAAGGGAGTTTTTCTTCTTAATTTATTAAAAATAAAATGTTACTTTTTTAATATAGCATGGGGTATTTTGTGTAATCGCAAATAACTTCATATATTTGTCTCTTGGAATGGCTTTTATAGCTAATAATGACAACAGTAATAACAATAACATCAAATAAGAGGGTAGAAGCTCACGAGTAATAGTTAATACACTAACTGCTACATCTGCTTTATTATGTTAACAACATAATGATTCAACTAATTTTGTCCGCACCTAACAGTCTGCAAAAAAAATAAAATTGAATTAACAGTATACTCTTGTGTTTTTTTTAACGTGTCTATTTTACATATTTAGACATTGTAATGAAAATGATTTTTATGGTTACTTCTCTTGAATTAAGAATTTTAGAATATGGATTCTCTTAACTGTTAATCTGTTTTTATCTCCTTAGTAGAGTACTGTTTTAATATACTGAAATTAAAATCACTAGAAATAAACATTTTACACTTCAAATTTATTACTAACTATTTATGAAGAAAATATTATTGTTATTGTTGGTATTGATACCTTTATGCACTTATGCGCAGGTGACGATTGGTACCGGAGAAGTTGCAGATAAGAGCGCTTTGTTAGAATTAAGAGAAAATGCAGATGGTACATCGAGTAAAGGGTTACTATTTCCTCGTGTTAAACTAACGTCTCTTACTCTTTCCGCTCCATTAGCTACACACGTGAATGGGATGACCGTTTATAATATCGACGGAACAAATATTCCTCAGGGTTTATATTATAATGATGGTACGCGTTGGATACGTATGGTACCTCAAAACAGCGTATTCTTTTATGCTCCATCTATTGTGTTACCTACTTCGGTCGATGATCCTGCTTACAACAAAGCTACTCAGGTTTTTACCGTTAATATGTATGATATCTACAAAAGTCAGTTTGGGATGAGCGATGCAGCTAGTTCTACAAAAAGTCCTTTGGCAGGATCTTTACCAGTTCTTAAGAGCGCTGAGCTTGATTATTTTGTGACCTATTATGACAATAAGGTCTTCACTAATCTGGCAATATCCAATACAGGTATACTTACTTATAAAATTGTTGCAGGATCAGCCATTACTGCAAATACATTTATAAACATAATTTTCAAAGTACGATAAATAGCTATTCTGTGTTTTTCAATAACACCATAAAATAAAATTATGAACAAATTTTTGCTGGTTTTTATTTTTTGTGTTCTGACATCCTTTTCTGTATTTGCAGCCGATTACTATTGGGTAGGCGGTGGCGGTAACT
>NZ_CVRU01000148.1:0-3728 GCF_001261715.1 Dysgonomonas sp. HGC4 | reverse complement strand
TTTGATGCCAATTCGGGATTTACTGCCTCATCTAAAACTGTAACTATAAATGTGGTTGCTAATTGCCGTAACATAACTTTTGCCGGATTAACTATTCTGCCAACTGTGACTTCGGGTTCAGCAAATCATTTAAATATATATGGCTCATCCGTATGGCAAACTGGTATGACGATTAGTACAAGCCAGATAAATTATCAGAATACAGGCACTAATAAAACAATAACCAGCAATGGTGTTTCATCGGGACGAATTGTCTACTTTTTAGAGACTAGTTCGGTTTCGCTTATGGATGATTTTAAAATAACTTCTAACATCTACTTCAATGCAGGTGTTTTCAATACCAATAATCATAATATGGATATTGGGGGTTCTTTTTATGGAGACCAAGGTACTGCTCCTCGTACATTGAATCTGGGCAGTTCCGATATTTACATTCGTAGTTTTTATATGTACATGAACTCAACGCTATTGACACTTAATGCAGGTACATCTACTGTTCACTTCGTTGATAGTAATATAGCATATCTTCACTCAGCAAAAGGGCAGACCTATTACAATGTCTTCTTCGAAAACCCAAATTCCACATTGTCAAGTATTCAGGCAGGTGGTGGTACAGCTGCCGATAATGTGAAATTTAATCGTGTAGAGTATAAAGGAGACGGCTCTATCTATGGATATAATACTTTTAAGGAACTTGTTTTCGCTCCAAGTAAAAGTTATTTGCTGGTAAGCTCAGCTACTCAGACTATTACCGGTTCCTTAATTGCTGAATCCGAATGTGTGGGTTGGATTTCTATCCAGTCTGCTACTGAAGGAGTTAATAGTACCTTATCTATGGCTGCTACTGCAGAGGTAAAAGTTTCAGGCGTTGTGCTTACCAATATTAGAGGTATAGGAGGTGCTAATTTTACAGCTAATAATTCGGTAGATAATGGGGGGAATACAGGGTGGACTTTTATTACTTCACCTAGTCCCGATTTGTATTGGGTAGGAGGCTCGGGAGATTGGAACGACAAGGCTCATTGGTCGCTAACTTCGGGTGGTGTTGGCGGCGTCTGCGTACCCTCTCCAACTACTAATGTCTTTTTTGATGCAGGTTCGGGCTTCACATCAAGTTCAAAAGAGGTAACATTTAGAGGGTCTGTATACTGTCGTAATATTGTGTTTGATGGATCAGCAGTTCCACCTACCGTAAATAATCCGAATGTAGTATCAACAATAAATATATATGGCTCATCAGTGTGGCAAGCGGGTATGAAATTCGATGCATATTATGTATATTACAAGAGTACTGGTGTGCCTAAGACCATTAAGAGCAATGGTGTTACAACTGGTGTCTATTATACTCATTTCAACGAGGCAAGTTCTATATCATTATTGGATGATTTCAAAACACCTGTTTATTTGTATATTAATGCAGGTACTTTCAATACCAATAATCATAGAGTAGAGGTGTCTCAGCTTATTGGAAATGTTGGTACTGTCCGTAGAACACTTAATCTGGGTAGCTCACATCTATATATTGATGCTCATTTAAATTTAGCTACTGCTGTTGTAACGCTCAATGCAGGTACTTCGCATATTCATTTCACGGGTACTTCCGGGATTTTTTATCCTTATGCAGGTCAGCAATATTATGATGTAACCTACGAAAATGTAGAGGCTTCTTCGGGAAGCATTGCTGCTTCTACGGCAGGTAGTGTAACTAATACTGTAAAATTTAATCGTGTAGAGTATAAAAGAAGTGGTTATATTTCGGGCTATAATACATTTAATGAGCTGATACTTGCACCGGGAAGAATTTATACGGTACAGAGTGCTACTAACCAAGAGTATATTCAAACTATAAACAAAGGTTTATTTGTTGAAGCGGAGTGTTTGGGATGGGCAAGTATAAAATCATCAGTAGCAGGCTATCCTGCTACCCTGTCTATGCCCGCCTCTGCGCAGGTGAAGGTGTCGGGTACTCTGCTGACAGATATTAAAGCTACGGGTGGAGCTAATTTTACAGCTCGTAACTCGCTAGATAACGGGGGTAATACAGGGTGGACTTTTGTTACTTCAGCCTCTCCCGATTTGTATTGGGTAGGTGGTGCAGGGGAGTGGAACGATGCCAGCCACTGGTCGTTTACTTCTGGCGGTACGGGTGGTGCTTGTGTACCCTCTCCAACAAGCAATGTTTTTTTTGATGCCGGTTCGGGCTTCACACTTACCTCTAAAATAATAACAATAGAAGGAGCAGCTTATTGCCGTGATATAACATTTGCTGGTGCTGCTACTCCGCCCACTATAAGTGCTCTGAGTTCTACTATGTCACTAAATATATATGGGTCATCCGTATGGCAAAGAGATATGGTTGTGGATATTTATACTACTAATTACCAGAATAACGGAACTCCTAAAACCATTACAACAAATGGTGTTAAGGCAGGTCTGAAGATTGGCACACAGAGCTCTGTGCAGATATATGAAACAAGTTCAGTTTCTCTTCTTGATGACCTCTATTTATATGGTCGCTTTCTTTTATATGCGGGTACTTTTAATACTAATAATAATAGGGTAGATGCTCATTACTTTTTTAGTGGGAGTGGTACTGCATCAAGAGCCGTCAATTTAGGTAGTTCTGATATATATGTGTTTAATACATTTAATACAAATAGTTCCTATATCACTGTAAATGCAGGAACTTCGCATATTCATATGACGAACTTAGAAGCAAATTTTATTGCATATACGGGACAGGTATTTTATGATTTAACGTTCGAGTATAAATTTCCTAATATAGCATCTATCACAACTGCATTGACTTCACCAGGAAAAGAGGTTCAATTCAATCGTGTAGAGTTTAAAGGCACATTAGGTTCTCTATCAGGGCATAATGTGTTTAATGAACTATTCTTAACGGCAGGTGGCACCTATACATTAACATGGGGCGAATATGTGCAAACGGTTAAAAACAGACTAACTATGTCGGGAAATACCTGTCAGGTGTTGTTTGTGAAAAGTTCGTCAGCAGGTCAGCAAGCAAACTTGAATCTGTTGGGAGGTCGTAGTGACTTTAACTTTGTGAATATAAAAGACATTAATGCAACAGGAGGTTTAACGCTACATTTTAGAGATAAAAGTACCGTTGCTGGTCAGAATAATACTAACATTACTTATGATGCCTATAACTCGGGAGAGTTTAATGGTTTTCCTTCAGATTGGACTTGTCACTTTATAGATACCGATATTTCTACGAGTTACACTCTAACAGCAGACGGTTTCTTTGGAAATGAGTACACAGAGTATATTTGGACAAAGGTTGGAGATCCCAACTTTCCCGATGTAATAGGTACAGAATCTTCTATCGATCTGCGTACATTTGGTTATGGTACTTATAGGGTGCAGGTTAAATACAATGCCACTTGTATAGTATCGGGTTTGGTTACAATAATAAAGAGAACAGACAATGTAGATGGTGGCGTTCAACCAAGTAAAGTTTGTTTGTTACCGGTAAATACTTTAGCTAATGTAAGTGTGGTTGGTGAAAATATAAAGTGGTATGCAACAGCAGTTTCAACATATGTTTTACCCTTAACGACTGTTCTGAAAGATGGAGCTACTTACTATGTTACTCAAACAATAAATAACTGCGAAAGCGGACGTGTGCCCATTACTATAAGAATTGGTGATTGTACAAGCGTGTATGTAAATCCTAATCTAAGAATGAGAGTACCCATGTAATA
>NZ_CVRU01000147.1 GCF_001261715.1 Dysgonomonas sp. HGC4 | reverse complement strand
TTTTATTACTTTGGCAAGTAAAATAGCTGTAGTTTATTACAACCATATATAGAGCATCAAAAAGCTGACATTACTCAAAATCAAGACTAAGTTGTTTGTTTTTCAGATTAAACGTCAAACGATGATAAGGCGTTATCCCATGTTCTTCAATCGCCAGCCTATGCTTCATAGTGGGGTATCCTTTATTCTGATTCCACCCATACTGAGGGTATTCTTCATTTAATTTCATCATAAAGTCATCTCTGTAAGTTTTTGCTAATACAGAGGCTGCTGCAATAGCTAAAAATTTACCATCACCTTTTACAATACAAGTATGAGGTATATCTTCATACTTCTTAAACCGATTTCCATCAATGAGTAAATGTTCGGGGACAATTGCTAAATCAGACACAGCTCTATGCATTGCCAAGAAAGATGCATTCAAAATATTTATCTCATCAATCTCTGAATGCGAGACAATTCCAACAGCCCATGCCAAAGCTTGCTCCTCAATAATCGTTCGTAGACTATACCTTGTTTTTTCTTTTAGTTGTTTCGAATCATTCAATAATTCACAACTAAAATCGGGTGGCAAAATTACTGCTGCTGCAAACACAGGACCGGCCAAGCATCCGCGTCCGGCTTCATCACAACCAGCCTCTACAACATTAGGATTTAAGAATAATTGAAGCATTTTAAGTCTATTGAAATGTAAGATTTGCTTGCTTCATAAAGAAGCAATAGAATTGACAGAAACTATATTAGAGCATATAATACTAAAATATGAATTAGTATATATTTATCCTATTTTCACCAATAATCATATATTTTNTCAAGTTTTTTCTTGTAATTGGCTACAAATAATTGATTTAATAATTACCTTTGTAAGGCACTTAGGAGCATCAAAAAGGATGATATCTTACTATTAAACTCAAAATAACCATCATGAAATTAGATACCCTAACAGCCATTAGTCCGATTGATGGTCGTTATCGTAACAAAACCGAAGAATTAGCAAACTACTTCTCGGAATATGCATTGATCAAATACCGTGTATTAGTTGAAGTTGAGTACTTCATAGCTTTATGCGAACTTCCATTACCACAATTGAAGAATATCAATCATACAATTTTTCCCGAATTAAGGAAAATAGTTACAAATTTCACAAAAGAGGATGCTACTCACATCAAAGAAATTGAGAGCATAACTAATCATGATGTAAAAGCTGTCGAATATTTCATCAAAGAAAAATTTGATGTTCTACACTTAGAGCAATACAAAGAATTCATCCATTTTGGATTGACTTCACAGGATATAAATAATACATCAATCCCTCTTTCTTTGAAAGAAGCATTAGAAAATGTGTATTATCCGCTTTTAGAGGGACTTATAAACCTACTTCAAAGCAGAGCAGAAGAGTGGGAAGAAGTATCTATGTTAGCAAAGACTCATGGACAGCCAGCATCCCCTACCCGCTTAGGTAAAGAGATAATGGTTTTTGTGAGTCGACTTAAGAATCAGGTTGATTTAGTAAAATCAGTTCCATTTTCAGCTAAATTCGGAGGAGCAACTGGTAATTATAATGCTCATACTGTTGCTTATCCTCAATACAAATGGAAAGACTTTGGCTCGAAATTTGTATCTGATAAATTAGGATTAGTAAGAGAAGAATATACAACACAGATCTCTAATTATGATAATATGGCAGCAATCTTTGACGGATTGAAGCGTATAAATACGATCATGATTGACTTGAATCGCGACTTCTGGCAGTATATTTCGATGGAATACTTTAAGCAAAAAATAAAAGCAGGAGAAATAGGCTCATCAGCCATGCCTCATAAAGTAAATCCTATTGATTTCGAAAACGCAGAAGGTAATCTGGGCATAGCTAATGCTATATTAGAACACTTATCAGCAAAATTGCCAATATCTCGTCTACAAAGAGACTTAACCGATTCGACAGTACTAAGAAATGTGGGTGTTCCTGTGGGACACATTATTATCTCATTGCAAAGTACACTTAAAGGATTAGGAAAGTTACTCTTAAATAAAGATGCTTTAGATAACGATCTAGAGAAAAATTGGGCAGTGGTAGCTGAAGGAATACAAACTATATTGCGTCGTGAAGGGTATCCAAAACCATACGAAGCTCTTAAAGAATTGACTCGTACCAATGAGGCTATTACAATGACTTCTATCTCTAATTTCATTAATGGACTATCTGTTTGTGACGAAATAAAAGAAGAATTAAGGAAAATAACGCCTCATACATATACTGGAGTATAACTCAAATAGCCGCGAGGCTATTATAATTAATTGATTGATTAAAATTTAAATCTTATTACAGATGATTACAGACAGAGATAATGAAAGCCGAGATGGTTACTCATCATCAAATAAACCGTCTCTTAACAAGAATAATCAGAGTGAAGCGAAGAAAAAACGTCCTCGTGTAGGCGATACTCGCCCTGTGATTAACCGGGATAATAATAACTCTGACGACAGACGCAGCAACTATAATGCGGATGATAGACGTAGTGATTACAACTCTGGAGAAAGAAGAAGTAATTACAATTCCGATGACAGACGTAGCAACTACAATTCTGGCGGAGACAGAGGTGGCAACTACAATTCAGGAGAAAGAAGAAGTAATTA
>NZ_CVRU01000146.1 GCF_001261715.1 Dysgonomonas sp. HGC4 | reverse complement strand
TGGCCTACTGTTCTTGATGTAGCAAAAAGCCAAACGGTGATTTCTGTCGAGGGAGTTTTCAATGGTGTTAAACAGATTTATAAGGTTATACTTACGGCCGACATTTCCATCGATGCTAACCACCGTTATATACTCAAAGTAAAGAGAGCCAAATTGGACCGTATCGAATTTAATATTGTAGCAGCTGACTGGAACGATGCAAAAGATGTTGTGGAAATAGGATCCGGCTCTTCGAGATTCACATTATATGGCTTAACTGCAACTGCTGTTACTAGTAACAATAGTATCGGTATTCTAGATACTACCAATAACACTTATAACGTCTCTGACGTTGCTTTTCCCAGTATTTTAGAATTTAAGACCGGGTCATTCAACTTACGTGGAACAACTGCTGCTATTTCCTATATGTACAGCGACGGTACCACTTCATTTCCTGTTATGCTCGCTAATCCGACTCCAATTCCGGTGTTGACATATGGAGGAGACGCTGTTTATGAACAAAGCTATAGTGTCTTTATACCTCATTATCAGGGCAACGTTCCGATAAAAGCGGTCATTACTGTTTCCAATATAAGTAATCCCGGCCAGCAAGAGATCATCTCTGTTGTCAGCGTTCCTAAGACCTCTGTTTTTGCTGTGTCCAATATCTACTACGATGCTGTTGCCGGGCATTTAACTTTTGGTATTGGTGCCCCTTCAATGGAGATGTATCAGGGTGTTTACTTTAAATTTGGCAGCCTTACGGGTATTGCTCCTACTCCTGATAATTATAGTACTTCTACTGTTACTTATCCTCCGAGCGGCGGGTCCACAACATCGTCACCGGATTGGGGTTCTATTCCTTATACAAATACAGGTGATCTTGTCCATAACTCTGCTAGTATTGCACAAGGTAAAGGTGATATCTGTAAATACCTGACTAGTCAGGGTTGGGCTCCTCCCGGAAACTGGCGTTTGCCAACAAAAGATGAATTAGTCTTCATGTTAAAGAGTGATGGTTCCTGGGTGGATGGTACAAATACCTCTGCCAACGATGTGGGTACGAACAGTATAGCTTCAAGATGGAAAAATCCTGGTGATAATAATTATCCTTATGGATACATCTTCCCTGCTTCAGGGAGCCGCTATCGCAGCACAGGTTCGTTGACCAACGTGGGTATAGGCGGGTACTATTGGTCGTCGTCGCCGAGCGGTGCGAGCGGATCTTGCGTGGTCTTCAGCAGTAGCGGCGTGTCCCCCGCCGAAGCGACCCGTGCCAACGGTTTCACTATCCGTTGTGTTGAAGTATAAGCGAACTGAAAGTGAGTGTATTCGATTGATTGGATTAATTTCCTCCGTGCATTTGCATGGAGGATTATTGACCTCCATAACTTTGTCTAAAGTAGTTTTAATTGATAAGCTAAGCCGGATGATGGGATCTCAAAGCATGATTTTTCAGTTGTCAAATAGGCACTATCAGAACAAATAAAAGATTATGAAAGGAGCATCTAGATTACGATTGCTTAATAAGCAATACCGGGGATTTTTGTTTTTTGTGTTTATCGTTTTTTTGTCTTCCTGTCAGGAGGATGAGGGATATCAACACACAGTATATAAAAAGGTAAGCTTATCGGTCTCAATGCCTCAGACATATGCCACTTCCTTAGCCTCAGTCTGGGAATCCTCCATTCATACGGTTGACGTTCTGGTCTTTGAGTCTTCGACAGATAATCCGGTAGTTACCGCTTCGGGAGTCTATGATGGCAACTGTACTTTTCTTTACCGTTCAGAAGGAGATTATAGCGCTAGTGGTTCCTCCGGGGGGACTATAACATTCGAAGCTCCCGTAGATCCCGCCGACAATCAGGTGATCGTCCTGTTGACTAATTGCCGTTCGGGAGTGTTGTCCCATATCCCCGCTGCGGGCGATCTTAAAAGTTCCGTGATGGGTTCAATGATCCTGGAAAATACACAGGCAATGGAACC
>NZ_CVRU01000145.1 GCF_001261715.1 Dysgonomonas sp. HGC4 | reverse complement strand
AATAAAGTAGACTACCGGTAGTAATGAATAAATCTATTCATGTAATCAGACTTTATTTGAGGTCATCATATAAACCTTAATTTTAGCAGATTTAATTGTTTTTTGTTCTGATGTAATAAACCTAGTAATAATCTATTCTTCTTCATTCTTACATTAAATTGTAATGACTTAGGAAAGTTGTTCATTATAATTTTTTGATATTTATTATTTAATGATCAATCCATAGATCGAATTTGTATTGCAAAATTAAGGGTGTTAATCAGGAAATTCAGAATATATTATCAATAATCTATGTCAAAAAATGTCCAAAATAGCCCTCCCAGCATAAGAAAAATGCTTATTAATAATGATAATGTTAATTTAGTGGATTGAAAAATATCAAAAATGTATATTATATTAAATTTTCACTTTTAGATAAGTCTATTTATTGAGGGTTATATAGTTGATAATGAGGTGTTATGGTTGATTTAGGTCTGTTTTCAATCATTTTTGGTATAATAGTTCTTTTTTTATTAAAAATATAGCTTCTGATTATGTACAAAATAGTATTCGGTTTTTTATTTGTTTTATATAGTAAGAGATTATATTGTAGTTGTTTATGTTGATTTATGGACTTTATTATGAAGGATAATGAGTCTTGAAGAAAAATTGAAAACATAGTTAGACCAATTTTTGATGAAAAGGAAGTTGTTATATAGATATTTTCAATTCTTTATATATGTCCTTTATTCCTTAAGCTTGTAGTCATAAATATGGTTTTGAACAAGAAGCAGGGATCGATTGTTAGTATTCTAAATTTACGATGAAAAGGGAATAAAACGATCATCGATTAAGATAATATTACTTCAAAATTTAGAGGTTTCTATAGTGAAGTAAGTGGTGTTAAATAAGCACCAATAAATGGTATTAAGGACTTTGAGACGATAATCAATGAGCAATATAAAAGAGAAGGTTTTACAGAAGATATATTCAGGAGAGACATTGATGGAACGACAAGCTGTTGTTGTATTCCTTATTATGTCGGTAAGTTCCTTGATCGTAATAATGATAGATATCCTTTTGGATGTTGATTTGAAAGATTCTTTTTATAGACTATCTAATATAATTCAAGCGGTTCTAATTTTGGTGGTAATGGGTTTATTCCTTCTCAATAGATTACCGGCAAAGACGGCTGTAATATATTATGCTATTATCATTCAGGTAGGGCTTATGGCTGATTTATCTCACGGAGTAGTATTAGACACTCTTGTGAGCCGTAAATTTATATTAGCTAATATGACTTTATGCCTCTCTGTTATAGTTGCTTTGATCCTTTCTTATATACGATATTTGCCTTTTGTTTTTGCAATATTCTCATCTTCTGCGTATCTGGTAGCTGGCTTTCTTACCAGTAGTTTTAGTATTCTCTCAATGTCTGCTATATTGGGCTTTATATTTATAGCTACAGCCTTTTTAGGGGAAATAATGTATCGGAGCATACGTAAAATGCAAGATGATAATGATGAACTTCACAATGAAAGAGAAAGTCTCCTAAATTTTCTACATATCGATAAAGATGAGCTAAGATCTCTTATTGATGGAATGAAACAAAAGAATGTAGCTCCCGAACAGACTACCCATGTATTGAAGATGCTCGGAAAACGTTCAGAAGAACTTATTATGTATCGGGCAAAAGAGATTATGAGTATGGAAGAGCAGAATTTTGCTCTGTTAATGGAATATTGCCCCGAAATTACACGAAGCGAAAGAGAAGTGTGTTCTCTTATACTTCAAGATAAGAATACACGCGAGATAAGTGTTCTGTTAGATAAATCGATTAATACAATAACAAGTACAAGAAGTCATATAAGAGCAAAACTAAAGTTATCTAAAGATGCTAACTTGTATGATGAATTAGTCCGAATAACGAAGGGTGAACAGAAAAGATAGAGATATATTATAGATTAAAAAAGTTTTCCGTTTTGCGATAGCTCCGTTCTATTTCGGAAAATACTTGATAAAATATAACTCTTTCCAAGCTCTTATTTTATAGAGAATGAAAAGGGTTATTTATGTGAAAACAGATATAATCCTATTCTCTAGTTTTGTTCTTGTGTCTAATATTAATTTCATCTATCCGTATTGTATGTGTTAAAAATAGAAGGTTGGGCTATGTTTTGTAATGTATTCAACCACAGGAATGAAATATATCTGCAAAGAAATTATATATATAATAAACAAACGAACCTAATTCAGTTAATCGATAAGTTCATTCTTAAAATGCAGATAGCCATCATTCTAAAGATTTGAGTAATTGCTTGAGGATATTTATGTGTCTGATCTTCAGTGATTCAAGATCTCTGCTAATTAGAGGATATATTTTGTTTTTATAATAGTCTTATAATTTATTATTTACCCATAACGATACAATTGAGGTGAAAAAAGGGTTATCCAACGTGGAAAACCCTTTTTCTGAATTATCTTGATCTTATTAAACTTCTATTATTTGTAAATTTTCATAACATAGCCACCAGCAGATGCCATTGGTAGTTGAAGTTTTCTATTTGCAGGTATGTCAATTACTTCTTTCTTATAATCGTGTCCTGATCTGTTCGCGTTAATACCATCTTTAAAGACTTCGGCTTTATAATTTCCTTCGCCTAAAAACGAAAGATCAATGTCGAGAGTTCTAGCATCCCAATTGGTTAAGGAGCCTACATACCAGATATTATCTTTCTTGCGTGCGATAGTAATATATTCACCTATTTTTCCGTTCAAAGCTATTGTATTATCCCATATGGTTGGCACATTAGCAATAAACTCAGTACATTCCTTTTCGAGCATATAATTGGATGGATTATCACATAACATATTTAATGGTGATTCAAATATTATGTATTCTGCTAACTGACGGCATCGTGTACCTTGGCTCATTGGTTCACTGTTAACCGGACGATAATTTCCTTTACTAGCATTACGCATTGCTCCCTGAGTATAGTCCATCGGACCAGCTACCATTCTTATAAATGGTATGGTTACGTCATAGGTCACCTGATCGACACTTTCGGGAGACCATTTCATTTGCTCTAGACCATGCACTCCTTCGAAGTTGATAACATTAGGAAATGTTCTTTGCAGTCCTGTTGGTTTATAAGTTCCATGATAATCGAGCAACATATGGTGTTTTGCAGCGATCTCAGCAGCACGATAATGAAAATCAACCATTGGCTGATCATCTCTATCCATGAAATCTACTTTAAAGCCTTTGATTCCCATTTCGGAATAATGTTTACAAATGCCCTCAATATCTTTATTAAATGCATAGTATCCGGCCCATAATATAAGCCCGACATTCTTTTTATTGGCATGATTTACGAGTTCTTTCAAATCGATTGCGGGCACTACTTGATATAGGTCAGCTTGTAAATTAACAGCCCATCCTTCATCTAATATTACATATTCAATACCATGCTCCGATGCAAAATCAATGTAATATTTATACGTTTCATTGTTAATACCTGATTTGAAGTTAACATTAAATAAATTCCAATCATTCCACCAATCCCAAGCTACTTTCCCAGGTTTTATCCACGATATATCCGTCACTTTATTAGGTGTCGCAAGCTTATATACCATATCGTTGTCTGTTAAATCGTGATCGTTTTCAGAAACGATAAGAGTACGCCATGGAAAGTTAGTTGCACCATTACACTTAGCTATATATGGTTCATGCGATTGTACTTCGCCCTGCAACATATTGTGTCCGCCTTGCTTAATTTCTTTAGGGTAGGGGGCAAATACACCTGTGAGGTTATTTGAACCATCGCTGTTATATAAGTACATACCCGGATAACTTGTAAGATCAGCCTCAGTAATACATATCTTTTTGCCTTTGGGGGCTTCTACAACTAAAGGAAGAAAAGCGAGACGTTTTTTATCCCATTGAGATATATTGATATGTTGGTAAGTGTTTTCGAACGAGTTGTAAAACTGTTTTTCGAGAGGTTCTGTTACTATCTGTACATATGGAATATAAGCTTTCTCATCTTTAGGAAAGTTAAAAATAACTTGTTCCTCTTTTATCTCGAATGGCTTTTTCAAATTCGAAACAAAACGGTATGCTATACCATCGTTGTAGGCTCTGAATATAATATTGAACCCTTCCTTAAACATAAGATTCAATTCGTTATAATTATTGGTTATTTCTTTCTTCTTATAAATTGAAGCAGATATTGTCTGGTTGATTGTTTTAGTTGATGAGCCTGACAGCTTCGAATTAACGCCGAAAGATATTCCATTGGTAAGAGTCATTGATATTGGCGATCTTTTCAATATTAAATCACCGTCATGCTCCAAAGAATACTCAATAATATTACCAACTGATACATTCATTTTGAGTTTGCCATCTGGAGATTGTACTACAAAGGGCTTTTGTGCAAGAGTAGTGACAGTCGAACAAATAAAAGCCATTGCGAATAAAAGAGTGTAAAATTTGTACGTGTTTTTCATACTTGTATATATTAAGAGGTTATTTCTGTATCGCTATTAATGAGTGAAATTACAAATAGGTACATGAATACAAATTTAATAAACTAATTATATTATCAGTGTCTTAGAATTTTAAAATATACTCTTGCCAATATCGTATGCTAGTTTTAGAAATATGGTATTTCCATACGACGTTTTTATACTTGGAGAGCTAAATAGTAATAAGACCTGAAAAAGATGTATTTTTACATCCAAATCAATTACTCTTTATATAGTGAAAAAAATACTATTGATAGATGATGAGGAAAAGCTTCGTAAGCTGATGGCTCGAATTATTGAACTAGAGAAATTTCAGGTTTTTCAGGCAGAAGATGCTGTGACTGCTCTAAAGAAAATAGAACAGCAAGATTTTGATGCGATTATTTGTGATGTGAAGCTACCAGATGCCAATGGGGTGGAATTTATTCAGCAGATAAAAAAAATACAACCTTTGACTGAAGTGATTCTACTGACTGCTTATGGCAATATTCCCGATGGAGTACAAGCCATAAAAAACGGAGCATTTGATTATATAACGAAGGGAGATGACAATAACCGTATTATCCCTCTTTTGTATCGTGCTCTAGAAAAAACAGAACTGTCAAAACGGGTCACTCAGCTTGAACAAAAGGTAGAGCAGAAATATTTATTTGACAATATTATTGGGACATCTAAAGTGATATTGAATGCCATTGGTATGAGTCGCAAAGTGGCTGCTACCGATACTACCGTTCTGTTGACTGGTGAAACAGGTACAGGTAAAGAGGTTTTTGCACAAGCCATTCATTATGGAGGAAACAGAAAGAATAAATCTTTTGTAGCCATCAATTGCTCGGCTTTCAGTAAAGATTTATTGGAAAGCGAATTATTCGGACATAAAGCAGGAGCATTTACGGGAGCATTAAAAGATAAGAAAGGATTGTTTGAAGAAGCCAATTCCGGAACTATCTTTTTAGATGAAATCGGTGAAATGCCTATGGACTTGCAAGCTAAAATATTAAGAGTTCTCGAAACAAAGGAGTTTATTAAAATAGGAGAAACCAAACCAACTAAAGTTGATGTAAGGATAATAGCTGCAACGAACAGAGAGTTGGATAAGGAGATTGAAAACGGGCAATTTCGAAGCGATTTGTATTATCGTTTGTCCGTTTTCCAGATAGCACTTCCTTCTCTGAGAGATAGGGTAGAGGATATTAAGCTGTTTGCAAATGACTTTGCTCAGGTTTTTGCTGTGAAGATGAATAAGCGGATAAAACTTCTGTCTCCCGAATATATTAAGACACTGGAGCAAAATACTTGGAAAGGGAATATTCGCGAACTGAGAAATATTATAGAACGTAGCGTTATTCTTGCCGATGAGGATGTACTGACTATTGATTGTTTGCCTTTTGAATTACAACAATCGAATATCTCTGATAGTGCAACTTCGTCTTTATCTATGATGAATATAGAAAAGGCACATATCAGAAAAGTATTGAACTATACGCAAGGGAATAAAGCCGAAGCAGCCCGATTATTAGAAATAAGCATTGCTACCTTATACCGAAAAGTAGAAGAATATAAACTGTAGCTACAATAATATAATTCTCATTTTGAGAAGGAGCCTATCATTTTGATAGGCTTTTTTTATGCTCCGATTTTCAGCAAAATTCATAACTGTCAAGTATGCAATAAATTGGTCTGTGATCATTTTTGTTGGCATAAGATTGGCATATATACTATCATAGTAGTAAATATAGGTCTAATTAAAAAAGAAAGATAATGCAGGTTGGAGTTTTAATAATGGTGGCAATAGCATGTTTTGCCCTCTTTTACAGATCAATTAAATGGTTCAATAAAATTTAAAGTTATGTTATACTTATTCGTTATCGCAATCGTAGTTTTAGGTTATATGGTGTATGTATTATTACATCCTGAGAAGTTTTAAAAAATGAAAATAGCCAGTGATATGAAAACTAAAAAATCAAAGCGTCTTATGTCCCACTTACGCCGATTAGTAGAAAGGAGGCAAAAAATTAAATCAACGCACTTATTAATGGTTTTCTTTTCTATTGCTATCCTTTTCGGAGTATTACTCAGACTAATAATTCCTAATAACTAAAATGAGGAATCTTAAATACTAAGTAATAAAAAATACTTAATGATACATTTAATGGGCATAACTATCTATCGCTGTTTTGCTTGCCAAAGCAATAAATAGTTCTGCGAACTTAATTTAATAAAAAATGAACACTGAAATACTTGGTATAATAACAACATTCTTAATCGCAGTGGCTTTGGCTATTCCGTTGGGGAAATATATTTCAAAAGTCTATGAAGGAAGTAAAACGTGGCTTGACCCGATTTTCGATCCAATAGACCGAATACTTTTCAAGATAGGGGGAATAAATCCCTTAAAAGAAATGACTTGGAAAGAACACTTATCAGCATTGTTGACAATTAATCTAGTTTGGTTTCTGATTAGCATGGCTTTATTAATGACTCAGCAATGGTTACCATTAAATCCGGATGGAAATCCGAACATGTCGGCAGACTTGGCTTTCAATACATCCATTTCGTTTTTGGTAAATTGTAACCTACAGCACTACTCGGGTGAAACAGGTGTCAGCTATTTGAGCCAGATATGGCTTATGTTTTTGCAGTTTGTAAGTGCAGGAACGGGAATGGCTGCGGCGGTTGTATTATTTAAGGCATTTAGAAAAAAAAGTACCGATCAGTTAGGTAATTTCTATAATTTCTTGGTGAAATCTTGTGTTAGAATATTGCTGCCCGTATCCCTTGTATTGGCATTGATATTAGTTTTTAATGGTACTCCCATGACTTTTGAGGGAAAGGATACCATGACGACCTTGCAGGATGGAAACACAGTTGAAGTTTCACGAGGACCCGCTGCTGCTTTTATTGCCATCAAGCATGTCGGAACCAATGGTGGAGGATTCTTTGGAACAAATTCGGCACATCCGTTTGAGAATCCCAATTATCTGACTTTTATGATGCAGATGATCGGACAGCTGATAATTCCATTATCCATGATCTTTGCATTTGGGTATTTTATCAAGCGTAAAAAACTATCATGGATGATTTTCGGAGTCATGACTATCGGCTTTCTCCTGTTAGTAACACCTAATATCCTTTTAGAACAGAATGGAAATCCTGCTATAACATCCCTGGGCATAGATAATTCGTTGGGAGCAATGGAAGGCAAGGAAGTTCGCTTCGGCGCTGCTTCATCAGGATTCTGGAGTATTGTGACTACGGTTATTTCAACAGGATCGGTCAACGCAATGCACGATAGTACGATGCCTTTATCAGGGATGAATCAATTACTGGCAATGATGATAAATGCCTTTTATGGAGGGTGCGGAGTCGGTTTGTTAAACTTCTTTATATTCATAATTCTGGCAGTATTTATCAGTGGACTGATGGTGGGGCGTACTCCCGAATTTCTGGGGAAAAAGATTGAGGCTCGGGAAATGAAGATTGCTATGATTATAGCTTTACTGCATCCTTTTCTTATTCTCACGGCAACCGCTTTAGCAACGGCGTTTCCACAATTTACAGCTTCAACATTGAATAATCCCGGCTTTCATGGATTCAGCGAGATGCTTTACGAATATACATCCTCGGCAGCCAATAATGGCAGTGGATTCGAAGGTTTGGGCGATAATACACCTTGGTGGAATATTAGCACAGGTATAGTATTGTTACTGTCTCGTTTCCTTCCGATTATAGGACCTGTAGCCATTGCAGGATTATTGGCAAGCAAGAAATACATACCCGAAGGTGCGGGAACGCTAAAGACCGATACTTCGACTTTTGGACTTATGGTATTTGCTGTAATAGCCATCATTGCGGCTCTGGCTTTTTTCCCTGCTTTGACATTGGGACCTATTGCTGAACATTTTTCATTGTATAGATAATTAAGTAGCACTAAATATTTACTGTTACATTTTACAATCATAACTATCTCTCGCTATTATGTTTGCCAAAGCAATAAATAGGTCTGAGACTTTAATAGAAATAATACGAAATGAAGTCAAATAATCCATCACTGTTTCAAAAGGCTTTATTGAAAGAAGCATTGAAACATTCATTTATAAAACTCAATCCGAAGGATCTTTTCCGCAATCCGGTCATGTTTACCGTTTGGATCGGAACAGTTATTATGTTGTTTGTTTGCCTCAGTACCTTGTTTGGTAATACTTCGCAAGGTAGCTTGACATATAATATAGTCGTCTTTATAGTTCTTTTGCTGACTCTTCTGTTTGCCAATTTTGCTGAGGCTATTGCCGAAGCCCGAGGAAAAGCACAGGCGGATAATCTCCGTAAAACAAGGGAAGAAACTCCTGCAAAATTATTGGATGATAGAGGAGAGTGGACCATAGTACAATCTTCGTCCCTAAATAAAGGACAAGTATTCTTTTGCGAAGCAGGAGATATAATACCTGCCGATGGAGAAATAATAGAAGGCTTGGCAACCATTGACGAAAGTGCTATAACGGGTGAATCAGCTCCTGTTATCCGAGAATCGGGAGGCGATAAAAGCAGCGTTACGGGAGGTACAAAAGTATTGTCCGATAAAATAAAAGTAATGGTAACGACTCAACCCGGAGAAAGCTTTCTTGATAAAATGATTGCTTTGGTAGAAGGTGCAAGCCGCCAAAAAACACCGAATGAAATAGCCTTGACTATATTATTGGCAGGCTTTACACTAGTATTTATTATTGTGTGTGTAACATTAAAACCATTTGCCGATTATGCGAATACACCTATTACCATAGCAGCATTTATTTCGTTATTTGTCTGCCTGATTCCTACAACTATTGGAGGGTTACTTTCTGCTATAGGTATTGCCGGGATGGACAGAGCCTTGAGAGCTAACGTGATTACCAAAAGTGGAAAAGCGGTAGAAACAGCAGGAGATATAGATGTTCTTCTATTAGATAAAACAGGAACTATAACCATAGGGAATCGCAAAGCGACTTCTTTTTATCCAGCTAAAGGAACAGACGAAGAACAGTTCGTGAAAACAGCTGTCTTAAGTTCTATGGCTGACGAGACTCCCGAAGGACGATCTATTATCGAATTGGCAAATGTTCGTCCGTCCGATTATGATGTATCTTCTCCCCAATTCAAGTTTATCACATTCACGGCTGAAACTCGTTGCTCGGGTGTTGATGCAGGCGATATCCGCATTCGAAAAGGAGCGGCTGATTCTATACGGACTTTAGTTGAAAGAGCAGGAAATGAATATCCCAATGATGTAGATGAACGAGTAAAGCAGATATCAAGCAATGGAGGAACACCTTTGGTTGTTTCTGTCAATGAAAAAGTAGTTGGAGTAATCGAACTGCAAGATATTATTAAACCAGGAATACAGGAGCGTTTTGAACGTTTACGGAAAATGGGAATAAAAACCGTAATGGTTACGGGAGACAATCCATTAACAGCAAAATATATTGCCGAAAAAGCAGGGGTGGACGATTTTATTGCCGAAGCAAAGCCCGAAGATAAGATGAACTACATCAAGAAAGAGCAAGCCGATGGTCGCTTGGTTGCCATGATGGGTGATGGTACTAATGATGCACCTGCACTGGCTCAGGCAGATGTTGGTGTTGCCATGAACAGTGGAACGGAAGCTGCCAAAGAAGCCGGAAACATGGTCGATTTGGATAATGATCCTACTAAGTTGATTGAAGTAGTTGAAATCGGAAAGCAACTATTGATGACCAGAGGTACACTTACCACTTTCAGTATTGCAAATGATGTAGCTAAATATTTTGCTATCATTCCGGCACTGTTCATAACAGCTATTCCTGCATTGCAAGGTTTGAATGTAATGAAGTTGCATAGCCCGGAGAGTGCTATTCTGTCAGCAGTAATTTTTAATGCAATCATTATACCCATACTTATTCCTTTAGCATTAAAAGGAGTAACCTATAAACCAATCGGTGCATCAGCATTATTACGACGAAACCTGTTTATATACGGCTTAGGTGGTATAATAGTACCATTTATTGGAATAAAGCTTATTGATATTTTGGTGTCGTTATTTTTCTAAGCCTTTGTAGGGGCGTATAATTATACGCCCAGTCGAATATAGGGTATGTGCTAACCAATTTTAAATAGACTCTTAAATATAAAAATAAAATGAAAAAAGATATTTTACCTGCTATACGCTTAACGATAGCTACTATTATACTTTTCGCTGTAGTTTATCCTGTTTGCGTATGGGGTATAGCTCAACTGTCTCTCAATAATGGAAAAGGGGAGATTATAGAATATTCAGGCAATACATATTATAGTAATATCGGGCAGTCATTTACAAGTGATAAGTATTTTCAGTCACGCCCATCTGCTGTCAATTACAATGCGGCAGGATCGGGAGGAAGCAACAAAGGCGCTTCGAACAGTGAATATCTGGACACGGTAAAATCCCGTATTGATACCTTCTTGGTGCATAATCCCGATATTGCAAAGAACGAAATTCCTGTCGATATAATAACAGCAAGTGCCAGTGGACTCGATCCGAATATCTCGGTACAAGCAGCCCATATTCAAGTGAAGCGGATTGCTAAAGTACGTGGATTGTCAGAGTCGGATGTACAGAAATTAGTTGATGAACAAACCGAAAAACCATTATTCGGATTATTTGGAACAGAAAAGATTAATGTTTTAAAACTTAACATCGCTCTTGATACATTGAAATAAGATGAAAACAGTAAGTTTTATAGTTGCATTGTTGACTATGTTCACAATCAATGCGTTTTCGCAAGATGATGCAAAAGTAGCTTCTCCACTTACTATCAGTGGATACGGAGACATTTATTATAGTTACGACTTCAATAAACCCTACAATCATCAGAGGCAACCATTTATGTATGCTTATAACAGGCACAACGAAGTGAATCTCAATATCGGGATGCTTAAGGCATCGTATAATACTCACAACCTGAGGTCTAATTTGGGTTTAATGGCGGGTACATATAGTAATGATAACATGGCAGCCGAACCCGGAGTTTTGAAAAATATCTATGAGGCAAATATTGGAGTTAAATTATCGAAGACTAAAAATATCTGGATAGATGCAGGAGTTTTCGCATCGCATATTGGATTCGAAAGCGCTATTGGAATGGATTGCTGGACGTTAACAAGAAGCATTATGGCTGAAAATTCGCCTTACTTCGAAACAGGGGCAAAAGTAACCTATACAACCAATGATAACCGATGGATGCTAAGTGGTTTAATTTTGAATGGATGGCAACGTATTCAGCGTATAGACGGAAATAATACGCCTGCTTTCGGGCATCAGCTTGTTTTCAAGCCAAATGATAGAGTTACTTTAAATAGCAGTTCATTTATCGGGAATGATAAACCCGATGATGAGAGAAAAATGCGCTATTTTCACGACCTTTTCGGGCAATTTCAATTGACAGATAAATTGGACCTCACCGCCGGATTTGATATTGGTTGGGAACAGAAAGAAAAAAGCAGCAGCAGTTATAACAGATGGTATACTTTTGCTTTGTTAGGAAGATATTCGTTATCCGATAAAATAAATGTAGCTGCCCGAGTTGAATATTATCAGGATGAAGACGGCGTAATCATTTCAACAGAAGCCCCTGACGGATTTGAAACATGGGGATACTCTCTTAATTTTGATTATCTCATTTCAGATGCTGCTATTTGGAGACTTGAAGGACGTCTTTTCGCCAGTCAAAATGAAGTGTTTCAAAAAGAAGATGGATTTACTGATAATGACGTATTTGTAACGACAGCATTAGCAGTCAGATTCTAAATTATACTTTGATGGAAGAAAGAGAAAACAATGTTCAACATTTCCTGAATCTGATAAAAAAATCGAGGCAAGGAAAATTTAAAGTCTACATCGGTATGATAGCCGGTGTAGGCAAAACTTATCGTATGCTTCAAGAAGCACACATTCTTCAGGAAAATGGCATTGATATTAAAATTGGCTATATCGAAACGCATGGCAGAAAAGAAACCGCTGCTCAACTCGAGGGATTGCCGATAATTTCACGCCGAAAAATTTTCTATAAAGGAAAGGAACTCGAAGAATTAGATGTACAGACCATATTGAATCTTCACCCCGAAATTGTGATTATCGACGAACTGGCACACACCAATATCGAGGGCAGCAAAAATGAAAAACGCTGGCAGGATGTATTAGAAATTTTAGAAGCAGGAATCAATGTAATCAGTGCCGTAAATGTTCAACATATCGAAAGTCTCAATGAAGAAGTAAAGAGAATCACGGGTATTGAGGTTGCCGAACGTATTCCCGACCGCATAATCACAATGGCGGATGAGGTTGTAAATATCGACCTAACAGCAGAAGACTTGATCTCTCGTCTAAAAGAGGGGAAAATATACCCAACCGATAAAATACATTCGGCTCTGACAAATTTTTTTAAGAGCGAACATATTCTTCGACTAAGAGAATTAGCTCTCAAAGAAGTTGCCAGTCATGTGGTACGCAAAGCCGATAGTGAAGCACCCAATGCTACGCCTAGCAAGCATATGACATTTATGGCATGTATTGGTAGTAACGGGAAGAAAGCAAATAATATAATCCGAAAAACAGCACGTCAGGCAGGCTATTACAATGGCGAGTGGTATGTGTTGTATGTTCAGCGACCGCAGGAGAGCCTCGATAAAATAGCGTTAGATAGTCAACGAAAGTTGATTAATAGTTTTAAATTAGCTGTCGAATTGGGCGGACAAGTTATACAGGTAAAGCATACGAGCATACCCAAAGCAATTGTGGAACAGGCTATAAAGATGAATGTATCGACCGTATGTATCGGAATGCCTCATTTGCATTGGTTTCGGATGGTATTACAAACTCGACCGATGAATGAATTACTAAAAACGCTAAAGGCTGAGGGAATTGATTTAATTATCTTATCATGAAAATAAAAAAGAAATTGACATTCGGAGTCGGACTCCTTTTTTGCCTTATTATCCTTTTGGCAGGGGTTAGTATGTGGTATATTAACGAGTTGAAAAGAGACACGAATAATATATTGATAGCCAATTACAATACGATGGAATATTCTCGTAATATGCTGTTGGCTTTGGATGAGATGAAAGACAATCCGAAAGCGGTTTCTAAGTTCGATAGTAACTTGGAAAAGCAATTACACAACATGACCGAAAGGAATGAAAGTAATGTGACTTTAGATATCGCCGAGAATTTTGAGAAGCTTAAAGTCGATATGACTAATGATACAATACAAGGATATATCCGCACAGATATTGCCAAGTTGATGGAGCTGAATATGGGGGCTATCGAGCAGAAAAGCGAAATCGCCAATAATACTGCCGAAACAGCTATTGTTTGGATTGTTGTAACAGGCGCTTTATGCTTTCTTATTGCTTTCGGGTTATTAATAAAGTTACCCAACAATATAGCGAAACCGATACGTGAACTAACCGAAAGCATCAGGCAGATTGCCAATCAGAACTATAGCCAGCGAGTACACTTCGAAGGTCATAACGAATACGGAGATTTAGCTAAATCGTTTAACACGATGGCCGAGAAACTCGAAGAATATTCTAGCAGCCGATTAGAGAAAATCCTCAAAGAAAAGAAGCGGGTAGAAACTCTGATAAATAATATGCACGATCCGGTGATAGGGCTTGACGAAAATAAAATAATCCTGTTTGTAAACGATGAGGCTCTAAAGATTACCGGCTTAACCAGAGCCGAGATTATTAATAAATCGGTAGTAGATATTGCTGTCAGTAACGATCTGATACGTACACTTATTGTAGACATTATAAAGCCATCGAAAGAAACGGATAAAAAAACACCTCTGAAAATTTATACAGATAACAAAGAATCATATTTCGAAAAAGAGATAATTAATATAGAAGTTACGCCAACAGGGGAGGAACGAAGCGAATTGATAGGATATGTAATCCTGCTGAAAAATATTACACCTTTCAAAGAATTGGATTCTGCTAAAACCAATTTTATAGCTACCATATCTCATGAGTTGAAAACTCCGATTTCATCTATAAAGATGAGTACACAATTATTGGAGCATCTCGAAACAGGCAAGCTGAATGATGAGCAAAAGCAATTGGTTGAAAGTATAAAAGATGATAGCTCACGACTCCTTAAGATCACAGGCGAATTGCTGAATATGTCTCAGGTTGAAACAGGAAATATTCAATTGAATATACAAGCTACCGATCCACGTATAATTCTTCAATATGCGATTGATACCACTCGGATTCAAGCCGATCAAAAACATGTTGTACTTAAGCCAGATATTGAAGAGGGTATTCCTTTTGTCAATGGTGATGCCGAGAAAACAGCATGGGTTATGACTAATTTTCTGACAAATGCAATCCGATATTCAATCGAAAAAAGCGAGGTAATTATCTCACTAAGAAAGCATCCTAACGGAGTTCTGTTTTCAGTAAAAGATACGGGAAAAGGTATTGATGGTCGATACAAGAAGAAGATATTCGAAAGGTATTTTCAAGTTCCGGGCAGTTCTAAATCGGGAACAGGATTAGGACTTGCAATCAGTAAAGAATTTATCGAAACACAAGGAGGTACTATTGATGTGGAAACAGCTCAGGGCATGGGTAGTACATTTTTCTTTATTTTGCCAAGTGCTACAAAATAAAAAGGTCTTAGACCTAAAAAAGCATCTGCAAATAATTCGCAGATGCTTTTCCTTTTAATCCAATATAAATAAGAGAGAGTCCAGAGGTTTATAGAGTAACCCCTGTTTTAAATATTGCAATTTCTTTAAATCCTGTTTTTTCATGTTTAAGGTGTTTACCATCACATGTTTGGATAATAAAATCGACAAATTCTTTAAGTACTGTTTCCATGCTTTTACCTTCGAGTAAAGTACCTGCATTAAAGTCTATCCAGTTTGTTTTGAAGTTATACAATTTCGAGTTGGTGGAAATCTTCATAGTCGGAACAAAAGAACCGAATGGAGTTCCTCTACCTGTTGTAAATAAAACAATTTGACAACCCGACATCGCTAATGCAGATGCTGCAACCAGGTCATTACCGGGAGCATTTAATAAGTTCAAACCATGTTTAGTTACAGGTTGAGCATAGTCTAAAACATCTACAACCTCCGAATTTCCTCCTTTTTGAGTGCAACCTAACGATTTATCTTCAAGTGTGGTTATACCACCAGCTTTGTTTCCCGGAGATGGGTTCTCGTATATTTCCTGATCGAATTTACGGAAATAATTTTTGAAGTTATTTACCAGTAAAACAGTATCATTAAATACCTTTTCGTTTTCGGCTCTGTTCATTAATATTGTTTCAGCTCCAAACATTTCGGGAACTTCGGTCAGAATACTTGTACCTCCCTGAGCAATCAACCAGTCAGACAATTGTCCTACCAAAGGATTGGCAGTAATACCCGAAAAGCCATCGCTACCGCCACATTTTAAGCCAACTTTTAGTTTTGATAATGCAAGTTGTTCACGTTTATCTTGTCTCATTCTTTCAACCAATTCGCTCATCATTTCGAAGCCGGTAGCTATTTCGTCCTGCACTTGTTGTGAGATGAGGAATCGTACACGTTCGTGATCCCATTCGCCCATGGCTATTTTAAAATCAGCCTGTTGATTATTCTCGCATCCCAAACTTAGCACTAATACACCACCCGCATTGGGATGTTTAGCCAAAGCTGCCAACGCTTTTTGGGTGTTGGAATGGTCATCTCCCAATTGAGAACAACCGTAATTATGTGTATAGACACGGATGTCGTCGATATGAGAAATATCCAACTCTTTCTTTACACGCTCTATAATTGCCTGAGCCTGTCCGTTTACACAACCTACCGTGGGTACTATCCACAATTCGTTACGAATACCCATTTCACCATTATAGCGTAAATAACCGTTTATTGTCAGGTCACTTTTGGGGATATTTAACTTAGGATGTACAGGTGCATACGAATATTGGAGATTATCATGTAGATTGGTTTTCACATTGTGAGTGTGCACATGCTCTCCTGCCTTAATGTCTGCAATTGCATGCCCGATTGGGTAGCCGTATTTTACAACATTCTCATTCGTATTTATATCCGTGATGGCAAATTTATGCCCTGTTTCTATCGGGTTTTTGATCGTGATATTAACCCCATCAACAGATAGAACATCACCCTCATTGAGGTTTTCTATCGCAACGCAAACGTTGTCGTTTGGATTTATTTTTAAATATTTATTCATGATTTTAATCTGGCTTTTATTAAGTTGATCATTTCAGTATATTCTAAATCAGACAAATATACCTTCTGTGGATTCATTGTAAATATCGATCCGTAATCTGCTCCATCCACATATTTGGGAGCAAGATGTATATGTAAATGAGGCAATTTGTCAGAATATGCCCCGTAATTTATTTTAGCAGGATTAAATAGGTCTTTTATAGTTCTGGCAACTAAGTTTACATCTTCCATAAACGAAAGAAGTTCTTGCCCTTTTAGTTCATATAATTCAGTAGCATGACCTTTATATGCTACAATGCATCGTCCTTTATATGTTTGTTCTTGAAATAGAAATACGGTTGAAACACTAAGTTCGCATATTTCGATCATCAGATCTTTTTGAGTCTGATTTTTGGTACAGTACAAGCAATCATTATTCATGGCTCAGGCTAGTTTTTAGTTGGTAAAGCATAGAAGGATAACAAAAAATTACCCTTCTATGTTTCAAGTATTTATGATTCTATCAAAATTATCAGTCTATAATACTTTTTAGAGCTTTAAGCATACCTTTGTCTAGTATAAGCTTCACGCCTTCAGCAACTTCTTCTCCAAATTCGGGTGTCTCTGTGAAGTTTTCTTTCCACATTGTTTTGTTTTGTAGTATTCCTGATACCCATCCGTTTATGTCATACTCTTTATAAGTAGATTTTATAAACTCGATAAATTCAGGAGTATCGTTTGGAGTAAAACTTACTTCCGATTTCCCACTATACAATACTAAAAGTGCTGCAAACGAGAAAGTAGTCAATCTTGGTGATTTTCCTAACTTCTTATAGTTGTCATACACCGTCGGATAGTCACGTGTTTCCCATTTAGAAATAGAGTTTAGTGAAATATCTTTCAGATAATGTTTCAGATAAGGATTATAGAAACGTTCTAAAATTTTAGCTGCAAAAGCTTTCAATTCTTCCGGATCTTCATCAATTGCAGGAAGTACTTCACTAGCTACCATCTGATTGATATATTTTTCAACCTCAGGTGTATTGAAAGCATCCATTACTGTTTGGCATCCCAATTGCAAAGCAACAGGAACCATGGCTGTATGTGAACCGTTTAGAATACGAACTTTCTTTGCGCGGAAATCTTTTATATCATCCATGAAAAGAACATTCAATCCGGCTTTGTCTAAAGGCAATTTCTCTTTGATTATAGAGTCACCACCGATAGCCCATACATGGAAATATTCACCTTTTACAACCAAGTTATCATCAAATCCTAGTTCCTCTTTTATCTCGTTGATATTTTCTTTAGGGAATCCGGGAACAATACGGTCTACCAATGTATCGTAGAAGTGACAAGCAGTATTTATCCACTTGATGAAACCTTCTTCTAACTTGTTGTATTCTGCGTGCTTCAATATATATTCACGAAGAGTCGATCCGTTGTCTTCGATCAATTCACAACAAATGATTAGTAAGCCTTTATTTACATCCCCGTTAAATTTCTTGTAACGTTTGTGTAATAAAGCAGTCATTTTAGCAGGGAACGATTTAGGAGGTGTTGCATTCAAATCATCACCTTCTTCATAACGAATACCTGCTTCTGTTGTATTAGAAATAATCATTTCCAACTCTTCGCTCAAAAATAATTTTTCGTATTCTGCATATTGAGAATAAGGATTCAATACTTTGTTGATGCTCTTTACCAAAGTAACTTCTTTGACTGGTTTCTTGTCTTTGATTCCTTCCAGATAAACATGGTACATCGAATCTTGCTCGTTGAATATGTTAGCAACAAATTCTCCGCCTGCAATAGGTTGTACTGCTACAACTCCATGATTCATAACTCCTGCTTCATTAGCTTTGTGGATCATCCAATCTACAAAAGCTCTAAGGAAATTGCCTTCACCAAATTGAAGGATCTTTGCAGGAAGTTCTTTTTTATCTACTGTTGTTTTATTTATTTTTTTCATTTATAGAGATTTCTATGGTTAGTAGTAATATTTTTTTATAGATCAGTAATCGGACTATATTTAGGTACAAGAGTTTTCATGACAGCCCATCCAATGAGATATGCCACGGCACAAATCGAGAAGATGATAAAATAACCAGCCTCTTCACCCTTAAAGCCCATGAATACCATCTGAGTCTCCCCCGCATGATCGAAGAGCACCCCCGAACCCTTATTAATAAGGAACGAACCCACACCACCAGCCATACCACCAATACCCGTAATAGTAGCAATAGCCTTCTTAGGGAACATATCACCCACCGTCGAGAAAATATTAGCAGACCAAGCCTGATGAGCAGCACCCGCAATACCGATAATAATCACAGGAAGCCAGTACGAAACACTCCCCAAAGGCTGAGCAAACAAAGCCAAGAGAGGGAAGAAAGCAAAAATCAACATCGCCTTCATACGACCCGCATACGGATTCATACCCTTCTTATCCACAAAATAAGTAGGAAGCCATCCCCCGATAATAGAAAGCAGCGTAATCAGATACAACACAAAAATTGCCAACTGACCTTCCGGATCAGAAGATTTAATACCATATACCGAACTCAGGTAAGCAGGCGTCCAGAATAAGAAGAACCACCATACACCATCCGTCATAAACTTACCAAAAGCAAAAGCCCAGGTTTGTTTGTACTTGAAACAATCCAAGAAAGAAATCTTTCTTCCATCGTGCGCTTTTTTAGTAGCTTCATCCATACCCTCACTACCATCCAAATCCTGTTGGATATAAGCAAGCTCAGCAGCATTAACTTTAGGATGTTTCTCTGGTTTCTTATAAATGAATACCCAGAATCCCATCCAGACAAAACCCAGTGCCCCGATAATAATAAAAGACATTTCCCATCCCCAATGAGCAGCAATGAAAGGAATTGAGATAGGTGCAGCCAGTGCTCCTACTGTAGCTCCCGCATTAAAGATACTGGTAGATAATGCTCTGTCTTTTTTAGGGAAGTATTCTGCTGTTGCTTTAATAGCTGCCGGAAAGTTACCAGCTTCCCCTATTGCCAATACCAGACGGGCAAAGATGAAGAGTGTAACACTTACCGATGCTACCATAGCACCATCACTTACCATAGCTATGGCTTCTCTGGCTCCTTCGAATCCTACAAACCATTCACCGGCTGTTATACCTGATGTAGCTATTCCACAGAAGGCATGTAAACAGGCTCCTACTGACCAAATACCGATTGCCCAGAGGAATCCTTTCTTGGTATCCATCCAATCGACAAAGCGGCCTGCAAAGAGCATGCTTAAAGCATAGAAGATAGAGAACAATGCGGTAATGTTACCGTAGTCATTATTTGTCCAATGAAACTCGGGTGCGATAAAGTCTTTCCAGGTCAGGGAAAGTACCTGCCTGTCCAGATAATTGATTGTAGTTGCAAAAAATAACATAGCACAGATAGTCCACCTGTAATTTGTCATTTTTTGTGTTGGTTGATTTGGTGTATTCATTCAGTATGGTATTTAAGGTCACAGACCCGTTTGTTATTTTTCTAATGGTAAGGTCTGAGACCTTTTTATGGCGATCTAAAGTGTAAATACAATTGATTGTTATAATTGTATTGTATTATGTTTTCTGTAAGGAATTAAAGCCTAAGAGTTTTATTTTTGTCTTGCTTTAGCTATAATGGCTAATGCTTCTTTACTCATTCGGGTTATTTCTGCCCAGTTTTTGGCTGCTATTACTTCTTTGGGGAAGAGGTTGGATCCCATTCCTACGCAGGTTACTCCGGCTTCTATCCATTTGGTCAGGTTGTCTTCTGTGGGTTCTACTCCTCCTGTTACCATGATGCTTGACCAGGGCATGGGTGCTTTTACGTTTTTAACGAAGGAGGGTCCTCCTACGTTTCCGGCCGGGAATACTTTGACTACTTCTGCGCCTAGTTCTTGTGCGTATCCTATTTCTGATACTGATCCGCATCCGGGTATGTAGGCTACTTGTCGACGGTTGCATACTTTGAAGATGTCGGGGTTCAAGAGTGGTCCTACTACGAAGTTGGCTCCTAGTTGCAGGTAGAGTGAGGCTGTGCCTGCGTCTACGATGGATCCGATGCCTAGTATCATTTGTGGGCATTCTTGGGCTGCCCATTTGACTAGTTCGGCGAATATTTCGTGTGCGAAGTCTCCTCTGTTGGTGAATTCGAAGGCTCTAACACCTCCTTGGTAACAGGCTTTGACTACTTGTTTGCTGGTTTCCAGGTCGTTGTTGTAAAAGACGGGAACCATTCCTGTGCTGGCCATGGCCTGACAGGCTTCGATGCGGCTGAATCGTGACATATGTTGAACTTTTTTTTTATTTCCTTTTTTCTATAAAAGTAGATATGCA
>NZ_CVRU01000144.1 GCF_001261715.1 Dysgonomonas sp. HGC4 | reverse complement strand
TGTATTAGTATCCAGATGTACTATTTCTAGATTTGTTTATATAGCTTATAATACTAAAATATTGAATGCAAATATTGGATCTTTTTGTTCAATTGGTCCTGACTGTAAAATAGGATTAGGAATTCATCCAACTGATCATATTTCGACTTTTCCTGCATTTTTTTCAACATCTAAGCAATGCGAAGTATCTTTTATTTCTGAAAACTGTTATGAGGAACATAAAGAGATAAAGATTGGCAATGATGTCTGGATAGGGGCTGGTGTAATAATACTCGATGGAGTAGAGATCGGAGATGGAGCAATAATTGGAGCTGGAGCTGTTGTTGCTAAAAATGTTCCAGCGTATGCGATTGTCGGTGGTGTACCTGCTAAAATCATAAAGTATAGATTTAACGAAGATCAGATTTCTTTTCTTCAAGATTTTCAATGGTGGAATAAAGATCTGGATTGGCTTAAAAATAATGCTAACATTTTTTCTGTCTCTGCTAACTTTTTTAAAAAATATGAGAAATAATAATTACCCTCTGGTTTCTATAATAACCATTACATATAATGCTATCGAAGTACTGGAAAAGACAATCGAATCTGTAATTAATCAAAGCTATCCTAATGTTGAATATATTATTATTGATGGAGGAAGTACCGATGGTACTGTAGATACAATACAGCAATATCAAGATCAGATTTCTTATTGGATAAGTGAGCCTGATAAGGGTATCTATGATGCAATGAATAAAGGTTTAAAGAAGGCTTCTGGAGAATGGGTGAATTTCATGAATGCAGGTGACTATTTTTATGACTCATTTGTTATAGATAGTGTTTTTTCCTTAGATTGGTATAATTATGATATAATTTGTGGAAGAAAAGAGGGTGAGAAAATAGATAGAAGGAAAGCAACACGGTGGAATTTGTATAAAAGTATGGGGATTTGTCATCAAGTTATTTTTTCGAGATTGAAGTTCTTGAAAAATGGATTCAATTTGGAATATAAAATTTCTGCTGATTTTGATTGGTTATTAAAGGCATACTATAACCGTGCTAGGATTAAAATGGTAGATATAGTTGTTGTAATTTATCAAGGAGGAGGTATTAGTGAATCAAATGCGATCTTATTACAAAAAGAATTTTATGAGATTCTAAAGGTATATTATCCTAGATGGAGTGCAGAGTTAAGAAGATTAGTGTGGTGTCTTCGCGCATCAATAAATTTTTAGTATGATTCCATATATAGTTCTCTTTTCTTTAATTTGTTTTCTAGCTGTACCTTTTAACTATAAAAAAATAAAAGGATACGATCGTTTTTTTATGTTTATTTCAATTATTATTCTTTGCTTATTTTCTGGATTAGCGTCCTCTAGAGGAGATTATCTATCTTATAAAGATATATTTAATGCTCCTTTTGATAATTCCGCTGTTGAAAAAGGATTTCAGATACTCAATTATTCTGTAAGTTTCATTGGAGGAGGATATCACCTTTTACTAATATTGGTTGCATTGATAGCTATTTCTCTGAAGATATTAGCGTTTAAAGAACTTACTCCTTTTTTAGGATTAGCTACTATCATATATATAGGAGGTTTCTTTCCGCCAGCAGATATGGGGTCTATTCGTTTTGGTGTTGCTATGGGCTTCTTTCTTTTGAGCTTAAAGCATATTAAGAAACATCAAATTTGGAAATTTACACTTATAATCTTATTGGGTTGTACATTTCATGGTTCTCTCATAATTTCTTTCTTATTATATTTTATATATGCTCGAAATTTAAGAGTAAAGCATTATAT
>NZ_CVRU01000143.1 GCF_001261715.1 Dysgonomonas sp. HGC4 | reverse complement strand
TGTAAACCTTATAGTATAAGAAACTAGTGGTTTGATTTTATTTAGGATAAGAAAACTATCATCATTTGTTATTGTGACATACCTCCCATTATAATTATAGCTAAAATTTAAGAGCATCTGATTTTCATATCTCCCATCATTAAGGTTTATTGATCCTGTATGCTTATATCTCTGATTGTCCTTATCATAATAAGAAATGTGAAATCGAATAGTTGTAGGATTTTTCAAAGCATTATCATCATAAAAAGTTCCATAAAGAGAATTTTGACTTTGTGAAAGAGCTACAGTAAAACCGTAACATAAAATGATTAATAGTAAAATTGTTCTTTTCATAATTATTGTATTGACTATATGCACCATGATAAAACAATTAAGGCATGGTACTCACCTTACTAGTTTCAGAGGTATCGCCAAACACCCACAGCCACAATAAGGAAGCCCATGCCTATAACATGAACATTCACTTATTACTTCAATGGCTGTCTCTAAAAATTGGCGATTTTCTGAAACCATCAGTAATAAAGCAAAATGCTTTATATTAATTATGTTCTAAATTTTTATTTCTTCATAAGCAAACAATTAGTGTTAGTTCAACAAAAATATAAATTATTGTTGATAACAAAACTATCTGTTCAAGAGAATGTCAAATTAGAGCATGAGGCATGGGCTTATTTATCTTTTTCAAGTGTCTAGAATTGGAGAAAAAGTCTATGTAATATATAATGTTGGATTTTTATCTAATGATGATTTTATTGTAAAATGGTGGATATGTGAGTTCCTTGCATTCACATATTATCTAATCCTAAGAAATATACATACCTAGACTTGTCCACTTTTTAGGAATCCCTATATATAGTATATTCCTATTTTCTGGACAGGAACACAAAAACATAATACCTCAAACCTAATATAAGAAGGTCTGAGGTACTATTTGTTATTATGCTGCACCAATTACCCCAGACAAACTAAACTGCCCTAAGGAGGCTTGATTTTGTTGAATGAAAGGCTCTTGAATATAGCTAGGCTGCATAGAATGGTTCAGTATAGCCTTTTTTTCTGATGAATACACATAAGTATGGAACAAGGTTAGAACCTCACCAGTTTCTTTATTTACATACTCATAAGGCTCACATTCTACTTTATCTACATTACCCGGTAATTGCTTACCTAATAAGGTTTGGCATACTTGTAAAGGGAATGAGGTTGAGATACTTGTTTTGTTGGCTGTAAGGTAAAACTTACCTGTTGTTTCAGACTGAATTAATCTTAGTTCTCCCTGAATTTCTAATGCTACAAATTGTTTACCATCTTTTGATTCACATTGTTTGAATCCTACAATTGTTACCATAATACTAATTTTTGCAAGTTGATTTTAAGTGAGATTTCTCACAATGAAAGATTATCTTTCACCAACAATTAGTAAGGGTTGAAGGATGGTTAGAAAAGTAAATAAAATAATCCCCTGCCAAATTTTTACTTTTTACAAGAAATGGCAGGGGGAGCTTGTTTATCTAAAAAATTGGAAGGTGTTGATATGGGGGCATTCATATTTGTATATACTTCAAAGGAAATATTGACTCTCTGGAAATTTTATAAAAAATAAAATTTGGAGAACAATATACTTTTAGCAATAGCTATACTTTGCTTAAATTAGAATGGAACATCATCTATAAATTCAGGTAATAGTTTGTCTAATTGCTTTCTGAATTTCAGTTTTAAATCTTCTATTGATGTATATGCTGTGGGAAAATGATTTAGATTTTTAAGCTTTGTTTTAAAATTTAGCAAGCTAGTTATGCTACTATTTATTTCACTTGTATTGATTGGAGCATCTTTAAAGAATGTGTAGACATAAGGTTTTCCTGTATCTAAGAATTGTCCATATGCTGTATCAAACTCTTCTTCAGTGAAGATGCCTGCTTTACTGAAAAAAAGACTAATAAATATATCAGAAGCTTTTACCGCATCATTATATTCATCCTGTAATCTGGTCTTGGATATTGAATCAAGAAAGTCCTCCCAAATTTCTAAGTGGAGAAACAAGCCTCTTTTTATAAGTTCTTTGTTTTCTCTATTTATAAATAATTCAAACTCTTTTCTATCTACCTCTAACTCAGAAGAGGAAGCTAAGAATACACGAATTGTTAGAATCTGCTTTTCCATCTTTTTATTTATTAAATTTACTTGTTGAAGAAAACCTGCATTATATAGCAAGTCATCAATAATTAACTTGTCGCCAGACTCATTACAATATACATCTTTCCTTTCTTTTTTTGAAAATCTTTGTAAATCACTATATGAAAAACGACTTTGATGTTCTCCTTTCTTACATTCAGAGCAAGTACATGGAACATATATTTTAGGGATTACTCCTTTATAACTATCTGTGATACAGTCTAGGGCATTCATGATAACCATAGCTAAACCTCGAGCATCTTTGCCCTTGGCTTTGATTACTATTTTCTTCTCAAAGAAGAACTCTTCTACTTGACAATATGTGTCATCAAATATAAAATTTACAGCATTATTCCAAACTTCATCCTCATCATTCTCACTTAATATGATATAGCGACTTAATTCTGCACTTACCTGATTTAATATTCCTCGAGGCATAAAAGGATATTCATACTCTAATTTAAGACAAGGCTCTTTACCCCATTGCTTATTACTGGGAATTGAAAATAAACGAGCAGGAATAATATAGTCATCTAACATATGTTTTTTAGGAAATGCAACCCTAAAAACTTCTAGCATTTGTTTTAAAATTGAATGCTTACCTTCATATGATTCATCATCCCATAAGCGATTAAAGTCTGATGATATTATATGCCCTCTTCGATGTTGAATTATTTCATCATCAATTATTTTATAAACAGCATGCATAGCCCAGTCTGGTCGAAGTATAATCCAATCTTTCAAAATCTTGTTGTTTGAATACCAAAGGATAACACCAATATTATGCAAAAAAGAAGAACAGTCCTTAAAGTCTAAAGATATTATAAATGTCTGAGGGGAAACATTCTCACATATTTCTTTAAATCTGTCATATGAAATACAAGGGGTTTTCTTTGATTCCTCCTCGAGAGCTCCTCGTATATTAATCCATGATTTGGGGATATCTTTATTACAATGAGGTAAACACGTTAATTGATGAATTATTTCTTGTTTTATATCATTTAATCCTTTGTTCTCATGTACGAGGTTTAATTCAAAATATGGCAGACCTTTAGACTTTATAATATTAAAGCAGGGTTCACTAATGTAATTGTTTATATCATTCCATGATACTATATTTCCATCATGACAAGTCTGTCCTATAATAATAGGGCTACAACCTCCAAATTGAAAAATGGTTGGTATCCAATAATCAAAATTATGCTGTTCCTTTCGTGTTGAAGCTAGTAAAACAAATACAGAATTTTCTGTTAAGAAAAAGCGATGAACAGGATAATACACATCCTGTCCACCAAAGTCCCAGATATGAGCAACAAATCCATCTTTAAAACTCCAATTGCATATCTCTATGCCTCTAGTTCTCTTATCTGCTGTAGGTAAAGGAATGTTTTCGTCAATTAATCTTCTCTGTAAAGAGGTTTTTCCAGCAGCCCCATCTCCTACAAGTATTAATTTAGCTTCATGTATAGAGGAAAACTCTTCTAACTCTTTTCTTGAAAAATAGCGTTGAATGGTATTTTTTCCTTGTTTTAAGATTTCAATAGGAGGGTCAGATAATGGATTCTGTTCTAAATTAATTTGCTTCTTAAGGTTATATTTATAAGAATTATCCCAAATGATTTCCCACTCGAGTATTTTATCTGTAAGAGACTTTATTAAGTTTTTGGATAGATTGAGACTCTTTATTGATACCATTTCTAGAAGAAATGATATCTCTTCAATTTTGTTGCTTGATACATCTAGCTCATTTACTTTTTCTAAATCTTTGAGGGGTGAGATATCAGATATTTGATTGTCATGTATATTTAAATATGTTAGTTCTTTTAATTCAGATAAAGCAGAAATATCATAAATGAGATTATTATTTAATGATAAATAAGTTAATTTCTTATTGTTTACCAGCACAGTTATATCGGACAACTTGTTATCTCCTATATGTAAGGATGTAAGATCAGGAAAACTCTTTAAAGCATCAATATTCGAAATTAAGTTATTGGATAAATCCAATAATTCTAATTCTAATAATGCATTTAAAGGTTGAATGTCAGATAACATACAATGGGCTAATTCTAAGCTAGTTATTTTTGAGAGATTTGAAATATGTAGTATGTCTATAGGAAAATTATTCTGAATATTCAGTGTTGTTATATTGGTTAGATTAGCTAGAACAGATATATCTGTTATTTTATTGTGACCTAAATCAAGATCTTCTAAATTTTTCAGCTTGGATAATATGGATATATCATCTATTTCATTACTATCAATATATAAATCAGTTAATTGGTCTAAATCAGATAGTGGGCTTATGTCTGAGATTTGGTTTCTACCTAAATATAATGATGTGAGATTAATAAGTCTTTTTAGAGGGGAAATATTCGAAATTTTATTATTTGATAAGCTCAAAGAGGTCAATTGAGTTAGCCTTGATAAATATGAAATATCAGATATCGGATTTTCATCCAAATCTAAATAAGTTAACTGATGTAATTGTTGTAATGGGGATATATCCGTTATGAGATTTTCTCTTAATATCAAAGAGTTTAATTGTTTTAGACCTATTAGCGGATATATATTCTCAACCAAGTTGTCTTCAATTTCTAATTGTTTTAGTTGCTTTAATTGTTTTAGAGGCGAAATATCTGATAAATGATTTCTGTATAATCTCAAAGAGTTTAGATTAACCAATGACTTTAATACGGATATGTCTGATAAATGTCTGATTGATAAATCAAGGTCTAGCATTTGTGTTAATGCAGTTAAACCTGAAATATCAATAGGGGTATCAGATGATATCCTCAAAGATGTTAATTTGTTAATCTGCTTTAAAACTGACAAATCAGAGATATCAGTACCATCTAAATACAAAGATTTTAATTCAAGCATTTGGCTTAACAAATTCACTATCTCCAAATACATTTCGGAAGAGTTTATATATATGTTTAGGCTTATGATATAGGTATCTTCTATTTCATAGGAAAAGTATCTATAATCCTCTGGTTTTTCTCTTTCAAAATGGACATTGTATTTTCCTTCAATTTCTTTTAATATATCTAAGTCCTTTACCATAACTCAATTTCTTATTTTATCAAATTTTTAAATTACTCAACAAAAAGCACAACAAAATATAGAGCCTCAATTTTTTTAATAATATC
>NZ_CVRU01000142.1 GCF_001261715.1 Dysgonomonas sp. HGC4 | reverse complement strand
AAGAAAAGAGGCTATCCTAGATATGGATAGCCTCTTTTTTCTATTTTAAATCAATTATTTATAAATATGTATTTAACAGCTCCTCAAAACGATTATCTTTCTGCATATTTATAAAATCCTCATCAGATTCAATAAATGATCTGTCTAATGGATTATATTTTAGCATTACTTCAAACCATTTAAAAGCATTTTCCATATCATTTATTAAAGAATATACACATGCCATAGTATAAGCAGAAACACCTTTTTGCAGCTCTTCTCCACGCATCAATATCGGAATCACCTCTGCTTTTTTATCCTCTAGATTATTATCCAAAACTCCTAGTTGACATATGTGTATACCTAAATTAGCATAATACAACCCTTCTTTCGGATCTAGTTCTACTGCTTTATTACCTACCTCAATAGCTTCTAATAAACATTTCCGTTTTTCATTCTCCTCTATATTCCATCCATAGCGAAGTAACGCAAGTCCCCAATCATTATATATATTGGCATCAGGTGTTTCTTGTTCTGCATATTTTTTGTAATGCATTATAGCTTTCTCATAATTTCTGTTTCTAAATGCTCGTTTTGCTTTAGTTAAATCCTCACTTCCTTGAGAAGATGAAGCTGATGTAGTTATCATAGAAGCAATACGCCCTTGAGAGAACCATTTTTGAGATAATTCATTGGCTTTAGTTATATACTCTTCACTTTTTTCCTTATTTCCTAATTTTGAGTATAAACCACTAATGGAACGTAGACCATCTAGATAATCTTCATTATGACTTTCATTCAATGCTTTAGAAATATACTCTATACCTTCTTCATAACGTTCCAATTTGTTGAGCGCACGATATTTCTCAAATACATAGTAACAATAATTATCCGAATTTTGTGGCAACAAATCGTACAATTCCAACGCTTTGTCTTCTTTATTCAAATTTTTCAAAATAGATATTCTCTCCGTAACACTTCGTGCATACATATCAGAGGTCTTAGGTATTTCACCCAATACGGTAAGTGCTGTACTTATATCGTCTTTCTTTTTGGAATAAATTAATGCTTTACTAATCAAAGCTTTTCCAAATGCAGCATCTGTTTTATCTATTGATGAATACATTTCAATAGCTTTATCAAGTTCACCTAATTCTTCTAAACCGTAGCCTATAGCATATAATACTTCGCCATAATGTTCATAAGTCTCGGGTATCTGTTTACTTAACTTTAAGGCTTCGTCAACCTCGCCTTTTCTAATCATATTAGAAATTATGGCAAGCAAAGCTGTCATGTATTCTCCTGAATTTACAGAAACCCTTCTTAGCACTTCAATAGATTTATCATAATTCTGGTAAGTGGCGTGCAGATTAGCTAAACTAAATAAGCTCGATTCATATAATTTTTCATATGCAGGTATTTTAGTGTAACTCTCAACAGCCTTATCATAGTTATCAAGAGCTTCATATATTTTTGCACAATACAACATTGCTTCGGCATATTTTTGTGCTTTTTCAGGTAAAGATTCAAAAGCCTCAATAGCTTTTTCTGAATCATTCTCGTTAAGGCTTTTCAAACCTTTTTCATACAAATTATTGAATTTAAAATTCGTAATAAAGTCTTTTAATCCCATTAGGTGTTAGTTTATGATTTAATCCTTTTATTAAGTAGTATACGGTATGTGTTGCATATGTGTGTACACAAAGATAATATAATTGAAGAAAATCGCAATATACGCCAGTGAGCTTAATATCCTTATCTATTGGCACATAATAGAATTTCAAATGAATGCTTCTCTATTTTAATCTTAAAACGCCCCTCATTATATATATGAAAAGCCTATAAATGTAAGAGTTAAAATCTTTTCACTTATAGGCTTTTAGATTCAAAGAATCTCTTCTATATATATCTTTTTAAACCTTAAGGTTTCATACCTAAAGCTAAAATATATCCTTTATTAATATTACAATTTGCGAATTTCATATTTTCAAGAAAATCGATCATTGCTTTTTTCACAAGTGCCTGATCGGGTCTTACTGCGCGTATCTTGGTGAAATTACTTCTATCTTTCGTAGTATAGTCTATAATCAGGTTCCAGTTTTCAGGCGCTTTTATAGAAACCATACCTCTTTCAGAATCCATCTTTTTATAAGGCCAATAATGCCAACCTATATTGTTGCGTTCCATCAGACGAGTCCAAGCTGCAATCCATTGGTCTGTATTTTCTCCTGTTTCTCCCATATACATAGGAAGATTTACACTGTCTCTGAAATTTACCAAATCCTGAATATTGGATTGTAACGTATCGCACCAATAACGATGGCAGGTATACATCATTTTATCATCAAACTTAGAGTCTTTGAACACATTGAAATTACCATTCCATTGTGCACCTCCCAACAATACGATATGATTGTTATCTACGGTACGGATAGAATCTACACATCTTTTATAAAGAGGTTCGAGCGAATCATTCAAGTGTGCATACTCTTCCAAAAAGTAATGGGCAATAGGTTCATTCAACAAGTCATAACCTAATATGATTGTATCATTAGCATAGTGTTGAGCCACTTTTTTCCAGATTTCACAGAACTGAACCTTACTTGGTTCGCTATCCATCAACCAAGGGTATCCGTAGCTATCATCTATATTATCGCCTGTTTGTCCACCTGGAGCATCGTGCATATCAAGAATCACATATAGATTTTCTTGACGACACCATTCTACTACTTGGTCTATCATTTCAAATCCGTTCTGATTGGCAGTAAGCCCCATATAGTCTTCGTCCGTAAACATTTTGTAATGAAACGGAATACGAAGTGAGTTCATTCCTGTTTGTTTGATATACTTTATATCATCTTGAGTAATGTAGTTTTTCTTAAACTCTTGCCAGAACCAAGCAGTAAAGTCGGGACCTACCATTTCGCAAAAAGCTTCATTTATCAACCGATAAGAACTTACATCTTGAAAATGAAACATGTATCCTTCGGGATTCAGCCAATTACCAAGATTAGTACCCTGAATGAGAATCTTCTCTCCATTTGATTTTATCAGATCAGGACCTTCTACACGAATAAACTTCGAAGCGTCTGTTTTCTGGACTTCTTTTGGTGAGCAACTAAATAATACCAGAGGTAAAATTAAATACAATAAATTTTTCATAAAACATTATTTTGAGGTCGTAAGACCTGTTAGTCATTAAATAAAAACGGCCTAAGCCATATCTTTAATTCTAGCTTAGACCGTTTTCCAGTTTATCCCTACATATTTATTTCTTCTGTGAACCATTAGATGAGAATCACTTCAATTACTCTATTGAAAAAGAATTAACAGTAATGATTCGGAATCCATGATTAAAAGTCTCAGCTATGAAGTTTACTCGAAAAAGTGAGTACCGCGATAACTCATCTAAGATCCACATTTAATAAATTATATGGCGTTATAGAACATTTCCTCCGAAATGCTGTAAGAATAAACGAAGGTCTCAGACCTATTTATTTTTCAAGTGATTATAGAATCGAAAATTTAGCTTTCAAACCATCTTTACTACTCGAACCTATCCATAAGTCGAAATCTCCGGCTTCTGCTTTTTTCACAAGATCTCTACCAAAGAAAGCTAAATCGTCAGTTGTCAATTTAAATTCCACTGTTTTAGATTCTCCAGCTTTCAAGTCTACTCTCTGAAAACCTTTCAACTCTCTTACAGGACGAACGATAGAACCAACTAAATCTCTTGTATAAAGTTGTACTACTTCCGTTCCGTCTACATTGCTCGTATTCTTAACTGTAACCTTAGCTGTCAACTCTCCACCCATTGGAATAGATGATGCTGATAAAACCAGATTAGAGTAATCAAACGTACTGTATGATAAACCATAGCCAAATGGATATAGAGGATCTTTTCCCGAATCAAGGTAGAAAGAAGTATTACCCAATGATGTTTGTCCGGCTTCGGTAGGTATCTGATCTAGTGTCATTACATTCTCAGGAGCTGGACGCCCTGTATTGAAATGATTATAATACATCGGTATCTGTCCTACTTCTCTTACAAATGTTGCAGGAAGTTTTCCGCTTGGGTTAGCTTTCCCGAACAATAGATCCAAGATAGCAGGTCCCCCCATTGTTCCAGGATGGAAGTTATAAAGAACTGCGTCTGCATACGGCAAATCGCGTTCGATAGTCAATGGGCGACCTGCCATAATAACCAAAACAACTGGTTTACCAACACTTTTTACAGCTTTCAACAGTTCCGACTGCACTCCTATCAAATTAATATTCGATAAAGAGTGAGCTTCGCCCGATAGAATAGCTTCTTCACCTAAAAATACGACCGCAACATCAGCCGAAGCTGCTGCTTGTTTTGCTTTATCAAAGTTTGCTGTACTTTTATCACGACTAAAAGTCAATGCAGGTTCATAAACATAGTTTATATTACTATAAGTAGTCTGCAATGCTTTAAGAGGTGTCACTGTATGATTTTTGTCACCATCGAATACCCAAGTACCCATTTGATCATGAGGAGCATCAGCCAACGGTCCTATAACTGCTATTTTGATATTTTCTTTTAGAGGCAATATATTGTCATTTTTCAACAAAATTGCAGATTTGATAGCTGCTTCTTTTGCTGCTTGCAAATGTTCTGCCGAATATAATACAGATGCTTTATTGGTATCAACATACGGATTTTCGAATAATCCCATGCGGAATTTAACTCTCAAGATATTACGTACCGAGTTGTCAACATCAGCAATAGAAACTTCACCTGATTCAACCAATGCTTTCAAATGTTGTGAATAAGCACCACTTACCATCTCCATATCAAGACCTGCGTTTGCTGATATTTTTGCTACTTCTTTGGCATCTTTAGCAAATCCATGAGCAAGCATCTCTGTCATCGAAGCCCAATCTGAAACTACAAATCCATCGAATTTCCAGTCTTTACGAAGTACATCTTTCAATAAATATTCGTTTCCTGAAGCTGGTATACCATCATTGTCGTTAAAAGAGGTCATCAATGTTGCTGCACCTGTGTCTATCGCTTTTTTGAATGGTACTAAATATACATTGTGCAATAAGTGAGGAGGTATGTTAGTACTGTTGTAATCGCGACCACCTTCTGCTGCACCATAACCGATAAAGTGCTTCACGCAAGCTGCAATTGATGTAGGGTCTGATAGGTTCTTTCCTTGAAAACCTTTTACCATAGCTGCACCCAATTGACCTGCGAGGTATGGATCTTCACCCAAACTTTCGGCAATACGCCCCCAACGTGCATCACGAGAAATATCTAACATAGGAGCAAATGTCCAATTAACACCCAATTCGCGAGCTTCAGCAGCCGATACATGGGCTCCATCTTCTACCGTTTGGGGATCAAATGACGCTGCCTGACCTAGAGGTATAGGAAATATAGTCTTAAAGCCATGAATTACATCACGCCCAATAATCAAAGGAATACCCAAACGGCTATTCTCTAAAGCGACCTTTTGCAATTCGTTTACTTCCTTAGGATTAATTATATTGAGTAGAGATCCTACTTCCCCATTTTTTATCTGTTGAACAAGATTATCACTCATACCATTGAAGTTTAACTGGTTCATCTGACCAATTTTCTCTTCAATAGTCATCTTTGATAATAACTGCTCGATCTCTTTATCGTAATTTTTTTGCTGTGAATATCCCATAAACAGGTTTAATAAGCATAATACACTTAATAATTTGATCTTCATTTTTTTTATATTAATGATTTTGAATAATAATCTTTTCCCAGACTTAGCATTCTTTCAGTGCTAACAATGACCTATCTAACAGAACTAAACCTTAATTTATGAATTTATAATTCTCCTGAGTTTTATTACCCTTCAAGGTTAGTATGTATACGCTGTTTCGAGGTAAATCAGAACAATCGATGCTAGTATAATCTTCTTCTATCGATTTTGTTTTACACAACCTACCTTGCATATCTGTTATATTGAAACTTGTTATATTTCCGTTTTTAGCATGGAGTGAAAGTGATTTGCTCTCTTTATTAAAAGTAAAAGGTATATTCTCAACCTCCTCCTTTTCGATAGAGGCTACCGCTTTTTTCTGGTAAACCCTTACATAATCTATTTCATATTTTGACGGAAATATATCTTCTGCAACACCTTGCAATCCGCCCCAGTCACCACCTATCGCCAAATTTAATTTCAGATAGAAAGGTGCATCAAAAGGCCATGTTCTTTTGTCTCCTAAATGATCGTTTTTGAATGTAAAATATGCAACACCGTCAACATACCCTATAATCTGATCTTCTGTCCATTCCAGTCCGTAAACATGAAATTCTGTTTCTGCGTTTTGAATATCTTTTGTAGCTGTTTTCTCAGTACCTATTTTATGATTGTATAAATCGGTATGGATTGAAGTCTGTGTTACATTAGGACGATAACCTACATATTCCATTATGTCAATTTCGCCATCAAGTGGCCATGCAGTAAAGTTTTTAGGCATCATCCAGAATGCAGCCCAAGTACCTTTACCTCCCGGCACTTTTGCTCTAGCTTCGAAATATCCATACTTCCAAGATTCGGTTGTATTCATTCGTGCCGATACATAGTTCATTCCATAATATGGTTTCGGGCGTTTTATGGCTGTAATAATCAGATTACCTCCTTTAATTTTGGCAACAGTATCGGTTCCCGCAACACGGTCTGTATAATATTGGAGCTCGTTATTTCCCCAACCATTACCTCCGGTTTCAAACCACCATTTATCTCCCGGTAGAGGCAAAGAGCCATCAGAATTGGGAGCCTCATTAAATTCTTCCTGCCACACCAAATCATATCCTGTCGGAGCTTGTGATTTGCAAAGTAATGTGCTGCAAAACAAGAATACTATACCTATAAATATATGTTTGTTTTTCATGCGCATACTATTTTTTTTAGGTGAAGCAGATTACCTTTTATACTAATTCAGGTAATCTGCTCTCCTGCTTAATGATTTACTGTTTAACTTTAAATCTCATATACCAATTGATACCAGAGCCTTTCCATTGCAGTTGTAATGTATTTTCGGTAAGCTCTAATATTTCGTACCGTACATTACCCAATACATCGGGATGCGCTACATAACTTGGAAAACCTTTATTAGAGAACGTCAAATAAAGCTTGCCATCAGCATCTCTATCCATAAACCAAGTCTGACCCTTAGGCTGTGTGTAAGGAACTGTTACAGCAACATCCGATCCGTTAGGAAATAAATCGGGAGCCATTGTTTTCGCAGCAGCCTCATTCACATAAATATCGTTGTTGGTTTTTAGAGAATAATCACGTGTTGAATTAAGAATAAATGTCAATTCATCATCATAAATACCTCTGCCTTTTAATTCGTTAGGACCCGCACTCCACCAATTAGGAGTAGTTGTGCTTGGCTCTCCACATCCTAAGTGACCCGCAACAGAAGAATCCCATATCCAAACTTTAGGTGTATCCTTTCCTGTCAATATATAGATTATCGGATCATTATTAGGAACACTCACTTTGAATGCCTTAGGTTCACTTAAACCGCCTCTTCCAAATGCTTGTATAGAGCCGTCATATTCTCCAGCCCACATATACTTCATAGAGAATGATCTTTTGTTTGTTGACATTACAGAGCCATCCAATTTCTTGATTGCCCAATAAGGAGAAATAAGATCACTCGTGAAGTCGAACTGAATTGTATTGGCATCTTGGGCACTAGGTGTCATCGTGAATTTAATATCATCTACCGATGGTGCATTGCCAATACTTGGTTTATCTCCTACATCGGGATCGCATGCCGTAAAAAACAGAGCCATACCTAGAAGACCTAATATATATTTTTTTGCTTTCATGATTTTCTAAAATTAAAGTTTCAATTAAGGTCTGAGACCTTTTTAATACTTTGGCAATTATATAGTATATAACCGATTAGTATGGATTTTGAGTTAATGTACCTTGAGCCTTATCAATTTCTGATTGAGGTATAGGTAAATGTTTCTTGTTGGGTGTAAAGCCTCTTTCTCCCAATACTTGCTCAGCCTTGCCAAAGCGAACTAAATCCCAAAAGCGGTGTCCTTCCAATGCAAACTCCAAACGATTCTCCATTAATAGATTGTCAAGCGTTGCTACTTTTTTATAATTACCTGTATTATTATACGCTCTACCTCTTACTTTATTTAGGTATTCATCAGCTAGAGTTTGACTTCCTCCTGTGCGAACAAGTAATTCCGAAGCAATCAGTAATGTTTCAGAGAAACGGTATACACGATAGTTGTTTCTGTAATTCAAATCTTTATCCCCCGCACTCTTGCTGTTTCCCCCTTGACGAGGCAGATATTTACGATTGAAAAATCCGGTATCATCGTAACGTGGATCATAACTTGCTTCTGGAAATTCTTTTTTATGTTGATCAAAGCTCAAAATACCTCCATCTTTACGTTGGTCAGCCTCTTGATAACTATCATACAATGCTTTTTCAACAGGCTCAAAACCCCATCCTCCTGCAAACTCAGGGCTTTTCAAACTATTAATACCTATTAGAGTAGGATATACGCTACCACCGGTTGCTAAAGGATTACCCCAGCTACGTCCACTCAAATCATCCGAATAATTAACCTCGAAAATCGATTCTTTATTCCACTCTCCTTTATCTTCCCATATATCAGCAAAAGATGCGGTAAGATCATATAATCCTGTTCCAATGATTGCTTGCATATCTTTCAAAACAACAGCATATCTGGTTTCATCATTTTGATACATAACAGTATTAGCTCTCAACATTTGAGCACCAGCCTTTGTTAAACGTCCAATCTGATTGCTAGCAACTGTTGCCGGAAGTTTATCGCCATCCAGAGCAAAATCCAGATCTTGAATAATCTTAGTATACAGTTCGTCAGCAGTTATCTGAGGTACAAGGAAAGGTGGTGTTGATGGATTTACATCATAATAAGGTACATTGCCCCATAGTTTCCATAACCAGAAATAATAGTATGCTCTCAAAGTATGAGCTTCTGCTAATATTCTATCTTTTGTTGCAGGGTTTAGATTTGGCACATCATCTATACGTTGTATTACAATATTCGAACGGTTAATACCTGAGTAAAATACTGTCCAAAGTGCATCACATACATACACCGGCGTTGCATTAAAGAAACGCATACGTTGTAAATGCTCGTTATCCTTGGCGTTTCCACCTCCTACACGTGCATCATCAGACATTACATCTGATACAAACTGAAGGGGATTATACTGCCCGAATGCCCAATCAGGCCATTGAAGCGGAGCATAAGCTGCTATTAAACCTTGAGTGATTCGTTCTTCCGAATTATAAAATTCTTCTTTGGGTATTTGTGTTGTTGGCGAAGACTCCAGAAAAGAGTCTGTACAAGAGCTTAACACTAATAGTGAAGTCAAGCCAAATATCAATATCTTTTTCATTGTAATTTCTTTTTAATAGTTAGAATGTAATGTTTGCACCTATAGAAACTGTTCTAGCCTGAGGATATACGCCTCGGTCTACACCTAATGAGGTACCTCCTGATGAAATTTCAGGTTCAAAGCCATCATAAGAAGTGAAAGTCAATAAATTTTCAGCTGAAACATAAACTCTTACACCTCCTAAGTATGCTTTTTTCACTATAGTTGCAGGTAGGTTATAACCAATTTGCAAATTCTTTACTCTAAGGAAAGATCCATCTTTCACGTATAGATCAGAAGATTGCCAGTTGCCGTTATCATCGGTTAAAGTTAAACGTGGTATTCTATTTGAAGATCCAGGTCCTGTCCATCTATCCAGCATATATCCGGGTAAATTGATGCTTGCAAGATCAATTCTTCGAGTACCATCGAAAATATCATTACCCGATGTTCCTTGAAGTATTATATTAAGATCAAAACCTTTCCATTGCGCTCCAACATTAAATCCAAACATCCAATCAGGCATACCTTTACCCAATTTTGTACGATCTTCATCATTAATTACTCCATCTCCATTAAGATCCACAAATCTCACATCACCGGGCTGTGCCTTTGGTTGTATCAGCTTCCCATCTTTATTTACATATTCGTTTATCTCTTGTTGAGTCTGGAATATTCCATTTGTCTTAAGTCCATAGAAGAAAGGGAATGGCTCTCCGTTTGCAGCTCTGGTTATTGTTCCGATACTTTGTATAGCATCATAATTGGCCCATCCATTGCTATTACCTAATTCTATCAGTTCATTTTTGATATAAGAAGCATTTCCACCTACATGAAGAGATACATCTCCAACTTTAAATTGATAAGAAGCATCAAACTCAATCCCTGTATTTTTCATATCACCTACGTTACCCATTGGAGGGGTGTCGCCAATATAAGCAGGTAAAGGCATTTGCATCAACATACCGTTGGTTCTTTTATCAAACCAATCCACAGTAAATGATAGAGCACCATTAAAGAAACGAGTATCAATACCTATATTGGTTTGTTCTGACTCCTCCCAACCAATAGTTTCATTAGGATATCCATTCGGTTTAGAGCCCGGAGCAACTATAATAGCCCCCTCTTTACCTAATATGTAGTTGTTTCCACCATCAATCATTGTAGTATATCTGAAATCTCCGATTTGGTCATTTCCATTTTGTCCCCAGCTACCACGCAATTTCAACGATGTGATAAAATCGGGTCTGTTAGCCATGAACTTTTCATTTGTAATATTCCATCCCAGTGAAACAGAATAGAAATTAGCCCACTTATTACTTGGTCCGAATTTGGTTGAACCGTCTTTACGGAACGTAAATTCACCCATATATCTTTCTTGGTAATTATAGCTTAAACGACCAAAATACGAAGCAAGTCTATAATAAGGACTCATTCTACCACTTGCCTCTCTAGCTTTTTGAGGTTGATCTGTAAAGTCAATATTAGCTCTATCAGGATTAGTATCTCTCAATAAATAACTTTGTCCCCACAAAGAACGAGATCTCTCAGACAAAGCGGATTGACCTAGTAAGATTGTAAAACTATGGTCTTCGATTTCTTTCACATAAGATAATGTATTTTCGACCTGCCATTTAAACCCTCTGTTCATCGATGACCAAACTCTTGACTCATCCACATGGTTACTCTTTCCTAGATAATAAGGTTGAATGTATCCATCAGTACCCCAAAATGCAAGGTCAACACCATAAGACGATCTGAACTTAAGATTCTTATACAGTTCTACTTCTCCCCAAAAATTAGCTATAATTTTATCGGAGTTATTTTTTTCTGGAGGTAATGACAAATATGCCAAAGGGTTAGTAATTTCGTTATACTGATCACCAACAATTGTAAATACGTTTCCGTTTCTATCTCTTACCGCTGTTGGATGAGCTGCTAAAGTAGCTTCGGGGTCTTGTGCCAATACGGGTAGCATTGGGGAAATAGATAAAGCACTACCTAATACCGAGCCAAACTCACTATTTGTTCCAATACCGGTAGAGTTAATACGACCATATGTAAGGTTACTACCTATCTTAAGAGTAGAAAGAAAGCTTCGTGTTTTCGATTCGTCGAATACAGTATAATTATTATTCAAACGGATAGAATATCTTTCGTAATTAGATCTTCCGAAGTTACCACCTACGATACCCTCTTGATTGAAATAACCCAATGACAAATAGTAGTTTCCTCTGTCACTACCACCTGCTACACTCACTTGATGTTCATACATCGGAGCATCAGCATTAAATACTTCTTTTTGCCAGTCGGTACCTCTACCATATGATTGAGGGTCGCTATAAATAGGAGATTTACCCGAGTTCATATTCTGCTCATTCATCAAGATAGCATATTCAGTAGCATCAAGTACAGCTCTTTTCTTAGCTGCATTTTGCCATCCGTATGTAAAGTTGTAATTAACTACAGCTTTTCCTGATTTACCTTGCTTAGTTGTTACCAAGATTACACCATTTGCACCACGTGTACCATAAATAGCAGCAGAAGCCGCATCTTTAAGGACTTCTACTGACATAACGTCAGCTGGATTGATGTTATCGATACCTCCCGAAATAGGCATTCCGTCTACAATGTATAGAGGATCACTATTGTTGATAGTACCGATACCACGGATACGAACTCTAGATCCATCGCCGGGCTGTCCTGATGCTTGGGTAATGTTCACCCCTGATACCATTCCTTTCAGAACGTTATCAATACGTGTAGGAGCTTTTAATGCTAAATCGTCTCCTTTTACACTACTGATAGCTGCAGTTACTACGCTTTTCTTTTGAACGCCATAACCTACAATAACAACTTCATCGATAAGTTTTGTGGCTTCTTTTAGTCTTACATTTAAAGATTGTGAAGAGGCTTTAACTTCCAGATTTTCATAACCTAGATAGCTAAATACAAGATCCGAATTTATAGGTGCATTTATTTGAAAAGCTCCATCCAAATCGGTTACGGATCCATTAGTGGTGTTTTTCTGAATAACAGATACTCCGACTAGAGCTTCACCCGTTTGGGCATCTGTAACAATTCCTTTGATTTGATTGCTTTGTGCGAAAGCAATCATCGGGAAAAAGATTAGGAACATAGTAAGTCCTAATAATTGCCGATTGATAGCAAACATTTTTTTCTTCATGGTTTGATTTTTTAAAGGTTGGGCAGATATTGATAATCTGCAGAAAACTTCTTTTCGGTGGATGAAGATATTGTGTCATCTATCTTTCTTAAAAAAATTAACTACGTCAAAAACTCAAAAATCAAAATCTTATATACGACAAGACTACTACACACTAAATATAATTACCTTACAACTAATTTTTTACAGATAAAAAATATACTTCAAAAAACTTTTCTTTACATTTAAAAATGTTTTATAACTTAGTGTGCTTTTAACTATTAGAAACTATGCGATATCGACTATATATAATTTACGGCTTATTGTTGTTTTCATTACCAACTTTTGCATCTTGGCAACGGAACATAATTAACCACGAAAGAAACACCTATAAAGGTGGTTTTCAGAACTGGATGGTTGAGCAGGCAGACAATCAATGGATGTATTTTGCCAATACAAACGGATTACTTGAGTTTGATGGGGTAAATTGGAACTTATATCCCATAAAGAATAAGATTGTGAGATCAGTAGAAATCGCAGGCAAGAGAATATATGTAGGCGGAAGCTCCGAATTTGGCTATTTTGAGGCAAATAGTATTGGGTTACCCACCTATCATTCTCTTTCGGATAAACTTTCTAACTGGTGGGGCGAAGTTTGGAGCATATACACAATAGATAATCAAACCTATTTTCTGGATGATGGAAATATTCTCATCTATAATAACTCAAAAGATACAATTGAGAAGATAGCCACTAATTACAAAATAGATTGTTCTACACTTATAAACAACAAGGTATACTTAGGAACAACCGATGGTATATTTTTTCTAAACCATAGAAATAAGATCGAACTTCTTGCTCCATCTGAAGTTTTAAAAGGAAAAAAGATTGTAGAATTACTTCCTTATGATAATAAAATATTAGTAGTAACCGCACGCAGTGGGCTGTATTTGCTTGACAACTCGTGGTGTGAAAATATACACTCGATAGCAGATAACTTTATTGCTAAAAATCAATTATTCTGTGCATCACTTGCAGAGTCGCAAGTGGCACTAGGATCAGTTCAGAATGGAGTATTCTTATTTGACTTGAAAAAGAAAGATTATCATGAAGAGTTTAATCTGGCAAACGGATTGAGCAACAATACCGTTTTAAGCTCTACTTTCGATCGAAATAACAATCTCTGGCTAGGGCTCGATAAAGGTATTAGCTACATCGATCTACAATCACCCATACGCCCTATGTTTGCCATAAACTCACCTATTGGTACAGGATATTGTTCCGCCTTATTTAATAACGAATTGTATTTGGGTACCAATCAAGGATTATATAAGATGGACAAGAATGGAGGATATCAGCTCATAAAAGATTCGGAAGGGCAAATATGGTCACTAACAATTTATGACAATACTTTATTCTGTGGAGGCGATAATGGCATTACTGTTATTTCGGCACAATCGACCTATAAGATAAATCTTACAGGCATATGGGAAATACATCCTTTGGCATCTAATCCCAATCGTATGATTGCAGGGGCTTATTCGGGATTCAGGATTCTTGAAAAGAAAAACGGTATTTGGCAATTCTCTCATAATGTTGCCAATTTCTTTAATTCATCCAGAGGATTTATTGAAGATGAGATAAATAATACTTTCTGGGTCGTAAACATGGGTACTTCTATACAAAGAATTACATTGAACAGCACTCAAGATTCTCTGATCAACCGTAAAGAATATAATCTGAAAGATATAATAATAGGAGAAAATACCACTTTCAGAAAGATCGATAATAACCTTGTTATATGTGCCTTGGACGGCATTTATCAATACAGTCGTATATCCGATAACTTCGACCGTTATGCACAACTTGAAAAGCTACTTGATGGAAGTAAGTATTATGAATACCTAAAGGTTGACGAACTGAAAAACATATGGTACGTATCAGATAAAAGCCTTAAACTACTACCATACGGAAAGGATGGATACAATCAAAACACCTTTAATATCGGACTGGCAAATGACCTTATCAGTGGTTATGAAAATGTTACCTTATTAGATTCAGTATCTGCGATTGTAGCTGTAGATAAAGCTTTTGTGAAAGTAGACTTATCATCAGATCATAATAGAAATACGAGGCTGAATATAGCCATCCGTAAACTTGTGGCAACAAGCAATGATAGTACTCTATTTTATGGTAACTCGTCCGAACCAATCACAATACCTTATTCACTTAACTCAATCAACATTCATTTTGCAGCGACTGAATACTCTAAGAACGAAGACATTCTTTATTCATACCGCCTTAAAGAAATAGATGATAAATGGAGTACTCCCGCACCCAAAACCATTAAAGAATACACCAATCTAATAGAAGGGGAATATACCTTTGAGGTTAAAGCTATTATAAAAGGAGATAGCAAAGCAGGGGAAACGACTTACATTAAATTCAAAATACTATCGCCCTGGTATCGATCTATGTGGGCATGGATTGTATATGGCTTGTTCTTACTATTACTATCATACATTATATATAAAAGAACGATAGGAAAACAGAAAAAAATAATCAACGAAAAGGGTGAATTGCTTATTGCTCAAAGCAAACAATATGAAGAAGAACGTATGCTTAAGGATAAGAAGATATATGAATTACAGAATGAGAATCTAAAAACCAAACTTCATTATAAGACTCAAGAACTATCGGGCTATATATTGAATATTGTGCGTAAGAATGAAATGCTGGAAGATGTCAGAAAAAATGTGATGAGTATTTCTAAATCTCTCGACGAAAATAAACAGCCCAATATTATAAAACAGAAAGTAGTACGTTTAATTACTCAAATTAATAACAATATAGACCACGATAAAGATTTTGAGGTATTTCAATCGAACTTTAACCTTATACATAAAGACCTCTTTACATTATTAGATAACAAATATCCTCATCTGACAAGAAACGATAAAATTCTATGCGCTTACTTAAAGATGAATCTCACATCGAAAGAAATAGCTCCTCTTCTAAATATTTCGATTCGCGGAGTAGAAGTCAGCAGATATCGATTGAGAAAGAAAATGAATCTGGATAAGGATCTCAATCTCTCTGACTTTTTACATAATTTGAAATAAGGTCACAGACCTTTTTAGGACTTCAAGTATAGAACAACCTTGACTCATTTCAAGTAAAACCGAGTCTACAAATAAAATATACAATAAGTAGCTGAAAGGTGGTAAAATTTAATTTTATCACCTTTTTTTATTGAAAAAAAGTCAACATTTCATAGTTCACCATAACACGCTAAAAAACAGCACGGTGCCACCGTTTTAACGAAATAAAAGTACACCTGTATTTTTAACTAAATTTCAATTAGAGACATTAAAGTCCTGATATTTAATTGTTTTTTTATATCTTTGCATTAATGGAGAGAGTATTCTCTCATTATTCAGATTAGGTCAGCCGTGTATTTTTTGTCAAAAAATCGTTTGACAAAGACCATTCGAAAATCTGAATTCTATTTGTTTTTAGCATAGCATCTTTGGACTCTAATAATCATTTGACATGATTTGTCCTAACATGTGTTGTTATGCGCCTAATGTATAATAGTTGTTTTATTAACACCCGAACCAATTATTTAAAGATCCTTATCAAATAAGGTTCCAGTTGGTTATTTGGCTATAATAGCAAGTCTATTATCGTATAATTAAATCATAATAAGCTTTGGTCTAAACAAATACTAGACCAAACATAAGGTATAAGACCTTAAACATTCGAATTACATGTATAAAATATGTATTAATATTACTTACTTCTTTGTTTTCTGTGCATCTGCTATATGTGCAGAAAATGACAGTATAAAAAAAGATTTTTTCAAACTTGGTGGAGCTGTACGTTTCAATGCAGTTATGGAAAATTACGAAACAAGTAACAACGACTTAGATACATACGTAAGGATGGATACGTGGTTTTTATCTACTGAAGCTCACCAAAAGGGATTCGACCTCAGTTTCCAATACCGTTTCTTCCCCGAATTTAAGACCCATTTTCTACATCATGCTTATATCGGTTATCAAATCGATAGCGATTGGTATGTCAAGTTAGGAGTATTTCAGAAACCATTTGGAATCGGAGATTTTGCATCACACTCATGGTGGTTTCAAGTACCTTACTATATGGGATGGGAAGATACCTATAATACAGGAATCGGATTCTTTTATAAACGAGACAAACTGACCATCGATGCAGCTTATTTCAGACAAGCCGCACCCAAAGGATCAGTATCATCCAATGCAGAAGACAACTCGGTAGGAAACGGTAGATATTCGTACGCCATAGTTCCAACATATGGTTATAGTAATGGAAAGAAGCTAGATGCTTATATCAGAGAGCTTGATCAATTCAACGGACGCGTACGCTATCAAATATCACCGGAGGTAGAATTAGGTTTTTCCGGAGAAATGGGTAGTATATACAACGAAACACTAAACAGACGAAATTGGGGGTTTAGTTGGGCTATACATACCTTAATAAATTGTGACAGATGGAATTTCAAAGGAGAAGTTATAAGCTATAATTACAATGCACAGTCGGATAATGACGAACGTCTTGATATTGTGCAAATGGGAGCATACGGCTCAGCATACGATGTTGCCGCAAAAGGTACTATTTATGTAGCCGGTCTTGCTTATACAATACCCATCAACAGACGATTTATTTCGAGCATACAACCTTATCTCGACTACTCAATTGTACACAAAAGCGAGAACAGGTTTCACGATACTCAACAGTTCGTACCGGGAATGCTAATCACATCAGGTCCCATATATACATACGTAGATTATGCATTGGGCAAGAATCATCCATGGCTAACATCCGATTTTGGTGAAGGCTTGGGAGAAGGCAGTAGCGATGCACGTTGGAACAGCCGTCTGAATATAAATATAGGGTACTACTTCTAAGGTATCATCCTCATTTACATAACAGGTAAAATAGAAACACAAGCAGAAAGTATAATCAATAGGTCTCAGACCTTCAATTACATTCTTAAAATATGAGTAAAATAGAAATAAAAGATTTGTATCTGGTATTTGGATCAGCCAAAAAACAGGCAATCAAAATGTTGAAAAGCGGAAGAAGCAAAAAAGAAATTCATTCAAAAACAAGATGTACCATTGCAGTAAACAATGCAAACCTATCTATAAACGAAGGTGAGATATTTGTTATTATGGGGTTATCGGGGAGCGGCAAATCGTCACTCTTAAGATGCTTCAATATGCTGAATGTACCAACATCTGGCTCATTAGTTATAGATGGAGAAGACATTACAAAAATGGATAAAGATGCTCTCCTCAATCTACGCAGAAAAAAGGTTGGAATGGTTTTCCAACATTTCGGATTACTCCCTCACCGTACCATTTTAGATAATGTTGCTTTCGGGTTAGAAATACAAGGTCTACCTCAGGAAGAAAGGCATAACAAAGCAAAAGAGATACTTAATATGGTAGGACTTTCGGGCTACGAAAGTTCATTTCCACATCAACTAAGTGGAGGTATGCAGCAACGTGTGGGTATTGCCCGTGCTATTGCTACCGATTCGCAGATATTATTGATGGATGAGGCATTTAGTGCCTTAGACCCTCTTATCAGGACACAAATGCAGGATGAGTTGGTCGAGATTCAACAATCCCTAAAGAAAACAATCATATTTATTACTCACGATTTGGATGAGGCAATCAAGGTAGGTAATACAATTGCCATAATGAAAGATGGGGTAATAGTACAACAAGGCACACCTGAAGATATATTGCTTAATCCTGCTGATGATTATGTGAAAGCTTTCATTGGAAATGTAGATATGGCAAAAATCATTACGGCCTCAGCTATAAACGAACCTTTCAAAGCTCGAATATGGCAGGGAAAAGATGGTCCTGCATCTGCACTCAGGTTGATGGAACGCCATTTACTGAAATTTCTCCCTGTTGTCGATCACTTAGGACGTCTTATCGGATATGTAGGAGAGAAAGATGTACGCAAAAAGATTACCAATAAAGAAAACAATATTGACTCTATCATAACAGATATACCTAAAGTTTCGATGGATACTTCTATAACTGACTTATTACCCTTATTTATTAATCAAAAATACCCTTTGGCTGTGGTTGATCATAAAGACCGCCCAGTCGGTTATATCCGACATTCAGACGTGGTATCTATGGTAACAGGTTATGACGATGACAAGGTACAATCTATTATAGAAAGTGCCAACTAAGGTCTCAGACCAATTTACAACTTAATCGGAATAAGAAGAATCAATATTTACAATACTAAAAAAGAAGAAAATATAATATGGAAAATTTAAATATAGGAAAATATGTGGAACACTTTGTTGATTGGCTTTCTGATGCTGGAGAGCCTATTTTCCGACAAATTACCATCATCATAGAAAATTGTGTAGATGTGATGCAAGGGGCATTACTATCCATCCCTTTTTATATACTCATTGCATTATTTGCACTACTTACATTCTTTATCAAGAACAAAAGCTGTCGTAAGTCTAATGTAACAAAAGCAAATGCAAAAGATATATTCGATCTGCCTATCTTCTGCATTTTGGGATTCCTCCTTATCTATTGGATGGGATTTTGGGAAGAAACAATCAATACTTTAGTGTTAGTAATAGTTGCCACATTTATAATTCTGCTCATTGGTATTCCTTTAGGAATATGGTGTGCTCGTAATAAAAATGTGAATGCTATTGTTAGACCCCTACTCGACCTCATGCAAACGATGCCTGCTTTTGTATATCTCATTCCCGCAATCTTGTTTTTCTCGGTAGGAAACGTTCCGGGAGTAGTAGCTACGGTTATTTTCTCTCTACCTCCTGCAGTTCGTATGACTGCTCTGGGTATACGTGATGTACCTAAGGAAATAGTAGAAGCTTCCGTAGCTTTCGGATGTACAGGTAGACAGACCTTGTTTAAAGTACAAATACCATTAGCAATGGCAACCATATTGGCAGGAGTAAATCAGGTGATAATGTTAGCGTTATCTATGGTTGTTATTTCGTCTATGGTAGGAGCCGGAGGGTTAGGAGAAAGTGTATATGCAGGTATTCAGCAAGCAGACGTAGCTCTTGGCTTCGAAGCTGGGTTATGTATTGTAATTCTGGCTATTATACTTGATAGAACAACACAATCAATAGGACAGAAGAAGGAGGCAGCAAAATAATGAAAAAGAATATACTATTTATATTATTGGCTTGCCTTATCGTTATGCCCTCTTGTCAACGTATAAAAAAACAAGACGTACTACTACTCTACCCTAATTGGGCAGAAGGTATAGCCATTACTAATCTCGCACAGATTATTCTGGAAGAAAAAGGATATACAGTCACTATCAAGCGCTTGGAGTTAGGTCCGATCTATGCCTCGCTATCACGCGGTGATGCCGATGTATGTATGGACACTTGGTTACCTAATACTCATAAAGATTATTGGACTCGCTATGGCAACAAGATTGACATCTTAGGCACTACCTTTGACGATGGTATAACAGGCCTTGTTGTTCCAACTTATGTAGACATTAATTCAATAGAAGAATTAAACGCCAACAAAGACAAATTTAATGGAAAGATATACGGAATTGCATCGGGCGCCGGTATTTACAGAACTACAGAAGATGCAATCAAAGAATATAATCTGGAACTGACCCAGATTTCATCTTCCGAAACATCAATGATTACAGCTCTAAAAAAGGCTATTGCTCATAAAGAGTGGGTAGTTATCACAGGATGGAAACCTCACTTTATGTGGGCCGAGTATGACTTGAAACCTCTGAAAGACCCTAAGAATATTTATCCGAAAGATGAAATAAAGATTATTGCACGAAAAGGATTCTCGACAGACAAACCTGAACTTGCCAAATTCTTCACAAACTTCAGTATGGATGAGAAAATGCTCAATGAACTGATGAGTGATGTTTTAAAAGACAACGACCCAACTATTGGTGCTCGGCTCTTTTATAATAAACACAAAGAACTCTTGCAATCGTGGGTAGTAGAAAAAGAAACAGCAAAGCAATTATAATCTTTATAAGGCGAGATACAACTCATTAGAGACTTGCATCTATTCAATACAGAAATAGCAGTTCTTAAGACTGCTATTTTTGGTAATATAGGAATCCCATTGTAACAAAGAGTTACAATGGGATTCTTTTCTATTTTAGCTCGTAAATACTTTACGAAATCAAGGTTGTTTTCCGATATAAGCAAGAATACCTCCATCAACGTACAGAACGTGTCCGTTTACGAAGTTAGAAGCATCTGATGCAAGGAATACAGCTGGTCCTGCCAAATCTTCGGGAGTTCCCCAACGAGCTGCTGGTGTTTTTGCAATAATAAAAGAGTTGAAAGGATGTCCTTCTTCTCTTAATGGTGCTGTTTGAGGTGTAGCAATATAACCCGGTCCTAAGCCATTACATTGAATATTGAATTCTCCATATTCTGAGGCAATATTGCGTGTCAACATTTTCAAACCACCTTTTGCTGCTGCATAAGCCGATACAGTTTCACGTCCTAGCTCGCTCATCATCGAACAGATATTAATAATTTTACCTGCTCCTTTTTTGATCATACTAGGAATAACTGCTTTAGCTACAATAAATGGGCCATTCAAATCAATATCGATTACTTGACGAAATTCTGCTGCCGACATTTCTATCATTGGGATACGTTTAATAATTCCTGCATTATTTACAAGAATATCAATTACTCCCACTTCTTTTTCGATCTGAGCTACCATTGCATTTATCTGATCTTCGTTGGTTACATCGCTTACATAACCTTTGGCATCTATTCCTGCTTCTTTGTAGGCAGCTAAGCCTTTATCTACAAACTCTTGTTTCAAGTCATTGAATACTATTTTTGCTCCTGCACCTGCTAGAGCCGAAGCAATAGCAAAGCCTATTCCGTAAGAAGCTCCTGTAACAAGGGCTACTTTTCCTTCTAAACAAAATTGATTTTTCATGTTATAAATTTATTTAAAGTCCTATTTTTTTTATCCTTTTGAATATGCTTCAACAAACGATATTATACCAAGTACGCATACAGCTCCGATTACTTTCCAGCCACCTTCAACCTTTTTCCATGTACGGAGATTTCTTGTTTCACGTTATCTTATGTTGTGTGTTTATATCATTCAATTTAAAACTTCACAACTAGTGGTTGTTTTAAACCTTTAGAAAAATTACTTGTATATGTTTGGAATGCTGCTTCATCAGCAAAACCAAATTTGCTCCAGCCATAACCTGTATAATATACTATTGGTTGGTTAGCTTTATATGTTGTAACAGCTAAAACATGAGAGAAGGTATCCTCTTTTTTAGTTTTAGCATTAGCTACTTTGTAAGTATCTATAACCATAGAGTCGATACCTGTAGGAAATACTAGTCCTAAGTAAACAGGACCTGCTTTTTCGCTAGGCTCTCTATAAATGATATAGTCTTTTTCAGGTGAAAAAATGATAGTATCATTTGCTGCACGCTTTGCAATTCCGGCAGCAACTGTCATATCTTCAGTTACACCATATTCTTGTATTACTTTCGAGTATTGAGAACCTGCATCAATAGAGAAAGTACGTGTTTCGCTATATGCTTTTCCATCTACATTAAGATCTTTATATGTTAACTTCAATGTAGTACGAAGTGGTCCGTTTTCTAATAATTCTTGAGAAGCAAAATTTTCGTTCAACCATAGTTTTCCATTCACAAATGGAGCCATAGCACCTGCACCCAACGAACGACCTACTTTATAATCATCTAAGCCTTCGCCATGATCTTCGTGATAAGAAGCTGTTTCTGCAATATCGTCTTTGTACCATTGGTCAATTTTCATATCATTAGTACGTTTGTACCAAATATCCAAACCATTGCTTGGTCCATCCGAAGCAATAAGAGCCGGTCCGTAAATACGGAAAGCAACACGATCGTTTTCCCAAGCAAAGTCATCCTTACGCTCAGTAATGAAACGACCATAAGTTTGCGCTTTAAATTCTTGTTTCTCTCCTGCTGAAACTGTAAAAGATACTGTTTCTTTTGCTTTTACGCCTGATTGAAAAATAAATTTTCCATCATAAGTTACTTGTGAAGGAATGATTTCTCCTTTAGTATTCTTTACAACATAAGTCTGACCTTCTGCCAAAGTTACTTTTGCTTTCACTGCATCTAACGATAGCTCTACTAAATCGGTAGTTCGATCAAAATCACTTGGGTTTTCGACTGTTACAGTCATTTCTTTTGGTTTACTGTTGCAAGATGCAAGCAGAACCGCTGCGAATAATAAATAAATTACTCTTTTCATCTTTTATAATTTTATTTTTAAATAAGTAGTCATTCGTTTTTGTCTAAAGTCAACACATGTGTGCCCGAACACACTCTCGTTTATTGAAACAGAGATGTCCATTTTTAAATAATCTTATGCGGATATTACTCTAATATGCAGATATTTAGAAATGTTTTTCATCTTCTCAGAAAATAGATTCGGTTTATTTAGCTCCTAAAGTTAGCAATAAGTGGCAAATCTCATAGTATTTCTATCAGAAAAAGGCGATATAGATATTTCAAACACATAAATAACATTGAAAAGATGAAATAACAAGACAAGTCGTTTAAATAAAAAAGTTGCATCTGACTAGATGCAACTTCGATAAAAAGCTAAAACAATTTATTTAAAACTTATACCCGATAGAGAATACTGCATTTCTATTCTTCCAAGTTGAAAAATCTCCACCAGTATAACTATTTTTTCCTGTAGATAGTTCACGTAAACCCAACTCATAATTGGCATTAAGTGAAAATTTCTTATACTCAATACCAAGGCCTCCTATCAATCCATAATCAGTATCGCCAGATTTGGAATCTTTAGTCTTCTCATAAGAAGTATTAGTTGTTCCATCTGTATTCAAAGTCTTCGTCCATGTTTCATATGTACCTTTAGCATCGATACCATAAGCAAAATAAGCTCCAGCATTAAAAGTTACATTCACATCTTTAGAAACAGGAATTTTATATCCTATTGTCAGTGGCACTTGAAGGTACTTAAACCTTCGCGAATCTTTCGAAAAGCCAGTTGTCAGGAAGCTTTCACCCTCCTCTGAAAGGTAATAAGCGGGATAATTAAAGACCCGGTTATCAGCTCCTTTAGTCGTAAATTCGAGACCGGAGCTCAAAAAGAAGCCCTTACGCAAAGCGTACTCCACGGTCACTCCTCCATTAAACCCAATAGTCCCATCTGTATTACCTGGAGTACTATGAGTATCAACATTGAAGGTTGATGCATTAATACCTGCCTTGACACCGAATGTCCATGGTGATTCAGCCTTTTGTGCCTTAACTACGGGAGCTGCGCACAGACTGATTCCCGAGATAGCTAGTAGTGTAAACGTTTTCATAAATCTAGGTTTAGTGATTTTAACGCTGCAAATCTAAGAGAAGTTTTAACAAACCAATACTGTTAAAAAAAGAATCATTGTTAAAGATTTAACCCAATTTACCCGAATTATATAAAAATGGGAATACCAATCTCTTTTTATAAAAAATTTCATAATTCAAGATTTGGCATCCACGAAATTCGACATTACTCATTTCATATTATTACAAGTTATTTAAGGGATAAGCTTCTTTTGAGAGGACAGAAATACATCAGTAAATTTTAGTGATAAAAGAACATAACACAAGAAAAATAAGGTAATAACCCATTGATAATAAATATATAATGCAATAAAAAGAAACAACTAATACGCAAAAGTATTACCTCTTGTGTATTAGTTGTTATCAATATGAGAGAAATGTGTATACTAGTTTTACCTTGTCACCTCATCAATCAAATAAAATATCGATTTGAAGTTTACATCACTATACTCTGTCATTCCGATCTCGCAAGTACGACTAGTTGAAAATCCATCTTTACAACCCGCAGGAATTTGTTCTGCCAAATGCCTTTGACCATGTTTGTTCAGCTCAGGATATGTGAATCCTCGATCTCCAGCAAAACCACAGCAATTACTTTCTACCATGGCAACTTTGTTAGAACACATTTTTGCTAACTTATATAAGTTCTGCTCCATGCCGATTTTCTTAACCGAGCAAACAGGAAATACACTGACCACTTCACGAGGGTTCTTAACAGGAAGCTTTGGCATAACAAAATCAAGCATAAACTCTATGGGGTCATATATCTTGATATCTTTATTGGTGTATGCTTCGTGGAAGGTATAAAAGCAAGGACTCATATCAAATAGAACAGGATACTTTCCTCCCTCGGAAGCTTTGTACAAAGCATCCTCTAACTCCTGAGACTTGCGTGATCCTTCCTCCTTCAACCCTTTACTGCTAAATGCCATACCACAACAAAGAGCATTAAGTCCTTCAGGGTAGATGATTGTAAAGCCTGCACGTTGAAGTAGTTCTTCTGTCTTACGAGTCAATTCAACATCTTCTTTCTTGTAGTCCTTAGATTTACCCATCGTACGGTTAATACAAGAGGGGAAATAAACGACCTTATTTTCTTGCCCTGGATTTGCTATTGTATGCTTGATCTTACGTGCTCCTTTAGGCATATATTTATTCCACTTCGGAATAGAATTTCCGGTCAAATAACGCATACTTCCGGCAATTCCTCCCATCAAGCTATCACCCAATATTGTTTGGAAGAAGCTCACGGTATTAAGACCGACCCTACCTATATTAGTAATACCCGGCATATGATCGCCAATATATTCAGCTAAATCTATGGCTGTTTCGCTAGCCTCACGATGGCGTAAATCTTTGATAAATTTACCCGTATCTATCTTCACCGGACAAGCCAATGCACAAAGTCCATCGGTGGCACAAGTTTCGTTCGAGAAGTATTGTGCATCGTGCAACATCTTCTTCAATCTATCAGGATCTTCTCCTGCGGCTTTCAATCGCGATATCTCACGAGCAATCACAATTCGTTGACGTGGCGAAAGGGTCAATCCTTCCGAAACACAATTCGGCTCACAGAAACCACACTCCATACATTTGTCAACCAATTCATGAGTTTCGGGAAGAGGTTTAAGGTTCTCTAAGTGAATCTTAGGATTCTGGTTTATAATAACTCCCGGATTAATCAACTTCTTAGGGTCGAATATATTCTTGATGCGCAGCATTATCTTGTAAGCTGCTTCTCCCCACTCTTTTTCTACAAACGGAGCCATATTACGACCCGTTCCATGCTCTGCTTTTAATGAACCATCGAACTGATTCACTACAATATCCGACAAGTCGTCCATCAGTTTAGCATATCGTTCCACCTCAACAGGTGTAGAGAAGTCCTGAGAGAAAACAAGGTGTAAGTTACCTTCTAAGGCATGACCAAACAGAACTGCGTCTGTATATTCTAATCGCTTGAAAAGGTCTTTTATAGCAATACAAGCTTCTGCTAAACGAGGTACGGGAAAAGCCACATCTTCGATAAGGCAAGTTGTTCCTGTTTTTCTTAAACCTCCCACAGAAGAAAGTAATCCTTTACGTGCTTTCCAATTGAAATTATATTCCTTAGGATCGGATGTGAATACATAGGGTTGATAGGTAGGAATAGGAGCAACCGCTTGACGAATTGCAGCTTCCTTCTGATCCATTTCTTCCTTTGTATTTGCTTGAATCTCTACTAATAATACACAAGTAGTTTCGGGTAATTCCTTGAAATAAGCAGGTGCGTCGGGATCGTTTTCTACCGAACGGATAGAATCTCTATCTAATAGTTCGACAGCAGAAACAGGGCTTTCTTTTAATAAAGGAGTTGCTTCGCATGCTTTCTCAATAGTATCGAAAATCATCAAAGTACAAGCCTTGTATTTCTCATCTACTACCGTATGATAGGTAAGATCGGATATAAAGGCTAGAGTACCTTCTGCTCCAATCATCAAATGCTTGATTATCTCAAATGGATCTTCGAAGTCGACTAAAGCATTTATACTATAGCCAGTTGTATTTTTAATTTTAAACTTTCGTTTTATTCTTTCATCTAAAACGCTGTCCGCTTTTATATCATCTCTCAATTGTTCTATTTCTCTGATGATCTCAGGATGTTTCTGGATGAAAGCTTGTTTACTTTCATTATCAGCTGTATCCAGTATCGTTCCGTCATACAGTACGATGCGAATATCAGCTATTGTTTTATATGAGTTTTGCGATGTTCCGCAACACATACCACTAGCATTGTTAGAAGCAATACCTCCAATCATAGCTGCATTTATAGAAGCAGGATCGGGTCCTATCTTACGACCGTATGGAACGAGAAATATATTAGCTCTCGAACCGGTAATACCCGGTTGAAGCCTTATTTTCAAGCCATCATCAAGAATAGAATACTTCTTCCACTGATGCGTTGCTACCATTAATACCGAATCGGTAATTGCCTGCCCCGAAAGGCTGGTACCTGCTGCCCGGTATGTTACCGGAATATTGAGTCTACCTGTTTGACGGATTACCTCTACCGCCTCTTCTTCGGAATGTACCTGTACTACAAGTTTAGGAATAAGCCTGTAAAAACTTGCATCGGTGCCATATGCCAAAAGTTGAAGAGGATTTGTTATCAGACGTTTGGGGTCGATCTTTTTCGACAACTCGCCTACTAGCTGTTCGTAATTTGGGGGTAACATAGTATTTCGTGTTTTAGTTGATCTTAGTTCGGTCTTCTTATAATGAATCGTTCAGTGAACTTAATACCATGCAATTTATAAAACTTATCTGTATTTATTCACTAAAAAGAGTTATTATTCCATACTTTCTAAAAAAAAGTATCTAACATCTAAAAAGAAAAGGCACATAACAACCTATAATAAGAAGTAGCTTCTCGAAGTAAAAACATAGGCTGTAACATTTGATACAAATTTCTGGATAACAATAGTATTAGCTTTGTATACATTCAAATAACAAATACAATTGAGCCATGAGCGAACTTATAAATAATTCAGAAAAAAAGAGAGAACTTCTAAAACACCTAATTCTTCAATTACACAAAGGAGAAGCTCCTGATATTGTACGAAAAAGACTTGAAGAACTACTTCGAAGCATTCCTTACGACGATGTGGTACAAGTAGAACAAGAACTTATAAATGAAGGATTACCAACTGAAGAGGTACTCAAACTTTGCGATATACATACAGCCGTCTTGGATGGTCATATCGACCAATCGGCAGCACGCCCCGTTCCGGCAGGTCATCCTGTTGATACATTTAATAAAGAAAATCAAGAGCTGGCAAAAGTAATAGCTCAAACCAGAGAGTCATTTATAAAAGCCCCCAATTTAAAAGAAGAGGAGATAAAAAGCTATCTGATTGAGTTGAAAGGATGCTTCAACGCTTTATCGGATGTTGACAAACATTACCTCAGAAAAGAATACTTGCTATTTCCTTTTCTAGAAAAGCACGACATAACAGGTCCTCCCAAAGTAATGTGGGGTAAACATGATGAAACACGTACTCTACTCAAAGCAACTCACGAAATATTAAGTATACCCGAAGGTCTGTCTGTTGCCGATTTATGCACCGCCATAGCCTATACGTTAGAGCCTGCATTATCTGCCATAGAAGGTATGATTATGAAGGAAGAAGAGATACTTCTACCCATGTCTATGGATACACTGACCGATGAGGAGTGGTATCAAGTATATCAACAGACGACTGAGTTCGGATTCTGTCTTTATGACCCTACGGACAAATGGACTCCCGAGAATATCGAAATAAGTAAGGTTACTTATTCGGGTAACGGAAGTATGCAACTACCAACTGGAAGTTTCTCGGTAGAAGAACTAACTGCTCTATTTAATATCTTACCACTGGATCTTACATTTGTGGATAAAGATGACAAGGTTAAATTCTTCTCATTAGGACCTCACCGTATTTTTGACAGAAACAGAGCCATCATAGGACGAAGTGTACAATTGTGCCATCCTCCACATAGTGTTCATATAGTTGAACAGATATTAAGTGATTTCAAAAGTGGTAAAGAAACCAACGCTGCATTCTGGATTAATTTTAAAGGTCGTTTCATATACATCGAATATATTGCAATGAGAAACGAAGAAGGAGAATATCTAGGAGTTATAGAATGTACTCAGGATCTTACCGAATATCGTAAACTGGAAGGAGAACAAAGGTTACTTTCTTATACGTCGAAGTAATATGGAAAAGCCACTGGATATAAATCTTCAGACAAAAGTTGCGGAAATGCTCGATCATTATCCTCAATTAGAAGAAATATTATTAGAATTATCACCCTCCTTTGCTAAGCTCAAGAATCCAATTCTCAGAAAAACAATTGCAAGGGTCGCAACATTAAAGCAAATATCTGAGATTGCAGGGCTCAATCCGGGAGAAATGATTTCCACCTTGAGGAAAGGAGTAAATCTATGCCCAGCTAATATAGATATTACTCAATCCGATAATTTTACTCCTAAACCAGAATGGGTGAATGAGAATATGATTGTTGAGGTATTCGACGTCTGTCCTATTATAAACGAAGGCAAAAGCCCCATGAAACAAATTATTGATAAAGCTCAATCATTACAAACAGAGCAGATATTGAAATTGATAACACCATTTGTACCTACTCCCATCATCGATATTTTACAAACCAAGGGATATGTTTGCTGGAGCAAAAATGAGAATAACAAAATAGAAACTTATATTATAAAAAAATAAAGACATGACTATAAAACAAATACTAAAAGACCTAGAGTCTGCCAAACGCCCTATTGCAAAAGTGTTGCAAAGCGGAACAAATTTCAAAGTAATAGCTATTGGCTTTATCAAGAATATGATTCTAGATGATCACAAAACCGATATTCCTGCCAAACTGGTAGTATTAGAAGGCAAAGTAGTATATAAAGAAGGAGATAAAATGGTAATGCTATCTCAATATGAAGAAACTCCAATTCCTGCGGGTGTTATTCATTCAGTTACAGCATTAGAAGATAGTATCTGCTTAGTTATTAAAGGATAATCGCTTTCTCGCACTTTTAAGAATCAAAATGAGGCATCAGAAGTTATTTCTGATGCCTCATTTATTTATATTCAAATAATCGCTATACAGATAATCTGAAAATCAAGATCAAACTGTAATCTGAAAGTGCTTATCTGTAAGCAGTAGAAAACCTGATAGAACACAACATATCAAAGCATTATAATAATGATTATACTCTTGATGAGCAAAATGTGCAGTCAGTGCACCAATTGCGAAGGGAGTCAAAAACAAAACTCCTATATTTCTCACCCCATGATGCCAAAAGCCCACTAATAACAATATAACCCCAATTAATTCGGCTACACCTATTATTATTGTAAAAGGTTTATTGAATCCGAGAGATAACATACTATCCATCATTGTCTTTTTTTGAAAAACTTTGTAAAGACTGGCATATCCAAATATATAGATATAATAAACGTAAGCACTCCAATGTAAAACACTAATTAATTTTTCCATATTCTTTTTTTTTACAAATGTATTGCATTACTTAGCGCTAATCAATTACCTACAAAATTGTAGGTACTACACACCGTAAAATGAAAAAAGAAAACTCTACTAATTCTATCAATAAAAACTATCTGAATGAAAATTGCGGAATGTTTTTCACATTATCCCTAATTGGCGGAAGATGGAAAATAAGTATACTTGCCGTACTTCTAGATAATGGCAGCATGAGATATGGAGAATTGAAAAGAAAAATTCCGGGTATAACAGAGCGTATGTTTATTGCACAACTCAAGGAACTAGAATCTGATGGACTTATTACAAAAACAGTATATTCAATAAAGTATCCACACGTTGAATATCAATTAAGTGAATGTGGATTATCCTTAAGAAACATATTGGATCAAATGAACGAATGGGGAGAAAAAAATAAAAATCATCCAAATTTGTAACCATTTCAAAGTTCGTCTAGTCATATTCATGAAAACAAATTAATAACAACTAAAACAACCAATAATTATGGACTTTATAGAAGATGGTTTAATACCAATTATAGCAATTCTATCAGCAGTTGCTCTTCCTATAGGATTTGGAATGTATCTCGGACTTGTAGCATTACGAACAAGAAGCAAAGAAAATCTGGAGTTGATCAAACAAGGCATCGTACCTCCACCTAAATCGAAACCTACTCCAAACAGATACAGGTCTTTGAGAAATGGATTCCTATGCATTGGTATCGCTCTAGGTTTGATTATAGGAAATATAGCAGAAACATTCCTTGCCTTACAAGAAGGTTACACCATGGCAGCTTGCGTGCTTCTGTTTCTTGGACTAGCCTATGTCTTATTCTACCTTGTGACTAAAGATAAAGATTTAGAGGAATAAAACTAATGGATGAAAAGCTACAAATAAAACAGGTTTTAAAGGGGGATACGTCCGCCTTTGCCTATTTTGTAGATACCTATCAGGATATGGCAATAACCATAGCCTTTCGTATCTGCGGAAATAAGCAGGATGCCGAAGATATCGTGCAGAATGCTTATGTAAAAGCTTTTCATAACTTGCATACATTCAGAACCGACAGCAAATTCTCGACATGGTTTTACCGAATAGTATACAATACTGCCCTAACCCACATAAGCAGTTCGGGCTTCAACACCGAATATGTTGACTACCAACATATGGATACCGAAAGTTCTTTCTCCGAATGGGATACATTAGAGAGGATAGACGAACAAGAAAGAAAGGCCGTTATCAACGAAACTTTAGAAAAGATGCCTAAAGACGAGAGTCTATTACTCACTCTATATTATTTGGAAGAGAACTCCATTAAAGATATAGTTCTGATAACGGGATTGGGTGAATCGAATATTAAAGTAAAACTACATCGGGCACGAAAGCGATTTGCTGATATTATAGGAACAATGATGCATTATGAAAAAGTTTAAAGTCATGACCTTATTGGACATAAAAAAATAGTACATTTATAATATGGAAAAGGATATTAAAAATAACATAGAAGATAGCCAATTCCGTGATTTACTATCCGGAACAAGGCTTGAAGCAAGTGACAATCTGAAATTCAGAATTATGCAACAGATTGAAACAGAAAAAGCTTTATCGAAACAGCAAGCGTCGAAGACACGTTCGGGTTTCGGAAATATATTGTCTATACTTGGAGTAATGTACTCCTTGATAGCCATACTTGGTATTGGAGTATATTTCACTTACGGAAGTGAGGCTCTAACATCGCCCTCACTCTATATGCCTTTTATATTAATAACATCAGCATGCAGTGTATTTCTGTTTATATCTACTTTTGACGACAGAAGACATTCTAAGCACAAAAAATAAGACTGTAGATATTTTAATTGCTTTGGTAGTATAAAATATTGCTATAATATTTAGCATCCCACATTACAAAAGAAGAGCTCTCAATTCGAGAGCTCTATTACTTCTAAGTCTTTGATATTTCCTTCATCAAGCACAAACCTCAACAAAGTCCGTACTTTATGAAAGCCGTACTTGCCGGCAGCACCGGGATTTATATCCAAACAATTGTATTTTTTATCGTACATTACTTTCAGAATATGCGAATGTCCGCAGATAAATAACTTCGGTGGATCGGTCTGTAAAATAGTACGTACCCTAGGATCGTACCTTCCGGGATAACCACCGATATGAGTCATAAGGACATCTACCCCTTCAAGAGTAAACCTTAAAAATTCAGGGTATGCAGCTCTTATATCAGCACCATCTGTATTTCCGTATACTGCCCTAAAAGGTTTGAAAGCTTCGAACTTCAAAGTCAAATCGAACGAGCCTATATCACCGGCATGCCATACCTCATCACAATCTGCAAAATGATGCTTATATTTTTCATCCCAATAACTATGGGTATCCGACAACAATCCTATTTTTTTCATGTTCTAATCTTTTTTATAATGATGAGATTCCCTATAAGGCACACCAAATACTTTTCCGGTCATTTTATCAACAGGGATTTTCCAGATCTTTACATTTCGAACAGCTGGATCTGAATATTTAAAAGGTCGGTCTGTATATTGTTCCATCAAGATGTCAAGAATCTCCACCTTCTCATCAAAATCTTCTACAAAAGTTACTTTACCTCGGCAGATAACACTGCTTCCTTGTACACGGTAGCTACAAGCAACTTCTTCATGTTGATGTGTGATTTCAGAAGGTGTACAAAATGTAATACAGATATTCGGATTATTCTCGAGCGAACGAACGGCAGTACCTTCGGGTCCTGAATGCAAATAGACAACATCATCTTTGTATCCAAAATTCATTGGAATAACATAGGGTAAACCATCGGTATCTATCATTCCTGCAAAACACTCTTTACACTCTTTTATGGTGCGTTCAATAAATTCCCTCTCCTCAATTGTAATAGTAACCATCTCTTATGTTTAATTATATCAGATTTAGACCAAGTATAAAATTACAAAAAAAGCACGACTCTATAAAGTGCCGCGCTTTTAAAATGAGATGCCCTTAGCTTCTTCCTATTTTTTCACTGTAATATATTCAACAGTCAAGAGAAACTTATTTTCGCCATCCACTTCTACACTTATCGGATAGTCTACATCATTGTATTTACAAGTAAATATGTCAGCACTTCCATCTGCATGCAATTCTTGCAGAGTATTATTCACAAAACATAACGGAAACCCTTGCCCTTTTATAAAATACCAAGATGGTGTTTTTATATTCTTAAATAAGCCATTCTTATCATCGTACCTTAATGTTGTCACAGAAGTCTGCCCCCCAAGCATATCTTTTCCAATATATTGCATTAAGTTTCCTTTCGAGTCATACTCATAAGTATAAAGGTATTCTGCACTGTATAATTTCAGAAGTTCACCATTACTTTCCAACTCTAATGTATCTCTATAATAAGTGTCAGCATTATTTTGCACACAAAATACTTTATTGACACTATACGTAAACTGGGTAGTATCAAACGGAGTCACAACAGAAGATAAACGTCCTTGAGTATCATATACGAGACTAAGTGTATCACCTTTTTCAGCAGGAGCTTCATTCATTGACTGAATTATATAAGTCACTCTATTTTCCTTATCATAACGAAAATAAAGGGCTACACTCCCTTCATTGCCTTCTTCCAACGATTTATTAATAATTTTTCCAGGCAGATAAATAATATCAGATTGTCCATTATCATTGTGATCATCATTACATGACACCAAAGAAAAAGACACTAAAGTGATTAGTGTTAAGAAGTAAACTTTCATAAGATGATTTTTTAGTTTTGTATTTGTTTGTTAAGAATAAGCACAAAGATATTCTTTTTGTCTTTTTGATAGATAAATTTCTCCTATACTTCTTTATTTCGTTTGTTCCATCTCGCATATTCAAGTCAATATTTTATCTTTGTTTTTGTTATGGAAAAAGATATTGACGAATTATTTTATGATGCAGTAGATCTATTAAAAAATATGATCCGCATCCCCTCATATAGCAGACAAGAGAACGAAGTAGCCGACATGATCGAATCATACATTCGGGATATGGGCTTCACACCTCAACGAAAAGGGAATAATATATGGATAAAGTCTCCCGATTTTTCGGAAACGAAACCAACCATATTATTAAATTCCCACATTGACACAGTAAAACCTGTTTCAGGATGGAACAAAGATCCTTTTGGAGCGCTAGAGGAAAACGATCGATTATACGGACTAGGAAGTAATGATGCCGGAGCTAGTTTAGTTAGCCTTATGCATACATTTTTTCTATTGACACAAAAAGCCCAAGACTATAATCTTATATTTCTGGCCTCTTGTGAAGAGGAAGTATCGGGTAAAGAAGGTGTAGAATCGGCTTTAAAAGAATTACCTACTCCCTATTTTGCCATTGTAGGAGAACCAACTGGAATGCATCCTGCCATAGCAGAAAAGGGCTTGATGGTATTAGATTGCGTAGCAACAGGAGAATCGGGACACGCTGCTCGTAATGAGGGTGTAAATGCCATCTATAAAGCAATGAAAGATATAGAATGGTTCCGCACTTTCGAATTTCCAAACGTTAGCGATTTACTTGGTCCAGTAAAAATGTCTGTAACAATGGTTAATGCAGGTACACAGCATAATGTTGTTCCCGACAAGTGTTCGTTTGTTGTAGATGTACGCAGTAACGAATGTTATAGCAACGAAGAATTATTCCATATTATCAATAAGCATACAGAGTGTGAAGTTACACCCCGTTCATATCGTCTCAATTCTTCCAAAATTGCAATTGAAAATCCTTTTGTTCAACGGGCAATAGTAATGGGCAGAGAACCTTATGGATCTCCTACACTATCGGATCAAGCTTTAATGTCGTTTCCATCTGTAAAAATGGGTCCGGGAGATTCGGCTCGCTCACATACTGCGGACGAATACATTAAACCCGATGAAATAAGGGAAGCAATAGAATATTATTACAAACTATTAAATGGCTTAAGTATTTAAGACCTCAGATTACATTGCTATCCTTCGTAATAAAAAGGACTAAGCCTCTTGATCTTGCTCCGCCTGATCCGATTGACTTATCAATCTGTCCAGAATATCATCTTTATGATGCACATTCACTAACGGAACAGTTTCTACAACCGCAAACGAAGGGTCAAGATCGAGCATTTGAGTATCAGATGTACTAAATCTCTTAATCAGATTATACCAAGCTAATGTTATTCGTTGGCGTGGTTCAAGTTCAATATTACGGAAGATACGATCTACTACAATAAAAGAAAAATCGCCTTTTGCTTTATGCATAGAGGGGTAACGAGACGATAAATCGACTTTTTTATCCCGTTCCATATTGTAGCATATCAAACGAACATATTTATCTGCATGTACCCCAACTTTAAAACCAACCCTTAGGTCGATTCTGAATATTTTACCGGGAACAAAAGTCTTAACCTCATAATCAAACTCATAAGGAGCATCTGTTCTTTTAATACGGACAAACCAATATGTATCTGCCCTTTTGGGAAATTTCTTAAATAACGAATAGGTAATTTTACTCTCCAAAGCATGTTTGTTATTGGCTTTGGTGATATATACTAGATTAGTTGCAGTCTTAGGAATTGTAGTATCCTCACTTATTTCTTGAATATGAGCTAAATAAGGCTCATTTATCTGATCGTAAGTTGTATAGTGGCGTTTGATCCGACGACCATTGAACCACGAATACATCATAAAGAAAATAATTCCGGCTATAAGGATAGATGCAAAACCTCCATGTGCGAATTTTTGCATATTGGCAACAAAGAAACTAAACTCTATAATGAAGAAGAATAACGAAACAGGAACACTAAACCAAATAGGCTTCTTCGTTTCTTTAAAATACAAGTAGAGTAACATGGTAGTCATCAACATACTCAAAGTAATAGCCAGCCCGTAAGCCGCTTCTAGTCGCGACGAAGATTGGAACATCATAATAATGATAGCACAAAATATCATCATCGTAAAGTTAACAGACGGAATATACATCTGTCCTTTGATATGCGTAGGGTATTTTATCTTCACATTAGGCCATAGATTCAGAGAGATAGCCTCGCTTATTACCGTAAATGAGCCACTAATAAGAGCCTGACTGGCAATAATAGAGGCAACGGTAGCCATAGCCACACCAATGAAGCTAAACCATGAAGGCATCATGCTAAAGAAAGGATTGATACCATGTTGTACAAGAGATGGGTTATCGATAATCCATGCAGCTTGCCCCAAATAGTTAAGTATCAGAGTTATTTTAACGAAAACCCAAGAAATACGAATATTCTTAAGTCCACAATGTCCCAGATCGGAATATAAGGCTTCGGCTCCTGTCGTACAAAGGAAAACCGCACCTAGTATAAACATCGTATGAGGTGCTTCTATCAGAAATCGAATAGCATAAAGAGGATTAAACGCTTTTATCACACTTAAATCTAAAACGAATTGACTGAGCCCCATAACCCCAATCATAACAAACCAAGCTAACATAGCCGTACCAAAATACTTACCCAACGAGCTTGTACCCAGAGGTTGTATGAGGAATATACCCATAACAATAAGCAGAGTAGCGGGTACAATAGGAACTTCGGGAACTATATTATTCAAACCCTCCATGGAGGTTATAACAGTCATTGCAGGAGTAATTACACCATCAGCCAATAAAGTAGCTGCACCTAAGGCAGCAACCACATAAGCCCAACGATATTTCTGTCGGATGAGTGCATACAGAGCTAAGATTCCCCCCTCACCTTTATTATCGGCTCTTAAAGTAAGAATTACGTATTTAAGTGTAGTTTGGATAGTTAAAGTCCAGATTACACAAGAAACCGCTCCAATAATATATTCGGGACGAGAGAGTTGATTGTCGGGAAGTGCCTCCAATACAGATTTCATCACATATAGTGGGGACGTTCCTATATCGCCAAACACTACTCCGATTGCCATAATTATACCTATCGGTCCGAAAGGTACTTTATGCCTTTTATTGCTACTCATAAGTTAAGTAAAAATTAGAATTTAGTGCCACATTTCTCAATTACAATCATCAGTCGTTCTTATCTTTCGATTGACAATAAATAGGTCTGTGACCTTATTCGTTAAAAATAGCCAAATGTATAGCTTTTTTCGAACACAACACATTTCTTAACCATAAAATAAGCAGAACATATCTGTAGTTATACATTATTAAGCTCCAAAATTTGCTGGTTCCTTGTGCCAATATGAGTACAGTTACGAGTTACAACCTTACAATCGCACAGCTTATTTTTACGAATAATTAAAATTTATTCACGACATCAACTATCTCAGTTATTTCAGAAAAAGTTAAAGCTGTATTTAAGGGCAAGCTTAATACCTCATCATGGATTCTTTCTGTTATAGGAAACGAAAGATTATTCCACTCTTTATAAGCTTCTTGTTTATGGGGTGGTATAGGATAATGAACCTGTGTTTGGATACCCTGCTCTAATAGATATTTTTGTAGTTCGTTTCTCTTTTGGCAACGTATAACAAACATATGGAAGGCATGCTCTTCAATAATGCTAACAAAAGGCAGTACAATATGATTGTTTACTATTTCATTTAAATATTTTGAGGCTAGCTCTTGTCTGTATATTGTATCGTCTTTCAAGTATTTTAATCTTACAGCTAGTATAGCTGCTTGCATTTCGTCCAAACGAGAATTAAAACCTTTGTATTTATTTATATACTTAGCCTCTGTTCCATAATTAGCTAATGCTCTGATAACTTCTGCCAATTGTTTATCATTTGTAGTGATAGCTCCTGCATCACCCAATGCTCCCAGATTTTTAGTGGGGTAAAAGCTAAAAGCAGTGGCATCACACACCCCTCCTATCGGAAGTCCGTTATACACTGCTCCATGAGCTTGAGCAGCATCGTCAATTACTTTCAGATTGTATTTTTGAGCCATTTTATTAATCTCATCCATAGGACAACATAATCCATAGAGATGAACGGGCAAAATCGCTTTAGTTCTTGATGTTATTTTCTCTTCGATCTTTTTTGGATCAAGATTATACGTTTTGATGTCAGGCTCTACCAATATTGGAGTCAATCCACTTTCGGTTATAGCTAATATTGTAGCAATATATGTGTTGGCAGGCACTATTACCTCATCGCCATCACTCATTAATCCAAGTTCTTTATAAGCATACAAAATTAATTTAATAGCCTCTAAACCATTGCCAACTCCTATACAATATTCTGCCTGACAATGCTCTGCAAAAGAGTTCTCAAATTGTTTTACTTCTTCACCAAGTATATACCAACCCGACCGAACAACACGCAAAACGGCTTGCTCAATCTCGGACTGATATATTTCATTTACTTTTTTGAGGTCAAGAAAGGGAATCATACGCTTATACCTTTTAAAGTCACAGACCTTTTTATCTCTTAATAATGGTGGCTAATTTACTCTTTTTATATCCATATAGGAAATAGATAGTCAAACCAATAGCTAACCACATTAAAAACATCAACCAATTTGACCATCCTAATTCGGTCATAAGATACAAATTAGTAAGGATACCCAATGTTGGCAACAAAGAAAATCTAAATTTATAGGCTGCAACAGAAAGTCCAACCCATGCTATCCAAAAAACAATCAATAATGGTTTTTCTTCTAGAATAGTCTTATAGTCTAACTTCAATATAAAAAGAGCGAAAGCTACAAGGAAGAGAATCGACACTATATATTTTCCATTCACATAAGGCACTTTAAACTTAGCTTTCTTGCTGTATCCTTTATAGTCGAGATATAAAACTCCTGAACAAACAAGGATAAAAGCAAAGAATGTACCTACACTTGTAAGGTCTACGACAAATTGCATATCCAGAAAGAACGAAGGTACGCTCACCAATATCCCTGCAATAATAGTTGCAAAAGCAGGAGTTTTGAACTTTTTATGAATTTTTCCAAACTTAGGCCACAACAAACCATCGCGACTCATCGTCATCCAAATACGCGGTTGTCCAATCTGAAATACTAATATCGCACTCGTTATAGCTATTACTGCACTTACAGATATTACACCTGCAATAAAATCCATATTGACCAGTTGAAAAACATAGGCCAAAGGATCATCTACACCTAATTCTTTATAGCTTACCATACCTGTCAGGACTAGCGTAATCGCAATGTACAACACTGTACATATTGCCAAACAGTAAAGCATAGCACGAGGCATATCGCGTTGTGGGTTCTTACATTCTTCGGCAGTAGTAGAAACTGAGTCGAATCCCACAAATGAGAAAAAGACAGCAGCAACCCCACCTAATACTCCGCCTACTCCATTGGGAGCAAATGGCGACCAGTTTGCAGGTTTTACAAAAAAGAATCCGGCTAGAATTACGAATAAAATAATTCCGACTTTTAGATAAACTAATAGATTATTTACCGTTTTAGATTCTTTAATCCCAACAAAGACTAATGAAGTAAGCAGTATAATAATACCTCCAGCGGGTAAGTTTATCAATATCTTATATCCAAAAATTTCGGGAGCATTACGGTATATTTCAGCCGATTGCAACACATTGGTTGGCAGATCAGGCAAACCAGCCATTACCTTCTGATATGACTCGTAAGCATTTAGATAACCAATAGACAGGTAATGCGGAAAATGTATTCCAAATCCTTCGAGCATTGTCGTGAAATATCCCGACCAAGAAATAGCAATAACCATATTGGATACTGAATATTCGAGAATAAGAGCCCAACCTATTGCCCAAGCAAAAATCTCGCCCAATGTAGCATATGTATAAGTATAAGCACTACCACTGGTAGAAATCATAGAGGCAAACTGTGCATAACACAAAGCTGTAAAAACACATGCTATGGCTACAAACACAAACAGTAACGAAACGGCAGGCCCTCCATGAAAGGCGGCACGACCGATAGTACTGAAAATACCTGCACCAATTATTGCCGCAACACCAAAAAGTGTAAGGTCTTTTACTCCCAATATTCTTTTAAGTCCATGATTCTGAATCTCTCCAACATGTCCTCCGTTACTAATATCTTTTCTTCTAAATAAGGAATTAAAATTCATTTTTTGTAGTTAAGGTCTCAGACCTTTTTTATCGTTTCATGAAACACAACAACTCTGCTATGATTCTAAAACATATCATTAAACACTTTTTATTTGGTTAGTTCTATTTGGTAGGTATCATACACGACACCTCTGGCTCCAAAGCCTTCTTTTTGGGATATTAACCCTTCGTTGAGGAAATGTCCGTTATCCTCCGTAGAGGTACCGAAGTCGAAATACCTCTTTTTATCGAAAACGTTATTTATCAAGTGATCGAATAGAAAATCTAGTGCACCATTCTCTTTACCTTCTTCCGAAGCAGATATATACTGAGTGTGAGCTACCGTATCGGTTTCAAATATTACACATCCGGCTACTATCTTATCATCTTTTAAGATGCAAAACAATCGGATATTTTCACGAAACTTATCTCTAAGATATTCTATTTCGGATAATGAATGAGTAGCTACTGCCTGATGGTTCTCTTTTAGATTCTGTTCCAAAACAGTCCAAAACTCAGCAAAGGATTCAGATTCACAAACTGTAAGATTCAGCTTATCTGCCTTTTTTATTTGTCTCTTTCTTAATTCGGCATAATCAAGCCTATCAGAGAGATCAATCGTTGAAGATATAGTCCTTGACAGCAATGTCGCATTACTTCGAAAGAGAGCATACAAATCATCTTGTGATGGATGACAATGGTACATATAGGGAATCGATTTATATATAATTTTATTTACTCCGCATTGTTGAAGATATTCAATACCTCTACCCAGTATTTCAATAGTTTGAGAAGTCTTTGTATTACATGACAGAACCAAACCACCATAAGTTAGTCCCTGATGAGAATAAAATACATTCTCTTGAATATTTGCAGGCAACAATGCTACAAGTTTATCTTTCTCAAAAAACATTAATGAGTAATCTGTGAAACGATCAGAATGATACTCCATATAATCCCGATAAAACAAAAAAGTTCCGTTTCGGGAAGAAGACACAAAGTCATCCCAAACGGACTTATATTCAGTATTATATTTTTCTATTCTAAGTAACATCAAATATCAATCGTTAGAGTTATTATTGGGGTTTGTGACCTTAATTCCCATACATCTTTTTAAAATCGCTATACTTGCGTATATAATCTTCTTCAGTATAAGCCTCAGAAGCCAGTACCAGACAAATAGCTCCTGATGAATAATTATATTCTTTAGACCATATTCCGGGCAGAACATGTATACCTTGCGTAGGTCTGTTTACACTTATCGATCTTTTACTCTTTCCATCATCAAGCTCAACGTCAAAACTACCACTGGCAGCCAAAAGAAATTGATGACACTTTTTGTGTGCGTGCATCCCTCTGGTTTTACCATAAGGAATATCATATACAAAGAAAACACGCTTCACATCAAAAGGAATATCCAAGGAACAATGTATTGGTGTTAGATTTCCTGCCCTGCTTTTTATTGTAGGCAATTCAATCTGAGAGCATCCCAAAACGGTACTATCCTGGACTATCGTTTTACTTTCTTGAATAGATTCAGAATCCAAAGAGTTCGCCTCTGTTTGACCTTCTTCTATTTTTAGAAATTGCTTAAACTTTTTGAAATTACGAATATATTCAACCTCATCATAAGCTCCGGACGAAATTACAAGGCAAACCGAATTCGTTGCAAAGTTTTCTAATGTGCGCCACATTTTTGCAGGAACATACAATGCTTTATAGGCTCTATTGAGTTGATAAGTTCGCGTTTCTTTGCCATCATTCAAAACAACATCAAAACTTCCCGAAAGGGCAATTATTATTTCTTCCTGCGTTTTAAAGGCATGGCTGCCTCTCTTCTGTCCTGCAGGAACATCGGATATCCAATAAACACGCGCTATTTTGAACGGAATTTGTCCGCCTTCTTCAATAAAAGAAAGATTGCCTCTTGAATCTTCCACTTTTGGTAGATCCAAGATTTGCTCTTTTACTTTTATTTTTGAAGCCATGGCTCAGGATTCAATTTGGTTGTTCCTTGCCACAACTGAAAATGCAGTTGAGAGTTCCCTGTATCCGAATCGGTATAAACCGTCCCTAGAGCTTGTCCAGCAGATATTTTTTGTCCTTGCTTGACAAAAATCTGCTGAATATTTCCGTAGAACGAATAATACCCTCCATGTCGTATAATAATACAGTTATTAAATCCGGGGAATGCTACCACACGTGATACTTCTCCTCCAAAAACGGCACGGGCTTGAGCTCCCGATCGTGCTTGTATATCTATACCATTACTATTGGTAGTTACTCTCCATTTACTGTTCTGCTGCGTACCAAAACGTCCTACAATACTATAACTACCAGTTACGGGCATTGGTAAGCGTCCTTTATTGGCTGCAAAGTTAGATGAAAGCTTGAAGTTTTCAGCTGTTACCGTAGGTGTAGCCATCGCAACTTCTTCTCGCTCTCTTGGCGATTCTCTTTCTATCTTTGGAGCAACTTCCTCTTCTTTTGGCTCCTCTGATTTTACAGGTGGCTTATTCGCATTTCTTGCAGCTTCACGTCTGTCTCGTTCAGCCTTTGCTGCTCGCTCTGCCCTTTCTCTTTTGAGTTTTTCTCGACGAGCTTGTTCTTCTGCCAAACGTCTGGCTTCGCGTTCTTGTCGCTCAACCTCCTGTGCAATCAGCTTCTCAATCTGAGCGTTCAGATTATTAGCTTGCTTCTGTTTGGTTTGTAATATACTTTGCAGTTCCTTTTGCTTCTTACTGGCATCCGAAACCTCTTGTTTATGAACCTCTTCTTCCTTTTGTAAATTAGTTTGTTCTTTCTCTCTATTACCTAGCAAAGCATTCTTTTCGGCCTTCGATTTTTCAAGAGCCGCTTTTTTCTCCTCTAGAGTCTTCTGCTTTTGTTTGATGTCAGTAATCTGATTATCTCTCCATTCCGAATAATCTTTTAGATACTTCATACGGCGAAGCGATTCAGCCAAAGAACTCCCCGATAAAACAAACAATAATTTATTACCGCTTTGTTTTCTCAAAACAATACCTTGTACTGCTCTGGCATACGATTTTTGCTGATTTTTGAGATTGGCAGAAAGAATCACGATCTCTTTTTCGGTTATTGCTTGCTGCTCAGAAATAGCGGCAACTTCTTGATTAAGCAAAGAAATCAATCGCTGACGAGAACTTATTTGTTCAGTCAAAAGATTGATTCTACTTAGTAATGTGGAAGTATTTTTTTTAGTCTCATTCAGTAACAAGGTTGTACTCTCTATTTCGCGTAGAGCCAGTTTCCTCTTATTCTCCAAGTCTTTTATTTTATTTGACTGGGGAAAGACAACTATAGTCGAGAGAAATAATATAAATACAACAAGTACTGATCTCATCTTATCACTTAAAGGTCGCCGACCTATTTGTTGCTTAGGTAAGCTCACTCACCAAAAGCTTGTTATAACTAAACAATCTAATGACAGTATTTTAGCTTACTTAATGTAATTTTTCAGAATATCTAAGACCGAAACCTTAGTATATTTAGAAGGCAGGCTATTATCTACTGTCAACTCTTTATTAAAATCCAATCCTGAATTGGACATAATTAATTTGACTTTCTTCTTATTGATGTCAACATTCGCTTCCATCGTAGTAGGATACAAAGATGCAGATTCTTTTACAAAATCGCTATACATCCATCGCAATGAATATTTTCCATCCTTAGCTGTAATATGGGTAGCTGACACTCTATCGTTCGGATCGATAACAAATCGATACGATAATCCTGTTTTATCTTTTGTTTCCAGATGGTATTTACCTCCATTCATCGAAATATCGTATGTATTGTAGTCACTTGCTACTACACGGCTTTTTCCGGGAATAAATAAAGCATCTGTAAATAAGGCTTGCAAATTATTATAATTGAATTGGATACCACGTTCCTGCTCCAAATCTTTAATGTTTTCGACTGCATATTTCTTCGATAAGCGATCTATAACATACACCGAGTCGGGCGTAATGCTCACTCTGAAAACTTCTGAATTGATAAATGGGGCACGTATCGACAATTGAATAATTTCGTCTCTTACAATCTTAAGTTGACTATTGACCTTCATCCCCGATGTTTTCGAGCCCGAAATCATTTCCAAAGAAATCTTTCCGCTTATTGTTTTATAGTCAGTTTCAGCAGACAATACGTCTTTCACAACTTGGTCGTGTGTTTTAGAAACTACCGAACCATCGTTACTTACAATCGTTTTCGACGATTTACAAGATGAAATCGCAGCTACCAAACAAAAGAATAAAACCAGCTTATAAATATTTCTTACGCTACTTGTATTCATCATTTTTCGGGATTAGGGGCAATAAACGTTTTTGCTTTAATCTTTTGATCCAAAGTTTTCGATTCGCTGCCTTTTTCTTTGGCTTTTTCCCAATACACAACAGCGTTCTCTTTATCGTCCATCATATACAAAACATCACCATAATGTTCTAATACTTCTGCACTAACCTCTTTTTCTTTCTCTTCGCTATACTTTACAGCATTCTCCAGATATATTTTTGCAGTAGTATATGCTCCCTGCATAAACAGTATCCAGCCATAAGTATCCAAGTATGTAGGATTAGTAGGCTCAGCTTTAATAGTAATGCTACTCATATTTTCAGCTTTATCAAGCTCCTTATGAGCTAATGACAGATAATAACTGTAATTATTAAGCACTCCCAGATTCTGAGGATTGTATTTCAATGCCTGATCGAACTCAACAAAAGCACTATCCTGCTGTTTCAGCTCATAATATATACTCCCTTTCTGTCCGTAAAACTCGGACAATAAACGAGGATTATCTTTTGCAAAAACAATTCCATTCTCTAAAGTCTTTAAAGCTTCTTTAAATTCCTTTTTCTGATATTGACCTACCGAAAGGTAAAAATAGAACAAAGGCTCTTCAGGTAAATATACGATTGCCGACTTACAAACATCAATCAATGCATCTATACTATCTACATCTGTCGATTGTAACAATTGCTCCCAACCTACAGGATTTGTAGGGTCAGATTCAGCATAAACTCTATATTGGAAATTAGCTTCTTTCTTTTTGTCTTGTAACATCAACAAGTTACCATACAGCAAGTTGAACTTTGCTTCTTGTGGATGCTCCACCATTAAAGAGTCCAAAAGCAAATGTGCAGGTTCTAAATCTTGTTGACCCTGTTGAAGTATCCCAATATATTGGCTAAGTATGCCAATTTTAGTATCTATGTCTGTTTTCTCACTAAAAAGTGCTGCACGAAGTTCTGCTTCGGCTTTAGGCTGATCGTTTACCGTTTGGTAATAATTAGCCATAGAAGTTATTAAATAAGGATCTTCGGGATCAATCGATTTAGCCTTACTCAATGAAGCATAGGCCTCTTTATTTTTCCCATCCTGTAAATAGAGGTTTGCCAACAAGATATAATATCTGATATCATCGGGGTATTTGTCTATATACTTCTGAACCTCAGCATACGCCTTTTTCTTATCGTTGAGAGCCGAATAGAGTTTAAACTTCTGGATAGTGATTTTCTCATTCATACCCATAGTACGCTCCAAATCGTTCAACGCCTGAATAGAGTTCAACAAATCCCCATCAAGGCGATACACCTCCGACAGATACATATACAATTCTATTTTTAGCGGATTCTGATTGATCAGCTTTTGATAAATTAAAGCAGCATCTTTATAATCTTGCCTCTCAGCAGAGGAGGCTGCCAAAGCCATATTATAATAGAAATTATCTGCATCATAGCCAACAGCTCTTTTGTAATACGTATATGCCCGATCTTTATTCTGAATAGAGTTAAAGAAATTACCCAATTCAAATAAAACATTGGCATTTGTAGAATCTATCTTCATACAGTATTGCAAGAAATCGTATGTTGAACCGTACTGCTCAATAGATTTAGCATTCAAGGCATTGTAAAAATAATAATCAAACTTACGTTGATCATCTAAGCTCAGAGTCGGATGCTTTACATCCCCCTTAGCTTTCTGTGCAAATATATTACTGATGCCTAAAACAAATACTATAAAAAATAAGATCGGGAATTTATAGTTTGACATATATGTTATGTGCTTAGTGTTTAGCTGATTTTCATTTTCCGGTATGACCAAAACCGCCTGCTCCTCTAACCGTTTCGTCTATGGCATCTACAACATCCCACTCTATAGTAGCATGAGCAGCAATAACCATCTGACAAATACGCTCTCCATTCTGGATTGTAAAAGGTTCGTTAGATAAATTTACAAGTATTACACGTATCTCGCCTCTGTAATCTGCATCAATTGTTCCGGGCGAATTCAAGACTGTAAGCCCATGTTTCAAAGCCAATCCACTTCGTGGACGTATTTGAGCTTCATATCCTTTGGGCAACTCAAGAAACAAGCCTGTTGGAACAAGCGTTCTTTCGAGAGGTTGTAATACTATATCGGCATCTATATTTGCTTTTAAATCAAGCCCTGCCGAATATTCTGTTGCATATTCAGGCAGTGAGTGAGCCGATTTATTTATAATTTTCACTTTCATATCTTGTGTATTCTGCTGTTCAATCTGTTGCGAAATTAATTAATTCTTTATCAAAGATAGTGTAATTGACTAAAAACTTAACATTTAATTAGGTTTCAACATTTTGATAAAGGAAATGTTCATTAATGCTATCGCAAAAAGAATTAAGACAATCCCAATCCACTGATAAACGTTGACCGATTCGTTAATAAAAAGATAAGCCATAGATACCGAGACAGGTAATTCAACAGAAGCTATAATACCCCCAAGACCGACACCAACCAATGGCATTCCTTTTGTAAAAAGTAGAGGAGGAAGGATCGTCCCGAAGAAAGCAATTATAAGCCCCCAAGTCCACAGCACACTCGGATCGAATTTCTCAAACAGAGAATACCCCCAGACTAGCGAAACAACTACCAAAGAACCTATTAACATAAACATACTACGCACCATCGGACGATAGCCTGTTGCTATATTATTCGTAGCCAAAAATGTGAGACTATATGAAATCGCAGCCAGAAATCCCCAGAAAATACCTCTCCAATCTAAATCGGCTTCTGCATTTAATACATTTGTTGCTAGAACAGTACCAATCAAAACAATAACAATTGAAACCAACTTTATAGGAGTCGGCTTAATTTTATTTACCACCAGATCTACAACTACACCTATCCATACCGACTGCATCAACATTACAATACATACCGAAACGGGTATATATCTCAACGATAGGTAATAAAACGTACTTGTTAAACCCAACGGAATACCTCCAAGTAACAATCTTACAATATCCTTACGATGGGGGCGATCGGCAACACTTGAAGGAGAGAATCTATTAAATATCAAATTCAACAAAATCATACATGACGCTCCAATCAGCGCCTGTGCAAATGTCAGTTCAGCAGTTGTGTAGCCATCTGCTAACCCTTTTTTTATAAACGTAGCTACAATTCCGTAGCTTGAAGCTCCAATCGCAACAAGCAAAATACCTTTTAGTGACTTATTCATCTTTATCTCTTTCTCAACTCTTCCTACGAGTGTTCTTAAGGTCACAGACCTGTTTATTTATTTTTGGCAAGTATAAATGCAATTGACAGTTGTAGTAAAATTGCACCTTACTAAATACCTACCATTACTTAAAGTATTACTTTTTCTTCTATATGCTTCATTAACCCATCACAGGCGTCTTCCAATAAATCCAAAACCAACTCGAAGCCATCAGCCCCCATGTAATAAGGATCGGGGATATGATCGTAACCGTGTTTTTGAGAAAACTCAACCATTCGGTGTACTTTTTTTTGCGATTCAAGATCGGGACTAAGCCTCATTATATTACTATAATTACTATCATCCATTGCTAGAATGATATCAAAATCATCAAAATCGTTTACAGTAAATTTTCGTGAAAGCGAATCAAACACATAATCTCTACGTTCCCCATGACGACGCATGCGATGATCGGGCAAATCTCCATCGTGATAACCTGATGTTCCGGCAGAATCTACCTCCAACTTACCTTCTAGGCCTTTTTCTGAAATAATATGTTTCATTATACCTTCACCCGCTGGAGAACGACAGATATTCCCTAAACAAACAAATAATATTTTATATTTTTCCTTTTCCATTTTATACTATTTTGAGTAAACAAACCTATTTAATGATATGTTTAGAGCAATAGCCGATTACAGTTATTAGATCAACCCAAGACATTAAATAAATCTGAGTCTTTATTTACAAAATGACACAAATATACAACTCTTACGCGAATAAATCGCCCTCACTCTGATGTTCTAAGTAGCGATCTACCAGCCGCGAGATAGCAAAATTAAATAAATTAGCTTTATCAATCTTCAAGAATTGCTCTTGAATAGCCACATCATCAGTAATCGTAATAGTATAAAAATTTGCATAAATTATACGATGCGATAGTACATGTTTCAATGTCATACCCATCGGATGGATAGATATATTTCCTGCCTTTTCAAAAATCTGGCGAAAAGCCTCTGTCTCCTGCAATTGATCTAAAGTTAATTTTTCCTCAGTTTCAATAAGAGGCAACTCATATAGATTTTTCCATATATCATTACCCGTACGTTTATTAAGAAACATCGAAGAACCAATTCTTATATCCAGATAATTAAAATAACGCTCTTTCACTTTAACCTTTCCCTGCTTCACAGGATAGGCGGATACTTTATTCTGGCTATACGCCAAACAGATATCAGACAATGGGCAAATTCCGCAATTGGGAGAAACAGGCACACATTGCAATGCCCCTAATTCCATTATAGCTTGATTGTGCTCTCCGGGATGCTCTGGATCCAGTAACTCATTTGCCAGATCGGTAAAAACTTTCTTACCTTGAGTCGTATCTATTGGAGTATCTATACCAAAAAGACGAGACAGAACTCTAAATACGTTCCCATCAACTACTGCATGTGGCAATTCAAAAGCAAAAGAACCCACCGCTGCCGCTGTATATTCGCCTACACCCTTTAGCGACAAAATATCTTTATAAACAGAAGGGAATACTCCGCCAAAATCTGAAATGATCATTTTAGCTGCTGTATGCAAATTTCGGGCCCTACTATAATACCCCAATCCTTGCCACAATTTTAAAACCTCATCCTCATGAGCATTAGCAAGCGAAGCAACTGTAGGGAATGTTTGTGTAAAACGCATATAATAATCATACCCCTGCACCACACGCGTTTGTTGCAGAATTATTTCGGATAGCCAAATAAAATAAGGATCTTTAGTTTCACGCCACGGTAAATCTCTTTTATTTTGGTCGTACCACCTTATTAATATATGGCTGATAAAAAAAGCCTCTTTATCGTTAATTAAATTACCTGTTTCCAATCGTCAAAAATTAAACTTAAAATATCGTTAAATAAAGACAAAGATACTTCATTATTAAAGCCTAGTGAGAAAATAATTAGTTTTTAATGAAAAATGCCTTTCAATTATTTTTAAAGGAAATAAAAAAGCTATATATTTGCAGTCCAAAAAATTAGTAATTAACAATAAAAGGAAATACAAAAATGACAAAAGCAGATATCGTTAACGAAATTGCTAAAAATACTGGCATCGATAAGGCAACCGTTCTAACAGCCGTGGAATCTTTTATGGAAGTAGTGAAAGACTCTCTAAGTAAAAGCGAGAATGTTTATTTGAGAGGTTTTGGCAGCTTTGTTGTAAAAAAACGTGCTCAAAAGACTGCTCGTAACATCTCTAAGAATACAACAATCATCATCCCAGAGCACAACATTCCATCTTTTAAACCTGCTAAAGTTTTTGTAAATCAAGTCAAAAAATAAGTAGAATAACGTAGAGTATTAATTTCTAAATATAAAAGATATGCCAAGCGGTAAAAAAAGAAAAAGACATAAAATGTCTACGCACAAACGCAAAAAAAGACTTAGAAAAAACAGACATAAAAAGAAAAAATAATCTTTTTCACGTCTTATTTTAGAAGAAGTAACAAGAACAAACTTAAATCTATCATAAAATTTTAAGTTTGTTCTTTGTGCATTTCAGAACATCATGATTCTTTAAATACAGCCTCACAACTGTATTGGTACAAATTTTAATAGTCACAAGTAATAGAAAATGAATAGCGAACTTGTAGTTGATGTTCAATCGCAAGAGATTTCTATTGCCGTGTTGGAAGACAAGAAACTTGTCGAACTTCAGAAAGAGGCAAGAGACATCTCATTTGCAGTTGGTAACATTTATGCCGGGAAAGTAAAGAAACTTATGCCCGGATTAAATGCTGCATTTATTGACATTGGGTACAAAAAGGATGCTTTTCTTCATTACTTAGACTTAGGTCCTCAATTTAAATCTGTAGATAAATTTTTCAAACAAGCCTTAAGCGACACAAAACGATTTCCGCTAATACCTAAGATGCCCCTCGAAGCGGACATCGACAAAGATGGCAGTATCAGTGATGTACTGAAAGTGGGACAGGAAATTTTGGTTCAGATAGCCAAAGAACCTATCTCAACCAAAGGTCCAAGACTAACATCGGAATTGTCGTTCGCAGGCAGGTTTTTGGTATTGATTCCCTTCAATGACAAGGTATCAATCTCTCAGAAAATAAAATCCAAAGAAGAAAGAGCCAGACTTCGTCAACTTATTCAAAGTATAAAGCCTAAAAACTTCGGCGTAATAGTTCGTACAGTAGCTGAAGGAAAAAAAGTTATCGAATTAGATAACGAACTAAAAACGTTAGTGAAGCGTTGGGAGGATAATCTTCCTAAAATTCAGAAGGAAAAACTTCCGACATTAATATATGAAGAAACCGGGCGTATTGTAGGTCTCCTACGAGATGTATTCAATCCATCGTTTCAGGCTATTCATGTAAATGACAAGGAGGTACATAACCAAATCAGGGATTATATCAGTATTATAGATCCTGAGAAAAAAGATATTGTTAAGCTTTATACAGACGAACTCCCTATTTTCGATAGTTTTGCTGTCACAAAACAAATAAAAGCACTCTTCGGAAAAACTGTAACCTTCCGGAACGGAGCTTATTTGATCATTGAACATACCGAGGCTTTACACGTAATAGATGTAAACAGCGGGAACAGATCAAAAAACAAAGAAGCAGGACAGGAAAACAACGCATGGGAAGTTAACTCAGCAGCAGCCGAGGAAGTTGCCCGACAATTAAGACTCCGCGATCTGGGAGGAATTATTGTCATCGACTTCATCGACATGTCGGAAGGCGAACACCGCAGCAAGCTGATTGCAAGAATGCAAGAACTGATGGCTAATGATAGGGCAAAACATAATATATTGCCTTTGAGCAAGTTTGGACTGATGCAAATCACACGTCAACGCGTGCGTCCCGAAATGGTAGTAGATACTACCGAAACATGCCCTACATGCTTTGGAAAAGGAGAGATTAAGCCCTCTATACTATTTACAGACTCGTTAAGATCTAAGATAAGTTATTTAGTACAAAAACTAAATGTGAAGAAATTCACCTTACATGTACACCCTTATGTCGCAGCGTTTATAGACAAAGGATTCCCATCCTTAAAATCGAGATGGAAGTGGAAGTACAGCTTCGGGATGAAAATTATTCCCGACCAAAGCTTGGCTTTCCTCGAATACCGATTTTTTGATCAGAACAAAGAGGAAATAGATCTCAAACAAGAGATAGAACTCAAATAATATAAACGGGTGCATTCAACAGAAGATTGCACCCGTTTTTTTATTCCCCTAAGAGAGCCTATTTTATATAGAACTTAGTATATTTGCAAGTCTTTTTCGAAACAAAAAGATCAACTAAGGTCACAGACCTATTTTATTATGTTTTTCAGCGAAAAAGCATCCATATTATTTTATAATAACTACTAATATTCTATGAATAAAAAGTATAACCGAACATTAGTTACTTCTGCCCTACCTTATGCAAACGGACCTGTACATATTGGTCACTTGGCAGGAGTATATATTCCTGCTGATATATATGTCAGATATTTGCGTCTTAAAGGCGAAGAAGTAATACATGTCGGAGGATCTGATGAACACGGTGTACCTATCACCATACGTGCAAAAAAAGAAGGAGTAACTCCTCAGGATATTGTAGATAAGTATCATGGCATTATCAAAAAATCATTTGAGGATTTTGGTATTGCTTTCGATATATACTCACGTACCAGTTCTGAGATACATAAAGAAACTGCATCCGACTTTTTCCTTAAATTATACAACAAAGGAGAGTTTGAAGAGCAAACGAGCGAACAATATTACGATGAAGAGGCTAAAATGTTTTTAGCTGACCGTTATATAACCGGAGAATGCCCACATTGTGGAAACCCAAATGCTTACGGAGATCAATGCGAATCTTGTGGAACATCTTTAAGTCCTACCGATTTAAAGAATCCTAAATCTAGCATTACAGGTAATGCTCCAATCATGAAAGAAACAAAACATTGGTACCTGCCTCTTGATAAACATGAAGCATGGTTAAAACAATGGATTCTTGAAGATCATAAAGAATGGAAGTCAAATGTATATGGTCAATGTAAATCGTGGCTAGATATGGGCTTGCATCCTCGTGCCGTAAGTCGTGACTTAGATTGGGGTGTACCCATTCCATTGGAAGGCGCAGAAGGCAAAGTTCTATATGTATGGTTTGATGCTCCAATTGGATACATATCGAATACTAAAGAACTTTTTCCTGATAGTTGGGAAAAATGGTGGAAATCGGAAGACACAAAACTTCTTCATTTCATAGGTAAAGACAACATCGTATTCCATTGCATTGTATTTCCTGCGATGCTTAAAGCTGATGGTTCGTATATTCTTCCTGAGAACGTTCCTGCTAATGAATTCTTAAATCTTGAAGGTGATAAAATTTCTACCTCACGCAATTGGGCAGTATGGCTTCACGAGTATTTAGAAGAATTTCCGGGTCAACAAGATGTTTTACGTTATGTATTAACAGCTAATGCCCCCGAAACTAAGGATAACGATTTCACTTGGAAAGATTTCCAGGCTCGCAACAACAATGAATTAGTAGCTATACTTGGTAACTTTATAAATAGAGCACTGGTTCTTACTCAAAAATATTTTGAAGGCAAAGTCCCTGCAATTCATGAGCTGACCGACTATGACAAAGAAACTCTTGCTGAGTTTGCTGATGTTAAACAAAATGTAGAAAAATATCTCGACAATTATAGATTCCGAGATGCTTTGAAAGAAGCTATGAATCTAGCTCGTATAGGAAATAAATATCTAGCTGACACCGAACCTTGGAAAACGGCTAAAACAGATATGCCACGTACTGAGACTATTTTGAATATCGCTTTGCAGATAACTGCCAACCTAGCGATTGCATTCGAACCATTCCTTCCTTTTAGTGCTAAGAAAATAAAAGAATTCTTGAATATCGAGCATCTAGAATGGAACCAATTGGGACGCACTGATATACTTTCGGTAGGTCATACATTAAACCAACCTGAGCTACTATTTGCTAAAATAGAAGATGAAACTGTTGAACAACAAATACAAAAGCTTCTAGATACTAAAAAAGCAAACGAAGCTTCTGAATATAAGGCTACGCCTATAAAATCGGCTATTCAATTTCCTGATTTCGAGAAAGTAGATATTCGTGTAGGAACAGTTCTTGAATGTATTAAAGTTCCTAAAGCAGATAAGTTACTTCAATTTCTCATCGATGATGGTATTTCTAAAAGAACTATTATATCTGGAATTGCTCAGTGGTATAAACCTGAAGATTTAGTAGGTGAACAAGTATGCTTTATAGCTAATCTTGAGCCTAGAAAATTACGAGGAATTGAATCGTGCGGAATGTTACTTTCAGCAGAGAACAGCGATGGTAGTTTATCTCTCATCCAACCCTCTGCAACTATTACCCCTGGCAGTAAAGTAGGATAAGTTACGCAATGTACGATTATACGAAAGAGTTAGAGCTAAATATTAATCATAGGCTATAAAAACTGCTCTGAGTAAAAGCAATTAAAGTTGCTGATATAAAACAAGAAGAACCAATTTTAAATAAATTGGTTCTTTTTGTTTTATATAGATAAACTTGTCAGTCTTCTTCTGATAATGAGTTCCAGCCTTGAGCCTTCAACTCGATCTCAGTACTATCTCTTGTTTCCAAAGCCAGTCCTAAAGATTCGTTTGTGATATGTCCTATTACACGCACACCTTTCATCTTCGACACTTTATCGTGTAGATGTAGTGGTACGGTAAATAACAGTTCATAATCTTCACCTCCATTAAGGGCTACAGTTGTAACGTTCAGATTAAATTCTTCTGCCATCACAGCTGTTTGGTAATCTAGAGGAAGTCTTTCTTCATAGATTCTGCAACCTACCTTACTTTGTCTACAAATATGAATAAGTTCTGATGACAAACCATCAGAGATATCCATCATCGAAGTAGGTACAATACCTTCATTCGCCAAAGCTTCTATTATATCCTTGCGTGCCTCTGGCTTTAATTGTCTTTCGAGCAAATACTCTCTTCCCGAAAAATCGGGAGTAAAATCGCTTTTGCCATCAAAAACAACTTTTTCCCTTTCTAGAAGTTGAAGCCCCATATAAGCTGCCCCTAAATCTCCCGAGACACAAATAATATCATTTTCTTTCGCTCCATCGCGGGTTACTATCTTGCCTTCTATACCTTCTCCAATACAAGTAATAGATATACACAAACCGGTTAGAGATGCCGAGGTATCTCCACCTACAATATCTACCCCATATTGCTCACAAGCCAATTCTAAACCTGCATAAAAGTCCTCCAGATCTTCTATAGAGAAACGTTTCGACACACCCAAAGATACTGTGATCTGTTTAGGTTGCCCGTTCATCGCATAGATATCCGAAAAATTTACTACTGCCGATTTGTAACCTAAGTGTTTTAAAGGAACATATATCAGGTCGAAATGTATTCCTTCAAGCAATAGATCTGTTGTTACCAACACTTTTTGACTTGCACTATCTGCATATGACAGAATGGCTGCATCGTCCCCCACTCCTAAAACAGAGCTTGAGTGCTTTAGTTTAATATTTTCAGTTAGATGCTTTATTAGACCAAACTCTCCAAGTGAAGCAATTTCAGTACGTTGTTGCATTATTTATTCAATCTTTTGATAACTTCTTTAATAATAAATGCCATTTTAGGCTGAGCTATTTTAGCTGCTTCCTGCACTTCTTCGTGGGTTACTTCTACTATTTTTCCTATTACTCCTAAATCTGTTATAATAGAAAATGCAAGCACTTTCATTTTAGCATGGTTTGCAACAATTACTTCGGGCACTGTAGACATTCCCACAGCATCGCCACCCATAATACGGAAATAGTTATATTCTGCTGGTGTTTCAAATGTAGGACCTTGAGTTCCCACATACACACCATGTTGTAGTTTTATATTATTTTCTTTTGCAATTTCCATCGCCAATCTGCGAAGATCTTTATCATAAGCATTACTCATATCAGGGAAACGAGTTCCTAGCTCATTAAAATTCTTACCATGTAATGGATGCTCAGGGAACATGTTGATATGATCATCAATAAGCATGATATCTGCAATATCAAAACTTCCATTCATTCCACCGGCAGCGTTAGAGACAAACAAATATTTCACATCTAAAGCTTGAAATACACGAATGGGAAATGTTACTTCCTTCATTGTATAGCCTTCGTAATAATGGAAACGACCTTGCATGGCAATCACTTCATTATCTCCTAATTTTCCAAAAATAAGCTTTCCGCTATGTCCTTCTACAGTCGATACAGGAAAATTCGGTATTTCAGTATAAGGTATTTCTCTTTTATCCGTAATGGCATTAGCAAGTTCACCTAAGCCTGTTCCAAGAATAATAGCTGACTGGGGTATATCTCCGACTCTGCTTTTTATATAATCGGCCGTTTCACGAATTTTCTCTAACATGATCTATGATTTTATTATTAAATAGTTTTTTTTCTTCTTCATTTACAAAGCTTACCCGAATAGGCAAATAATAGAGTATCGATTTTACTTCCTCATCGAGATTACTCATCGATCGAAAACGTGCTGCATCTTTTTCGGTTACAATAATTACCTTTTCTTTATCTCCCATACTTTTTAGACTCGACTTCATATCCGAAATATCTTTAGGTGTGAATTGATAATGATCCGAATATTGAAGTGTCTCGGCTTTCTTTATGTATCTTTTTACTTTTTTGAAAAATGGACGGGGATTTGCAATACCTGCAACAAGCAGAACATCCTTATTTTGAAGTTTCTTTAAAAACAATTCTTCTTCATTTTCTGTAAAGACAGGCATTAACGCTCCATATCTAAACGATGTATAGAATAAATCTTGATAAGGGTATGCCTGAATATCTTTTGCTAACAACCTCAAGTCTAAAGGTGTTATACCATCAGGACATTTAGTTACTATTATTATATTTGCTTTCTCGGCATAATGTACAGGCTCACGCAAACGTCCGGCAGGCAGCAATTTATCACGAGTCATTAATCTATTATAATCGGTAAGCAATATTGTAAAAGACGGCTTCACATACCTGTGCTGAAAAGCGTCGTCTAATAAAATAACATTCGGTTTTTCATTTTCAGGTAAGGCAAGCAGATTCTCGATCCCCCTTTGCCTTTCGCCGTCTACTGCAACTAGAATATTAGGGTATTTACTTTTTATTTGATAAGGCTCATCTCCTATCTCATCAACAGTAGAACCTTTCTGTGCTAATACAAAGCCTTTGCTCTTGCGCTTATAACCTCTGCTTAAGACAGCTATACGATAATCGGATTGTAACAGTTCTATTAAATACTCGGTGTGTGGCGTTTTACCCGTACCACCAACTGTAATATTACCTACACAAATAACAGGAACGTCGTATTCCTTTTGTTTCAAGATCTTACACTCGAACATTTTATTCCGTATAAACACAACGAACCCATACAACCACGATATAGGCAGCAACCATTTTTTTATATGTAAGTTATTATGAGGCATTGATGTTCTAGCTACTTCAAGTAATATTTATATTGATTGATACATTTAAGTTAAACAACCCATCTAGATTAACCCATCTAGGCGATAAAGGTCTGAGACCTTAATTTAACTGTAAACTGTAAGGCATACGTGCTTGTATAAAATCTTGCTCCTTCAAGTCTTTTATATCTTTTATTGTTTTCAGCAAGAGAAAGTCTGAACCTAAATACTCTTTTAAAGCACGAGTAGCAATATCTTCAGTTTGAGTCTTGAAAAGAGCTTCAAAAGGACTTACTTGTTTGGGGTATTCCCTTATTGAGAAATCGGAAACATTCGCAAGTTTAGCGGCTTCTTTAAGAGCATCATCCAGACCTCCAATAGCATCAACAAGACCTATTTCGAGAGCTTGCTTACCTGTCCATACTCTTCCTTCCGCAATCTTCTCAAGCGTTTCTCGTGGAATATTCCTTCCTTCCGAGCAACGGCTCAAAAACAGATTATAACCTCGTTCTATATATTGTTGCAAAATAGCTTTTTCCTGCTCACTCATAGGACGAGTAATATCTCCGTAATCCGAAAATTTGTTTGTCTTTACATTATCAAAACTCAGACCTACCTTATTAGTGAGTCCTGCCACATTAGGAAACATTCCAAATATTCCTATCGATCCAGTAAGCGTTGTAGGTTGAGCATATATCTTAGAAGCATTACTCGATATGTAATATCCTCCTGATGCTGCATAGTCGCCCATCGATACAACAATAGGCTTCTTAGCCTTAAGATCAGTTACAGCTTTCCATATTTGTTCCGAGGCATATGCACTTCCCCCCGGCGAATTAACCCTAAATACAACTGCCTTAATATTATCGTCATCCTGCAATTTCTCTATTTCTTTAATCAGATATTTATCATTAATATCCGTTGGCTTAGTTCCACTTACTATTGAACCCTCAGCATATAGAATTGCAATTTGATCGGTCGATTTCGATTTCTTGATATCTTTCACTGTAACCATATCGGCAACCGAAGCCACATTCAGATTCTTCGAATCATCAACACCAAGCAAAGTCTTCAAATATTGGCGAACTTCCGATTCATACATCAAAGTATCAACCAAATGATTTTTGACACTAAACTCACCCTCTTGAAATGCAGGTAATGTATCGGTCAACTGATTGAGTCGTTCAACTGAAATACCTCGAGATTCGGAAACTTTACCTAAGATAGTTGACCATATATCATTCATATAAGAACCAACCTGCTCTTTACTGGCATCACTCATCTTATCTAGGATGAAAGGCTCAACGGCAGACTTATAAGTCCCGACTTTAAATATTTGCATCTCTACTCCAATTTTATCAAGCAGACCTTTATAAAAGGTAGGATTAGCAGACAAGCCTTGTAAATTGAGCGAGCCTTGAGGATTCATTATTACTTTATCGGCTACCGTAGACAGGAAATAACCACCCTGCATATAATCATCAGCATAGGCAATTATAAACTTGCCACTTTCCTTGAAATCGGACAATTGATCTCTAATCTCAGTCAGCGAAGCACTCGAAGCCATAAAATAGCCTGAGCTTATATATATTCCTTTAATGTCGTCATTCTCTTTGGCTTTCTTTATGGCAGATAGAATATCTGTCAATGCCATTTCTTTGGCTTCTCCTAAATTAAAAAACTCTATTATCGGATTCTCTAAAACCCGATCTTTCATTACTCCGGTTAGACGAATCGTCAGAACCGAATTATTTTTTAGAACAAATGTATCTGAAGAACTACTTAATAATACTCCGATAAACCCAAAAAACAATAGGACAAGAACCCCTCCTATAATAAAACTGCTGATAAATATTCCTACTATCGAAGCCAATACGCTTTTAAAGAAATCTTTCATGCAAGAAAAAAATTAAGTAATTCGTGAAAACACATTACCACAATCTAACAAATATAGACAAAAATATTTTAGGAGAAAGCGATATTAACCTAAAATAGTGCCATCCAGCGTATCTATCAAAACAAAAGGATCGAACCATCAACGGCTCGACCCTCTCTAATTGATTGAATAAATCAAGTAATTATTTGTTTGCAGGATGCGGATTCCCTACACTCCTTACATCCCAAAACATTTTGCTGTAATAGTTATTACTTCCATCAGTAAGTTTAGATACAGCATCTTTAAACCCAGTTGGGTTTAGAGTACTTTCATTGGTCGGATATTTCACACGAGCAGGTATATCTCCTTTGGTCTCAGATAAAGTTGTAAAATCTAAGACTGCACCTCCAACAACATACGAATGTTCTCCCGGTTTCAATAATGTAGTGGGATATCCTGTCCGGCGATATTCAGACCACGCTTCAGTACCATTCATGTACAAGTGAATATATTTTTGCGTTGCTACTGTTTCGGCATCAACTCTTGCACTTACCACAGCTACATAATCGGCAATACTAGCACTGCTTAAAAGAGCTTTACCCATTACTTTTGTATAAAGATCATTCCAATATTCCAAAGATGCTTTAACCCCTTCTTTATATTCTGGTACTGAAAAACCTTTATATTCGGAAAGAATAAAACAGATTTCGGAGTATGATAATAAGGAAATAGCAAAGTTCGGTTGTACAACCAAAGGTTCATCAGCATAAAAAGAAGGAGCAGCATTTCTAATAGCCGATGTCATTTGCGCACTTGTTAATCCATAAGGCAGTCCAATATACTTTCCATTACGAGCAGATGTATAAATAGGTAAACGTGGGTCTACTACACCTTTCCATGGGTGAGTTTTCACATTCAATGTATCAGCTTGTCCTTTCAGTAAGTCAACAAAAGGCTTAGCAACTGAAAAATCATTTCTTCCGTCCTCAAAAAAGCCTTTATAAAAATAGCTTTGATTGGGAGCTGTTGTTGAATAGTTAAACACTGCATTATCGCTATTGCTTGTAAAGATTCCCGACGTTACTGCTTCTGCAATATATGTCTTCCATTTAGGATCAACCTTTGATAAACGGAGAGCAATTTTACACTTCAACGAATTTCCAAACTTTTTCCAGGCCGTAGCATCTCCATTATAAATTAAATCGCCTTCAGTAAATACTTCGGCATCTTCATTAATCATCGCTGTTGCTTCATCCAATTCTGTAATAAATTGATAATACAAAGTATTCAAATCATCATACTTGGGATACAACACACCTTCCTCTAATTTAAACGCCTCATTGTAAGGTATAGCCCCCCAAGTGTCAGCCATAAGCTGCATCAACCAAACTTTCAGAATTTTAGCTGCTGCAATCTGATTATTATTATCACCATAGGTAGCCATTCCTTTTTTTGTAGCCTCATCGGTATTCAATTTTTCAATATTATTTAAATTGCCTGCCACTCGGTATAAATAATTGAAATAATTATTATTTACACTCTCGCGAATTTGATAGCGATCTTCCTCGGTATAAGTTCGTTGTGCCCAGTATTGAGAATATACTAATGCTTGTCTTCCACTAAACCAATTATCGTAAATATAATCTAGCATACTTTTTTGAGCTCCCGTCATCAACGTCGCCGTTGAGACCGAAGAAGGTTGGTTCGGATCAATATTCAACTCTTCCAAATCTTTACAAGAACCAGCCGTAAAGATCAAAGTCGCAAATAATAAACCTTTTATAATTGTTTTCATATCTTTCTTCAAATCTTAAATAATTAATACTCGCGGAATTAGAATTGAACTCCGACATTGAAACCAAAGTTTGCTACCGAAGGAAGTGCTCCACCTTCGATACCTTGTACGTTTCCTGAACTTGTTGTTGCCATTTCAGGATCAAAGCTGCTGTTATCTAATCCAAACATGGCAAGATTACGTCCATAGGCAGAAACTTTCAATGCTTTGATATACTTTGTTGATCGAAGAGGGATATTATATCCAAGAGTAATTTCCCTAAGTTTTATAAAGTCGCTCTTAAAGACGCTTTGTGCGGCAGGACCACTATTAATTGCTCCAGCCCAGTCTTCGGCTTCCAAACGAGTTGTATTAGGAGTACCATCAGCATGCACACCAGCTAGCAACACACCTCCACCATCTTCAACCGCATCACGTATTGGATTTCCAAGTTCATTATTACCCACAGTTCCTGCAAGCATACCCGAATACATGCCAAACATATATGAAGTGGAAAAGAATTTTCCGCCAAACTGAGCATCAAATAAAATACTTAGGTCGATACCTTTATAAGAGAAAGTATTAGAGAATCCAACTAATGCTTTAGGATAAACACTACCCAATGGAACATTGCCATCAGTAGAAGCATAGGTTCCATTAGCATTTATGATTCTATTTCCATTGTCATCATATACAAAATCAGTACCCATAAGCACTCCGTATCTATCTCCAACAAGAGCACCAACTTCTACTTTGAAAGGAGCAGCTGCCAATCTAAAATAACCTTCTTCTCTGTTACCTAACAACTCTTTTACTCTATTCTTATTTGCAGAAAGAGTACCTACAACACTCCATTCAAAGTCATTTGTTCTTACGGGCACACCTCGTAACATCAACTCAAAACCCTTGTTAGTAATAGTTCCACCATTAACAACCATAGATGTATAGCCAGTTGCACCTGATAGAGACAATGGTATAATCTGATCTTGGGTTTCGGAATTATAGTATGTAAACTCAACTCCTACACGATTTTTAAGTAAATTAAGTTCAAGCCCAAGCTCTACAGAATACGTTGATTCAGGTTTCAAATCAGTACTATTCTTTTTATATGGCAACGTATAAGCATGCGAACCATCAAAAGAAGTATAGAATCGGTAAGCGTCATACACATTGTAAGGATCAGTATCACTACCTACTTTAGCCCAACCTAAACGAACCTTACCTAAATCCAACCAATCTTGCTTCAACAATTCAGAAAATAAGAAGCTACCCGTTACCGAAGGATATAGGTATGAATTATTTCCTTTAGGTAAAGTGGAAGACCAGTCATTACGCAATGTTGCATCCACAAAAGCAAAACCTTTATACCCGAAAGCTGCACTTGCAAATACACTATTAATTGATTTTTGACTTAAGAAATTAGTCGATTTAGCTTGACTTCTTGAGTTATCGAGATTGTAAAACTCGGGTAACACTAATCCCCCTACACTCTCACCAATCAATCTTGTATATTTACGATACATAATATTACCTCCGGCATTTACATCCAAAGTCATATTATCATTCATTTTTTTAGAGAACATCAATAAGAACTCATGATTTATTTCATGTTGCTGTCTATGTGTCTCACTATAAGAAGATAATTCCTGAGAATACACTGCGTTTCTCTCATATTGCTTATCACTAAAGTAATCTAGATTTACTTTATATTGTGCTTTTAAATTAGGTAGTATATTTACTTTTATACCCACATTACCATACAAACGATCACGCGTATCGTTTTGATAATTCATATTACGCGACCAATAAGGGTTATTAGAGTATTGAAGTGTAGGATCATCCCATGCACCTCTATTCCATCCGGCTTGAGTACCATCAGGGAACCTGTAAAGATCTTTAAGCTCTTTCATATCCAACTGACGCTGTCCCCACTGAATAAATTTCTGCATAACGTTATTGTCTCCATATCCTGTATCGGGACGACCTTTAGCCGCTTGGTTCAGATAGGTTACATTTGTAAATAGCTCGTAATACTTACTTGTATTAATACTTCCTGCTACATTAAAGCTGTTTTTATCCAAGCTACTGTTGGGCATATAACCGCTCAATGTCATATTCGTATACGAAACACGAAGACTTGTTTTATCCGTTGATTGTGATAAACTGATATTATTAGTAAACGAAACACCTGTTTCGAAAAAATCATCAATATCGTGTCTAGGACTTACCCATGCTGACGTTGTTGGATCTCCGACTTTACCTCCGGCTTCCCATCTAGCAACATCGTACCACGAAAGATACTGTACACTAGGATCATATTTAGGTCCCCAACTTTCATCAATACCATAATCAGGCACTAAATAAGTCTTTCCATTAATTAGTGTAGGAGTTAAACTATAACCGCCACCATATTCTTTTTGCATCTTGGGCAATTTGTTCACAGTCTCAAACCCGATAGAAGAATTTACGCTAATACCTAACCCTTGATTTTTTTCGCCCTTTTTAGTTGTAATCATAATCACCCCATTTGCTGCACGAGAACCATAAAGAGCCGATGCATTAGGACCTTTCAATACCGAAATATTGGCTACATCATCAGGGTTTATATCCTGAATTAAGTTACCATAATCATAACCTCCGCCGCCACGTTGGGTATCGGTACTATTAAAATCTGTTCCTTCAATAGGAACACCGTCAATAACGAATAAGGGCTGATTATTTCCTGAAAGTGATTTTATACCACGAAGCAGTACTTTTGTTGAACCACCCATATTACCTGTAGCACCTGTTATTTGTAAACCGGCAACTTTCCCTGCTAGTGAATTTATTGGATTTGCAACTCCTCCACGAGACTTAAGCATCTCGTCACCATTCACTTCAGCCACAGCATACCCCAACGCTTTTTTCTCGCGAGAGATACCCATTGCTGTAACCACAACCTCATTCATTAATTTGGAATCGTCTTCTAACATGATTCGCAGATCACTACCTACTGCTACCTCTTTAGTCTTCATACCAATCAAAGAAACAACCAACGTTTTTCTTTCAGATGGAACATTCAATGAAAATTTGCCATCAACATCGGTAACTGTACCAACCATACTTCCTTTAGCTACAACTGAAGCTCCTATCACTGCTTCGCCGGTATCGTCTACGACTACCCCGGATACTCGCGTAGTTTGAGCTAGAGATAACCCCACGCTTGCCACTATACAAGCAAAAATCATCATAAATCTTCTCATAAATACCTCTTTTATTAAACTCAATTTGATAAAATAACTTAAAATAAAATTTCAAACAACTTTAGACTACATTATGCAAATGTATTTATATATTCCAAACAGAAAAACACACATCCACAAAACAAGAGCATAAACTATCTATTTAAAACCCATTAAAGACAAAATCAATCATATTGATTAATAAACCAATCATATAGTTTCAAAAGAAACTATA
>NZ_CVRU01000141.1 GCF_001261715.1 Dysgonomonas sp. HGC4 | reverse complement strand
TTCTATAATATATTGTATATATATCAAAAAATACGTATAACAAATACAACTAACTACATACAGATATAATTAGTTTCCAAACAGAGTACATAGTTAGAGAAACATCTCAAATAACACATCTATATATAACAGTATAATAAATTAAGAAAAAAAGCTAATAAAACACCTATAAAATCAATATTTTAGAAGCCAAAGTAGAGGTAATATTATACTATAAATAAGTGATCAATAAAAAAATAAGAAAAAAGAATTGCATTTATCAAAAAAATATTACTTTTGTCAAATCATTTTACGAAAAACAGAACAATGAGAAATTTTTCTTTTGCATACTACTTCTTTTTTTACTTTTACTTTAAAAGGTAAGACAGGATTTTGTATGTAGTAAAGAAAACAACATAATAGATATATAAAATCCTGTCAAGCTTGACAGGATTTTTTTATTTTAAGTCATATACAAACAAATAATAGAAATTACTCAAATGAGAAAGGTAGCAATTCAAGGAGGACTCGGAGCATATCATGGGATAGCAGCAGAAAACTTTTTTGTAGGAGAAGAGGTCGAAATCGTTCCCTGTATTACATTTAAAGACATCTTTACCTCTATCAAGAATGATCCGAATATCATAGGGATTATGGCTATTGAAAATACCATTGCAGGTAGTCTTCTACAAAACTATGAATTGCTTAAAACAAACAAACTACCTATCGCAGGCGAATACAAACAACGTGTATCGCACTGTATAGCAGCGCTACCCGGACAAAGCATACACGATATTACAGAAGTTATATCGCACCCTATCGCATTGATGCAGTGCGTAAACTTCTTAGAAACTCTACCTAAAGTAAAAGTAGTAGAGCACGAAGATACTGCGCTTGCAGCCAAAGACATTGCAGATAAAAATATGTTGGGCACTGCTGCCATTTGTAGCACAAGAGCAGCCGAAATATATGGATTAAATATACTAGCGAGGGGAATTGAGACAAATAAACACAATTTTACTCGCTTTCTTATTTTTGGTAATCGCTGGATTGTAGATGAAATACAGAAAGATGAAGTATTAAATAAATCATCTATCGTATTTACAGTACCTCACAGTGAGGGAAGCTTATCGCAAGTACTATCTGTACTTTCCTTCTATCATGTGAACTTGACAAAAATACAATCGCTTCCTATTATTGGTAGAGAATGGGAATATCAATTCTATGTAGATATAAAATTCGACAATTATGACCGATATCAACAATCACTAACAGCAATTCGCCCATTAATTAGCGATTTGAAAATATTGGGAGATTATCCAGAAGGAAGACAAAGCGAATTATAAGCAAGAAGGTCTCTGACCTGTTTATTATCACTCAAAGTATAACAACTATCGATACTTAAAAGATATGAGCACAAAACAGATTACTCCGGCAGAACGCCTCAATTCTATTAGCGAATATTATTTCTCGACAAAACTAAAAGAAGTTGCCGAGATGAATGCGGCAGGTAAAAATGTAATAAGCCTAGGTATAGGAAGTCCTGATCTACCTCCTTCAAAAGAAACGATAGAGGCATTATGCGAATCGGCTGTACAAACCAACGTACACGGATATCAACCTTATGTAGGCATACCTGAACTACGCCGAGCTTTCGCTGATTGGTACAAAAAATGGTATAACGTAGATTTAGACCCTTCTAAAGAGGTTCAGCCGCTTATTGGATCTAAAGAGGGAATCTTACATATTTCACTTACTTTTCTTAATCCTGGTGATGGTGTACTTGTACCAAATCCTGGTTACCCGACATATACATCAGTGAGTAATTTGGTGCAAGCCAAAATACAGACTTACGATCTAGATGAGAACAATAATTGGCAACCTGATTTTGATGCTCTCGAAAAACTAGATCTATCAAATGTAAAATTAATGTGGGTTAATTACCCAAATATGCCCACTGGAGCAAATGCTACGGTAGAATTATATGAACGCTTAGTTGCTTTTGGCAAAAAACACGGAATTGTAATCGTCAACGATAATCCATATAGCTTCATTCTAAATACAAACAGATTGAGCATTCTGCAGATTGAAGGAGCTAAAGATATTTGCATTGAGATGAACTCTCTTAGTAAATCGCATAATATGCCAGGGTGGCGTATGGCTATGCTAGCCTCTAATCCTCAATTTGTACAATGGGTACTAAAAGTAAAAAGTAATATTGACAGTGGACAGTTTAAACCCGTCCAATTAGCTGCTATTGCTGCACTCAACAATTCTGAAGAATGGCACATCGAGAATAATATCAACCTATACACAGCTCGTCGCAAATATGCAGAGCAAATAATGAATACCTTAGGCTGCACTTTTGATCCTAAACAAGTAGGACTGTTCTTATGGGGTAAAATACCCGACATATACAAAGACAGTGCCGAATTGGCTGATAAAGTCCTTTATGAAGCTAATGTATTCCTCACTCCCGGATTTATATTCGGAGATAAAGGTAAAAGATACATACGCATCTCGCTTTGCTGTAATGAACAAATGCTTAAAGAAGCATTAGACAGAGTAAAAAAGTTAGCTTAAATATTTTCTTAGAGATGAAATTTAGAACAATAGAATCAGTCTTAAAAAATGGGAAAACTATAGTTATCCGTGAAGCACAAATAAGTGACGCACCGGAATTGATAACTGTTGTAAAAGAATATATTGAAGAAAGCGAGTTCATTCCCTACACAAAAGGAGAATTTAATCCTACTTTAGAGGAAGAGGAAAAATGGATACAATCTTTTATTGACAATAAAAACAGCCTTTTATTAGTTGCTACCCATCAAGGACGTATTATTGGAAATATAGATTTTTCGGGATTGCAGCAAAAGATAATGTATCATACTGCCCGATTGGGAATGGGCATGTTATCAAGCTGGCAAGGATATGGTGCAGGCTCATTACTCTTAGAAAATGCCATAAAATGGGCAAAAAATAATTCTCCTTTAGAAATTATATATCTAGAAGCATATGCGAACAATGAAGCAGGATTAGCATTATATAAAAAATACGGATTCGTAGAATCTGGAAAGCGTCCAGAAATTTTCAAAGTCGACAACAAAACATACAAGGACGAAATAATAATGATATTAAGAATAAAATAAGGTCTCAGACCTTTCTGTTACTTAGCAGATATAACAACTATAATCAGTTTTAAAACTAAGATGTAACGGAAAAACTAACTAGTATTCAAATCAATAATTAAAATAAAAACAAGATGAAATTAGATTCAATTTTACTTCCAGGAGTAGACCCGAAAAGACCTTTCGTTATTGCAGGACCTTGTAGTGCCGAAACTGAAGAGCAAGTAATGGAAACTGCTAAACAATTAGCAGCAGACGGAATTAAAGTTATGCGTGCCGGAATTTGGAAACCTCGTACTAAACCCGGAGGTTTTGAAGGTATCGGAAGCGAAGGATTAGCTTGGTTGAAGAAAGTAAAAAAAGAAACAGGAATGTATGTTTCTACAGAAGTTGCTACTCAAAAACACGTATATGAAGCTCTTAAATACGGAGTAGATTTACTTTGGATTGGTGCACGTACAACTGCAAACCCTTTTGCAGTACAAGAAATAGCAGAAGCTTTACAAGGAGTTGATATTCCTGTACTAGTAAAGAATCCTGTAAATCCAGATTTAGAATTATGGATCGGTGCATTAGAGCGTTTAAGCAATGTTGGTTTAACTAAGCTAGGAGCTATCCACAGAGGTTTTAGTTCTTTCGACAAAAAGATATACCGTAACCTTCCACAATGGCATATACCAATCGAATTGAAACGTCGCTATCCTGATCTTCCAATCATTTGCGACCCTAGCCATATTGGAGGAAAACGCGATTTAATTCAGCCACTTTCTCAACAAGCTATGGATTTGAATTTCGAAGGTTTGATCATCGAAACTCATTGCAACCCTGATTGTGCTTGGAGTGATGCTTCTCAACAAGTAACACCTGAGAGATTAAAAGAAATATTAGGTGCACTTATCATCCGTGAGGGCAAACAAACAACTGAAGATTTATCAGATCTTCGTCGTCAAATTGACGAAGCTGACGATCAATTGCTTGAGCTTATAGCTAAACGCATGCGTGTTTCTAAAGAAATCGGCACTTTCAAGAAAGAACATAACATGACTATCGTACAAACCGATCGTTATGATGAAATTCTAACTAAACGTATCGCTCAAGCCACTGAAATGGGAATGAATCCTGAATTTATGCGTGTTATACTTGAAGCTATACACGAAGAATCAGTAAGAGTACAACTGGATATACTAAATAAATAAAGGTCGAAGACCTCTTTATAAAAATGAAATAGCCAGTTGATAAATCTATAAACAACTGGCTATATTTTATAATACACAGTTATGAAAATATTAATATTAGGTGCAGGAAAGATGGGATCTTTCTTTTCTGATGTATTGAGTTCCAATCATGAGGTTGCGATGTTTGACACAAACCCCGACCGATTGAAATTCACCTACAATGTGGTAAGGATGAGCGACCCAAAAGAAATTTCGGACTTCAATCCGGAGTTAGTTATCAATGCAGCAACAGTTAAGTACACTATTGATGCATTTAAAACTATCTTACCATACATTAGTGACACTTGTATTATTTCAGATATAGCATCGGTAAAAACAGGTTTACAGGAATTTTACGCATCAGTAAAACAACCTTTTGCTTCTTCGCATCCCATGTTTGGACCCACTTTTGCCGATCTGCGCAACCTTAGCACCCAAAGTGCCATCGTTATATCAGAATCATCGGAGAAAGGAAAAGAATTCTTCTTAGATCTGTATAGAAGCTTACACCTTCAGGTATTCGAATATAGTTTCGACGAGCACGATCAAACGATAGCCTATTCGCTATCTATTCCGTTTGCCTCAACTCTAGTATTCGCTTCTGTAATGAAACATCAGGAAGCACCCGGAACTACCTTTAAAAGACATATGGATATAGCCAAAGGTCTTTTATCGGAAGATGATTTTCTTTTGACTGAAATTCTGTTCAACCCTTACACCCCACAGCAAGTGGAGCAAATAAGAGAAGAACTGGGACAACTGCTTTCGATCATCGAAAAGAAAGACTCTACAGAGATGTTAGAATTTTTAACGAAAGTGAGAAAAAACATAGAGTAGAATCTCTTCATTTAGAGCTGGATCGAACCGACTCAAAAGAGTTCGTTAATCTATAAAGCAAACCTTATTTCTAAAAATATTCTATCTACATATAAGTAGATAATCCATAAGAAATCAGCCCTCCTTATCGTGGGAGGGCTTACATTAGATGAGATAAAAAAGCAACCCTCCATAAATAGAAATAAAAAAACACAATAGAACCCTCTCTTTTATTATCTTTGCGGCCTCTTTACAGACTAACACTTGACAATTTATATTTTAGTAAAATACAAAAGGTAACACCGACTTGCGACCTTTTGCATTTTACTTTATTTGATTTGTAGCATATATTGTATATTCTTCAACGATTTACATCATGCAGCAAACATTTTGAACATTAACAAATACACTAAAGTAAAGAAACAATTTTAGAATGAATTCCATTAAGTCTGTGCTACGTTACGTCCTAACGATCCATTTTTCGGCGCTTCTATTGCTATCTGTATTCAGATTTATCTTATTATTAAGCAATACAACCAATCTAAATGATGAGAGTGTCACCCTCGCTACAATCACTACAGCTCTAACCAAAGGTATTTGGTTTGATAATGTTATAGCTTGTTACATAAGCATTCTCCCACTGGTTGTACTTCTAGTATTGGGATTCTGCAAACAACTGAATAAAATCAGCATCAAAATATTCAACTTTTATTATATTATTCTCTTTGGTTTAGTATTTGCAATCTCAGCTTCCGATATTCCCTATTTCAATTATTTCTTCAAACACCTCAACTCTTCCATATTCAATTGGAAAGAAGAGGGAGGAAGTGCTTTACAGTTGGTTTTACAAGAACCATCTTACTATATATATTTCTTCATTTTCGTTGTTATTCTCGTTTTGTTTAGCACAATTGTAATCAGAACCGGAAGAATTACTCTAAAACAAGGACAGAGCAAATTGAGCAAAAAACAATATTCAGTCTATATTGCAATTAGTATCATTGTTATCGGTCTTTGTCTATTAGGAATTAGAGGACGTGCAGGAGAGAATCCCATAAAAACGAGTCAGGCATATTTCTGCAATAATTCTTTTCTGAATCAGTTAGGACTAAATCCGACATTCTTCTTACTAAGGAGTATCATCGAAAACTCAAAGAAACATATTAGTGCCAATCATCTCATGAAAGATGAAGATGCCTTATCTATAGTGCAAAATGAGCTAAATATTAACTGCGATAAAGAAGCACATTTTCCAATCCTTAGAAATATAGATGGGTGCAAAGAAAATAAGGATATCAATATTGTACTCATTCTTATGGAATCAATGTCTGCGGAATTTCTTTCAATGAAAGAAGGTAGTTTAACCCCCTATTTAAACGAATTAATAAAAGAGTCTTATTATTTCGAGAACTTTTATTCAGCCGGAACACATACGAATCAAGGAGTCGTAGCAACTCTTTTCGGCTTGCCTTCGTTATTCGACAAGAATATAATGAAGAATGTAGAGATAGCCAAGTGCCAAGGAATTCCCCGTATACTCAGCAAAAGAGGATACCAAACATCTTTTTTTGTGACACACGAATCTCAATATGATAATATGAATGCATTTCTACTCGAGAATGGTATTCAGCGAATGTATGCGCAAGAAGATTATCCTGCATCGAAGGTTGTAAACGGATACGGGGTTCAGGATGACTATTTGTTTGAATATGCGATGAAGAGGATAATAGAACAATCTAAACAAAAGACTCCATTCTTTACCACCATACTTACCATTAGCAATCATCCTCCCTATATAGTTCCCGAAAAATTTAAATTGGTCAGCAAAGAACCATGTGAGCAGATTGTAGCTTTTGCTGATGATGCGATCCGACAATTTATGTCCGAAGCGAAAAAACAAGACTGGTATAAAAACACTATATTCGTATTACTTGGAGATCATGGTAAACTAGTAGGAAAAACAACATACGACATGCCTCTATCATACAACCATATTCCTTTAATTATACATTCAGCCCTATTTGATGATGCACCCAAAGTATTCGAAAATTTAGGAGGGCAAATAGATATAACTCCTACCCTATTGGGTTTACTAGATTATTCGTTTGATAATAATACATTAGGTATTGACATTATTAAGCAAAAGCGCCCTTATATATTTTTCACCTCAGATGATATGATGGGATGTATCAATTCCAAACACTTTTATGTATATAATCCCATCACAAAAAATGAAGGATTATACGATTACAAAAGCAAGAATATAATCAACGAACGGAATTCTTACATATCACTAGCTGACAGCATGCGCAACTATTCCACCTCCATGCTTATCACTACCGATTATTTGTTAAAGAATAACTTGACAAGGGTTAATTAATAAAACAAAAAAAAAAGAGTATTTCAAATTGAAATACTCTTTCCATTTATATAGCATAAATTCTTTCGATCAACCTACACTTCCTTCTAAACTAATTTGAAGTAGTTTTTGTGCTTCAACGGCAAATTCCATAGGAAGTTTTTGCATAACTTCTTTTGCATAACCGTTTACAATCAATCCCACTGCATCTTCGGTAGCTATACCACGTTGATTACAATAGAAAACCTGATCTTCACTAATCTTGGAAGTCGTAGCCTCGTGTTCTATAATAGCTGAAGAGTTCGCTATTTCCGAATATGGGAATGTATGAGCTCCGCATCTATCGCCAAGCAATAAACTATCGCATTGTGAGTGATTACGAGCGTTTTCAGCCTTTGGGGACACTTTTACCAACCCTCTATAAGAGTTCTGACTTTGCCCTGCCGAGATACCTTTAGAAACAATACGACTCTTAGTGTTCTTACCAATATGAATCATCTTAGTTCCCGTATCGGCTTGCTGATGATGGTTAGTAACTGCAACCGAGTAGAATTCTCCTGTAGAGTTATCTCCGGCTAATATACAAGACGGATATTTCCACGTAATAGCAGAACCTGTTTCAACCTGAGTCCATGATATTTTAGAAGATTCTCCTTTACAAAGTCCACGCTTAGTTACAAAGTTGTAGATACCGCCTTTACCTTCTTTATCGCCTGGATACCAGTTCTGAACGGTTGAATATTTCACTTCCGCACGATCCATAGCTACAATCTCTACAATAGCAGCATGCAACTGATTCTCATCCCTCATAGGAGCTGTACAACCTTCAAGATAACTTACATACGAATCGTCATCTGCGACAAGTAAGGTTCTTTCGAACTGACCTGTGTTAGCTGCATTGATACGGAAATAAGTAGAAAGTTCCATCGGACAACGCACTCCCTTTGGAATGTAAGCAAATGAACCATCACTAAATACTGCCGAATTTAAGGCAGCAAAATAATTATCTTTAGAGGAAACAACTGTTCCTAAATACTTCTTAACCAGTTCGGGATGCTCTTGTACAGCCTCTCCAAAAGAACAGAAAATAATTCCTTTTTCAGATAGTACATCTCTAAAAGTTGTTTTCACTGAAACACTGTCCATTACAACATCAACAGCCATTCCAACTAGCTTCTTTTGCTCGTTTATAGAAATACCCAGCTTATCGAATGTCTTCAACAATTCAGGATCTACTTGATCTAAACTTTCAGGAGCTATCTTTTGTTTTGGCGCCGAATAATAGATTACATCCTGATAATTAATCTCAGGAATATTTAATTGTGCCCACTCTGGCATTTTCATTGTAAGCCAATGTCTGTAAGCATTCAATCTATATTCTAACAACCATTCGGGCTCATTTTTTTTAGATGAAATCAGTCTGATAACATCTTCATTCAAACCCTTACCAATGGATTCGTTTTCGATATCGGTTACGAAACCATATTTATATTCACTGGACGTGATCTCATCCAATATTGTATCTTGATCTTCTTGCATTTTATATTTAAGTAATTAAACGTATTTAAATTATAAACTCTCCAATTATAACAGGCTATTTTACATTACACTTAGCAATAGAATAAAAAAATCTGAGACCTTAATACTTCACTCTGCTATGGTATTTTCTAATAATAAACCCTTTCTATTATACATGCGAATATATAAAAGATTACACATATATGAAAACAATAAGCTTGCAGGGTTTGTTCTAGCTATAATAAAATTTAGATATTGATCGACAAAATTAAGGTATTCTAATAAGAGAATTAGTTAGTATTCTGGAATTTTATAATTAAAAAACATAAATAATGCTACAAAACAGCATTATATTTTGTTTCTTTGCACCAAATTAAGGCGTGAAGTATCTAAATCACTCATAACGAAGATACAAAAATAAAAGCAGAGTAAATATTTTATGTCAAAAAATCGTCAACTAAAGACAACATCTCTATTTGGAACCGGAGTAACTACAACTGTAAGTATTACCTTAGTTTTATTTTTACTGGGATTGACTTTTTTTGTAGGGGTTATGGGACGCGAAATCTCCTCATTCATAAAAGAGAACCTCAGCATTACAATAGAGTTATCAGACGACACAACAGATGCCGCCGCCGCAAAACTTCAAAAACAACTTAGTGCCAAGCCTTATATAAAATCAGTAACGTTCATCAGTAAAGATGAGATAAAAAAAGAACTGATAGAGGAATTAGGTGGTGACCCTGAAGAAATACTGGGATATACGCCTGCATCTAATTATTTTGACATTACTCTAAAATCTGAATATGCGAATATCGATAGCATCAAAGTTGTAGAGAAAAGCCTGAAAGGACAAAAGATTGTAAAAAGCTTCTTATATAGCGAAGATACAATAGAGATGATCAATTCGAACCTATCGAAAGTAGGAACAGGGTTATTAATATTGGCCGTTATATTGATGTTTATATCATTTACTCTTATAAGGAATACCATTCGTCTTAACATTTATGCTAAGCGTTTTTTAATAAACACCATGCAACTTGTTGGTGCAACAAATGGCTTTATCCGCAAACCTTTTGTTATTAAAGCAATAGGATATGGCGTGGTAGCTGCCATTATAGCAAATATAGGAATCACAGCATTAATATATACGCTAGCCAAAGAGTTTCCCGAAATCATCTCGATAATAAGGATGCAGAACCTTATTATACTCTATGTTATTGTTTTAGCATTAGGTATAATTCTTCCGCTTTTGGCGACTACATCGGCTGTAAACCGATATTTAAAGATGAATACAAATAACCTGTATCACGCTTAAGGTCTAAGACCTATCTATTTTGCGTTGGTAAATATCGCAGCCAATGCTTGTTACAATATAAGAATGCGGTATTAAATAAATCATTGTACTAAAAAAACAATATGGAAAAGAAAGATTTTGCATTAGGTAAACTTAATTACATAATATGTGCAGCATCATTTGCACTTATTATTATTGGTTTTTTATTGATGACAGGCTCATCAACCAGTATCGAAGAAGGTTTTCAACCTGACATCTTTAGCACGAGACGTATTGTTATAGGACCAATGTTTTCTTTTTTTGGCTTCTTACTAATGATAGTAGGAATATTATACCCCACCAAACAACAGGATGATTCAACAATTCAGGATTCTGCTAAGGCATAACACACTGAAGAAAAACAAATAAAACGTACTATTTAAAGAATGGATACACTACAGACTATTATCATAGCCATTGTAGAAGGGCTTACTGAGTTTCTACCAATATCATCGACCGGTCACATGATTATAGCTGAGAAGCTATTGGGCATCGAAAGTACCGATTTCGTTAAAGCATTTACAGTTATCATTCAATTTGGAGCCATACTATCAGTATTAGTTCTTTATTGGAAGCGTTTTTTCCAATCGTGGGATTTCTATATTAAGCTATTGATCGGATTTATACCTGCTGCTGTACTAGGACTTTTGTTCAATGATTTTATTGATGATATGCTCGAGAACGTATATGTAGTAGCTACAACTTTGGTTCTAGGAGGTATTGTTATGCTATTTGTAGATAAATGGTTTAACTCTCCTGACAAGGACAAAGAGATAACCTATAAAAATGCATTTATTATTGGATGTTTCCAATGTATTGCAATGATTCCCGGAGTATCACGATCAATGTCAACTATTGTCGGAGGTATGAGCCAAAAACTAACGCGTAAATCGGCTGCCGAATTTTCATTCTTCCTTGCAGTACCTACTATGGCAGCAGCAACAGGATATAAATTACTAAAGCTACTTATGCAACCTGACGGCGTCCAGATTCTACAAGACAATATGTCAACCTTAATTATTGGTAATTTAGTTGCATTTGTTGTAGCCATGTTAGCTATTAAATTCTTCATTGGCTATGTAACCAAATACGGATTTAAGCTATTTGGTTGGTACAGAATCGTTTTAGGACTAGGAATACTTATTTACTTACTAACAGGTCATGACCTGAACATTCTATAAAAAACAAATGGATTTCATTTCGGGAGAAATTATATATATAGATAAACCTTTAAACTGGACATCTTTTGATTTGGTACGAAAATTGCGTAGTAAATTATGTAGAGGTTTGAATATTAAGAAACTGAAAGTTGGTCATGCCGGAACATTAGACCCTTTGGCAACAGGGGTAATGATTATATGTACCGGAAAAAAAACCAAACTTATCGAGACTTTTCAATATCAAGGAAAAGAATATGTAGCCACTATTGGATTAGGAGCAACAACGCCTTCTTTTGATTTGGAAACAGAGGTAGATAAAACTTTCCCTACCGATCATATAACAAAAGAGCTGGTCGAAGAAACAATAAAGTCTTTTGTTGGGCGGATTGAACAGATTCCTCCGGCATATTCGGCTTGTAAGGTAAATGGGGAAAGAGCTTATAATCTGGCACGTAATGGCGAAGAAGTAGAACTAAAACCGAAAGTGCTTGTTATAGATGAGATAGAGTTGCTAGATTTTGCAAAAGATAGTATCAAAATACGTGTTGTATGTAGCAAAGGTACTTATATAAGAGCCTTGGCACGAGACATTGGCGAAGCTCTTCAATCAGGAGGACATCTTACAGGTCTTATCCGTACACGAATTGGCGACATCACTCTTGATAAGTGCATGAAAGCAGAAGACATAGACAACATTATTCAAACCACAGATTGAAGGTTATTAATAAGAAATAAATAAACAGATATATAAATATGAAACTTTCACAATTTAGATTCGATTTTCCGGAGGAACTAATCGCAACTCATCCTAACAAAAACAGAGATGAATCGCGCATGTTAGTTTTCAACCGTCAAACCGGTCAAGTCGAGCATAAGCAATTTAAGGATATCCTTGAATATTTCGATGACAAGGATGTTTTTGTTTTCAATGACACGAAAGTATTTCCTGCACGTCTTTATGGAAATAAAGAAAAAACAGGAGCAAAGATTGAAGTTTTCTTATTGCGTGAACTTAACGAAGAATTCCACCTTTGGGATGTATTAGTTGACCCTGCACGTAAAATAAGAATAGGAAATAAACTATACTTTGGCGACGATGATTCTATGGTTGCTGAAGTTATTGATAATACAACTTCACGCGGACGTACATTAAGATTCTTATATGATGGTCCTGCTGAAGAATTCAAGACAGCTCTTTATGCTTTAGGAGAAACACCAATCCCTAAGTATCTGGGTCGTCAGGAAGAAGATGATGATAAGCACAGATACCAAACAATATTTGCAAAGAACGAAGGTGCTGTTGTAGCTCCTGCTGCTGGTTTGCACTTTAGCCGTGAGTTATTGAAACGTATGGAAATAAAGGGTATTGACTTTGCATACATCACTCTTCATTCCGGATTAGGTAACTACAGAGAAATTGATGTAGAAGACTTGACCAAGCACAAAATGGATTCGGAGCAAATGGAGGTGACTACAGAAGCTGCTGACATTGTAAACAAAGCAAAAGCAAAGGGTGCTAAGATATGTGCAGTAGGTACATCATCGATGCGTGCTATTGAAACAATTGTAAGTACCGATCACCAGTTAAAATCAAGCAAGGGATGGACTAACAAGTTTATATTCCCTCCTTATGAGTTTAACATTGCTGATGCTATGGTAACAAACTTGCACCTTCCACAATCAACATTACTTATGATGACTGCCGCATTTGGTGGGTATGATAAAGTAATGGAACTATACGAAGAAGCTGTAAAGGAAAAATACCGTTTCGGAACTTATGGTGATTCTATGTTAATCCTTTAAGGAACAAGACATTTTGTCATGCATCATAAAATAAACGGACGAAAAGCGACATTTGCTTTTCGTCCGTTTTTATTTAGTCATTACACCTAACTTGCCTAAGCAATAAAAAGGTATATGACCTTTATTTTTTCCAGAGCTGTTCCATATCCTCTAAAGTCTTGCCCTTTGTTTCTGGAAGGAATTTCCAAACAAAGATGGCAGCCAATACAGAAAGAGCACCATATATCCAATAAGCAAACCCATGATTAAATGTATTCACTAAAGTTTCGTTCTTATCCATAATAGGGAAAGTCCAAGATATAAGGAAATTCGACACCCATTGTGCAGCTACCGCAATAGACATTACAGATGAGCGCACTGAATTGGGGAATATTTCTGCTAACATAACCCAACAAACAGGTCCCCATGACATGGCAAATCCTGCAGTGTATGTCAACATAAAGATCAATTTCAAAGTTCCATTCAGGTTTTGAGAGAATGAAGTTCCCAATCCAAGCATAGACACAGCCATAATTAATGCACCAATAATCAATAGTGGCTTACGACCGAACTTATCTACTGTCATAATTGCCAATACAGTAAACGACAAGTTTATTATACCAACAATAATTGTTTGTAACAAAGCCGAGTCAGTACCCGATCCCATACTCTTGAATATCTCAGGAGCATAATACAATACCACATTGATTCCTACAAATTGCTGGAAGGCAGAAAGCAACACTCCTGTTATAATAATTAGGAATCCATAAGAGCGAATAGGCACAAACAGAGCAATGATAAAACTACAGATCATTGATATTTCGAGAGCGCTTGGTACACCACTAATTGATAGAGCAAGAAGACCTACTACGAATAGTACCAACCACGTCATCATAAACTTATAATAAGGTTTTAATGAAGCTGTTTCGTCTTTATCAAAACTATATTGAATTTCATCCATTTCCTTCTTTGCAGCAGTACTTCCTACAAGTTTGGTAAGAATATCAAGACCTTTTTCTTTATGTCCTTTCATTATCAGCCATCTTGGAGTCTCAGGTGCAAAGAACAATAGCACAAAGAATAGCCCCGAAGGGATAGCCAAAGAGGCAAACATCCATCTCCAACCCATTGCATGCAACCATTGAGTATCACCTTGTTTTGCGATAAAGTAATTAACAAAGTACACAACTAACATACCAAATATAATGGCAAACTGATTGAGAGCAACCAAGCTGCCTCGTTTTTCAGGTGGAGCTATTTCGGCAATATACATAGGAGAAACCATAGAAGCAATACCAACCCCTATTCCACCGATAATACGGTAAAAAACAAAATGGTACACAAATGTATGATCTTGTACATCGGGCATATGATAGCCAATTTCAGGCCAAGCCGACCCTATAGCAGCAAACAAGAAGAGGATAGCTGCCGCAAATAAAGCCTTCTTACGACCAAATTGCTGACTTACCCATCCTGCAATAGCTGCTCCGAATATACAACCGATCAAAGCGCTACTAATAACAAATCCTTCCATAGCATTTGCCTCGTTGGTAGGCAAACCCATAGGATCAATAAAAAAATGACGGAGAGATTCCACCGTACCCGAAATTACTGCCGTATCGTATCCGAAAAGCAATCCTCCGAGAGTAGCTATAACAGTTAGCCCGATGGTATATGATTTACTAGCTTCGTTTTTCATTAAAATGGTATTAAAAGGTATATAGAAACTATTATAAACAAGCAAGACCAAGAGAGCCTTGCTTGCTTATTTTTAAATCATTATTAGATATGCATGTTTACAATAGCTTCATAAAGCTCTTGCTTACCACTGATTTGTGCAGGTTCGCCCGATTTATGAGCAATATTACGTAAATCTTCCAGAGTCAGTTTTCCATCTTCAAATGCTTTACCATTGCCTCCATTGAATGAAGCATAACGGGCTTCACGCATTTTTGTATAATCTGAGTTTTGAAGTACATCAGCAGCAATTAACAAACCGCGAGCAAATGTATCCATACCCGATATATGAGCAATAAACAAATCTTCTGCATCTGTTGAATTACGGCGAATTTTAGCATCGAAGTTTACACCACCGTTACCAACACCACCTGCAGGAAGCATTACTAACCAAGCTTGAGCCAATTCATACAAGTCGATAGGGAATTGATCTGTATCCCATCCGTTTTGATTATCGCCACGATTAGCATCAATACTTCCTAAAAGACCTGCATCAACAGCAGCTTGTAATTCGTGTTCGAATGTATGACCAGCTAATGTAGCATGATTCACCTCGATATTTACTTTGAAATCATTCTCTAAACCATAGTGACGAATAAAACCGATTACTGTTTCAGTATCAAAATCATATTGATGTTTAGTAGGCTCCATTGGTTTAGGCTCAATAAGGAATGTTCCTTTGAAACCTTGTTTGCGAGCATAGTCACGAGCCATAATAAGCATACGAGCCAAGTGATCTTTCTCACGTCTCATATCTGTATTCAATAAGCTCATATAACCTTCGCGACCTCCCCAGAACACATAATTTGCACCACCAAGAGCAATAGTAGCATCAATTGCATTTTTGATTTGAGTACCAGCACATGCAACTACATCAAAATTAGGGTTTGTAGCCGCACCATTCATATAACGCTCGTTACTGAACACATTGGCTGTACCCCATAATAATTTGATGCCAGAAGCCGCTTGTTTCTCTTTAGCGTATTCTACAATAGCTTGAAGATTTTTTTCGTACTCAACCCAATTGTTAGCTGGTTCGATTAAATCCACATCATGGAAACAATAAAAACCAAATCCCATTTTAGTCATGAACTCAAAGCCTGCATCCATTTTATATTTAGCACGACTAAGTGCATCGTTTGCATTATTCCAAGGATGGTGAATAGTTGCACCTCCAAAAGGATCGCCACCATCAGCACACAATGTATGCCACCAAGCCATAGCAAAACGCATCCAATCTTTCATAGATTTGCCCATCACTATTTGTTTTTCGTCATAATAACGAAATGCTAGTGGATTTTTACTTTCTTTTCCTTCAAATTTGATTTTCCCGATGTTTGGGAAAAACTCTTTACTTCCTTTTAAAATTTCCATGATCTAGATTTTTGTAATATTTAAATGATTAATTTCTTATCTATTAGGTTTAAAACCTTATTTGATTAATTCTTTCCAACGTTGATAAGCATCTCTATACTGATTGGTCTTACCTAACTCGGGCTCCACAACTGATAGTTTTTCAAGGGAACCGAAAGCTTCATCGTTAGAAGCATAAATCCCAACTCCCATACCTGCACCCTTAGCAGCACCCGCAGCACCATCGGTATTAAACAATTCAATAGTTGCACCACTAACACTAGCTAGAGTTTGTGCAAATAGAGGACTCAAAAACATGTTAGCATAACCGGCTCTTATAAGGTGGATATTCATACCCATTTCTTTCATGATCTCCATACCATATTCGTATGAAAATACAATACCCTCCTGAGCTGCACGAAGCAAATCAGCTTTATTATGAACATTAAAATTGATTCCCTGAATAGAACAATTCACTTCTTTGTTTTCCAAAACGCGTTCTGCACCATTACCAAAAGGGATAATAGACACACCGTTTGCTCCGATTGTAGATTGTGCAGCCAAGTTATTCATATCAGCATAAGACAATCCATCTAATGCCAGATTGCGCCTTAACCATGAATTAAGGATGCCTGTTCCATTTATACAAAGAAGTACTCCAAGACGAGTCAACTCCTCAGTATAATTAACGTGTGCAAAAGTATTTACACGCGATTTTTTGTCATAATCCAATTGATCTAAGACACCATAGACTACGCCCGAAGTTCCGGCAGTAGAAGCTATTTCACCAGGATTAAACACATTTAAAGAAAGAGCATTATTCGGCTGATCACCCGCACGATATGTGATTGGAGTACCTTCTTTCAAACCAAGCTCTTTTGCAGCACTGGCTGAAACTTCTCCCTGAACTCCGAATATCGGTTTGATCTCTGGAAAGAAACTTTTAGGTATTCCATAATAATTCAAAACATCTTCTGACAAGCATTTATTCTTGAAATCCCAAAACATACCTTCAGACAATCCTTCGATTGTCATAACAGCATCACCTGATAGCTTCATAGCAATATAATCACCTGGAAGCATCAGTTTATCTATCTTTTGAAATATCTCAGGCTCGTGTTCTTTAACCCAAGCCAATTTAGAAGCGGTAAAATTTCCGGGAGAGTTAAGTAGATGAGAAAGACATTTTTCGTGTCCTATTGTATTGAAAGCTTTTTCACCGTAAGGAACTGCACGACTATCACACCAAATAATAGAAGGACGAAGCACTTTCTGGTCCTTATCAACAAGCACCAATCCATGCATTTGCCATGTAATACCTATTGCTTTGATGTCTTCGGCTTTAATTCCCGACTTTGTCATTATAGATTGATGAGCATTTTTCAGATTACTCCACCATTCTTCGGGCTCTTGCTCTGCCCAACCCGGCTTAACTGCTGTAATTTTCATTTCTTCTTTCGGATAAAAATCCGATGCTACGATCTTGCCTGATGCAGCTTCTACTAAGCAAGCTTTTACAGAAGAACTACCTATGTCATATCCTAATAGATACATACTATTTTATGTGTTTTATGGTTATTAAGGTCACAGACCCAGTTTTATTTAGTATTAAGGAAGGAAATTGGCTTGTATGGTATCTAGATACTCGTTTTCAATCTATTATATGCTTTTTTATCAAACTTATAGTAACGTGCAGCACGATGAGATACACCTGATTGTTTTTCAGCCAAAGGCAGAACATAAGTCATAGTGGCCACCTTTTTATGGAAATTACGAATATCAATTTTCTTATTATAAATAGATTCGTAAAGGCGATGTAATTGGCTAATTGTAAATTTCTGAGGAAGTAAATCGAATACGATAACCGGATCTGTCTCAATCCAACGACGTATATCAACCAAAGAAGCTTCAACTATTTTATTATGGTCGAATGGCATATCGGAAAGTTCGCTCAATGGACACCATTCTACTGCTTTATATTTTGTTATATTGCTTACGTTAAGCTTTCTCCCTATTTTACAAAGTGAAAAATAAGCTACGGTTATCAGCCTATCTATATCTGGTTTATATGCCTGGTCTAACCATTTTATATCTTCTGGATTACTTGCTCTATCAGGTGCAGCAAAACATCTGAACTGCTTTAAGGTCATACGCTTTATGCCTGTAAGTTCGTACAAGACACGAGAAGCTGCATCATCTACATCTTCATTATTAAAAATAAGACTACCGGGAAGTTTTAATCTTTTGGTATCACTCTCATCTATGTTATTGCGTTGAACCAAAAGAATATTCAATTGCTCATCGTCAAAACCAAAGACTACACAATCAACAGAAACATAGGTGTGTATAAAATTTGTCTTCATGGTATATCTTAAACTAAAAGTTGCATCTATATAATTAGGCTTGAACAAATATACAAAATAACTTTACCCACAAAACAAAAAACACAAACAAAGTCAAGTTAAATATTTGAAACACAATTTATTGTATATCATACAATAAACAATAAGCACACATTATATATTGTACTACATACAGTAAGAGTGCCTGAAAATAAAGGGATAGAATAGCGATACTCCCTTTTGTTTAATTATGTTAAATAAAACAATAAGAAAATTTTATTTTCCGAGTTTTTTTAAGGCACAAAAAAAGGAGATTAATAAAAACCTCCTTCAAATACAGACTATTTATTTACCACCTATCTTAGCTTTTGCTCTCTAACAAAGTGTCCAAATATTTTTTAAGAATTATTGCATGGTTATACACTGGATCTTTAGCCGCATACAATAACGTTACAACAGCATGAAGCTCAATCTCATTTACATATGTATCCATATTAGTCAACTGAGCAAGCTCTTTTTGATATGAAGCAACAAAGCTATCCCAATGATTTTTTACATCCTGATGAAACCATATACGAAGATCGGAAGAAGGAGTTAGATCCTTAACCCAAAGATCGTAATGCAGATTTTCTTTTTTTATACCCCTTGGCCACAAACGGTCAACTAAAATTCTGAAACCATCACTTTCTGCGAAGTCTTCATAAACACGTTTAATTTTAATTGATGTCATAATAAAGTAGATTAGTTACTATCTTATAATAAGTATAAATAAGTATAAACAAATATACATAATTACAGATGAGAGATTTGTAACAAATATTACTTTCTAAAATAAAAGCAGCCGAATCTGCTCAGAT
>NZ_CVRU01000140.1 GCF_001261715.1 Dysgonomonas sp. HGC4 | reverse complement strand
CTTGTAATTATTTCACCTTCTGATTTTATAAAATGAATGTCTTCACCAATAGAATAAAATAAAATAGCATATATCCCCTTTACAGGCTTAAGATCCCCTTGATTCTCACTAAATCCAGCAACAAATGAAAAATTGTTTAATATTCTCATAATTAGTTCGATGATTGAACTTTTTCCATCACCATTTTTTCCAACAATAGCAGATATACTTATCAAAGGAGAATCTTTATAAATACAAAAAAAATCATCGGGAATACTACTATTGTATTTCTTTCTGATAAGATTCATATCTTTATCATCTTCTTCATAGTTATTATATAGAAAGTAAGTTCTCTCTTCATCTAGAACTTTACGAATATGTGGTAAACAACCTTTCAAGGGTCTTACAGCAAGTAGTTTTAATTGTGTCTTCATTAGTGTTAAATTTAAAAATATAGGTCTCTAAAATAATAAATAATATATTAAGAAACTATTTTTAATTAAAAAAACTAAAGATAGGACTTGCAAATTCTAAATAAAGAAATGAAGTCCTATCTGCTACTCTCAACTTGCCAAAAGAGTAGATTTGCTATTCAATAAACCACCTGTACTCACTATTCCCTTTTAAAGCAGATGCCACACCATTTATAAACTCAGTACCATTAGTAGCCCTGTTTAAGAATGAATCAATGTAACTGTTCTTATTTGCTCCAGTAAAGAGGTTATACACATTCCATAGATTAATAGAATTGTCACTGTTCCTACAAAAAGCATCATCCTTATAATAGTTCCTAGCAATGATATTCAGGTGCCCATCATTGAATTCTAGGTTAGGTAATTGTTTTTGTTCTTTTGATGGCAAACACTGATACAACCTTGATTTACCTGCCAATTGTGCAAATTGATGCTCTGTGAGGCTATAATTCTTAAAGGTATTCATTAATTGCAGATGCTTGGAGACATCATAATGTTGGAACATCCTAATTACCTTATTGAGTAGCTCATTACAATTTAATACTTTGAGTTCTTCTCTAAAGCCATCTGTTGAAACACAGAGGTTGCAGCAGACCATATTCTTAAATCCTATAAAGACTTTGAACTTTTCTACACTTTTCTTACTATACAGGTTTTCATGGTTGTAAGCTCTCACACCACCAATAGACAAATTTAAGAGGTTGCCTTCAATATCTTCATGTATGGTGGGTATCTCCATCACAAAGGCTGCCCTTTCATAGTACAGGGTCTTATCCTCATCCAAAAGTTCATTTACTGATTTATGAATAGCATCTGGGGTTCTGCCTTTGATTAGATGAGAGACTCTAATTTCTGGTGCATCTATCCTCTCATTGGGAAATACTTTTGTTGCTGCCTCATAGACTGTTTCAATAAAATTGGTGTGACTGATAGTTACCTCATTGTCTTTGCTAAAAACAGGAATAACACAATCTTGTTTTAAATGTTGGAATGTGACTTCTTTGGTATTAGCTTCTATAAAGGGAGTTCTTTTGTCTGATGCTCTAACTTGTGTAGTATTTTGAATTGTATTAGATTCCTCAATAATTACAGCATCTTCTATAATTCTGTTTTGAGGTCTGAATGACAAGGGTAAATTACCCTGCCTTAGTTGTAAGAGTTGTTCCATGATGTTTTATGTTTTGATTGTTAATATTATTTGTTGATTTAGTTTGCCTAGATTGAAGTAGTGTTTTCTGTTGGGCAAACTCAGTAGCCAGAAGTTTATACCATTCAGGATATTGATTGTAGATTGTTGTAAGCTCCTCTAATGAGGTTGTTTCTTTGATCTGCCTCTTTACATCATCTACCTTAAGACCAGAATTACACCAATCCAATATTTTAGTTCCTGTTGATTCATCTACAACAAAACTAGGCTTATCCATAAAGAGACCTGTTCTGTCTTTACTAGCTTTAGCTTGGTGGTGAATATCAATATCCAATACTGTTGTGAATTCATATTCTATCTCATTTCTCTGAATTGCTTTAAGACCAATCTTTTCTACTGTGGTTTTATTATCTACTGTTTTAATGATGTAATCCTGTTTTGTTCTGATGGTGCATATTATATGACAGGGGGATTGTAAAAGCTTTTGAACAAACATATTGTATAAAGGTGTTACCTTGTTCCAATTGGTAAAACTATTACCAGAAAGGGAACTATGGAGTTGTAGGAGGTAATGCCAACAGTGACTAATGGAGTCAATGATTATAACTTCTATATTGGACTTTTCACATAGTTCTATGGCTGCAATATATCTTTCTGGTGAAAATGGCTGAGAGAGGTTTAAAACCTTGAAATCTCCAATGTGGGAATAGAGTTCAATACTGTTCTCAGAATCTATGACTGCAACATTAGACAAATTACCATTACATAGCCCTTTGGCTATTAGTAAGGCACTCATGGACTTTCCTGATGAGGAACAACCTTGTAGTGCCATCTTGATTTTTGATGCTTTTCTTTGGGTGGGTTTTAGTTGGAAATTCATAATTGGGTGTTTTATTAGTTATTGTTTTTGATGGAACAACAAAAAATCCATGATAGAGATTTTACTCTAACATGGATTAAGATATATTGCTTCGTCCACAATTTAGGAAATCTATATATAAGTAGTTTCCTGAGAAATGGACAGATTAGGATTTCTTATCTGTTTCTTCTTGCTCTTCTAAAATAAGTAAATTTCCATTTTCATCTTTAATGAGTGTTGTTGGACAATTCTCTTCATCACCCCAGTCTGGCATATTGTATTCATTAATTGCTATTTCTTCTAAAATTTCCTTTTCGTAATTCTCGTTTTTCATATATTTATATTTATAAAGTAAATTGATTCCTGTTCTTTGTTCTGGCAATGGTATAATCTTTTTAATAATTAACTTTCTTTCTCTAGTTCCATTAGGTTCTCTAAACTCATATGTTTCAAAAAAAGCACCTTTAAGTAAATTATATATTGAATTTAAAGCCTTCCCTTCATCTAAGTTAACACCATTTTTCTTTAAATATTTGAAGTAAATATCTTTATTTATATTTGAAAAAGTATCTACTATCAACTCCATTTCATCATCAATAAATATATTATCAGTGTAACTTTTTAGCGTTGGGTGAATATAGCCTATGCTATCTGCATGAGGAAGGATTAATTTATCTATAAATAATTGTCTAATTTGATGCAATTTCTTATATGTTGTGATTAGGTTATTTTCAAGAGTATTCTCTATAGGAGAATCATTATTCTCATCAAATTGCATAGCATTAGAAATACAACATAATAAGTAATCTTCAGCCTCAAATGGTTTATCTATAAGAGCAGTGCATTCTTTAAAATATTTCTTATTTAGCCAACTATTTCCTTTTATAACTCTTTGTATAAAAGACATTACTTCTCCTTGAAATTTTTCATCTGACCTCATGATTTTTTTTCCAGTATATGCTATTCTGTTGAAAAATATTTTGTTGCAAAAAGCATTATACAAGTCATAATCACACAAATCAGCTCCTTCAAAACTTTCATTACAATATTCGAAAAACAACTCAAGCAAAGTCTCTTGTATTCTTCCTTCTTCGATTTTTATATCTCTTGATCCATCAATAGATATACTTTTCAATTTACAGTTTACAAACTGATTATTATATCCACCCCATAACATATAGGCAGGTAAATCTACCCCGAAGATTGCATAGTAAGAAGATAAAAACTTTTCCCCTTCATTCAACTTGAATAAATCAAGTGATGGGTATACTAAGGGCGGTAAGTAATTTCTTTGATTTTCTTCTTCTAATGTTTTAACAAAAAGAATCTCTTCACTAATTCTACTTTCTAATTGAGTATACTTTTCAAAAATATAATTATTTTGTTCACTCTGTTTGGCACTAGAATAAGTATCAATTTTTTTCTTATCTTCATTTTCACTAGAATTAAACAGAGATTTCGTTTTATTGGCTAAATTATTAAATAATTCCAATGGTGGGAGATTTTGCCAATATTCACCATCAATTAAGTAATATGGGGTGGGCATGATTACATATATGTCAGACTTCTTTCTTACTCTTGCTAATGCTTGGGTTAGAGATATAATTCCATCATAAAATATACCATATTCTTTATTGGATTTTTGCATGGCATATTTATTAGGAAGGAAAATAATCAAAGCACTGTCCTCTTTTGTAATACTAATTCCTGTTTTAAACATAGTTCCAATATTACACACTCCATGAATATATTTCTCAGAAAATGTTACATTTTCAAAATCACTTTTTTGACTATTTAATCTTTCTAAGTTTTCCTTTGCAATACAAAGGTTTACTGTTTCATATTTATCTATTAACTTCTGCTTTATACTACCCCCTCTGGTATTATTAGTTATATCTATTGCTTGCTTTTTTGAATATGTTAGGATATCAAGATTGTTATGAGTCTCTATTATTTTGTCAAATAGCTCTTTTATCTCATTATCATTGAGGTCATAATTCATTCTACTAGTGATATGTAAATGCAGATTACTTAATTTTCCTATATACTGATTTCTTGTAGACTCAATGATATGAAGTTTTTTATCTGTTATTTCTGCTATATATTTTATCACAACTTTGGAAGCCTCATTAAATGTAGCACTGAATATAAATGTTTTAAGTAAAACGTCATTTATTCTGAATTTCCACAGATTAAAAATCAAATCAGGTCTGAAATTGTGTACTCCATCATGTATTTCATCAAATAATAATATAACTTTCTTTTTTCTGGCTTTAGTTGATTGAATAATATTATTAATATAAATTCTCTTTAGTGTTGCTTGTTCTGTAAAGTCTCCAGAATTCCCTAACAAACAATTAATGGTAATTACATGAAGGCGTAATTTTCCAGATACTTTTACATTTTTTAGAGTAGGCTCATCTTCATCCACATATTCAAAAGCATTATAGTCAGGGATGGATGGGTTTAACCCTAATTTCCATCTTATCTCTTTGCCTAGATTATGTATATATTCAGATATAAGAGATTTATGAGGAACTGCAAAGATAACAGTATGTCCAAACCTATAGTATCTCCTTGCAATTTGAATAGCAAGTTGACTTTTTCCTTGACCAACAGATGCATTAAAGACAACCGTATTATTTACCCAAGGTTCTATTTTTTTAGTAGCATTGACTGTTGGACTTGTTAAATACTTGCCATCTGGCACTTCAAGTATATCTTTTTTCACTTCTAAAGCATCTTCAAAATCAGATATGTCTAATGTTTTATATTCTATTGGTGAATGTATTATTTCTGAGTCTAAGACATTATGATCCTTATTATTCTCCATAGATTAGGGATTTATTAATTTAACAATAAACCCCTAAAGTATGAAAAATGTTAATGCTTGGTCTTATTTATGGGATTTTAATTTACAATAAATCATTAATCTATCGGGTTATTTTCAAAGCATGATATATCCATTTTGCTTGTTATCTGTATTAAGATATCATCTCGTATTTTGAGTAACACTAAGATCATCTTTCTCAACAGTATATAATAATCTTGTTTATGTTGTTCTTCTGATGCAGAATTTGTGCCATGCAAATATTTGTTCCTAAGATCAGCTCCATTGGTAAACTCTTTTTTGTTTAAATAGAAATTAAAATAATCGGTTTCTTGTTGTGTAAGAAGTGTATTTTCAGAATATACTAATCCATCATCAATCATTTTATCTATAACTAATCGAATGTTTTTCTCATAATGCCAATAGCTTAAAACTTCATCATTATATAGTATTCCAATTAATGATAGCATGGTATTATTTTGAATTCTTAAAAATGAATCATCATCAACATACAAATACCCTTCTTGTATTAATTTATTAATTGTTCCTAATTGATATTCTCTAAAATTGTCAAGTTTAACGTTCTCATTTCTTAAGAGTGAGTATAAGTTTTTATACTTATTTTCATATGGTTCAATGTAGTACAACATAGATTGGTCTGAAAAAAAACAATACTTCAATCCTTGAATAATCTCTCCTTTTGGATATATATATTTTTTATCAACTAAACTTAAGATTTCCCCGAATCTGACAGGTATAGAATCAAATTCTAATAATTCAAAATCTATGTTCTTTTCTTTCACATAACAATTATATTGTTTGAGAAGGTATTCCAATTCAGGAGCTATAATGCGTATCTTCTCCAGATAAGTTGATGATGTTGATGCAAGATTTAATCGAAAGTTTTCTTTCAGTGAGAAATTCATTCCTAAGACAAAAGATTTCAGTAAGTTTTCGATAGAGTTGTTTCTTTCATTAAGGTATATGTCAAACATTATCGTTTGAGAATATGATATCATGTGCTTTTGACTAAAAACAACTCCTGCTTGATAAGCATATTTGGAAGTAAGACCTATTTTTTCAAAAATAATTAATTCATCATTTCTACTAACTAAATCAATGATTCCCTGATTATTAACAAATTCAAAAAGAGAGGCAAAAACATCAAATAACTCCATATCATTAGACATTTTATCTAAATAAAGCTTACCATAAGAAATAGAGAAAGACATCCCTTCACTATTGTCTATTAAAGGTTCGTCTTGCTCATTTGCTATAGCAATTTCCACTCTTATAGGTACACCACTATTCTTTTTTAATAATATTGTATTTAATTCTGAAGATTTTTTTTGTGCTTTTAGTTTAGTTTTTGAAGATAGTCTTAGGTCTTTAGAGGTCTCTATCAATCTGATATAATTCAAATTAGCATGTTCACTATCAATATATTCTAATACGATTTTCTCTTTATCTTCTGGGCTTAGACATTTAGGGAAGTGATAAGGTGGGGTTCTAAAATTTCGTTTGTCCTCAATTTGAGATAATAATAATTCTGCTGTTTGTTTATAGGTTAGAAGAAAAAGCCTTATTTCTGTACTAAAATAACGAACTATTTTTTCGAATAATAATATACGAATTATGTGATTATTGTTCTTATCTAAAATTGAAACAAATGTGTTTTTGCAAATCTTCTTGTAAGTGTCCAAATTTTCGGTTAATTCCCAAAATGCTTTTTGATAACAGAATCCAACACTTTCAATATAAGAGAGTATGTTTTGATCATTAATTGTAAGCCAAAAAGTTTTAGTAATATTCCATAATTGATTAGCCTTATCTTGAAACTCTTTTTTCATTTCTTCATCCCATCTAAGAAGAAACAACTCATTATCAAAATATAATTTG
>NZ_CVRU01000139.1 GCF_001261715.1 Dysgonomonas sp. HGC4 | reverse complement strand
TAATATGAACGATATGAAGTATTTATTTTTATTATTTGCAGCTACCTCTCTTTTATTTATGGGTTGTAGCAATGAGGAGGATCTCACCGGAGGTATAGGCCAGCCTGATTCTCATGGAAAAATCGGATTTAGCTTTCCAATGAACAGTGGAGGTGTTACTTATGCAGGAACACCCAATGACGGTAATATTGTTGGTTCAGCAGACGAAAATGTTATCAATTCCGTACATATTTATATGTTTGACGGCTCTGTTCCAGGCAGTACATTGTTAGCCTATCAGATTTTCTCAGCCGCAGACTTGTCTAACAATGGAGGCAAAGCATTGTTCGATGTAGCGGGATATGCAGCTGGAACTTCAGCAACGTTTTATGCGGTGGCGAATGTAGAAAATTCTGTTCCTGCAGCTTCTTTGAGTTCTATAATCATAGGCTACAGGCTTGGTGATTTTCAAAAAATAATCTCAAACAACACAGGATCGGCTCCTATAACTACCATCGACCCGGCTAAAGGTTTACTGATGACAGGTTATACTGATGTAATCGACGTTATTAATCCAACGACAGCCGAAAAAACGATTAACCTGAAACGTCGTGTAGCCCGTTTCGATATATCTAATATCGCTGATGACGGTCAACCCGGAAATCCGACAGGAACAAATTTCTTTATACAGAGCATTCTGATATCCAATGCCAAGTATGCCGGATATCTTACGGATGAAAATAGTACAGGAGCCAGTATCCCTTCCGGGAATCTGACTCCCATAAGTTATACTGGCATTAATAACGGAGATACAGAAAGCGAATTCTACCTGTGGCCTACTGTTCTTGATGTCGCAGAAAGCCAAACGGTGATTTCTATCGAGGGAGTTTTCAATCGAATTAAACAGATTTATAAGGTTATAC
>NZ_CVRU01000138.1 GCF_001261715.1 Dysgonomonas sp. HGC4 | reverse complement strand
CCTGTGAAGAATAAGAAAAAGAGATATAGACTCGAAAGGAAATATAAACAGTCACTCTAATTAAGAAGAGCTCTGATATTTTTTTTGGGAAGGAAGAAACTTTTCTACATAGAAAGTGGTTAAAGAGACTTAGAAAGTGAAATGGATCTCTAATAATACAATTTGGTAGATATTTAGACTTTGAGTAAATTTGTAATGATACTTTAAATTTAAAAAGCTATAGATTAATGACATTATCCCGTCAAGAAGATGTTTTATTATTAACATCTAAGCCTCTAAATATTGTTCGAGTTGGTTTTGTTGGGCTAGGTGTGCGTGCATTTAGAGCAATTAATCGTTTTCTTCACCTTGAAGGAGCTGAGATTAAAGCAATATGTGATATAGAATCTGATGCAATTGATAATATACAAGATCTGCTATTAAGGAATAATAGATCTAGGGCTGTTTCGTATTCAGGGCTGAATGGCTGGAAAGCGCTCTGCGAAGATCATAATCTTGATTTGGTTTATATTTGTACTGATTGGGTTTCTCATACTCCAATTTCTGTATATGCTATGGAAGCAGGTAAGCATGTCGCAGTTGAAGTTCCTGCAGCTATGACTATTGATGAATGCTGGCAGTTAGTTGATACAGCAGAGAGCACGAGAAAGCATTGTATGATGCTTGAGAATTGTTGTTATGATTCTTTTGAACTCTCTACTTTGAATATGGCTCAGAAAGGTTTGTTTGGAGAAATAATTCATGGAGAGGGAGCATATATTCATGATCTTCGTCCTATATTGTTTAGTGATAATATTCCAAATGGTAAAGAGCATTGGCAAAATCAATTTAATAAGGTACATACAGGTAATCCTTATCCAACTCATGGTTTAGGACCTATTTGTCAGGCTATGAATATACATCGTGGAGATAAAATGGATTATTTGGTATCGATGTCATCAATTGAAAGAGGTATGACTGCTTTTTCGAAAGAACGATATACGGAGTCATCCTTTGATCCCAACTTAAATTATACTTTAGGAGATATGAATACAACTTTGATCCGTACTCATAAAGGCTATACTATAATGCTTCAGCATAATATTGCGAATCCCAGACCATACAGTAGAATACATTTATTAAATGGAACTGAAGGTTTTTGTCAAAAATATCCATCTGAGCATATATTAATTAATTCAGTGCTGGAAAGAGAAATCCCAACGGAAATTTTATTATCTCAATTTGAACACCCTTTTATAACTAAGCTGTGGAAAAAAGGATGTAAAGTTTCAGGAATTAGAGCAAAAGATTTTTTGATGGATTATAGACTTATTTATTGTTTGAGAAATGGTCTTCCTCTAGATCAAGATGTCTATGATGCAGCAGAGTGGTCTTGTATTGTAGAACTTAGTGAAAAATCAGTTTTGAATAAAAGTATGCCTATCGAAATCCCAGATTTTACTCGTGGAGCTTGGGAAAAATTACAAGGCTTAAGATTTTTCGAATAGTTTTTATTATTACTTTGTTATATAGGTAGCTAAAATAATAAGAGTCACGAAT
>NZ_CVRU01000137.1 GCF_001261715.1 Dysgonomonas sp. HGC4 | reverse complement strand
AAAGGTCTGAGACCTTATAAAATTGTTCCTTCAAATACAGTTACGGCTTCACCGGTCATATATACGTGATTGTTACTTTCACGCCATTCGATATCCAAATCTCCACCTAATAAATGTATTTTTATTTTTCTATCACAATGTCCGTTAAATATAGCAGCAACAGCCGCTGCACNNAAGAGTCTCCCCTGCCCCACGTTCCCAAACACGCATATTTAAAGTATTACGATCTATAACCTCTATAAATTCAGTATTTGTTTTACGGGGAAATATCGAGTTTGTCTCAAACTTTGGACCTAATATAGGTAAATTAAAATCTTTGATTCCTTCTGTAAAAACTACAGCATGAGGGTTTCCCATAGATATACAGGAAATTTGCCACTCTTTTCCATCGATGTTTAATGGATAGTTAAGAACGGGATTCTGAGTAATATTTACAGGGATTAGAGTTGGATCGAGAATTGGTTCTCCCATATCTACTGTTATTTTGCGAGTTTTATAGTCTCCTTCCAGTAAAGTAATGTATTTTATTCCGGCTTTAGTTTCTAATGTAATTTCTTTTTTATCGGTAAGTTTATTATCATAAACATATTTGCCAACACATCGGGTTGCGTTTCCGCACATTTCAGCTTCAGAGCCATCGGAGTTAAACATTTGCATTCTGAAATCACAACTGTTTGATGGTAATATAAGAACAAGACCATCTGATCCTATTCCGAAATTTCTGTTGCTTAAGCTAATTGCAAGTTGCGAAGCATTTTCTATATTTTCTGTCAATCCGTTGACATAAATATAGTCATTTCCTGCACCATGCATCTTTGTAAATTTCAAGTTTTTCATCCTTTTAAATAGCAACTTTTTAGTCTGATATTTTTTATACTACAAAAGTGATATAAATTATTTAATCTCGCAAGATTTAATGTGTATTTTTTATGTTTGTTGTAATAAAAATATCA
>NZ_CVRU01000136.1 GCF_001261715.1 Dysgonomonas sp. HGC4 | reverse complement strand
AATTCTGCTCATAAAGAATTTATTAAGTCTCGGATAAATTATCTTTTCTACTAAATAACTGAAAATAAGACAAATTATGAAATAAAATAGATATACAAGTCGGCTTCGTCCAAATAAAAAGTGTAGAAAAGTGGCTTCATGGACTAGAAACCAATGAGAAATATATATAACATAAGACATACTTGCAAAAGGGAGGAATAACCCAATTGTTTTATTAAAAAATTTCCAATTTGCTTTATACCATAGTATACCTATACATATTGCAAATAAGCCCCTCCAAAGGTGTGTGTTGAATAGGAATTCTTTTCCATCGGTTGGCTCAGTAAAAGTTATAATTAAAGCAGAAGCTAGAAGTACTAATAAAGGATATTTTAAATTGACAAAGGATATTTTTTTGTTGGATAAATATAACCTAGCTAATTCTACCCCAAACCACCAGATAACCATATCAATCATCAATTGAACAATGAAAACAGGATAAAATTGATATAATATACTAGAGATTATTCCTAAAGTGTAAATAATTATTGAAGACTTTTCTTTTAATTTATTGATGATAAAGAAAAATATCATATAATACCACCATTCATAGGCTAAAGACCACAGAGGTCCATTATTGAAAAGAGGAGCAAATATTGAGTCTGGCTGATTTGTATTTTGGAGCATTAGCAGATTGGTTATTAATCGAGGTATGGTAAAACCTTCCACTCCAAATTCCATTAATTGCACAAAATAGTTTGTTATAAAAACAAATATCAATGGAATGTATATTCTAAAGAATCGTTTAAAGAAATAAGATTTAAATGATTTATCTTTAGCTCGTTCATACGATAATTGAATAACAAATCCTGATATAACGAAAAAGATTGCAACTCCTAAATCTCCATAGTTCCAGATGAAATTGTATTCTGCTAAAGCATAAGATCGATCATGAAAAACATGGGCAAAGGTTACGTATATTGCAACGAATCCTCTAAGAGCTTCAATTCTGGTTATTTTGTTCATTCTTGATTATTAAGTCTAAGTCGCTCGATGCGTTGCAAAAGAGTTGGGTGTGAATAATAAACGAATACATTCCATGGATCAGGATTTAGATTACTTAAAGCTTCCACAGATAGTTTCTTTAGACCACTAATTAAAGAATCGCCTAAGCCAAAGCTTGCTGCATATGCATCTGCTTCATATTCATTCTTGCGACTTGCCATATTCATTAATAATCCGAGTAATAAGGATATAGGAGTGAAGAGAATTGAGAAAGCTATAATTCCTAGATGAAAAGATGGTATTTCGCTCCCTAATGCTAGTGCTAAAGTGGAGTTGTTTAAGAAAAAAGATAATATAAAAAGTAGTACTCCTATATATATAGATGTAATGAGATGCTGAATGATATGTTTTTTCTTGTAATGTCCTATTTCGTGTGCCAGTACAGCTACTATCTCATCTGTGGTTAGATCATTTATTAAAGTATCGAATAAAACAATTCTTTTTTTACTGCCTAAGCCTGTGAAATAAGCATTTGCTTTAGTTGATCGCTTTGATGCATCCATCACATAAATGTTCGTAAGCTCAAAACCGGCTTTTTGAGAAAATTTTTCAATAGCATTTCGTAGTTCTCCGGGTTCAAGAGGAGTTTGCTTATTAAAAAGGGGTACAATGATGTTGGAATAAAATAAAGTCATAAATAGAGAGAATGCTGTAATAAGCCCCCAAGCATACAACCATGCGTAATTTCCGAAGCCATTATAAAACCAAATCAGAAGAGTTAATATCAATCCGCCTAATATTACGGAAAGGATTAATCCTTTTAGTTGATCAATCCAAAATATTTGTAGTGTAGATTTATTAAATCCATACTTTTTCTCTATAACGAAAGTGTCATAAAGAGAAAATGGTAATGATATGATTTCGTTACCAATATATAGGATGCCAATAAATGCAAGAGAAACCAAAATACTATTATGGATATATCCTCTTACATATTGATCGAGATAACCAAATCCATTAAAAACAAGAATGAGCAAAATTATTACAAATGAAACGAATCCGGAAAATAGTCCAATTCTACTATTCTCTTTCTGGTAAGCTTGTTGTTTTTGATATTTTTCTTGGTCGTATATTCCGATTAATTGCTCAGGAATATTAGGGTTCATTCGTTTTCTATTTCTATATGCTAGATATTGAGTCCAAAGAAAATCAAGAATAACGAATAATAAGATTGTGTAATATATCATATAATAATTTTAGGTTCTAAATAAATAGTATTCCCTATAATAAAGGAATACTATTCGTATTATTTAGGGTCGCTCTTTATAGAGCAGATATACCCCGTGTATATTGCTATACCATAAAATACTAAATCCATAAATTGAAATGTTTCTTTTACGATCATAATTATAGTATCACTATCGAGGCTAGGGAATGCTTCTGAATAGCTAAAATTTACTTCATCTGCAATTAAGCAAATCGAGCTGATAAGATTACCTATAAAGCATGTAAGTAAAGAAAGTATTGCTCCTATTACACCATATATAGGTGTTATTCCTTTGCCTAGTTTCTGAATAGAAAATCCGACTGCAAAACCTACACCTATAGCCATATAAGTGATTTGATATTTGGTTAGTACAGTTATTAATGACCATACAAGAATACATAGAACTGAAGCTAATACTCCACCAACCAATCCCATTGGTAAATTTTGTTGTGCTCTAAGCTCTTCAAGGCTAATGGTATCTCCCACATTGCCCTGAATCATATTCATTGCAGTCTCATTATCAATTATATTGGAATTATTATTTTCACTATTTGGCGAAAATAATGATCTGCTGTTACTTACTTCACGCTCACTGATAGTAGATGGCTCGCCTAGATTACTATTTTCTGATATTTCGTTATGAGTGATATCAGTTTCTTCAAAGTCTTTGTTATAATCGTAATCGTGAATTTCATCAAAATCCCTGTTGCTCATAAATCAAATATTTAGTGTTAGTGTATTATCTGAAAAGTCTAATGCTTAGACATTATAAACAAAATGAAACTAAACTGTTACCCTAGCAAAAGGTGCAGCATCCATAGAACAAAACTCGTTGTCTAAATATTTATAGTGTCCTGATATAGCTACCATGGCAGCATTATCTGTTGTATAGCCAAACTTAGGTATATGAATTTTCCATCCAAAACGTTGGGCATGGTCTTCAAAAGCATCTCTCAGTCCTGAGTTTGCAGAAACTCCACCAGCTACAGCAACTTCTTTTATGTTTAAATCTTTAGCTGCTTTACGTAGCTTATCCATTAATATATCAATAATGGTTTTTTGCAGTGATGCACACAAATCTTCTTTATTATTTTCAATAAAATCAGGATCTTTTTTCAATTCATCCCTTAAGAAATACAGGAAAGAAGTTTTCAAACCGCTGAAACTGTAATTATAGCCTTGAATGTGTGGTTTATTGAATTTGAATTTATCAGGGTTACCTAGATTTGCCAATTTATTTACAATAGGTCCTCCGGGATAGCCTAATCCCATAACTTTCGCACATTTATCAAATGCTTCTCCGGCAGCATCATCAATCGTTTGCCCTATAATTTCCATCTTTTTGTGAGACTTAACAACAATGATTTGAGAATTTCCTCCTGATACCAGTAAGCATAAGAAAGGAAAAGCTGGCTGATCTTGGTCGTCTTTATCTTCCTTTATAAAATGTGCTAAAACATGTGCTTGTAAGTGATTTACATCAATCATAGGGATGTTCAATGCTGTAGATAGCCCCTTAGCAAAAGATGTTCCCACTAAGAGGGAGCCCATTAAACCTGGACCTCTGGTAAAAGCAATGGCAGTAATATCTTCTCTTGATATACCTGCTTTCTTTAAAGCTTCATCTACTACGGGGATTATATTCTGTTGGTGAGCTCGAGATGCCAGCTCGGGAACGACCCCTCCATAGCTTTCGTGAACTTTTTGACTGGATATGATGTTTGATAGTAAAACACCGTCTTGTATTATAGCGGCAGCAGTATCATCGCATGATGATTCTATACCTAATATATTAATCATAATAATTATAGCCTTTATATATAAAATTGTTATACAAATGTATGGGTTTATTTCTGTTTTTCAAATAGTAAAATCGCGTTATAAATACATTAATTTAGCACAAGATACTATTTATCAGGTTATTTATTATTAAGTNTCACTTAGACCTTTTTTTGAAATAAATTTATTTTTATATCCAAAATTTATTTAACTTTGCCTCGTACAGAAATTTTACGCAGATTCTTAAATTAATATGAAGTATGTTATCACTTTACTCTTCCTTTTCGTTTCATTATCATCACTGTATAGTTGTACCAGCAATAGTAAACAACGGAATGACTCTGCATCGATACAAAATCAAGGCGAATTAATAAGCATTAAGCGCTTCGATCAGGATTTATATAGATATTTACAAAGCCCATCTTCTCTGCAACAAGACTCTCTAATTGGGTTATACGGAAAGTTTATGGAAGCTTTTGGGACTGTAACTATTAATAATTCTGATATTAGTGCGGCGTCTTATTTTTCTGACTTAAAAGGCTATTTCTCAAATCCGATGCTTTCTCAAATATACAAGGATGCTTTGGATACGTTTAGTGTGGTGCTTCCATATGAGAAAGAACTATCAGTTGCAGATGAACTTATTCGAAAGTATTTTGCAGGTAAGCAATTGCCTACTTTAGGAATGCATGTCTCGGGCTTTAAAGCTAATACAATTGTTCTAGCTGATTTTATTTCTATTTCTTCTGATAGATATCTAGGTACGGATTATTCAGGTTATAAAGATTTTTTTGAAGACTATCAACGTCAGCAAATGAAACCGGAAATGATTAGTCGAGATTATCTTAAAGCGTGGATTCTCACAGAAATACCAATTTCCAATAAGCGTAAGGATTTATTGGCGGAAATTATAAATGAAGGAAAAATTCTATATACTTTGCAATTACTTCTACCTAATTGGGGGGAGGCTGCCTTAATTGGTTATACTTCTGAACAACTAGACTGGAGCAAGAATAAAGAAAAAGAGATATGGAAAGTTACAGTTGATCAAAATTATCTGTTCACTACTGATTATATGACTATCTTAAAGTATTTGGAGGAAGCTCCATATACAGCAACAATTTCAACAGATTCTCCAGGTCGATTAGGTGCATGGATTGGTTGGCAGATAGTAAAAGCATATGCTGCAAATACTGGTGCAAGTTTAGATTCGATAATTAAAGAATCGGATATGCAAAATATTCTCAAGCAATCAAAATACAATCCTTGAAATATAGACGCTTAATATATTGATATTTAAGTAAAATATCGAAAATACAGATAAAGTTATTGACATTTAGTGTTGATAACTTTATCTTTTTATACGAATAAATTTAATGTATCTTTGGAATACTTTTAGGTAAAACTCATTATGGAAAATAACAAGAAAGGTCAGCAACGCAAAGGAGGCCGAGCCAAAGATAATACAATGCAAAGTCCGGAGATCGGGCGTATTCAACCACAAGCAAGAGAATTAGAAGAGGCTGTTTTAGGGGCGCTTATGCTCGAAAAAGATGCTTATTCATTGGTGAGTGACATCTTGAAACCTGATAGTTTTTATGATACTATACACCAGATAGTGTATCGTGCTATTGTAAGTTTAATATCTAAACAGGCTCCTGTGGATATGCTTACAGTAGTTGAAGAATTAAAGAAGACAGGAGAGTTAGAATCCGTAGGAGGTCCTGTTTATATTGCTCAACTTACTGAAAAAGTGGCTTCTGCGGCACATATAGAGTTTCATGCTCGCATTATAGCTCAAAAATATTTGGCACGTGAATTGATTGGTTTTTCTTCGGAAATAACTAATAAAGCTTTTGACGAAACATTTGATGTGGATGACTTGATGCAGGAAGCAGAGAGTAAGCTATTCGAGATGTCGCAAGGTAATGTGAAAAAGGATGTGCAACAGATTAATCCGGTTATTAAAGAAGCTTTACAGCTTTTGGAAATCGCAGCCAATCGTCCAGAAGGATTAAGCGGGTTGCAAACAGGTTTCCATAATCTAGATAAGATTACTTCGGGTTGGCAGAATTCTGACTTGATTATTATAGCAGCTCGTCCTGCGATGGGAAAAACGGCTTTCGTTTTGTCTATGGCTAAAAATATGTCAGTAACATATAATTATCCCGTAGCGTTATTCTCTCTGGAGATGTCAAACGTTCAGCTGGTAAATCGTTTGATTGTAAATACTTGTGAGATTCCCGGTGAAAAGATAAAGAACGGTCAGCTTGCCCCATATGAGTGGGAACAGCTAGACTTTAAGATAAAAGAATTATATGACGCTCCCCTATTTATAGATGATACACCAAGTTTGTCGGTATTCGAATTAAGAACTAAAGCACGTCGTCTTGTTCGTGAGCATGGTGTGAGAATGCTTATTATTGACTACTTGCAGTTAATGAATGCTAGTGGAATGGCTTATGGTAGCCGTGAACAAGAGGTAAGTATGATTTCTCGTTCGCTTAAGGGGTTAGCAAAGGAATTGAATATTCCTATTATCGCTCTTTCGCAGCTTAACCGTGGAGTTGAGGGACGTACAGGTATTGAAGGTAAGCGTCCCCAGTTATCTGACCTTCGTGAGTCGGGAGCTATTGAGCAGGATGCGGATATGGTATGTTTTATACACCGTCCTGAATATTATAAAATATTGGAAGATGAAAAGGGTAATTCTTTATTAGGAATGGCCGAAATTATTATAGCAAAACACCGTAATGGTGCAACCGCAGACGTTTTACTTCGATTCAAGAGTGAGTTTGCTCGTTTTCAGAATGTGGAAGACGAATATAATGCAGATGGAGCACAATTCATGTCTAAAATGAGTGCTACTCCTTCTGCTGAGAGCTTTCCTCCCATGTCAGGTAATGATGTTGTTCCATTCTAATTTATCCATTCGCTTTTTAATAGAGAATAGTATAGTCGGCTAACATAGTTATTGTTCATGTAGAAATAATCTCTTAGTGTGCCTTCATATTTGAAGCCGACTTTTCTTATTACTCCTTGTGATGCTATATTGTTCTCCTTATGACAAACTTGGATTTTGTGGAAGTTGATTTTCTCAAATCCATATTGAAGAATATTTTTTACAGCCTCAGAGGCGTATCCTTTGCGATGAAATTTACTTCCAATACAATATTCTATTTCTCCAAAATGATTTTTACTGTCTACAAGAAAAAAAGCTATTTGCCCGATGCAGATCTGGGTTGATTTCTCTATGATTGCCCATCTATAATAGCTTTCTTGAGAATAAGATGTTATGTAGTTGTTTAGCAATTCTTTTACTTCCTCTTCAGTAGTGTATATGGGTTCCGAATACATAGATTGTATATTAGGGTCACTTACCCAATAATCAAGCATATTTTTGTTATCATCATAAGAGAATCGTCTTAGGATTAAATTTTTAGATTCGATCATTTGTGTTCCGCAGTGTGTAAGCATAGTTTTTTTGTATAATAGGTTATTTCAAAGACTCGAAAAAAAGGAATAAAAAGGCTATCTTATTTTATTAAGATAGCCTTTTTCTATATAACTTATTAAAGAAGAGTATTATCTCAAAAACAATAGCTCTCTGTACTTAGGTAGAGGCCACATGTTGTTATCAACAATAAGTTCTAATTTATCGATGTGGTAGCGTATCTCGTCTAAGAATGGAGCTACGGCATCGTGATATTCAATTGCTTTTTCGCGTTCGCTTTCTATGTTATTTGCTTTTTTACGAGCATCAATCATACCATGTACTTTTGCATTTACAGCATTTACATGAATTGATATTTTTTCGATTAAGCGAATTTGTTCTTCTGCCATTTCTTGGAATTTTGCAGGATCTGTAAATATCTTTTGTAGGTTGGCTACATTTTCCAATAGAATAGATTGGTATGTAATAGCTACGGGGATAATATGATTAAGAGCTAAGTCTCCAAGAACACGAGATTCAATTTGGATTTTCTTAACGTAAGTTTCCCATTTCACTTCGTTGCGAGCATGAAGTTCTACTTCTGATAGAATGCCCGAAAAAGTTTTGATACTTTGCTTTGAAGTATAGCTATCGTAGATAACAGGTACACTTGTTTCGCAATCTAAACCTCTTTTCTTAGCTTCAACTTTCCACTCATCACTATATCCATTACCATTAAATCTGATGACTCTTGATTCTTTGATATATTTTTTCAGGATTTCGTATAAAGCTTCTTCTTTCGATTTACCTTTGTTGATAAGTGCATCAACTTCAATTTTGAAAGTTCTTAATTGTTCGGCTACCGAAGCATTTAATGCAGTCATTGCCGAAGCACAGTTTGCAGACGATCCAACAGCTCTAAATTCGAAACGATTACCTGTAAAAGCAAAAGGTGATGTTCTGTTACGATCGGTATTGTCTAGTAAAATCTCTGGAATTTGACCTACACCTAAACTTACTCCTTTTTTATCGTCAACAACAATTGCGTCTTTTACGCTACTGCTTTCAAATTTATCAAGAATATCACTTACTTGTGTACCCAAGAATACAGATATAATTGCAGGAGGAGCTTCGTTTGCACCTAAGCGGTGAGCGTTGGTTGCAGAAGATATCGATGCTTTTAGCAATGCATTGTTTTTATGAACGGCAGCTAAAATATTTACAATAAAGGTAATGAATTGAAGGTTTTCTTCAGTATCCTTACCTGGAGAAAGAAGATTAACACCTGTATCTGTTCCTAATGACCAGTTGTTGTGTTTGCCCGATCCATTGATGCCTTTAAATGGTTTTTCATGAAGAAGTACACGGAAAGAATGGCTACGAGCTATTTTTTCCATTAATGACATAATCAATAAGTTTTGATCTACTGCCAAATTACATTCTTCATATATAGGAGCTAACTCAAATTGGTTAGGTGCTACTTCGTTGTGACGTGTTTTTACAGGAATACCCAATTCATATGATTGGTATTCAAGGTCTTCCATGAATTTCAATACACGTTGTGGGATTGATCCGAAGTAGTGGTCTTCCAATTGTTGATTTTTTGCACTTTCGTGACTCATCAGAGTTCTACCTGTTAAAGCTAAATCAGGACGAGCTGCGTATAAATCTTCATCTACAAGGAAGTATTCTTGCTCCCATCCTAAGAAGGAATATATTTTAGATACTTGAGGATCAAAATAGTGGCAAACATCCATTGCAGCTTTACTTACAGCTGATATAGATTTTAATAAAGGAGTTTTATAATCCAAAGACTCTCCTGTATATGATATAAATATAGTTGGTATACATAGGGTATCGCCAATAATAAATGCAGGTGAAGATGGGTCCCATGCCGAATATCCACGAGCTTCGAAAGTGTTACGAAGACCTCCCGATGGAAAGCTAGATGCATCTGGTTCTTGTTGAGCTAATATTTTTCCGCTAAACTCTTCGATCATACCACCATTTCCGTCGTGCTCTACAAAAGCGTCATGCTTTTCGGCAGTACCATCAGTTAATGGATGAAACCAGTGAGTGTAGTGTGTAGCTCCATTTTCTAAAGCCCACATACGCATACCTGCAGCTACATGCTCGGCTATTGCTCTGTCTATAACTTCTCCTTTGTCTATAACTTTGGTTATAGCTTTGAAAGTAGCTTTAGACAAGTACTGAATCATTGTCTTACGGTTAAAAACTTTGTTTCCAAAATACGCTGACGTTTTTTCTTTAGGCTTCTCAACCTCTACGGGTTTTCTGTTTGCAGCAGCAGCAACAGCTTTAAAACGTAACTTTGACATATTATTAAGCTAGTTTAATTGGGTTTTGTTATTTAGAGTTTTATTTTTTTTAGTCGAAGAACGGCTTCTTTTGTATTTTCGAGTGTACCAAAAGCAGTTAGTCGTAAGTAGCCTTCGCCACTAGGACCAAAGCCTACTCCGGGTGTTCCTACCACATTTAGCTCATTTAGGAGATAATCGAAAAATTCCCAAGAAGACATACCATTTGGAGTTTTCACCCAAATGTAAGGAGAGTTTATACCTCCATATACTTTTAATCCTTGCTCAGTAAGACCTTCTCTTATTATTTTTGCATTGTTCAGATAATATTGAATAGTATCTTTCACTTGCTTTTTTCCTTCGGGAGAATAGCAAGCTTCGGCTGCGCGTTGAATTATGTAAGGTACACCATTAAATTTAGTTGTATGGCGACGATTCCATAATTTATTTAAAGAAACTTCCTCACCTTTGCTAGTATATGCCATTAAATCTTTAGGCACAACTGTATACGCACAACGTGTACCTGTAAATCCTGCGGTTTTTGAAAAACTGCGAAATTCAATAGCTACTTTTTTAGCTCCTTCAATCTCGTAAATACTATGAGGCACATCATCCTCTGTGATATATGCTTCGTATGCAGAATCAAATAGAATTAAAGCTTTGTTTTCTAATGCATAATCAACCCAGACTTTCAATTCGCTTTTAGTAAGCGTAGTTCCCGATGGATTGTTTGGATAGCATAAATAGATAATGTCAACTTTAGTAGTTGGTAATTGGGGTACAAAGTTATTTTCGGCAGTACAAGGTAAATATACAATTTTATTCCATTTACCGTGTGCGCCTAAATCGCCTGCACGACCAGCCATTACATTAGTATCGATATATACTGGGTATACAGGGTCAGTAATAGCTACAATATTATCTGTACCTAAAATATCACCGATATTACCTGTGTCACTTTTAGAACCATCGCTGACAAATACTTCGTCAGTTTGAATATCTAATCCGTGAGCTTTATAATCATTTTCTACAATTTTGTTAACTAAAAAGTCATAACCTTGTTCAGGACCGTATCCTCTGAAAGTTTCGGCAGAAGCCATTTCATCAACAGCTTTATGCATCGCATCTATAGAAGCTTGCGGAAGAGGCTTGGTTACATCGCCAATACCCAAGCGTATAACATCTGCTGTGGGATTGGCTATTTTAAATTCGTTTACTTTTCGAGCTATTTCCGAGAATAAATAGCTTCCCGGCAGTTTCGTATAATTTTCGTTTATCAATACCATTTGTACTAACTATTTTATTGATATATTTTTCAATTAAAAATAATAAAAAGGTCTGAGA
>NZ_CVRU01000135.1 GCF_001261715.1 Dysgonomonas sp. HGC4 | reverse complement strand
AATTTTCCTTATTGTATGTTTTACACAAAAAGAAGAAGTTCAATATTCCTCTACTGATAAATAAAACGGAGTTGTTTGGTTAATTATGAGAGGATACAAAAGTATTTATTATTTTTGTGTATAATATTTATCCGATAAAAATAATATGGCTCTCAAACAGCAATTACAACAAAAGCAACAACAGCGTTTATCTCCTTTGCAAATGCAGGTGATAAAGCTAACCGAATTGCCTAATGTGGAGTTGGAGGAGAGGATCAAGCAAGAGTTGGTTGATAATCCGGCTTTAGATGAAGGGCGCGAGGACTCGGACGACCCTCAGGATATAGCTGATGATATTAATTATGATGAATCGGATAGTATAACTCAGGAAGATATTGCTTTAGGCGATTATTTGACCGAAGACGATATTCCCGATTACCGTTTAAATAATTATAGTTCGGAAACAATAGCAAGGGAAGATATACCCTTTTCATCCGCAGAATCGTTGCATGAATCGCTGATAGAACAATTGCATTTGACCGAATTGGATGAGCAGTCGGCAAAGGTTGCAGAATATATAATAGGCAATATCGATGAAAATGGATATCTTGACAGACCTTTGACTGCTATTTCTGATGATTTACTATTTCAGCAAAATTTAGATATACCATCTGATCAAATAAAGAAGATATTGGGAGTCATTCAAGATTTTGAACCTGCCGGTATTGGTGCTACCGATTTGCAAGAATGTTTATTATTGCAACTAAAGCGAATGAATGAATCGGATTTGGTTGAAAAGGCAATGCTTGTTATCGAAAAGTATTTTGATGACTTTTCGAAAAGACATTTTGATAAAATTGAAAAGGCATTAAATATAGATGAAGAGGTTTTAAAGCAAATTATTCATCTTATAGTGACCTTAAATCCCAAACCCGGAAATAATTGGGGTGATGCTCTTTCTTTGACGATGAATACGATTATTCCCGATTTTATCGTTGAAGCTTATAATGGAGAATTATTTCTAAGTCTCAATAATCGTAATATTCCCGAACTTAAAGTGAATAGAGATTATTCGGAAATGCTAAGAGGATATACCGAAAATAAAAAAGGTATGACTAATGAGGCAAAGAATGCAGCTCTATTCGTAAAACAAAAGTTAGATTCTGCCCGTTGGTTTATTGATGCAATCAAACAAAGACAAGAAACGTTGCAACGTACTATGCAAGCAATTGTAGATCTTCAATACGATTTTTTTCTTACCGGAGACGAATCGAGTTTGAGACCTATGATTTTGAAAGATGTAGCAGAACTGGCAGGATATGATATTTCGACGATATCGAGAGTGAGTAATAGTAAATATGTACAAACCAATTTTGGAGTTTATCCGTTGAAATATTTTTTCTCTGAATCGATGCAGAATGATGCAGGGGAGGAAATTTCATCAAGAGAGGTAAAGGCTATTTTAAGGGAATGTATAGAGAATGAAGATACAAAGAAACCTTTGACTGATGATAAGCTTACAGATATTTTGAAGGAAAAGGGATATGTGATAGCAAGACGAACGGTTGCAAAATATCGCGAACAAATGAATATTCCGGTGGCAAGACTTCGGAAAAATATATAAGGTCTATGACCTTTTATTGTTTTGGTAAGTGCAAATAACCATAGTTGATTGTTAATAAATACAACATTAATAGTTGAAATTACGTAGATTATGTGGAGAATAGGACAAAATATAGCGAAATTATTTTCAGCAATTTTTTCACCATTGCTGATGCCATTTTATAGCTTAGCTTTATTGGCTGTGTATACAAGTTTTTATCATCTGTATGCCGGACAGGTTCTTCGGTTTTTGATACCAACTTTACTTTTTACTCTCTTTATTCCATCTCTTTTTATTTTCGTCCTAAAGAAAATGAGATATATAAGAGACTACAGTTTAGATTATGCCCCTGACAGAACCTTGCCTTATATGATATTTATTATTTCAAATATCAGTTTGACCTTGTTCTTTTATAACTCTCATGTATCTTATTGGGTGCTTGGCTTGGTTGCCTCCTCTGTCTTTGTTGCCTTTGTGGGAATGATTCTTAATTTCTTCTGGAAGGTAAGTGCTCATATGTTAGGTATGGGTGGATTGTTGGGAGGTGTGCTTTCTGTTTGTTTTAATGTGAATGGATCCAATCCAATGGTGTTGTTTGCCATCTTGTTTTTATTGGCAGGAATATTAGGGGTTTGCAGATTGTATCTTCGAGCTAATTCTGCTGCTCAGGTATATACTGGTTTTATTATTGGATTTGTTTTGGCATATGCTTCCGTTTTTGTAGGATTATTGCTTACGCTCACCTCTTTTAAATAAGAGTAGATGCCTTTTACATATTTAGAAAGGGTGTGAGAAATAGTTGAAGATTACTTTATTCAGAATATAGTTTATTTAATTTTAATATATAATATAGCTTAGTATATGAAACCACTTGTCGCAATTATTATGGGAAGTACTTCGGATCTTCCGGTAATGGAAAAAGCTGCTAAATTTTTCGATGAAATGGAAATCCCATTCGAGATAAATGCTTTGTCAGCACATCGTACACCTCAGGAAGTTGAATTGTTTGCAAAGAATGCAAGAGAAAAAGGAATCAAGGTAATAATTGCTGCTGCTGGTATGGCTGCTCATTTACCTGGTGTAATAGCATCGATGACTACACTTCCCGTTATTGGAGTGCCGATCAATTCATCGTTAGACGGACTAGATGCCCTTTTGGCTATTGTGCAAATGCCTCCCGGAATACCTGTTGCTACTGTAGGTATAAATGGTTCGTTGAATGCTGCAATTCTTGCTCTACAAATTATGTCAACAGATAATGCTGATCTCCAACAAAAGTTGGTAGGTTATAAAGAAAATCTGAAAACAAAGATTGTACAAGCAAACGAAGAGTTGTCTGCAATTAAATATAAATTCAAAACAAACTAAGATACCAGATATATTGATACTGCCTCTGTAAGTATAGCAGCAATTGCCTGTTATGGTTCGAGGCAGTATTAAAGTATAACTAAATAATACATCGGAGTACAGAATCGAGACTATGGGTATAGATGATATAAAATCAATTTTACAAAAAGAAGCGGATGCCATTCTTAATATTCCGGTAACAGAAGCTTATAATAAAGCAACAGATCTAATAATAGAGCATGTTCATCGGAAAAAAGGGAAATTAGTAACTAGTGGTATGGGTAAGGCTGGGCAGATAGCGCAGAATATAGCCACTACTTTTTGCTCTACGGGAACTCCCGCTATTTTCCTTCATCCTAGTGAAGCTCAACATGGAGATTTGGGAGTACTTCAGGAAGATGATATTATTTTAATGATTTCCAATTCCGGTAAAACTCGAGAAATCATCGAACTCATCGGTTTAGCAAGACATTTGAATCCGAATATTCAATTTATCGTAATAACCAGCGATCCCGAAAGTGTATTGGCAAAAGAAGCAGATGTTTGTTTGTTGACTGGCAATCCTGCTGAGGTTTGCAAATTGGGTCTTACTCCTACTACTTCTACTACAATGATGACTGTAATAGGTGATATCTTGGTAGTTGATACAATGGGTAAAATTGGGTTTAATGCAGCTGATTATGCGAAACGGCATCATGGAGGCTATCTTGGTGATAAGTCACGCAACCTGAGTAAGTGAAGTTTCCAGACCTTTTTATAGTTTGGTAACTATGCAATAAATACTTTAAAATACACAATCCGATGAAAGTATCTGTTTTAATTCCCATGTATAATGCTGAGAAATATATTTCGGCAACTATTGAGAATGTATTGAAACAGACATGGTCTGATTTAGAAATTATTATTGTAGATGACGGTTCCACCGATAATAGCTATACCCTAGCCAAGCAATACGAATCAGAAAAGGTTCATGTTTATAAGCAAATAAATAAAGGTGCTAGTGCAGCACGAAACCTTGCTTTTGAAAAATCGACAGGCGAGTTGATCCAGTATCTTGATGCTGATGATTTTTTGTCTTTCAATAAAATTGAAGCACAAGTACAACTTTATACGAAAATAAACGATAAAGACGCAATTATTGCATCGGGTATACTTTTGTTTGATGGTGATGTGATGGAAACAATTTGTATTCCCCATCGGCAAATGTCTACCAGTTACTATAATAAGCCTGTTGATCTGTTGATTGATATTTGTCTTGAAAAATATATAGTGCAGTCCAGTATCTGGTTTGTACATAGAGATTTACTGACTAGAGTAGGAGGGTGGAATGAGCAACTTACTTTGAATGACGATGGTGAATATTTCTTTCGAGTAGTCGGACAGTCATCAGGAGTTTACTTCTGTTCTAAAGGAGCAGTTTTTTATCGGAATACTCCCCAAAGTTTAAGTAAGCAAGTTTCTCAAAAAGCGATAGAATCGCAACTATTGGCAACTAAAGTTATGACTCAGGTCGTAACTGGACTAGAGAATAGTAAAAGAGCTAGAGCTGCTTGTGTGAATTTCTATATGCAATACATTACTCGCTTTCATAGTGACTATTATAATGAATGCGCAACCAAAGAAATAAGAAGACTTGGATTTAATATTAATACCTTCAAGAAGGATAAACTATATAAAGTAGCTTATTCTATTCTTGGTCAAAAGTTAATTAAGAAATTATCAAAAATATATCATAGAGGGTAATGCTGATCATGTATTGAATGTTTTTCATATACAGTAAGCTTATCCTTTATTATGCTAACCAAACCAGTAACTAGGTCTGAGACCTTAATTATGGGCAATATGCCCGATTAAATTTATTTATACATGAAGAAACACTATTTTACAACCCTGTTAATTGGGGTGGTTGGGTGTATTCCATCTCTTTTTGCGCAAACAGCTGCATTTAAGGGTTTGGAGCATCTTTTTACACTACCAGAAAGTTACGTAGTTGGATACACCAGCACAGCTCCAATTATTGATGGTAATATCAATGATCAAGTTTGGAATAATGCTCAATGGACAGGTTCTTTCCAAGATATTGAAGGAGATCTTAAGCCAAAACCATATTACGATACAAAAGTAAAAATGCTTTGGGATAGCACTTATCTCTATATTGCAGCAGATATGGTAGACGAAAATGTTTGGGCATATCTGACCGAGAGAGATCAGGTTGTGTTTTTTGATAATGACTTCGAGGTTTTTATTAACCCAGTAAATACTTCACATCAGTATTTCGAATACGAGATTAATGCGTTGAATACGGTATTTGATCTGTTTTTACCGAAACCATATCGCAGTGGGTCGGGTGCGCTCATCTCATGGGATAGCAATCGATTGAAACATGGTGTTCATATATATGGTTCTCTAAATGATCCGAGTGATAAAGATAAAGGTTGGACGGTTGAACTAGCAATTCCTTTTGCTGATATTACTGTTGCAAATACTACGAATATTCCGAAGGATGGGGATATTTGGCGATTAAACTTTTCTCGCGTTCAGTGGGAAACCGAAGTTTCGGGTAATAAGTATGTAAAAAAACGTGATGCGAACAATAAAACCCTTCCTGAAAATAATTGGGTATGGTCTCCACAGGGTATTATTGATATGCATGCTCCCGAAAGATGGGGATATCTTCAGTTTTCGACAAATAAAGCAGGAGCAAAATTACCTGAATTTGTTTTGCCTTACTCCGAGTTGCAAAGGCAATATTTATGGCTTGTTTATTATAAACAGCGTGAATATAGAAATACCAAGGGTGTATTTGCTAAGAATCTAAAAGAACTGGGTATTCCTCAGGTTGTTTCTATTGAAGGAAAGCAAAATAAGCTATCGATGGAATCGACGTCTTCTCAGTTTAATGCGACGATATCGGGTACAGATTCAAAAGAAATAAGAATTAATAATGAAGGGCTTGTAAATTAATAGCCAAGTTTAATAAATATAGAAAAATACCAATGATGAAGAACAGAGATTATAAATTCTTTTTAGTTTGCCTTATGGCATTACTTTTTGCTTTTCCCTCTCAGATATTTGGGAAAGATGTGAAGGAGGAACAGTCTGAAACGCAAAAGACTCATAAATTTTGGGTTTGGTTAAATCCAGATGACAAGGATACGGACAAGGAACTTGCTGTCAGATATAAAAAATACTATGATGCCGGCATAAAAGGGATCTTTTTTGAAGCAGATAATGAGCGCCATTTTAAAATAGCAAAAGCTCAGGGACTCGAAACTCATCGATGGATGTGGATTATGAACAGAGGTGAGCAATATTTGAAAGATAATCATCCGGATTGGTATGCGATTAATCGTAAAGGTGAATCTTGCTTCGATCAACCACCTTATGTTGATTATTACAGATGGCTTTGCCCTTCTCGTCCAGAAGTTGTAGAATACTTAAAAAATGACGTTGAGAAGGCACTTTCTAAAGATTATGTGGATGGAATTCATTTGGACTATATCCGTTATAGTGATGTAATACTAGCAGTAAATTTGTGGCAAGTGTATGGTATTGTGCAAACACAGGAACTTCCTCAATACGATTATTGCTATTGTGATGTATGCAAAAAGAAATTCCAAGAAAAATATGGTGAAAGTATCGATTCTATCGAATATCCACAGGAAAGTTTGTCGTGGAAAAAATTCAGATACGATGCTGTTACAAATGTAGTGAATGAATTGACCAAGGTTGCTAAAAGTCACGATAAGGCAATTACTGCCGCAGTATTTCCAACACCTGATGTTGCGAAAAGATTGGTGAGACAAGATTGGACAAATTGGGATTTAACAGCGATTTATCCGATGATTTATCATGGTTTCTATAAAGAAAAAACGGCATGGATTGGTACTGCTGTTCAAGAAGGGTTAAAAGGTCTTAATGGTCGTTTTCCTCTTTATGCTGGATTATTTGTTCCCGATTTTAAAGATAAAGACGATTTGCGTGATGGTATCAGATATGCTTTAGATAATGGAGCTGCTGGTGTTTCTATTTTCGGACAAGTTGATGATGAAATGTTAGCTCTTTTGAAAGAATTCAATTAAGCGTGTTTTTTTTCTGAGGAAATATATAAGGTGTGTAATATGAATAATATTGCACACTTTTTTTGTAAATGATAGAAGCTTATATAAAAGTCTACAACTTAGTTTTCTTTCTTAAAAATAAGAGAAGCTTAAAAGTTCTGGATAGAATAGGTAATTTGTAAGAAGAGAATTTGGGATTGAAAATTTTCTTGTAATTTTTCTGTGATACGCAAAGTACAATCCACCTACTCCATAAAAATGAAATAAGTGCCGCTTCGTTGTATCTTTGGAAATCTCGATTTGCAGTTATTATTTTTTGAAACCAAGAATCAAGTTCATTATAATTATGAAAGGCTTCTTTCTTTATTGCAGATTTTGAATCGAATTGTAAGAATGTTACTTTATGCAGATATAATTCTTTTTCCGATGGTTGTAAATTGATGTTGTTTAGTTCTCTGCAAATTATTCGATCTTTAATTTCTTCTTGCTTTTCCGCATTAATTACCGATACGTTGCTGCTGTGCCAGCGATATCGTAATAAGAAATTGCTAATGTTAGCAACTTTATGCTTATTGGCAATTCTGCACCAAAGTTCATAATCTTCGGCATGTTTAAAATTTGAATCAAAATAGTTGTTTTTTAATATCTCACTCCTAATTGTTATGCTAGGGTGTATAAAGGGAACCGAGAACAGTAAATTTATTTGTAAATAATCATTTGTTTGAAGATTCAGAATTTTTCCTGTCTCTACATTATTCTTATCGATTATTTTGGCATCTGAACCACAGAGTGCATATTCTCTATTTTTCTCCAAAAATGCGATTTGAATTCTAAATCGATCCTTTTCTGCGATATCATCCGCATCCATTCGGGCGATGTATTCTCCGTTACAAAGATCTATTCCCCTGTTCAAGGTTGCTATTAAGCCTATATTTTGATCATTTTTGTAGTACCTAAGTCGCGTATGTGTGTAAGATTCAATAATATTTTCGCTACAGTCCACTGAGCCGTCGTTAATTATGATTAATTCCCAGTCAGTATAGTTCTGATTGATTATACTGTCAATAGCTTCCCGCAGATATTTTTCTGCGTTAAAAACGGGCATTATGACTGACAACTTTATCATCTATTGTTACTGTGCAGATTTATTATTCCTTTTAATCTTGACTCTTTTTGTTTATCCAGATATTTACAAATATACTAAAAAGGTTTACCGTACTTTATAGAGTAATCCATTCTTTAGGTAAAAATCCATCAGGATATTTTCCGTTGTCTCCTTTGTACCATTTGTTGGGCGCTATTACCAATTTATTTGGATTGTCGTTCAGCCATGCTCCCCACCAACTGAAAGAACTGTTTGCAATAATGTTGTGTTTACATATGCTCATCAATTGCATGTCTATATAGCTATTCTCATTTTTGTTCCAGTCAATAAACTGGTGATTGAATTCTGATAGATCTAAATTTTCTTTAACCCAATCAATACCATCCGAAAAAATGAAGAAGTAAGGGTTGCTTATCTGAGAAGCTATGTGTTCGATGGCTTTCTTGTAATACGATATATCTAAAATAGGCAGGTTCGAATTTGAATTTGAGTAATCTCCACGTCTTATATGGATGGATACGGACGTATTCTGCTCTATTACGCTCCGAATTTCATCGTTTTGCTCTTTTAAGGGAGCTTTGAATGTGAAATCTATTCTTAATTGCTTAGAGATACCTTTAAAATAGTTTTCATTCTGAAAATAACCGAAAAGTGTCGTATTCTCCGATAGATCATCAAAATGAGAATCATAATATTGTGCCTTTTCATCCCGAAATATTCCAATATTATTAAGGAAGGTGCGTCCAAGACTGCTTGATTTTAAAAATCCGAATCCTTTTACCACTATTTTGTTGAGGACGGACTTTTTTATAGGCGCTTTGATGTTGAAAACAGTAAGCTCATAGTTTCTAATAGTTGCTTTTGTTTTCTTGTTAAGTATGTATAAATCAATATGTAAGTCTGTCCTGTGGCGAAGAGATAAAGCTCTTCCCGCAGCATATTCAAACATCTGATTACCTAATCCACCGGAAAGAATGAGTGTGATCATTTAGTAGTTCTTTTCTTCATTTATATTCAAAGATAAAAAGAATTTAGCATAAAAATAACTTCAATTTTTAGACACTATTTTATATAGAGTTTTACCAATGATTTTGGTTTGTCTGAGATTATTTCTAATATTATTTAGAGTTGTTTTTGTGTATAGTTAACATCAATGTGTTTCATTTGTATATTTATGATGTCTATATATTTCAAATTCTAAGTTAGGTTTATTATTGTATAAATATTTTCTTTTTTGAATATTAAATGTCAATTTTTTTTTATAAAAAAAACTATTCTAGA